>NZ_JAALJH010000118.1 GCF_011064615.1 Aquisphaera insulae | reverse complement strand
GGCGAGCCCTCTGATGCCCTCCCCCCCACGTGGGGGAGGGTTAGGGAGAGGGGGCGGATGGAGCGAGCCGTCGACCGGGGGAACGGCTGAATATCGCGGTGAGCCTGATTGTATTGAGGCTCGTTCACATGTCATCAGCGATAGCCCCCTCTCCCTAACCCTCCCCCACGAAGGGGGGAGGGGACGGGAGTTCGACGCCGCGCTTTTGGGTGAGGAGGAGCCGGGTCACGGAGAGACTCGTGAGATCGAGCCCGAGCCCGGAGTGCCGGGCGTTTCAAGCGGGGCGAGCCCTCTGATGCCCTCCCCCACGAAGGGACGGGAGTTCGACGCCGCGCGTCGGGGTGAGGAGGAGCCGGGTCACGGGGAAACCTGTGAGATCGAGGCTGAGCCCGTCGAGGCCGACCGCTGGGAGCTCGCCCCGATCGTGATCGCGGAGGACGCCCACGAGCCGCTGCCGGAGGACGTGCGGAATTGGAAGCGGCCGGAGCCGGCTCCCGCGTCCGAGGAGGCGCCGATCTCCCAGACGGCCGAGGAGATGCGGGAACGGGTCAGGGCCGACGAGGGGTCGCACGAGCGAAGCGAGCGAACCCAAGAGCCGACGGCCGGAGGGAAGGAAATCCGGACGTTCATCGACCTGCTGGCCCTCAACCTGGAGACCCCGATCGGCCGCGGGCCGGATTATCGCAGGCTGCCGCGGCGCGAGTAGGGCTCGCCGGGAAGGGGCGAGGGGCGAGGCCGACCCCGGTCCTTTCCTCGGCATCGGGCTGGCGATAGGCTGAGGTGAGGGGCGGGCGGGCGGTCGGGCCGACGCGGGCCGGAGGAGTGGGGCGATGAACGACACGGCGACACGTGAAGATGCGATGGGCCTCTGGTCTGGGCGGGCGCGGGCCCTGGCGGTGGCCGCGGCCCTGGCCCTGGTCCTGGCCGCGACGGCGGGGCTGATGCCGGGGGGCGCACGGGCGGCGGACGGGACGTATTACGTCGATGGCGACCGGGGCGACGACGGCCGGGACGGCATGGCGCCGGGGCGAGCCTGGCGGAGCATCGACAGGGTCAATGCCGCCGCCGAGATCCGGCCCGGAGACCGCGTCCTCTTCCGTCGCGGCAGCACCTTCCGGGGCTCGCTCCGGCCGCACGGCGGGGCGAAGGACCGGCCGGTCGTGTATGGGGCGTATGGCGATGCCGGGGCGCCGAAGCCTCGCCTGCTCGGATCCGCCGATCGCAGCCGGCCGGACGACTGGGTCGAGGTCCGGGCGGGGATCTGGGCCACCCGGCCGGTCGCCTATCGCCCGCGGCCCGGCGCCGTCGCCCGCGACCTGACCGGCGACTCATGGTCGCTCTACGTCGAGGGCGGGGCGAGGGCCCGTTGCGAGGTCGTGGACGGGCTCGGGCCGGGGGGCGATCGGCGTGGGCTGCGGGTGAGCGGCGAGGCGCCGGGGACGGCCGCGCATCACGTCCAGCTCTCGACCGCCGGGCTGGACGTGCGCCGCGGGGGCGACTATCGCCTGGTCTTCCGCGCCCGGGCCACGACGGCCGTCGTGCCGACGGCGATCGCCCTGATGCGGGCGTCGCCGCCGTGGACCGGGTACGCCACCGTGCGGCCCGGTACCCGCGATCGCGACCGCGATCGTCTGAAGATCGCGCCCGAGTGGTCCGAGCAGGCCGTCCTGTTCCACGCCGACGGCTCGGACCCGGCCGCCCGGCTCACCGTCTTCCTTGGGGGGGCCCTGCCCGCCGGGACCGTGCTCGAGCTGGCCGGCCTCCGCCTGGAGCCGGTCGAGTGCAACCAGGCCCAGCCGCTCTCCGTGGACGTCGGCAACGTGGTCTTCGACGGGGGGCGGCGGACGGGCGTCAAGAAATGGGGCCGGAATGAATTGAAGGCGGCCGACGACTACTATTACGACCCGGCCGGCCTCCGCGTCTTCCTCCGCTCCGACGGGCCGCCCACCGATCGCGCGCGGTCGATCGAGCTGGCCCTGAATCGGCCGATCGTCGACGAGACCGGCGTGCGGTTCGTCCGCTATCAGGACCTGGACCTCCGCCAGGGCGCCGGGCACGGGATCGGCGGCTCGGACGTGGAGGGGATCACGGTCGCCGGCTGCGACTTCTCCTACATCGGCGGCGGCCATCAGTTCACCGACGCCGACGGCCGTCCCGTCCGCTTCGGCAACGCCGTCGAGTTCTGGGCGAACGCCCGCGACTGCCTGGTCGAGCGGTGCCGGATCGGCGAGGTCTACGACGCCGCCCTCACCAACCAGGGCTCCGGCGTGAACGTCCAGAAGAACATCGTCTATCGGTTCAATACGATATGGAATAGTGAGTACTCGTTCGAGTTGTGGGACCGCGACGAGGCCAGCCGGATGGAGGACATCCGCTTCGAGTTCAACACCTGCGTCGACGCCGGCTACGGCTGGGCCCACGGCCAGCGGCCTGACCCCAACGGCCGTCACCTGATGCTCTACGACAGCTCGGCGCGGGCGTCGGGGGTGGTGATCCGGGGCAACGTCTTCTCGAGGGCCCGCGACAGCCTGCTGCGGCTCCACGGCCGCGACTGGACGAAGGCCCTGGCGATGGACGCGAACGTCTGGCATCAGCCGGCCGACGTCGGCGGCGGGGCGGTCCTGCTCTGGCAGGATCGGGCCCTCGGCCGCGTCGAGGCCGAGTCGTTCCTCCGCGGTCGCGGATTTGATCGTCATTCCGTGTTCGACGATCCCCGGTTCGTCGACCGCGCCCGCGGGGACCTCCGCCTCGCCCCCGAGAGCCCCGCGCGGGGGCTCGTCGACGGCCGCGACGCCGGGGCCGGCGGCTGAGCGCGACCCGCCGGGCGGCGCCTCGCCGGGGCCAGAGGCGAGGCTCAGCCGGCGGAGGCGCGCGGGCCTCGGGACGCGGTCAAATCCGGCTCTCCCCCTGACCAGGCGAGTCTTGACCCACGAGTGAGGCGGTCCATTCCGGTCCCCTACCCCACACGGGGGGGAGGGGACAGGAAGGCACGCCCCGCCCGCCATGTCTGCCTCCTGAGCCAGGGCATTCTTGCACTCGAGGGTGACGATGAGCCAAGCGGGAGGCGGGCAGGCCGAGTGGGTGGACTGGCTCTTCACCAGGGCCGAGGCGGTCCCGTGGTGTTCCACCACGGCCACCCGAAGGGTCTGCGTCGGAGCAAAAGCTGTCAACGTCCGCCATTGCGGATCGCGACAATCCCGTCCGAGCCGGAAGCGTCAGCGACGGTTCCTCTAGCCCATGCGGGAGTCAGAACGATCACGACGAGGCAGGCCGAGACTTCGTAAACGTTGTGATTTCAAGAATGACCGTCGCTGACGCTTCCGGCTCGGACGGAAGGGATTTCAAGAATGACCGTCGCTGACGCTTCCGGCTCGGACGGAAGGGATTTCAAGAATGACCATCGCTGACGCTTCCGGCTCGGACGGAAGAGCCGATCCACCGCGGGTCGCCGTCACGGGACTGTCGGGTTGAGCGTGAAGTGTCTTGATTCCTCAGCAGATCCGGACCACGTCCATACCGAGCAGGCTGCCGAGCTTCTCGAGCTTGGAGGCGATATGGCCGACACCGACGGCGCAGTGGTGGGCGGGGCCCTGGCGGTTCCACTCCTCGACGAAGCGGCGGACGCCCAGGGAGAAGCGATAGCGGCTGTTCGTGTTGCCGATCTCGAGGATCGGGCCGGCGACGGATTCGCCCTCGGCGACCTGGAGGTGGAGGCGGCCGTCGACGGCCTGGACGACGGCGAGGAGCGTCACCGGGCCGTGCTTCACGGACATCTCCACGGAGAGGCCCCGGCCCACCTTGCCGTGGTAGACCCGGAGCGGCCGGACCTTGGTCTTCCCCTCCGCGATCGCGATGTGGCCGGGGCCGTCGTGGCCCATCAAGACCACATCGTGCCGGTAATCGAGCGCGTAGTACTCCGTGAACGAACCCCCGGCGCCGAAGGCGTCCATGATCTTCATCGCCTGGACGTTCTTGATCTCCATCTCGCCGGCCACCGGGATCCCCCGGCCGGTCAGGAGCGAGGTGCCCAGGATGATCGAGCTGATCGCGTCCTCGTTCTGGGGGTTGCCCACGCCCATGTAGTAATAAGCAAGCGACCCGAGCTTGTGCCGCTCGACCAGGACGTCGAGCGCCACCGAGGTCCGCGCGGCGCGGTCGAGCTCGTCGGGCGGGCAGTCGTCCTGGACGTCGAAGGCCTCGCGGAAGTAGGCCGAGCGGTCGCGGACCTGGTCGGAGGTCACCTCGGCCCGGAGGCTCGCGAGCTCGTCGACCTCGACGATCTCGACGTGGCCGCCGAAGTGGGCGGACTGCTGGGTGAGGTCGGAGTAGATGTCGAGCATGCCGCAATAATAGTGGCCCATGACGCCCAGGCGGTTGTGCTCCATCGTCCGGACGACGCGGGCGGCCTCCACCCAGGCGTCGACCTCGGCCCAGCAGGCGGGGTCGTCGCCGGCGTCGAGGAGGCCGGTCACCTGGTGGAACGGGATCCGCGCCCGGTTGAAGACGCTGGCGATCTCCGGGACCGGGCAGGCCGCGCAGAAGGCCAGCCACTCGCCGGTCATCCGGGTCCGGTCCTTCATCCGGTTGAAGGCCGCGTAGTCGATGGCGGGCGCCGGCTGGAGGTCCAGGATGATCACCGGGACCCTGGCCCGGCGGACGACCGGCAGGACCGTGGAGGAGAGGGCGTAGGTGGTGACGTGGAGGAAGATCAGGTCGACGTCGGACCGCCGGAAGGCATGGCCGGCGTGCACGGCCTTCTCGGGCGTGTCGATCAGGCCGAGGTCCACGACCTCCACGCCGGGCCTCGCGAGCCTGCGGTGGACCGTCGCGAGGTAGCCCTCGAGGCGTTCCTTGAGGCCGTCGAACTGCGGCCAGTAGGTATCCAGCCCGATGCCGAAGAGGCCGATCTTGAGCCCGCTGCTGGCCATGGCCATCTCGCCGGGGCCGGGGATGAAGGAGCGGGCGAGGTCGCTCGCGCCGCGTCGCGTCGCACCGGACGGACGAGGAACACGCCCCGCGGGGGCCGGCCCCTGGTCTCCATGATAGATCGCGCCGAGGGGGTTCGGAAGGGGCTCTCGGTAGGGGCGAGGGATGAGGGGCGAGGGGCGTGGAGGAAGGGGCGAGGGGCGAGGGGGAACGGATAGGGGGACGCGAATGAGGCTCGGGGGGCAAGAGTCGGGCGCCGTAGTTCCGGGTGGCTGTGGCGGAGTCGAAGACGACGCCACGGGATCGCCATGGCCCGCGCGAGAGGCTCGGGCCTCGCGTCGAGCCGCTGCGATCCCGTGGTGTCGCTGCGCTTCCACCACAGCCACCCGGAGCGTCAATCCTGGGCGTCCTCATCGGACGAAGCTGCGTCTCAGCCCTCGTCCTTCAGGGACTTGATCTCCTTCAGGAGCATCTCGACCTTGCTCTCCAGGTCCTTGATCCGGCGGTCGCGATCGGGCTTCGCCTCGAACTTGGTGTCGGGCTTCGCCTCGAACTTGGCGTCGTGGTGCGCCTCGGCCTCGGCCTTGTGCTTGTGGGCTTCGTCGCGGGCGGCCTGGGCCTTCGCGCGGGCCTCGGCCTCGACCATCTTCTGCTGGGCCTTCGCCGCGTGCTCCTTCGCCTTCACGGCGGCGGCCTCGGCCTTCTCCTTCACCTTCTTCTCGAAGTCGGAGCCGGGGCCGAACTTCTCCTCCATCTTCTTGCCGAGGGACTCCATCTTCTTCTCGAAGTCGGAGCCGGGGCCGAACTTCTTCTCGAAGTCGGAGCCGGGGCCGAACTTCTTCTCCATCTCGGCGCCGAAGGCTTCCATCTTCTTGGCGAACTCGGAGCCGTCGCCGAACTTCTTCTCCATCTCGGCGCCGAAGGCTTCCATCTTCTTGGCGAACTCGGAGCCGTCGCCGAACTGCTTCTCCATCTCGGCGCCGAACTTCTCGCCCCAGGCCTCCATCTTCTTCTCGAAGTCCGGCCCGAGCGCCTCCTCCACCGACTTCTCGATCTTCTCGGCGAACTCGTCCGCGTCCTTGTCGTCGTCGTCGTCGTCGTCGCCCTTGGCCTCGGACTTCTCGGCGGCCCTGGCCTTCTCCTTATCCTTCTTCAGCTTCGCCCTGTCATCGTCCTTGTCCTTGTCCTTGTCGTCGTCGTCGTCATCGTCATCGTCCTGGGCCACGGCGATGGCGGCATCGGCATCGGCATCGTCGTCCTCGGCGGCGTCGGGGGGCTGCGGCCGTTCGGCCTCGGCGGCGAACGCCGGGGGGGGCACGACGGGCTTCGCCAGGGACCACGAGGGGAGGGCGAGCAGGCCGAGCAGGCAGGCGGCGGCCAGGGGGACGGGGGCGATCCGGCAGGCGGAGGGGTCGTCGCGATGAGCATTCAGGACCATGATCAATCTCCTCTCAAGGAATCGGCCGGAGCCGGCGACGCCCAGTGCGGGCGCCGGCGCGGGTTTCGGCCGGAGCGGGGACAACTCGGAACAGATCTGGAGCAGGACCTCGGCGTAGGCGTGCCGGTCGCGGTCGGCCGGCAGGGTGGAGACGACCCAGGCGTCGCAGGCGAGCTCGGCCTCGGCGTCGATCCGGCGGCGGGCGATCCAGTAGAGCGGGTTCCACCACCAGACGAGCCCGGCGGCCAGCTCGAGGCGGCTGACCCAGTGGTCGCCGCGGCGGAGGTGGGCGAGCTCGTGGGCGAGGATCCCGCGCCAGCGATTGGCGTCGATGGACTTGACCAGGTGGGCGGGGATCAGGAGCCGCGGCCGCCCCAGGCACCAGAGCAAGGGCGAGCCGATGCCCGTCGCCACCAGGACTTCCGGCGGCCGGACCCGCAGCGCCCGGCCGAGTTCCTCGGCCTCGTCGACGAGCCACTCCGGCGCCGGGACCGCGTCGCGGAGCCGGCCGCGGAAGGCCAGGATCCGGCGGCCCTGCACCGCGGCGAGGGCCGCCGCCCCCACGCCCCAGCCGATCAGGAGCCAGCGGCAAAGATCGGACGAGGAAGGCAGAGACAGCCAGGCCGGGAGGATCGACGCCCCGGCCGGGCCGGCCGTCGGGGTCGCCCCCGCCTCCCGTTCGCCGCGGCGAGAGGCCCGCAGGCGTCCCGCGCCGGCGGCCTCGCGGAGGTCCATGGCGGCGGCGTCAAGGCCCCGCAGGGACGTCCGGCCCCCCTCCCCTTCCGCCGAGTACGAGACCGGCATCGCGACGGCCGCCGGCGAGGGTTCCCCCTCGGGGGCGATCGCGACACCGGCATCGATGCCGGCCTCGGCCTCGGCCTCGGCCGCAACGTCGTGGTCGCTCGCGGCGATCTCCGCGGGCTCGCCCGACGGCTCCGCGGCCGGCAGGATTGGCAGGGGGACCGACCAGGGGGCCGGCACCACCGGCGGGGTGACGAGCTTGACGAGCACGAGGACCCAGAGCAGGTGCCGGGCGGGCGCCCCCAGGGCCGTCAGCCGGCCGCAGAGGGCGGCGGCGGCGGCGAGGCTCCCGGCCACGAGGGTTGTCTCCGCGAACCACCAGAGCATGAGCGGCCTCCTCGAAATCCCGGAGGAAATGCACGTCCCCGAATCGGACTTCAGGTCGCGTTGCGTCCCGTCCCGTCACTTCTGCTTCGGACCCTCGCGCTCCGCGGCGTCGGCGAGCATCCGGCGGAGCCGGGTCAGCTCGTCGGGGGAGAACGTGTTGCCCTGGACCAGGGCCAGCAGCAGGGGCGCGGCGCGGCCGTCGCAGAGCTCCGCCGCCGCGTCCTTGAGCCGGCGGTCCAGCAGCTCCTCGCGGGTCACCGCCGCGCGGTAGAGATGCGGCACGACCGTCGCATCCGAGTCCGCGTACCCCTTGGTGTGGAGCCGCTGCAGGAGGGTCGCCACCGTCGTGTACGCCCAGGTCCGCCCCCGCCCCTCGAGCCGCTCCCGGACCTCGCGGACCGTCGCCGGCCCGCCATCCCAGAGCACCCTCAGGACCTCCCGCTCCGCGTCGCTCATCCCCGGCCGGTTCGCCATCCCAGGCCCCCTCGACGTTCACCATCGCGGCTTGATCTACAACTTGTAGTAGGAAGGTTACTACGACTTGTAGAAGGACGCAAGGGGGATTCGCGGGGGGCGGGGAAATATTTCGGGCGGGGGAGGATTATGGAGGGCTGGACGATCGGGGCGAGGTCATCGCCTGATGAGGACCTCGATCCACGAGGCCACGCCGATGGCGATCCAGAGAGCTCCGAGCAGCCGGCCGAGGCGGTCGACGCGGGTCGGCTCGGCCCGCCAGCGACCGCCCAGCCAGAGGAGGAGCCAGGTCAGGGCGACGGCCGGGCCGAGGGAGTCCTTGATGCCGACCACGCGGAGCGTGAAGATGCCTTCCAGGCCGAGGTGGCCGACGCCGGGAAAGGACGTGTTCCTGAGCGAGGTGCTGAGGTCGAAGAGAGACCGTACGAGGGCGAAGGTCAACGCGACCCAGGACACCGAGCTGGCCGTCAGGCCGGGCGATCGGGCGAGCCGGAGACGGCGGCGAGGGCGACGGTCCTGGGGGCGGACCAGGCTCAGGGGCAGGAGCGCCGCCGTGAGTACCACCAGGGGCGGCACGCACGCGTGGAGTCGCTCGCGAGTCCCCATCACGCCCCTGTTGTACGGCTCGCGCGAGAGGAACTCATGGAGCGCCGGGAAACATCGCATGTACGACCGGGTCATCGCCAGCGCCACGGCCGAGGCCGCGATCAGCACCATCGCATCGGCCAGCCCGAACCGTCGTCGATGTCGCGGCCCTGGTGCCATGGCCGGGGGTCCTCACATGAACCAGCTATGGAAGGGATCGATGATGCAGACGGCGATCCAGTAGAGCCCGAGCACCCGCCCGGCGCGGTCGTTCCAGGTCGCGGCGGGGTGCCACCAGCCGGCGATCCAGAGGGCGAACCACGTCGCCGCCACGGTCAGGCCCACGGTGTGCGTGATGGGCGGGAGCGTCGTCGGTCTCGGGGCGACGAGTTGGAGCCATTGCCAGAGATCGGCGGGCGGGCGTCTTCTATCCCGCAGGTTCGTCGCCGCCATCTCGATCAGGAATCGACCCGCGGACAGGAGGACGGCCATGCCGGGGACGAGGCCCGGTCGTCGCCAGGTCCGTCGGCCCTCGCGGGGGATGAATCCCAGGGCGAGCGTCGCCACGCTCCACCAGGCGAACAGCGGGACCGTCGCCAGGAGCCGCTCGCGCGGGAGGTCCCGGGGCGCGCGAGGGGTGATCACCCAGCCGGTCATCTCATAGGAGTCGAGGACCTCGTTCATCGCCACCAGGCCGTAGGCGGCGATCAGCCCCATCGCGACGAACCAGAGGCAGGAAAGCGCCCGGTCGACTCGCTTCGAAGCCATGGTCCTGTCCTGTTTGCCCGCCCGCCACGCGTTTCTTTTCCAGAGCAGGTCGCTACCTTACCATGGTGCGTGACCCGTCGCAGCCTCCCGCCCGCGATCCGCGGGGAATCCGGATGGGGACGCACTCAGGGAATCGTCATGAACGCGATCCTGGATGCCTTCGCCCGAATGTCGTTCCGAGAGGCCCTCGGCTGGATGCTGGTCGAGAACGCGGTCCTCTTCGGCGTGGCGGTCCTCGGCGGGGACCTGCTGGTATGGATCTTCCGCACGCGGAGGGTCGGACCTTTGCCGCCCCCCGTGGAGGCGAAGGAGCTGGCGTGGGCGGCCTGCTGCGTGGTCCTCAACACGCTGGTCACGGCCGCGGGCTGGTGGCTCTGGCGGTCGGGGTACATCGTCATCCGGCGGGACACCGGCGCGCGGGCCTGGCTCGACGCGGCCGCGCTGCTCTTGATGATGGACCTGGCGATGTACCTGACGCACCGGATCGCCCATCATCCCTGGGCCTTCCCGCTGGCCCACGCGACCCACCACCAGTATGACCGGCCCCGCCCGCTGGACCTCTTCGTCCTCAATCCGATCGAGGCGCTCGGCTTCGGGGCACTCTGGCTGACGATCCTCCTGCTCTATTCGTCCTCCTGGCTCGGCATCCTCGTCTACCTGGCGCTGAACCTGGCGTTCGGGGTCGTCGGCCATCTCGGGGTCGAGCCGCTGCCGCGGTCCTGGGCCGAACACCGGCTGATCCGGCTCTTCGGCACGAGCACCTTCCACGCGGGGCACCACCGCGACGACCGGGGGAACTTCGGATTCTACACGTCGATCTGGGATCGGCTCTTCGGTACGCTCCACCCCCGCGATGCCCGGAGCCAACTCCCTCGTCTTACCAGACCTTGATCGGGGTCGTCCCCCGGCCGAGTGCCTCGAACGGCCCGGGCGTGGGATGGGGAGACGTCCGCAAGGCGCCCAGGTAATCGAGGTCCATCCGGACGGGGGAGCCGTCGGGCTGCTCGTAGGGGAGGTTCGGGATCAGGGCCTTGCCCAGGCGCCCGGCGGTGACGGGCGCGGTCCTGAGGTCGGAGAGGAGGCCCGGGTCGAGGGCCAGCACCAGGAAGAGATGGCCGTCCTTCGCGACCAGCCGGGGCGCGGGGTTGACGTCCGGCTTCACCAGGGGATTCTCCTCATGAGCGGAGGGCTTCGAGCCGTTGAGGAAGAGGTTGCCGGCCATCGCGACGGGGAGCCGCGCGGCGTCGTACGGGGTCAGGTCGGCGCGGGCCGTGAAGACGTTGTTGAAGTAGCGGTCGTCGCCGCAGGGGTTGTCGTGCAGGCCCGCGAGGGCCGTGGAGTGGGCCGGGTGGAACGGGGTCTTGCGGGCGTCGTAGGCCACGATGTTCATCGTCCCGCCGAAGAGGTTGTGGACGAAGGCCCCGCCGCGGGAGACGGTGGCCAGCGACCGGGGGGAGAGGAAGACGTTGTCATCGACCAGGAAGGGGCCGTGATCGACCTCCAGGAACAGGTCCTCCTCGTTGTCGTGGAGGAGGTTGCCGGCGACCCGCGTCCCCTGGGCCATCCAGTCCAGCCAGATGCCCAGGCAGGTCCGCGCGACCTGATTGTGGAGGATCTGCACGTCGATCGCGGCGTGGAGCTTGATCCCGGCCATCTCGGCGCCGGTGAAGAGCTTGCGGACGTGGATGTCGTGGATGGAATTGCCGCGGATCGTGCTGCCGATCGCGCCCAGGCTGCCGACGATGCCGGTCTGCTCGCAGTGGGAGATCTCGTTGTCGCGGACGACGTGATGGCCGACGGTCTCCATGTTCCAGCCGCGGCCCAGGGCGCGTTCGATGGTCTTCACGTAGCCCTCGGCGGTGTCGGCCGAGGTGTTGTCCCAGCGGTCGCCGTACTTGCCGAGCGAGACGCCCGAGCAGGTCGAATGGCTGATCCGGTTCCCCTCGATGATCCAGCCCCGGCTCCAGTGGGGGCCGATGATGCCGACCTGCTCGGCGGTCGGCGGGGCCCACGGGGCGGCGGCGTGCTTGAGGGTGAAGCCGCGGACCGTGATGTAGTCCCGGCCCGGCCGATCGGGATAGAAGACGGTGCGGCGGACGTTGACCTCGACGAGGTGGTGATTGGGATCGATGCCGGGGAACTGGGCCCGGATCGTCGTGCGGCCGTCGGCGACCTCGGCGAACCAGAGCGAGGGGCCGCCCGGGGCCGGCGGCTTGCGGAGGTCATCGCGGGACCTCGCCTCGACGAGCCAGTCGCCGTTAAGGTAGACGGCGCCGGCGTGGTGGACCCGCCCCCTGGGGTCGAACCAGTCGCCGCGGAGGACCTCGGCGAAGGGATTGAAGGCGCCGAAGAAGGATCCCGGGAGGGTGACCTTCCAGACGAGGCCGCCGTCCTGGTCCCGGTCCTTCGTCCAGCCCGAGACGGCCTCCGAGCCCTTGATCTCGACGGCCTCCCCGGGCGCGGCCTGGTAGGTGATCCGCCGGGCGTCGGACTCGCCGCCGCGGGGCGGGTTGACGCGCTCGCGATAGGTGCCCGCATGGACCACGACGACGTCGCCGGGCATGGCGGCCTCGGCGGCGCGGCCGATGGTGCGGAAGGGGGCGGTCGGCGACCCGGAGTGGGCATCGTTGCCCTGGGTCGAGACGTGGATCTCGGCGGCGGCGGCGAGGGGCGCGATCCAGGCGACGGCGATCGCGGGGAGGATGATCGGCTTCATGATGCCTCCGGGGCGGGGGGCCACGGGCGTGGCCGTTCCCTCAAGGAGTGGGCCGGCCGGCCGGTCGGTCGGTCGATCGGCGGTCGTTCGGGCGGGATGTTCTCCGTTGGTGAGCCTACCGCCATGCCGGCCTCAATGCCATGGGGCGAACCGGCACGGGATTCGCAGCGTACGGAACGAAGTAAGGTCGCAACGGACCTTTAATTGCATCAGCTTGACGAGCGAGGACCGATCGCCTAAGATTCCTCGCATTCCTCTCTTCGGGATGGGAGCCAAAACGATCATGCGTGGTCGGTTGATTCATCATGGTATTCGGAGCCTGGTCGCACTGGCGCTCCTGGTAGCCATGGTAATCTCGCCGATTCGGCCTGCGCGAGCGCTTGGCGCCTTGTCCTCGCCGAGCTTCCAGGCGCGACAAATCACCAAGATTGGCGGTCGCGACCTGATCGGGGCGGTGGGTCAACCTTCCCTCAAGCAGGCCCACTTCCTTCAGGCTGATATCAAGGACGAGCTGGAAGCTGAGATCGAGGACGACCTGATCGTCATCGTTCCGCCGGCTTTTGCATCGTCACAGATCCTCCCCTCTCCCCGCATCGAGTCCTGCTCCGAACCGATTCACTTTGCTGTTGCGCTCGTGGCTCGACCGCTCCGTTGCTGATCCGTCCCCCGGTCCGTGTCGTCCGCGGATATGCGGGCGCGATCACCTCGAGGGGATGAAGAGCGCTTCCGTCGGGCCCGTCATGGTCCCGACCATCACCCCGTGGCCCGTGCCCCGACTTCGGCCGACGCGCCGATGCTTGCACGATGGGCCTCGTTGAGGGGAATTGCGGAACCCGCGATGGGAGTGCCGCTCCCGGATGCGTGGCCCGGTCGTGGGCTCATATGCTCTCAGGTCCGGCTCCCTCGGATAACCTCCCCGGGCCCCGGACGGCCGTCGTGCGCATGTCGCAGGCAGAGGTGCTTGCGGAGCCAGCGGGTTGGAACATGTGCGTGGGTTCCCGTCATCCGAAGCGTCTGGGATGTCAAGCGGCCGCGAACCGGCCAGGAGTGCAAGGGCCATGAATCCCGTCATGTTTGCCGTGCGGCGACCGATCACGACGCTCGCGCTGGTTGCGGCGGTCGCGGGCGGCGGCGTCCTCGGGCTGACGAAGATGGGGGTGGAGATCTTCCCCCCGCCCGTCACGGCCAGGCTCCGGGCGTGCGTCGACGGCATCGAGGGGGGGGCCCGGCACGCCAAGGTCTACCTCGCCGGCAAGTACGAGTCGTATTTCCACAAGCACGAGGAAGAGGTCCACGTCGAGCCGCACAAGATCGTGGGGACCAAGCCGGAGTCGAAGGACGTCACGATCACCCAGGAATATGTCTGTCAGATCCACTCGCAACGGCATATCGATCTCTGCGCGCTGGAGAGCGGCTACCTGGAGGAGATCAACGTCCGGGAAGGCCAGGCGGTGAAGAAGGGGGACGTGCTGTTCCGGATCCTGCCGGTCCTCTACAAGGCGAAGCTGGACGCCGAGGTGGCCAAGGCCAACCTCGCCCAGATGAAATACAACTACACCAAGAAGCTCTCCGACGATAAGGTCGTCTCGCCGAACGAGCTGAAGCTGCTCGAGGCCGAGCTGGCGGAGGCCACGGCCAAGGCGGACCTGGCCCGGGCGGAGCTGAACTTCACCAACGTCAAGGCCCCCTTCGACGGCATCGTCGATCGGCTCCTCGAGCGGGAGGGGAGCCTGATCAAGGAAGGGGACGCGCTCACGACCCTGTCCGACAACAGCGTGATGTGGGTCTATTTCAACGTCCCGGAGAAGGGCTACCTGGAATACATGGCCACGCCGGAGTCGGAGCGTGCGGATCAGAAGATCGAGCTCGAGCTGGCGAGCCTGAAGAAGTTCAACCACGTCGGCAAGATCGGGGCGATCGAGGCCAAGTTCAACAACGAGACCGGGAACATCGCCTTCCGGGCGGACTTCCCCAACCCGGAGCGGCTGCTGCGCCACGGCCAGACCGGCAAGGTGCTGATCCATCACGTGATGAAGGACGCCCTCGTGATCCCCCAGCGGGCGACCTTCGAGAACCTGGCCAAGCAGTACGTCTACGTGGTGGACAAGGACGACGTGGTGCATCAGCGCGAGATCGAGATCGGCAACGTGCTGGACGACATCTACGTCATCAAGAAGGGGGTCGAGGTCGGGGACCGGATCGTCCTGGAGGGGGCGCGGCAGATCCGCGAGGGCCAGAAGGTCGAGTACGAGTTCCGCGAGCCCGAGGTGGTCATGGCCAACCTGAAGAACAAGGCGGAATGAGCGGGAGGGGCGAGGGACGAGGGGCGAGGGGCGAGGAGGACGGGGAGCAGCCCCCGGACGATCGCCGGTTCGTCTCCCCGGCCGTCCCTCCCGGCCCCTCTCGCCTCGGCCCGCGTCCCTCGCCCCCCCCTTAGGCCCGAGACCCGCAGGACCATGTTCGCAAAGATCCTCTACCGACCGGCGCTGGCGATCGTCATCTCGATCCTGATCCTGTTCCTGGGCGGGCTGGCGATCAACACCCTGCCGATCAGCCAGTTCCCCTCGGTGGCGCCGCCGAGCGTGATCGTCCAGGTCTCGTTCCCGGGGGCCAGCGCCGAGGTGCTGGTGGACTCGGTGCTGATCATCCTGGAGCAGGCGATCAACGGCGTGCAGGACATGCGGTACATGGCCTCGGCGGCCACCAGCGCCGGCGAGGGTGCGATCCAGATCATCTTCGAGCCGGGCACGGACCCGAACGTGGCCGTGCTCAACGTGAACAACCGGATCCAGATCGTGAAGAACCGGCTCCCCCCCATCGTGGAGCGGGAGGGCATCATCGTCATGCAGGCCATGACGAGCATGCTGATGTACGTGAACATCTTCAGCACGGACAAGGGCCTCGACCAGAACTTCCTCTACAACTACGTCACGGTCAAGCTCCTGCCGGAGATCCGGCGGACCCGCGGCATCGGCTCGGCGAACATCCTGGGCAATCGCGCGTACGCGATGCGGATCATGCTCAACATCGACCGCATGCGGGCGTACAACGTCTCCGCGGCGGACGTGATGAAGGCGGTGGCGGAGCAGTCGATGATCGGCTCCCCCGGGCGGCTCGGCCAGGCGACGGGCAAGACGTCGCAGACGGTGGAGTACGTGCTGACCTGGGTGGGCCGCTACAACACGCCGGAGCAGTACGAGAACATCATCCTGAAGGCGAACCCCAACGGCGAGAACCTGAAGATCAAGGACGTCGCCACGGTGGAGCTGGGGTCGTCGTTCTACGACCTCTACTCGGACATCGACGGCAACCCGTCGGCCGCCATCGTGCTCAAGCAGCTCCCCGGCACCAACGCGGCGACGATCATCGAGGAGGTCAAGGAGAAGCTCAAGGAGTTCAAGGAGAAGACGTTCCCGCCGGGCATGGACTACGAGGTGAGCTACGACGTCTCGAGCTTCCTGGAGGCCTCGATCGAGAAGGTGCTCCACACCCTGTTCGAGGCCTTCGTGCTGGTGGCCCTGGTGGTCTTCCTCTTCCTCGGCGACTGGCGGAGCACGCTGATCCCGACCCTGGCGGTCCCGGTGTCGCTGATCGGCACGTTCTTCTTCATGCTCCTGTTCGGCCTGTCGATCAACCTGATCACGCTCTTCGCGCTGGTGCTGGCGATCGGCGTCGTGGTGGACGACGCCATCGTGGTGGTGGAGGCGGTGCACGCCAAGATGCACGAGAAGCACCTCTCCCCCTACCGGGCGACGATGGAGGTCATCCACGAGATCAGCGGGGCGATCATCGCCATCACCATGGTGATGACGGCGGTGTTCATCCCGGTGACCTTCATGACCGGGCCGGTCGGCGTCTTCTACCGCCAGTTCGGGCTCACGATGGCGATGTCCATCGTCCTCTCCGGCGTCGTCGCCCTGACCCTGACGCCGGTCCTCTGTGCCATGCTCCTGAAGCCCCACACGCCCCACGTGGGATGGCGGGGGCCGCTGGCGCTGTTCCTCCACGCCTTCGACCGCCTGGTCGAGAAGGTCACCGGGGGCTACGCGGCGGTGCTCCGCCCGATCGTCACCCGACGGGCCCTGACCCTGCTGGTCATCTCGGCCTTCGGGACCGGCATCTACTTCGTGAACAACCACCTGCCCTCGGGCTTCATCCCGCTCGAGGACCAGGGCATGATCTACGGGATCATCCAGACGCCCCCGGGCTCGACGCTCGAGTACACCAACTCCAAGTCCCACGAGCTGCAGGACATCGCCCGCAAGGTGGAGGGGGTCACCTCGGTCTCGTCGCTGGCCGGCTACGAGGTGCTCACCGAGGGCCGCGGCTCGAACGCCGGGACCTGCCTGATCAACCTCAAGAACTGGTCCGACCGCAAGCTGACCTCGCGGCAGATCATCGAGGAGCTGGAGGAGAAGGGGAGCAAGATCTCGAACGTGAAGCTCGAGTTCTTCGAGCCCCCCGCGGTCCCCGGCTTCGGGGCGGCCGGCGGCTTCTCCGTCCGCGTCCTGGACCAGACGAACTCGATGGACTACCAGGAGCTGGGCCGGGTGACCCAGAAGTTCATGGAGGCGCTGGAGAAGCGCAAGGAGGTGAAGGGGCTGTTCACCTTCTTCGCCAGCAACTACCCGCAGTATGAGCTGATCATCAACAACGACGTGGCCATGCAGAAGGGGGTCACGATCGCCGACGCGATGGACAACCTGTCGATCGTGGTGGGGAGCACCTGGGAGCAGGGCTTCGTCCGGTTCGGCCAGTTCTTCAAGGTGTATGTCCAGGCGTCGCCGGAGTTCCGCCGGTTCCCCGAGGACTTCGCCAACATGTTCGTCAAGAACGACAAGGGGGACATGGTCCCGTACTCGTCGTTCATGCAGATCAAGAAGAAGCAGGGGCTCAACGAGATCAACCGGTACAACCTCTATCCGTCGGCCGCGATCCAGGGGGCGCCCGCCCGGGGCTTCAGCACCGGCCAGGCGATCCAGGCGATCCAGGAGGTGGCCAAGCAGACCCTGCCCCCCGGCTACGACATCGGCTGGGAGGGCCTCTCCTACGACGAGGCGCGGAAGGGGAACACGGCGATCTACATCTTCCTGATCGTCGTGGTCTTCGTCTACCTGGTGCTCGTCGGCCAGTACGAGAGCTTCATGCTGCCGCTGGCGGTCATCCTGTCGCTGCCGGTCGGGCTCTTCGGGACCTTCCTGCTCCTGAAGCTCACGGGCCTGGCCAACGACGTCTACGCCCAGATCGGCCTGGTCATGCTGGTCGGCCTGCTGGGCAAGAACGCGATCCTGATCGTCGAGTTCGCGGTCCAGCGGCATCGCGAGGGGGTCAGCCTCAAGGAGGCGGCCATCGAGGGCGGCAAGCTCCGCTTCCGGCCGATCCTCATGACCTCCTTCGCCTTCATCGCCGGCCTCCTGCCGCTGGTCGTCGCCACCGGCCCGGGGGCGATCGGCAACCGGACCATCGGCACCGCCGCGGTCGGCGGCATGCTCGTGGGCACCATCTGCGGCGTCCTGGTGATCCCGGGCCTCTATTACCTGTTCGGCGTGCTCGCCGACAAGCGGAAGCTCCTCCGGGACGAGGTGGATACCCCCGTCACCGAGATCTTCCAGGGAGGGCATGGGCCCGGGCATGACCACGATCACCACGACGAGGATGAACGCGATCATGTGTTTTAGGGAGCGGGGCGTCGTCCGCACGGCCGCGAGCTCTCGGGCTTGACGGTTCGACGGAAACCCGCTAGACCATCAATCTAACTCATTTCGTAGGATGCCGGGGGTATCTTCACCCCGGGGCCGGGCGTCGATCGGGATCGGAAGTCCGCCCCCTCTCCCCGGCGAAGCAGCACGCCCACTCGGTGATCCCTCTCGATCGTGGACGGTCCGCGAGGCGAGGGGAGGAGGACTCGACGGTTGTTCGGGGCGAGGCCCTCAGGAGGAGGGTCGGCGTGCCCGGGCGGTTGGATCGTGGTCGTATCGCTCTCGTCAGCGGATGGCCGAGATATTTCTCCAGGTCGAAGTTTCAAGGATGAAACGGATGGACCGGTTAGCGAACACCCCGAACGCAAGGCCCGGTCGGCGCGCGGTCGCACTGGCGACCGTCTGCGGCCTGCTGCTGGTCCTGCCGTCCTGCGGCATCCCCGCCCTCCGCAAGCCGAAGCGGGCCCCCGACCTGCCCGGAGACTTCAACGGGGCGAGCAGCCCGGACAACACGTCCAAGGTCTGCATCGAGGACTTCTTCGCCGACCCGATGCTGACCGGCCTGATGCACCAGGCCATGGTCGGCAACCAGGAGCTGAGGATCCTCGGCGAGGAGATCCAGATCGCCAGCAACGAGATCATGGCGCGGCAGGGGGCGTACATCCCCTTCGTCATGATGGGGGGCGGCATCGGCATGGACCGGCCCAGCCGCTACACCCGCGAAGGGGTCGTCGACAACACCCTCGACCTGCTCCCCGGCAAGCCGTTCCTGAACCCGCTGCCGAACTATTCGCTCGGCCCCATCCTCTTCTGGACGCCCGACATCTGGCGGCAGTTGCACAACGCCCGCGACGCCGCGACGATGCGCTACTACTCCACCGGCGAGGGCCGGAGCTTCCTCGCGACCCGGCTGATCGCGGAGATCGCCGAGAACTACTACATGCTCCTCTCCCTGGACAAGCAGCTCGAGATCCTCGACAGCATCATCGCCCTCCAGGAGCAGAGCCTCCAGGTCGCCAGGGCGCTGATGGACGCGGCCCGCGGCACCGAGCTGGGCGTCCAGAGGTTCCAGGCCGAAGTCCGCAAGAACCAGAGCGAGAAGCTGATCGTCAAGCAGCAGATCATCGAGGTCGAGAACCGGATCAACTTCCTCGTCGGCCGGTTCCCCCAGGTCGTCGAGCGCAGGTCCGGCGACTTCATCGAGCTCAGGCTGCATGAGCTCAGCGTGGGCGTCCCCGCGGAGATCCTGCGGAACCGGCCCGACGTCCGCCAGGCCGAGCGCGAGCTGGCGGCCACCGGCCTGGACGTGAAGGTCGCCTGGGCCCGCTTCCTGCCGGTCCTGACCATCACCGCGGGCGTCGGCTATGCCGCCTTCAACCCGGCCTACATCTTCACCTCGCCCCAGGCCCTGGTCGCCACCCTCGCCGGCAACATGGTCGGGCCGCTGATCAACAAGAAGGCCATCCGGGCCGACTACCTCACCTCCAACGCCCGCCAGCTCGAGGCCGTCTACCACTACCAGCAGGTGATCATCAACGCCGTCACCGAGGTGGTCAATCGCCTCAACAAGGTGGAGAACTACCGCAACAGCATCGAGATCAAGAAGCGGGAGGTGCTGGCGCTCGAGGCCTCGGTGGACTCCGCGACCCGGCTCTTCCAGAACGCCCGGGCCGAGTACATCGACGTCCTCTTCGCCCAGCGCGACCTGCTGAACGCCCGGCGGATCCTGATCGACACCAAGAAGGAGCAACTGACCGCCGTCGTGGACACGTACCAGGCGCTCGGCGGCGGCGGCTACCTCTTCCCGGTCATCATGCCGGAGCCGCTGGTGACGCCCCACCGCTGGAAGGACTTCTTCTGGTACTCGCGCGAGAGGCGGAAGGCCGTGCCCCCCACCCCGCCGCCCGCCGGCGCCACCGCCGCCGCGGGCATCCCCGGCGTGCTCCCGCCGATCGGAGAGCGAGAGCCGGCGGCCACCGGGCCGGCCCCGCCCCCCTCCGATCTCCCCTCCGCCCCCGGCCGGATGCCGGCCGACGCCAACACCGGCCCGGCCCCGCCGGGCACCAAGCCCGTGGACCCGTACCTGGGGCCTCGAGAGAAGGTCAAGCCGCCCGATCCGCTCGCGGTCCCCACGCCTCCCGACAGAGGGGACGGGCTCCCGGACCCGCTGCCGTCCATCAACCCACCACCGGGCGCGCCGACCTCGGCGACCGGGGGCGACCTCAAGCCGAAATGACCCGGACCAATACGGACTAACCACAGAGGCACGGAGGCACAGAGAAGACGCGGGGAAGAGAAGGACGGAACAAATGGGGACGGCCAGGAATCGCGTTCTTGGCCTGAATGGGCCGTGAATCAGGCCCAACATCAACCCTATTTGCCGGACTCCTTCCCTTCCCGCTCTTCTTTGTGCCTCTGTGCCTTCGTGGTTAGTTCGCTTCCAGTATGGGGAGGATGCGGCGGATGGCCTCTTCGATGTCGGCCGCGGTGGTGTTCGCGCCCAGGCTGAAGCGGACCGAGGAGCGGAGCCGGTCGTCCGGCACCCGCATGGCGACCAGGGTGGGGCTCGGCCGGCTCGCGCCGCTGGAGCAGGCCGAGCCCAGCGAGGCGGCGACCCCGGCGAGGTCCAGCTGCATCAGGAGGCCGTCGCCGTCGAGCCCCGGGAATCCCAGGTTCACGGTCTGGGGGAGCCTGCGGGCGTCGTCCTCGGGACCGTTGCGGATCACCCGCCCCGGCCCCAGGGCCGCGACCAGGGCCGATTCGAGCCGGTCGCGGAGCGCGACCCACGCCGCGGTCCGCTCCGCCGCGCGGGCCTGCCAGATCTCCAGGGCCTTCGCCAGGCCGACGGCCAGCGGCACGGCGACGGTCCCGGGCCGGCGCCCCTGCTGCTGGCCGCCGCCGAGGAGCCGGGACCTGAGCCGGACCCCCCGCTTCACCAGGAGCAGGCCCACGCCCACCGGCCCGTGGAACTTGTGGGCGCTCGCCGCCAGGGTGGAGACCCCCAGGGCGCGGAAGTGCACGGGGATCCGCCCCACCGCCTGGACGGCGTCGGTGTGCACCGGGATCCCGCGCGGGATCGCCAGCCCGGCGAGCTCCCGGACCGGCTGGATCGCGCCGGTCTCGTTGTTGGCGAGCATCAGCGTCGCCAGCCGGGTCCGGCCGGTGAAGGACTCGGCCATCCGGCGGGCGTCGGCGACTCCCGATCGGTCGACCTCGGGGCGGTCCACGGCGAAGCCATCGGCCTGGAGGCTCGCCACCGGCTCGGCGACGGCGGGGTGCTCGATCGGCGATGAGACGATGTGGCCGGCCCCGGACTCCTCGCCCGAGAGCCCGAAGAGGGCCAGGTTGTTCGCCTCGGTCCCCCCCGAGGTGAACACCACCTCGGCCGGATCCGCCCCGAGGATCCGCGCGACCGACTCCCTGGCCTCCTCCCAGGCCCGCCGGGCGGCCCGGCCCGCCGCGTGCCGGCTCTCCGCGTTCCCCCCGGCCAGGAAATGCGGCCGCATCGCCTCCAGGACCTCCGGGTCCAGGGGCGTCGTCGCGTTGTGGTCCAGGTAGATCATCGCGGCGTCAACTCTTCGATGGCCTCGCTCGCGGCCCCCACGGCCGGCGCCGGGCCGAGGCATTCCCCCATCTTACCCGAGGCACCGCATGGTCAGCAGCAGCCCGATCACGAAGACCGGGATTCCCACGATGAAGAACGGCCCGATGCACAGGGCCATGCCGACGACCATCATCCCGAATCCGACCGCGATCCCCGTCAGCCGACTAACCAGATTGAGGACCAGGAGGACCAGGCGAATGGGGAGGGTTACGATGAACCAGGCGGCGCGGAAAAGCTCCCTCGTCAGCCGCCAGGCCCCGCGTCCCAGGAGCCGCCCGCCACGAGCCCGCATGGCGGGCGCATAAGCCGGGTAGGAAAGGGCTTCGGGAAAGCCTGATGGCGTCCTCTTGGCCATCCGCGAGGGCCTCGACGGTGCGTACTGGGCTTGCTTCATGAAGGAGTCTGGGTTAGAAGACTGCGCGAGGTTCCAGGCCGCGGGGCGGGATCGTCGCGAGGGACCACTAAGGTCTTCGTCGCATCCCCCGGCGGGCTTGACGGGTTCTTGACGGATTCCCGCCCGGCCCGCCCTGATCCCCGGTCCGGCCCACCTGGGGTATTCGCCGGCCGGCGGAATCCCTTGGAGCCTCCAGGATTATTCCGCTCGCGGCGAGTTTGACAAGGAGCCCGGCCGGGACGGATTTCCGGGCCGGAGCGAATCGAGAGGCATCGGGTGGGGCAGGGCAAGGCAAGGAGGCCGCGACCGTGCGACAGGTCCTTCTCGTCGTCTTGATCGTGGGCGCCGCATTCGCGGGCGGCGCCCTCGTCAATGGCCCGGCACTCCAGTGGGCCCAGGCCCGCCTGCTCGACTACATGGGATTGAAGGACGGTGGCGAGATCGCCTCCGTGGACGTGCCCGGAGGCGCGGCTCCCGGGCCGCAAGGCGCGGCACCGGTCCCCCCGGCCCCGGCGGGCAAGCCCAGGGACAAGCCGGGCCCGGCTGCGTCGGCACCCCCGGCCGCCCCGCCGGCCATG
>NZ_JAALJH010000117.1 GCF_011064615.1 Aquisphaera insulae | reverse complement strand
TGGCCACGGTCTTGCCCGCGCCCGACTGCGTCCCCCCCGACCAGGTCATCGCCCCGGTGACGGTAAGGGTGCCGCCGCCGGTGAGCGTGCCGCCGGACAGGGTAAGGCCGCCGCCGATGGAAGAGGTCGTGGCCAGGGATAATGTATCGGCGCCGATCGAAAGGCTGGACTTGGCGTCGGCGGTCAGGCTGTTCACCGAGTTCGAGGCGCCGGTGTTCAGCGTGACGGTCCCGGGGGTGGTCAGCTTGATGACCACGTCATCGCCGCTACCGGGGAGGACGCCGCCGACCCAGTTGGAGGCGGTGTCCCAGTCGCCGCCGGAGGGGGCGACGGCCGCGTTCCAGGTGATCGTGGAGAGGACGACGCGGTCCTCGAGGAACTCCATCCGCGGCCGGAGCCGAAGCCGCGACCGGCGGCTCCGGTCGGCCTCGCGACGGCCCTGATCCCTCGTACCCTTGCTCACGCCCGGCGTCGATCGATGGAACATGGTGCTTCACTCGGTGAGGATCTCAGGAGCCCGCGTCAGTCCGCCGGACTTCCGAGGCTTCCAGGCTTGCGAATCAGGCGGCGCGCCCCACGATCAATCTGCGCGGCGAATGACAGGACCACCCGGCGCGTACAACGACCGCCGTCGGACCGCATGGCCGATATCAAGAATTTGCTAGATGCAGAATATGTGCGCGACTCAACGCAATGAGCTTGTTCAGCCGGGGCCAGGCCGTTAGCCTACAGGCATGCACCCGTGCGTCGTATTCTCAGAGCAACCGCCCGCGGCTGGATGATTCCGGCCTGAACAGGCTCTGAAAGAGGTTTTGCGATACTTCCCCGGAGGTAACAGGCGACTCGACGATTTTCGATCGTCGAGGACGGAGGATCGCGATGGGGCTCGACGGCCGGGAGACCGAGGAGTTGCTGGGGCGGGTGGCTGGCGGGGACCGGGAGGCCGCGGGCCGGTTGCTGGAGCGGCATCGCGGGCGGCTGCGGCGGTTGGTGGCGCGGCGGCTGGATCGGCGGATCGCGGGGCGGCTCGATCCGTCCGACGTGGTCCAGGACGCGCTGGGGATCGCGAGCGGTCGGGTCGCCGTGTATGCCCGGGAGAGGCCGGTCCCGTTCTCCTGCTGGCTCCGCCGCCAGGCGCTCTTGCGGCTGGGCTGGCTGCACCGATTTCACCTGGGGACGGCGAAGCGGTCCGCGGCCTGCGAACGGCCCGCGCCGGCGACGACGACCGGCGGCATGCCCGCCTGCCTGATCGACTCCGGGACGAGCCCCAGCGAGGCCGCCTTCCGCGGCGAGGAATGCCGCCTTGTCCGCGAGGTCCTGGGCCGGATGAGCTCCGCAGACCGCGAGGTCCTCTCGCTCCGCTACATCGAACGGCTCTCCATGGCAGAGATCGCCGGGCGGCTCGGGATCCGCGAGGATGCGGCCAAGATGCGGCACGCCCGGGCGATCCGGCGGTTCCGCGGCCTGCTCGCGGGCGATGGGGATGTACAGCCGTGATCGCGCCGGCGGACGAGCCCGAGCGGACCGTTGGAGACCTCGCGGGCGAAGGCCCGGAGCAGTCGGCGATGGAGGAACTGCTCGCGGTCGTCGAGCTGCTCGACCGGGCCGGGCGGGAGATGGGGCGGAGCGAAGCCGAAGCCGAGGCCGATCCGATCGCGTCCGGCTCGCTCGGCGATTTCGCGATCGGCCGGGTGATCGGCCGGGGGGGGATGGGGGTCGTCTACGAGGCGACCCAGCGGTCGCTGAATCGCCAGGTCGCCCTCAAGATTCTCCCCGCGGCCTGCGACGATCCCCGCAAGCTCCAGCGGTTCCGCGTCGAGGCGATGGCCGCGGCGTGCCTGAGGCATCCGCACATCGTCCCGGTCTACCTGACCGGCTCCGAGGAGGACTGCCACTTCTACGCGATGCAGCTCATCGAGGGTCGCACCCTGGCCGCGGTCGTCGCGGAGCGGCCCTCGCACCGCGAGGCGGCGGAGCTGGGCCGCCAGGCCGCGTCGGCCCTCCAGTATGCCCATGAACAGGGAATCATACACCGGGATGTGAAGCCGTCCAACCTGATGGTGGACCGCTCCGGATGGCTCTGGGTGAGCGACTTCGGGCTGGCCCGCGTGGCCGGGCAGTCGGACCTGACGCAGTCGGGCGCGATCCTCGGCACCTTACGCTACATGAGCCCGGAGCAGGCCGCCGGCTCGCGGGCCACCGTCGATCATCGGACCGACGTGTACTCGCTGGGCGCCACGCTCTACGAACTGGTCGCCGGCCGCCCGGTGTTCGAGGCCGACGGGGACAGTCGACTTGGCCTGCTCCGGCAGATCGTGGAGGAGCAACCCCGCCGGCCCAGGCTGATCGACGCCTCGATCCCGCGCGACCTGGAGACGATCGTCCTGAAGTCGCTTGCGAAGGATCCGGCCGCCCGCTACGCGACGGCCGGCGAGATGGCCGACGACCTGGGCCGATTCCTCGACGGCCGGCCGATCCTGGCGAGGCCGCCCGGGCCGCTCGACCGCGCGTCGAGCTGGGCCCATCGCCATCGGAGGGCGATGGCGACGGCGGTGATCCTCGCCGTGGTGGCCTCCATCGCCGCGGCCGGATTCGCGGTCTGGCGAGACGGCCTGCTCCGCCGCCACAACCGGGACCTCTCCGTGGCGCTCACGCGGGCCGAGACCAACGAGCAATCCACTCGCCGGCTCCTCTACGACTCCCAGATCAGGCTATCTCAACAGGCCAACGCCTCGGGCCAGCCGGAACTGGCCCAGGAGATCCTGGCGAGTCTTGCCCCCGGAGCCGACGGCCGCGACCTCCGCGGCTTCGAGTGGCATTATCTGAACCGGGCGAGCCATCGAGGCGTCTCGGTCCTCGCCGACCATGAGTCGTCCGCGATGGTCGTCTCGCACGATGGGAGGCTCCTGGCCCTCGGCGGCGGCGACGGATCGATCCTCCTCCACGACCTGGACGCGGGTAGAGAGCTCGCGCGTTTTCCGGCGCACTCGGGCGAGGTCGCCGGCCTGGCCCTTTCGGCGGATCGACGCGTGCTCGTCTCCTGGATGAAGGGAATCGGACCGGGAGCCGAGGTCGACGGCCCGGGGGAGGTCAAACTCTGGGATCCCGAGACCGGCCGTCCGATCGCCTCGCTGCCGGGGATCGAGGGGGCCGTCATCGGCGTCATGCTCTCCGATGACGGTAAGGCCCTCGCCGTCCAGCAACATGGCCTGAAGGGCGAGCGGTCGCGAAATCGTGCCCTGCTCTGGAGACTGATCGGCGGATCGCCGGATTCCGCGGCCTCGCCCCTTCCGGTCTCCTGCGACCGGATGGCGCTGTCTCCGGATGGGCGATGGCTGGCGACCGCCCGTTACGACGGGCCGGAGATCACTCTCCGCGCCGCCGCGGACGGGCGTCCCGAGGCCACGCTCGCCCATCGCGGGCCGGAGGTCGGCGGCCTCGTCTTTTCCCCCGACAGTCGATTGCTGGCAGCCCATGACTGGTCGATCACCTTCTGGGACGTTCCGTCCCGTCGCGAGCTCGGGTCGATGCCGATCCCGGCGATCAAGCACGGCGAGTTTGCCGCGGACGGCGACACGTTCGCCGGCGACCCCGTTGTGGGCAAGGATGCGGTCCTGATCGCCGAGGTCCGCGAGGTTCCCCGACGAATCCCCCTGGAGGGGATCTCGGCCGACGGTCTGAGCGTGGCGCTCTCACCCGATAGGCGTGCCATCGCTTGCGGCGGCGTCGGGCTTGAGGCCGCGATCTGCGATACCTCGACGGGAAAGCGGCTGGCTAACTATCCCCACGGAGGCGGCAACGTCCGCTGCCTGGCCTTCACGCCGGGCGGGGACTCGCTGATCTTCAGTGCGGCCGATGGCCGGATCCGCGCCTGGCGGCTCGGCCGGCCGCCGGAGCCCTCCGTCCGGATCGCGGCCCACAGGGCCGAGGTCTGGGGGCTGGCCTTCTCTCCCGACGGATCGATGCTGGTCTCCTCCGCCGACGACCACACCATCAAGCTCTGGAATGTCCGCGACGGGTCGCCGATCGCCACGCTCAAGGGGCACGGCGCGCTCGTGTCCGCCGTGGCGATCGCGCCGGATGGCCGGACCCTCGCCAGCGCCAGCTTCGATCGAACGGTCCGGCTCTGGGATCTCCCCTCGGGCAAGCCCCGCGCGGTGCACTCCGGCCACACCGATCGCGTCCGTGCCGTGGCCTTCTCCGCCGACGGCCGATTCGTGGGCTCTGGCGGCTCCGACGGCAAGGTACGGCTGTGGGATGCGGCGGACGGCCGGTCGGTGGCGTCATTCCCGGGCCATTCCGACACCGTCCGCGCCCTGTCCTTCTCGCCGGTCGGATCGCTGCTGGTCTCTTCGGGCAACGACCGGATGTTCCACGGGATCGAGGTGCCGAGCGGCCGCGAGGTCTTCTCGTCGTCCTCGCCCCGCCAGGCGGGCTCGCTTGCGTTCTCTGCCGACGGCCGCGTGCTCGCCGTGGGTGACGACCTGGGCGGACTTTCGCTCTGGGATACCGGGAGCTGGGCCCGCCGCTGGCTCGTGAAAGCCTCTGACGCTGCAGTCTGGGGCCTGGCCTTCTCGCCCGACAGCCGGACCCTCGCTGGTGCCTGCGGCGACGCGAAGGTCCGACTCTGGGATCCCGTCACGGGCCAGATGACCCTGATCCTTGAAGGACACACGGCCCGGGCCAATGCCGTCGCCTTCTCTCCCGATGGCTCAACCCTCGCCTCGGCGGGCCACGACGGGTCGATCATCCTCTGGAGGGGAGCCAAGGCGGGGTCTCGATAGCGGGCCGAGGGGGTGACTTTCGTACCGAGGGGCGATGGCGCGGGCCCGACGCGAGCCGTACAATGCCGGAGATGAAAGCCCCACACGTGGGACGTCTGGGCCGCTCCGGCCAAGTGCCGACCGGAAGCTGAACACGAGGTCTACGATGAGAGTCGCCTCATTCATCCTCATGGCGATGAGCCTGTCGCTGGGCGCGACGGCCGCCGAGCCCCGCTTCGCGAAGGGCCTGCCCGATCGGCCGGACTTCTTCCCGATCGCCGTCTGGCTCCAGGATACTTCCAACGCGGAAAAGTATCGGGACATCGGCATCAACGTTTATGTCGGCCTCTGGCGGGGCCCGACGAAGTGGCAGCTCGACCAGCTCGACGCCGCCGGGATCCGCCTGATCTGCGGTCAAAGCGCGGCCGCGCTGAAGTTCAAGGACCGCGCGACGATCGTCGGCTGGATGCACGGCGACGAGCCCGACAACGCGCAACCTCTCGGGGAGGGCAAGGGTTATGGGCCGCCCATCCTGCCGTCGAAGATCATCGCCGACTACCGGGAGATCCGCCGCGCCGATCCCGATCGGCCCGTCCTGCTGAACCTGGGCCAGGGCGTCGCCTGGGACGGCTGGTACGGCCGCGGGACGCGGACGAACCATCCCGAGGATTACCGCGAGTATGCGAAGGGCAGCGACATCGTGTCGTTCGACATCTATCCGGCGTGCAGCACCGACGCGGCCGTCGCGGGCAAGCTGTGGTACGTGCCGCACGGCGTGAAGCGCCTCCGCGAGTGGGCCGGCCCGGACAGGCCGGTCTGGTGCTGCATCGAGACGACCCGGATCGGCAACCTGAACCGCAAGGCCACGCCGGCCGAGATCCGCGCCGAGGTCTGGATGGCCCTGATCCGGGGCGCGAGGGGGATCGTCTACTTCGCCCACCAGTTCCAGCCGACGTTCATCGAGGCCGGCCTCCTCGCCGACCCTGACGTGGCCAGGCAGGTCGCGGCGATCAACCGCCGGATCCGCGAGCTGGCCCCGGTCCTGAACAGCCCGGACGTGGCCGACAGCGTGAAGGTCGAGGTCTCAGGGGGCCGGGCGGAGCAGGTCGCCACCCTCGTGAAGCACCGCGGCGATTCCACCTACGTCTTCGCCGCGTCGCTCGACGAGAAGCCGGCCGAAGTGCGCTTCCGCCTGACTGCCGGGGCGGGAGAATTGGTTGAGCTGCTCGATGAAGCAAGGACGCTTGGAGCGGCCGCTGGTTGCTGGTCGGATCGCTTCAAGGGGTATGAGGTTCACCTCTATCGAGTTCACGGGCGATAATCTGCTGCATCGCACGTCCGGGCCGGTTACGCATCACTCGAGTCGCGTCTGGTTGAGCATTGATCTCTCACGATAGTCTGGAGAGAAGAGTGGCGCTCCCTGTGGATGGTTCGATGCGATGAATCGGAGGGAGGAGAGCATGAGCGATGATCCGGCCGTCGAGATCCAGGAAGAGGTAGGCCCGTGCGCGACCGAAATTCCGATTACGATCGCAGTGAGCTTGCCCGCGCGAGTTCACCGCGATCCGGACGGTGTGGTCTGGGCCGATGTCCCCGCCCTACCAGGCTGCGTGGCAGGCGGCGATGACCTCGACGAGGTGCTGGCCAACCTGAAAGAGGCCGCCGAGGGCTGGCTGCTCGCCAAAGGAGACATCGAGACGAAAGGCTGGCCGGGGCCATGAAGCCGGTCTCTGGCACGCACCTTTGCAAGGTGCTGCGGCGTCAGGGATGGGTGCTCATTCGGATCAACGGCAGCCACCACATCTACGGGCGGCCGGATTTTCCGGCACTCCTCACGGTGCCCGTTCACGGCAATCGGGACATGGCCACGGGGACGCAACGGGCACTGATGCGGGCGGCAGGGTTGACCGATGAGGATCTGTGATGGCGGCTCTTCGACAACGAGGGAGCGGTGGCGATCAAGAAGTTGATTTCGGATGAGGAGGTTCTGACCCAAGCGGATGCGATTGCAGCCGCCGCGGCGCGGTTCCGGCTCACAGCTACGGGTTTGATGAACCGCTTGTCGAGGAAGCTGGCCATTCCGTTGGAAGCGTTCTACAGCCTGGAGTACCGGCCTCGGCTTCGTCGGGACTGGTTCCGGGATCAGTGGAAGGGCCGACTGAGCTTCCGTTGGGGTTATGCGTTCCACGGTTACGAGTGCGGCTTCAGAGACCGTCTCACGGGCCAGGACGTCGATGTGATCTTAGGCTTCCCGGGGGAGTTCGGCGTGCTCGACCCGTTCTTCTTCGCGCGGTTCGTCGCCACGACGAGGGGTCTGGAACGGGTCGCGGCGATCTTCAAGGACAGCTTCCACGATCCCCTTCGAGCCATGGAGGTGCTGGAGCGGTATGGCCGCCTCGTTAGGATCACTGACCAGGTCGCCGGACGCAGCGGACTGGTGGCGAACGAGAAGTGAACTGACCCGGAAACCTCACACGATCCCCCAAAGTGGGGCGGCAACTCTCACGCCGGCAGCGTCCGCCGGAAGAACCGCAGCCAGTTGCCGTGGAAGATGGCGTCGATCGCGGCGGAGTCATAGCCGCGGCCCGAGAGGATCCCGTCGAGCTTCTGGAGGTCGGAGATCCGATCGAGGCCCGCGGGGACTTGCTCGGTGCCGAAGCCGCCGTCGAGGTCGCTGCCGATCGCCACGTTCGTGGGCTTGCCCGCGAGCTGGGTGATGTGGTCGATGTGATCGGCCAGGGCCTCCAGCCGGACGACGTCGCGCGAGGTCTTGCCGCGGACCCAGCCGGGGGCGAGCATCCAGGCGTCGAGCGCCACGCCGATCACGGCGTCGCGCTCGAGCAGCAGCCGGATCTGGTCGTCGGTGAGCTGGCGCTGGTCGGGCACGAGCGACCGGCAGTTGTGATGGCTCGCCAGCACCGGGCCGCTGTAGGTGGCAAGGGCCTGGAAGAAGCTGGTGTCGGAGAGATGGGTCGCGTCGAGGATCATCCCGAGCTTCTCGAACTCCTTGAGGAGCCGGACACCGTCGGAGGTGAGCGGCCCGTCCGTGCCGGTCCCGGCGGCGTAGCGGTTCTCGCCGTAATGGACGAGGTTCACGGAGCGGAGGCCGAGGTTCCACCAGGCCCCCGCCTGCTCCGGCTCGACGATCGGGTCGGCCCCTTCCATGGCCAGGATGTAGCCGATCGGGGGCGCAGGGGTGGCCTCGCCCGCGGCGGCCTCCCACGCCTTCCAGTGGGCGTCCAGGTCGGCGGCCGTCCGGATCATCTTCAGGAGCCCGCGACGCTCGAGGAGGAAGTAATACGCGAGCTGGCCGCGGGCGATCGCCGAGGTGACGTCGGCGTTGACGAAGTCCAGGCTCATCCGCGGTGAACCTTCGGGCTTCCTCGCCTGCGGCCGGCTGCGGGCCAGCAGGGTCGCCTGGCAGGCGGCGATGCCCCCCTTGAGTAGCTCCGGCAGGCTGGTCGTCGCCCGCCCCCGCGCCGGGTGGTCGGTCATGCCGGCCTCGGCCAGGTTCAGGAGGTCCAGGTCCAGCGTCAGGTCGCGGTCCCAGGAGAGGGCGTTCCAGGCCAGGTCGAGGTGTCCGTCGAAGATCAGTCGCATCGCGTTTCGCCCCGGTCGACCCGGCGGCCCGGCCCGTCGCGGGCGGCCACCGGCCATGCTAAGGTATACACCAGGCGGAGCCTCCCCCGCAACGATTTGGGTCGAAATATCGTGATTCGTGAATGACAGCCGCCGGCCACGTTCGGGGCCTCGGGAGGGCGGCATGGCCCTCCTCCCGAGCCAACCATGAAGATCGTCACCCTGGCCGTCCCGGCCCTCGCCTTCCTCCTCCCTGGACTCCCGGCCCTCGCCGCCGATCCGCCCCCATGGGACGTCGCCTCGCCCGACGGCAAGGTGGTCCTGGCCGTCTCCCGGGCCGGGGAAGGCGGCAATTCGACCCTCGTGCTCTCGGCCTCGATCGCGGGGAGTCCGCTGCTCGCCGACTCACCGCTGGGGATCGCCCGCGTCGACGCCCGGTTCGTCGAGGGCCTGAGCCTCGATTCGGCCGGTGCGGTGTCGTCGCACGACGCGAAGTACACCGTACTCCACGGCAAGCGCCGCGAGGTGATCGACCGCTACAACGAGCGGACGCTGGCGTTCCGGAATGCGGAGGGGGCGAAGCTCGAGATCGTGCTCCGGGCCTACGACGACGGCATCGCCTACCGCTATCGCTTCCCCGACGACGGCTCGAAGGCGGTGCGCACGGTCAAGGAAGAAGCCTCCGGTTTCCGGCTCCCGGCGGGCACCACCGTCTGGGCCAACCCGCACGACGACCCGAGCGAGTACACGCCCGGCTACGAGACCTTCTGGAAGTTCGCCATCCCCGCGGGCACCCCGGCGCCGAAGGCGGCCGGCTGGTCGTTCCCGCTCCTCTACAGGACCCCGGCCGGGAGGTGGGGGCTGATCACCGAGGCGTCGCTTGACCGCACGTACTGTGGCGCCCGGCTCGCCCGCGAGGCCCCTGGGGGCCTCTACGCGTTGCGGTTCCCGGACGCCGGCGAGGGGAACAACACCGGCTCCGTCGAGCCGTCCTGGACGCTCCCCTGGGCCACGCCATGGCGCGTCGTGATCGCGGGCGAGTCCCCCGCGCCGATCGTCGAATCGACGCTCGTGGAGAACCTGAATCCCCCGTCGGTCGTGACCGACGGGAGCTGGATCAGGCCCGGCCGCGCCTCGTGGAGCTGGCTCTCCGACCCTCCGAGTCCCCAGGACGCTTCGAAGCTCAAGCCGTTCGTGGACCTCGCCGCCGAGATGGGCTGGGAGTACACCCTGATCGACGCCAACTGGGACATCATGCGCAACGGCACGATCCACGACGTGATCGGGTACGCGAAGTCGAAGGGCGTGGGCCCGCTCATGTGGTACAACTCGGGCGGGCCGCACAATTACGTGACCGAGCGTCCCCGAGGACTGATGGACCTTCGCAAGGTCCGCCGCGCCGAGTTCCAGCGGCTCAAGGAGTGGGGCGTCAAGGGGGTGAAGGTCGACTTCTTCCAGAGCGACAAGCAGAACGTGATCGCCCTCTACCAGGACATCCTGGAGGACGCCGCCGACTTCCAGATCATGGTGAATTTCCACGGCTGCACGCTGCCCCGCGGCTGGTCGCGGACGTATCCGCACCTCATGGCGATGGAGGCGGTTCGCGGCGAGGAGAGTTACCTCTTCGACGAGCACTACCCGGCCGAGGCGCCCCGGCACAACGCCATCCAGCCGTTCACCAGGAACGCGGTCGGGCCGATGGACATCACCCCCGTGATGCTCCGCGACAACCGCTACAAGCGGCTGACGACCGTCGCGCACGAGCTGGCCCTGCCGATCGTCTTCGAGTCCGGCATCCTCCACTTCGCCGGCACCACGAAGGAGTACCTCGACCTGCCGCCGGTGCCGAAGGAGTACCTCAAGTCGATCCCCGTCACCTGGGACGAGACGAAGCTCCTGGTCGGCGAGCCGGGCCAGCTCGCCGCGATCGCGCGACGGTCCGGCGATGCCTGGTATCTGGGCGTGATCAACGGCGAGGACCGGCCGCGTGAGGTCTCGCTGAACCTGGGCCTGCTCGGCCCCGGCGCATGGAAGGCGACGATCCTGGAGGACGGCGATTCCCATTCCGTCCCGCTCGACCGCAAGGCCGATCTCGCCTCGACCGAGCCCTTCCGGGTCACCCTCCGTCCCGACGGCGGGCTGGTGGCCATCCTGATCCCGAGGCCCACGCGGTGAGCCGTCGCGGAGGCCCTAACCGGCGCGTCCCGGGTGCCGTTCTCGCCGGGGCGCGTCGGGTGTAAGATGGAGGTGAGATCGATGTGGTCCCGTAATCGGCCAGATCGTCGGGGGAGATCGTCCCATGAGCACGCGGATTGCCCGGCCGTTGCCTACCGAGATTGTCTATCCGGACAGCGACGGTGAGCCCATGGCGGACAATAACCTCCAGTACCAGTGGATTGTCACCATCACGGGGAATCTCGAGCTCATCTTCCTCGACGACCCCGACGTTTTTGTCGTGGGCAACATGCTCTGGTATCCGATCGAAGGGGACAACAAGACCCGGATCGCCCCGGATACCATGGTGGCGTTCGGCCGGCCCAAGGGCTATCGCGGCTCCTACATGCAGTGGATCGAGAACGGCATCGCGCCGCAGGTGGTCTTCGAGGTCCTCTCGCCCGGCAATCACGGGCCGGAGATGGCGCGGAAGCGAGACGCCTACGAGCGATTCGGCGTGGAGGAATACTACGTCTACGACCCAGATGACGACATCCTGACGGGCTGGCTCCGCCGGGGCGATCGGCTGGTCGCGATCCCGGACACGGAAGGTTGGGTGAGTCCTCGCCTCGGCATCAGATTCGACACGACGACGCATCCGATGACGATCTACGGGCCCGATGGCAAGCGGTTCCTCACCATGACCGAACTCGGACTCCGGGCGGGCCAGGTGGATGCGGCGGTCGAACAGCGCGATGCGGCGATCGAACAGCGCGACGCGGCGGTCGAACAGCGCGATGCGGCGGTCCGCGAGCGGGATCTCCTGCTGGCGAAACTGCGGGCGCTCGGGATTGAGCCCTGATCGGGGAGAATTCCTCGGCCATGAGGAGCATCCATGGGCCGGGCGGGGGGATGCGGGTCTCCGCGGCGAACGTCCGCGGGTCGCTCGGTCCGGCCGCGCGGGCGGCCGTATCAGATATGCTCCTGATCGTCGTACCGCCCGCCGAGATTGATCCAGCAAGTTGCCTCCTGCATTGCGTCGTCATCGCCCTGGGCCGGATTGGGCCGGACCCCCGGGCCGCCGCCCGGACGATCCTCCGACGGTTCGACGATCCGGCCCACGACGAGGACGACGCAATCGTGCTCGCCCTGGACCGCATCGGCGAACCTCCGGTCCGGAAGCTCATCGACCGACTGCGGTTGGACGCATCCTCCCTCGCATTTCTCCGATGCCCGATTCCCAGCCGGCGGGGCGGGAGGGTATCCTGACAGGAGAGATGCTCGGCGGGGCAGGCCATCGGTCGTCGTCGGGTCGGTCGCGGAAATCGTCCGGCTCCGACCCAATATCGGGGCGCGGCGGCCGAAAGCCTGGGGAGGAGGTATCCCGATCATGTCATACGGCGGCAATGCCGATCCCACGGGGATCCAGGTGACGTTCCTGGATCAGACCGGATCCAAGTCGGTCAAGGCGGTCATCGCCTACACGGTCCCCGTGAGCCGGATCATCCCGAACATCATCACCAAGATGAACCTGCCGGCGACCAGCCCCGACGGCCAGCCCATGAGCTACGCCCTGGATCACAAGGAGGGGGGCCGTCGGCTGCTCGAGAACTGGACCCTCGTCGAGGCCGGCATCCAGAACGGCGACCACCTGATCGTCTATCCGGAAGTCGTGGCCGGTCGGGCCTGAATCGATCCGAACCGACCCGGCCGGGCGCGGTCCGACCGTGTCAAGGCGCCCGCGAACTTACCAGAGAGGACGGCGCCAGCCCTCGTCGCGGGCGCCGCCAAAGCATGTATGAATCTCCTCGCATCCGGCGGCTCAAGAACGACCTGGCGGCGCTGGAGCGCCTCGCCGCGGAGAGCTCGATCTTCCGGTTCCAGCCCTCCGGCCGGCCGCCGAACGCCTACTCGATCGTCTTCGACGGCAAGGGACTGAGCCGCGATCGAGGGAAGGTGCGGGTCGTCCACTCGCACAAGGTCGAGATCAAGCTGGGGGCCTCGTACCCCCGCACGATCCCGGAGCTGCGGTGGCTGACGCCGATCTATCATCCGAACATCTCGGAGATCGGCATGATCTGCCTGGGGGGCTATGGCACGCACTGGGTGCCCAGCGTGCAGCTCGACGAGCTCTGCACGATGCTCTGGGACATGGCCCGATACCACAATTACGACATCCGCAGCCCCTACAATCGCGACGCGGCACTCTGGGTCGCCAATCAGACCGCCATCCTCTTCCCGACCGACAGCCGCCCCCTCCGGGACCTCCGCGCGGCCCAGGGTCGGATCGAGGCGTCGGCCGCGGCCGATTCCGCGAAGCTCGACGCCGAGGCACGCCGGCCGCGGCGTCGATCGATCTTCAAGCTCGGCTCCGAATCCGATTCCCCGACCCCCATCGAACGCGTCCGCCGCTTCATGGAGGGCTACGGCTGGTCGCGATCGGAGGGCGAATCGACGCCCCTGCCCTTGACCGCGGCGGCGGAAGCGGCCGTCGCCCCCGCGGATCCGCCGCGGCCGGAATCGCGAGCCGCCGGGCCCGTCGGGGAGCCGACGATCGACGATCTCGTCGGGACCGAGGCGACGCCCGGAGAGCCCGTTAACGTGGCCCCGCCGCCGACGCCGGGAGGCGACGCCTGGCCCCCGCGGGTGCAGTTGACGAGCCCCCCGGAGCCCGCTCCTTCGCCCCCCGCCGGCGACGAGCCCGAGCCGGTCCTGATCCTCGACTGGGAGGAATCGGCCCCGGCCGCCCCGCCTCGTCCGACGACCGAGAGCGAGGAGATTCTCTTCATCGAATGATGACGTGAGTCGACGCCTCGCGGCGACAGGAGCCCAATCGCGATGAAATCGAACGAGCCCGCCGCCGATCCCTCGCCGCCTCTCGCGGATCGCTCGGCCTCTTCCGAGGCCGAGGCCGAATCCGCCCCCCTGCGGATCGACGACGACGACCGCTACGGCCGCCTCCGGCTGATCTCCTGGTGGCGGCAGGAGCGGCTGGCCGCCGCCCGGATCCTGGTCGTCGGCGCCGGGGCGCTCGGGAACGAGGTCCTCAAGAACCTCGCGCTCGTGGGCGTCGGCACGACCTACGTCATCGACCTCGACGAGGTGGACACCTCCAACCTGTCGCGCTCGGTCCTCTTCCGCGCGGGAGACTCCGGCGCGTCCAAGGCCGATGTCGCCGCGCGGCGGGCCCTGGAGCTGAACCCGGAGATCGCCATCATCCCGATCCACGGCGACGTCATCACGGACGTCGGCCTCGGCCTCTTCGCCGACGTCGACCTCGTGATCGGCTGCCTGGACAACCGCGAGGCCCGGCTCTGGGTCAACCGCCAGTGCTGGAAGGTCGGCACGCCCTGGGTGGACGCCGGCATCCAGGAGATCCAGGGCGTGGTCAAGGTCTTCGTCCCGCCGGACTCCGCCTGCTACGAATGCGCGATGACCGAGCGCGACTATCAGCTCCTGAATCTCCGCTATAGCTGCCCGCTCCTGAAGCGCGACGAGATCCTCGCGGGCAAGGTCCCGACGGCGCCGACGATCGCGTCCATGATGGCGGCGCTGGAGGTCCAGGAGGCGCTCAAGATCCTCCACGGGATGCCCGTGGCCGCGGGCTCCGCGCTGGTCTTCAACGGCGTGGCCAACCAGTTCTATTCCACCCGGCTGCCGCGGCGGGAGAACTGCCTGAGCCACGAGACGTACCCGGAGCCGGCCGAGGTGCCCCTCGGCCACGAGGACACCGTGGCGGAGCTGTTCGCCGTCGCCCGCGACGGCACGGAGGCCGAGCCCGGCCTGGAGGGCCCGCTCAGCCTGGCCCTGGAGCGGGAGCTCGTCGCCGCGGTGGAGTGCCCGCGCTGCGGCTGGCGTGTGGAGGTGAACCGGCCGCGGACGAAGGTCCGTCAGTCCGAGGCGACCTGCCCGAACTGCCGCGAGGCGGCCCGGCCGGAGATCCTCAGCGGCGTCGAGGAGGGCTCGCCCCACGCCGCAGGGACGTTGAAGGGGGCCGGCGTGCCGGCGTACGATATCGTCCGGGTGGACGGCGCGGAGGAGTCCCGCTTCTTCCTCCTGGCCGGCGATCGACGGGCCGTCCTGCGCGACCACGACGGGGAGGACGGCCGTTGAGCGGCGACGAGATGAGCTTCGAGGAGGTCCGCTACCGCGAGCCCGTGCGGATGCTCCGGCCCGATCGCGACGTCCGGTTCGCGTGCCTCTCGTATCAGGTCCCCGGCACGAACGACCTGCCGATCTTCGTCGACCACCGCGCCGCCGACGCCATGGAGCGACACGCCCTCTCCGACACCTCGGTGGAGCTCGGCGGCATCCTCCTGGGCAAGGAATGCATCGACGAGCTTTCGAACACCCCCTTCGTCTGGATCACCCAGTCCCTCCAGGCCAAGCACTACGCCAATACCCAGGCGAGCTTCACCTACACGCACGATTCCTGGGAGGAGATCAGCCGGGAGCGGGACAAGCTGTTCCCCGACCTGGACATCGTCGGCTGGTATCACACCCACCCGAGCTTCGGCATCTTCCTCTCGCATCATGACCTGTTCATCCACGAGCACTTCTTCGCCCAGTCGCTCCAGGTGGCGTACGTCATCGACCCGATCCAGCAGACGCGCGGGTTCTTCCAGTGGCGCGACCGGCGGATGGTGCAGGTGGAGGGCTTCTACCTGACCGCCGATCGCGGCGACCGGTCGGACCTGGCCCGGGTCGCCAACGACCTCGAGAACTTCCCCAGCCCTTCAGGCCCAGGAGGCGGGGGGCTGTCCCCCCGCCTCGAGGCGGAGCTCATCAAGATGCTCTCTCGACCCGCGACGCCCGCGTACGTCTCGTCCCCCGCCGAGCGGGCCCAGGCTGCGGTCACCTTCGGCATGCTCGGGATGCTCCTGGGCATGATCGGCGTGGTGGGCGCCCTCTGGATGTACCAGCTCAATTCGCGGATGCAGGAGCAGGCCGACACGCTCAAGTCCCTGGCCGGTGCCGTCGACCGATCGACCGGCGGCCAGCGGCTGGCCATGGATACCCTGCTCGACCGCGCCGGCAAGGAGACCCCGGCCGACTTCCAGGACCGTTACGAGCGGGTGGGCAAGGCCCGCGACGAGGCCCGTCAGCAGCTCGAGGCCCAGCGCGGCATCAACGAGACGCTCGGCGCCCGGGGGAAGTTTCTGGAATTGCAGGTCGCCAAGCTCAACGACGACCTGGCCGCCGCCAGGAAGAAGGCGGCGGAGAACGAGGAAGACGCCAAGCAGACGCAGGCCCTGCGCGAGCGGGTCAACCTGCTGGAGCCGGATCACGACCGGCTCAAGGCCATCGCCGCGACGGTGGAGGGGAAGAAGGCCGACGACCTCTATCGCCGCCTGGGGAACTACCAGCTCGCCACCTACGTCCTCGGTGCCGCGAGCGCCGTGCTGGCCGCGATCCTGGGCTACGTCTACATGAAGTCGATCGACGAGCAGGCGGACGCCGCCACGCCCACCATGCCTCCGCGCCCGGCCGAGCCGACGACCCACCGCATCACCTGATATTGCCGGGGATCGACATGAACATGGATGTGACGGTCGTCCGTCGCGTGGTCCTGGGGGCCCTGACGATATTCCTGGTCGTGCCGGCGATCGCCCTCGCGGTGCAGCCGGCCGCCTCGCCGGAGGCCCGGCCCGGGCCCTCGGCCTCGAGTCCGGCCGTCGACGAGCGGACGCCCGTCGAGGTCCCCACGCCCAGCGAGAAGGCCCTCCGCTACTACGAGGGCAACATGCGACTCTGGGCCTTCCACGTCGCCTGGTCGATCCTGGTGCCGGCCGCGATCTTCTTCGGCGGGCTCTCCGCCCGGATCCGCGAGCTGGCCCGGCGGATCGGCCGCGGCTGGCTCCCCACGGTGGCGGCCTATCTCGTCCTCTACCTGGCGCTGACGGCGGTGCTCGACCTCCCCTTCGACTATTACGCCGGGTTCGTCCGGCAGCACGCCTACGGGATGTCCAACCAGACCTTCGGCAAGTGGCTGGCCGACCTGCTGCTCGCCCAGGGCGTGGACATCCTGGGGGCCGTCCTCTTCGGCTGGGTGCCGTTCCTCCTGCTCGCCCGCTCGCCCCGCCGCTGGTGGCTCTACACGGCGATCCTCTCCGTCCCCTTCCTCTTCCTCGTCGTCCTGATCAAGCCGATCTGGATCGATCCGCTGTTCAACACGTTCGGCCCGATGAAGGACCCGGCCCTCGAGCGGTCGATCCTCGACCTGGCCTCGCGCGCGGGGATCGAGGGGAGCCGGGTCTTCGAGGTGGCCAAGCGGGTGGACACGAACGCGATGAACGCGTATGTCACGGGCCTGGGTGGCACCAAGCGGATCGTCCTCTGGGACACCCTGATCGACGGGATGAACGAGCGCGAGCTCCTCGCCGTCATGGGCCACGAGATGGGCCACTACGTCCTCGGCCACGTCCTGAAGTCGATCCTGCTCTCCTCGCTCGTCACGCTCCTGGGCCTCTTCCTCATCGATCGCGTCGGCTGCTGGGTCGTGACGAGGTCCGCGAATCGGACCGGCGTGGAGAGCCTCGCCGACGTCGCCTCGGCCCCCTTGCTGGCGATGCTCCTGGTCCTCAACAGCCTGCTCCTGGGCCCGATCGTCATGGCCTACAGCCGCCACCAGGAGCACGAGGCCGACCGCTTCTCGCTCGACCTGACGCACGCGAACCACTCCACCGGGATGGCCTTCGTGAAGCTCCAGCGCGAGAACCTGAGCAACCCCCGCCCCGGCCCGATCTACACCATCTTCCGCGGCAGCCACCCGAGCCTCGGCGACCGGATCGACTTCGCCAACAGCTATCATCCCTGGGCGGACGAATGAGCGGGGGAGCATGAGAGAGGGGCACGTGGAGGGCGAGGATCGGGGGCAGCCGGCCGCGAGGAAGCTCCATCCGGGCAAGGCTCGTCACGGCTCGGCTCGCCACAGGCGGACCGACCCGTCGTGCGCCGCCGAGACCAGGACCGTGCCGTCGGGGGAGAACGCCAGCCCGTTGACCTGCGAGCGGTGGGCAGGCAGGGCGAGGATCTCCTGGCCCGTGACGGAGTCCCAGAGGCGTATCGTCCCTCCGGCCCCGGCGGCGGCCAGGGCCGTGCCGTCGGGCGTGAAGGCGACCTGGCGCAGCTCGTTGCCGTCGCCGTGGATGAGACGGAGGGGCATCGACGTCTCGATGTCCCAGACGGCGATTGAGCCCAGCGTATCGGCCGCGGCCACGGACCGGCCGTCCGGGGAGTAGGCCAGGGCCATCAGGCTGGCCCGATTGTGCAGGATCCGGGACGGAGACGCGCGGCCGTGCGCCTCGATGTCCCAGAGTCGGATATCCCCCTCATTGCCGGCCGAGGCCAGGGACCGGCCGCCGGGCGCGAACGCGACGGCGTGGACGGCGTCCCCGTGACCGCGGAGGACAAGGCGCTCGCGCCAGGTGTCGGCGTCCCAGAGCCGGATCGTGCCGTCGGAGCTGGCCGAGGCGAGGAATCGACCGTCGGGGGCGAAGGCGACGGCGCGGACCCGATCCGTGTGGCCCTCGAGGATCGCCCGCGGCCGTCCCGTCGCCGCGTCCCAGATCCGGACGTTGCCCGTCGAGGCGAGGTGGCCGGAGGCCAGGGACCGGCCGTCGGGCGCGAACGCCAGCGAGGAGACCGTGCCCTCGCCCCCCTCCCAGGCCCGGATCAGCCGGCCGGTGGGCGGGTCCCACAGCTTGATCGACGGGTCGGGCTCGGAGTCGTCGCTCCCCGTCGCGACCACGCGGCCCTGGGGGGCAAACGCGACGGCCCAGGCCTCGTCCTTGTGGCCGGCCGGCTGACGGTCGCCGTCGGAAACCCCGCCCGGGAGCCGCCAGAGCCGGACGCTCGATCGGCTCGCGATCAACAGCGACTTGCCGTCCGCGGTGAACAGCACGTTATCGAGCTCCTCGCCCCGGCCGGGGAATGCCGCCAGCGGCCGCCCGGTCGCCGGGTCCCAGAGGGAGGCCGCCGAGGGATCGCCCTCCATCGGGCGGCACGCCAGGGCGATGGCCAGCCGGGTCCCGTCGGGCGAGAAGACGACTCTCGGGGGCCGCGGATGATGGACCTTCTCGGAGACGATCCGCCGGGCGGCGCCGCTCCTGCAATCGATCAGATGGACGTCCTGGCGGACATCAACGGCCGCCAGGTGCGTCCCGTCGGGGCTGATCGCCAATCGCATGATGTCCGGGGGGACCGGGTGGGTGGCCAGGCGACGCCCCGTCCTGCCATCCCAGACCGTCAACCTCGAGGGCGGGGCCGACACGGCGGCGACCACCTCCGCCCCCGACGTGCAGACGGCCGCGCCGATGTCCTGGTCGGAGCCATCGACCTGGAAAGCTCGGACGGTCGTCGCGGTGACGGGGTCCCGGAGGGCGATCGTGGCCCGCGATTCCAGCGTGAGCAGGTCGCCGCCGTTCCATTCCATGTTCGTGGCGGGCACCTCGACGAACCGTGCCAGGAGGCGAGGGCGGCCGGGATCTCCCACAAAGTCCCAGGCCAGGGAGAACGCGGGCGGCTTCCCCCCGAGGTCGAAGAAGGTGCCGACGAGCGTGCCCCCCGGGAGGAACCCGCAACGGCTGCCCTCCGGCCCCCGTGGGACCGGGAGACGAGCGAGGAGGCGCCCCGACGCGACCGCCCAGACCGAGATCGCATCCGGCTCATCCGTGCCCGCGGTCGTCCGGACCACGGCGACGAACGATCCGTCCGGAGAGAACGCCGGCCTGCCGAGCGGGTCGGTCCCCGGGGCGAGCGAGCGGATCGGAGTCCCCGTGGCGGCCTGCCGGAGGACCAGTCCTTCGGTCGAGTCGGTCGTCGCCAGGATCTTCCCGTCCGGGGAGAGGGCCATGTGGCCGAATTGGGGCGTGGGGCCGACCAGCAGCTCGACTTCGCGGCGAGCCCGGAGCCAGAGGTATCGCCAGGCAAAACTCGCGGGGACCTCGTGGCCGCCATTCAATGGGATGTCCCGCAGGATCTCCTGCGCCCGTTCTGCCTGGCCGGCCTCGATCGCCTGCGCCGCCAGGCGGATCTGGGCATTGGTCGCGTGCCGCTCCGAGAGCCGCGCCTGGTCGCGTGCCTCCCTTGCCAGCCGATCGGACCGGCCGATTTCCGCGGCCAGCCTCCCGTTGATCGACCGCAGTCGGGCGTTCGACCAGAGGCTGGTCGCGACCAGGCCCATCAAGGAGATGGTCGCCATCAGGCCCGCGGCCGCCATGGCCTTCCATCGTCGCCTCGACCATCGGATTGCCCGTGCCGCCAGCGTCGACGGCCGGGCGCGGATCGGCCGGTCGGCCAGGAACCGCTCCAGGTCCGCGGCCAGCTCGCCCGCCGTCGCATACCGATCGGCCGGGTCCTTGGCCAGGGTCGTGAGCACGATCGTCTTCAGGTCGGGAGGGATCGCGGCGTCGGCCCTCCGCGCGAAGCGGGGCTCCTCCGAGGAGATCCGGATGAGCAGCTCGGCGCGGTCGTCGCCCTCGAACACGGGACGGAGTGTGAGCATCTCGTAGAGCGTCGCCCCCAGCGCATGGATATCGCTCCTGCCGTCGACGGCCCCGCGTCGGCCACTGGCCTGCTCGGGGCTGAGGTAGCGCAGGGTGCCGAGCACGTCGCCGCTGGCCGTCAGGTCGCTGTCGCCTCGAAGTCGGGCCAGCCCGAAGTCGGCGATCCAGAGTCGACGATCGGCATCCACGAGCAGGTTCGAGGGCTTGACGTCGCGGTGCAGCACGTCGTGGCGATGGGCGTAGTCGAGGGCCTCCGCCGCCTGCCGGACGAGTTCGGCCGCCTCGAGCGGCGGGATCCCGCGGCCGTCGCGCTCCCTCAGCTCTGCGACGATCTGGGCCAGGTTCTTGCCCTCGATCAGGCGCATCGCGAGGTAAGGCACCCCGGACTCGTTCCCGTACGCGTACACGGGCACGATGCTGGGGTGCTGGAGCGTCGCGGCCACCTGGGCCTCGATCTCGAACCGGCGGAGCTGCCGCGGGTCGAGCCGTGACGTCGGCGAGAGGATCTTGAGCGCGACCAGTCGGCCCAGGGAGAGCTGCCTGGCCACATGGACGACCCCGATGCCTCCGCGCCCGATCTCCCGCCCGACCTCGAAGTCGCCCAGCAGATCCGGCGGCTGCCCCGACCTCGCCCGCACCGGGTCGAGGATCTCGCCATCGGCCATCTCGGACAGCAACCGGATCGTCGGCAGGAAACGCCGCAGCGCATCGGTTTCCTCGTGATCGCGCACCTTGGCGGGCACGAGCCGGGGCGGCTCGCCTCGGGCGATCCGGTCGGCCAGATCGGCGACCCGATCGGCCAGCCGCTCGTCGTCGTCTGCCATTCCTCCGGCGAATCCGTCCCTCATGAGCCTGTGGAGGGCTCCACCCCCATCTCCTCGAGCAGGGGGCGGAGCCGCTCCAGCGCGCGCATGTGCCGCATCTTGGCCGCGCTCAGCCCGATGGCGAGCACCGCGGCGACCTCCTCGAAGGCGAGGCGATCGACGTACCGCAGGCTGAGGATCTCGCGATCGGCGTCCTCCATCCGTCCGATCGCCTCGGACAGGAGAAGTCGACGTTCCTCGCGGACCATCCGACGACAAGGGGTCAGTTCGGGGTCCGCCAACTGGTCGGCCCGTCGAGTCGGTCGCGACTGCCGCCTCGCGACCCCGTCGATCCGTTCCTCCCGTCCGATGGCACGGACATTCGAGACGAGGTTGTCCCGATGAGTCCAGGCGAGCCGGTCGGATGCCAGCCGGAAGAGCCAGGCGTAGAAAGGCATTGGTCGATCGCGGAGGTAGTCCGGCAGCCGACGCGCCGCGTCGGCCAGTGTCTCCTGGACCACGTCGGACGGGTCCAGCCGTGCTGCCAGCCGGCGATCCAGCCGCGCCGAGATCATGCGTCGCAGGCGATCGCGGTACGCCTCCAGCAGTCCCCGCATGGCGCCCGGGTCGCCACGGGCCGCATCAGCCAGCAGCCCCTCGACTTGTGCATCGATCGATAGGCTCCCGCTCATCGTGGGTTACGCCTTGGGTTGAACCAGGATCGAAGCAGAGAGGATGTAATCAAGAGTCTGACGGTCCGCTTGGTTGCGTGCAAGCCCGATGCGGAGAGATTTTCCGAACTTCTTATGTGACTTTTCCCGAGAAGGCGCGTGACCCACCGATGGAGGGAAGGAAGGGCCTTTGTCGCCGCAGGCATTCTCGGACATGGGGCGCGGGCGGCTCTCGGGTAGCCCGAACCCAGCCCATCGGAAAGCCCAATGCACATCGATTTCGCTCGGGATCTTTGATCCTTCTTCAATGAAAGAGATCGACTCATGCAAATCCAGGAACAGAATCTGGCGCATCCTGGGAGACGCCATCTCTCTCTGCCGTCCTCCTCACCCGCGGACGGAACTGCCCTGGCCTGTTTTCAGGCGGCGAGTTCGGGCGGTCGCGTTTATTACCTGGACGCGAACGGCAATGTGCAAGAACTGGGCTGGGACGGTGGATGGTTCACCAACCCTGTGACGCAATTGGCGAACGCCGGACCGGCTGCCCCTACCAGCCTCCTGGCCTGTTTTGAAAGTGGCTCGGGAGGTCGCGTCTACTACGTAAGCTCCGATGGCCATGTGCACGAATTGGCGTGGCAGGGCCAATGGAACGACACTGACTTGAATACGAATGGTGGGCAGATGGTCCTGGCCAGGGTGGGGAGTGGCCTCGCGTGCACCAACACAAACTCGGGAGGTCGTGTCTACTTCATCGGCGTGGATCGGCACGTGCATGAACTACGCTACGACGGTCAGCAATGGACTGACACCGATGTCACGTCGCTGGCGGGTGCCGCATTCCCGATTGACGTGAGCGTCCTCACTTGTTTCGACACTGGATCGGGAACTCGGGTCTACTTCGTGGACCAACCCGGCCACTTGCACGAACTGGCATACGTCGGAAGCACCTGGTTCACCACCGACGTGACGAAGCAGACGAAGGCGCACGTCACAC
>NZ_JAALJH010000116.1 GCF_011064615.1 Aquisphaera insulae | reverse complement strand
AGTCCGCCGAGTGGCTCGCCTCAGGAGACCTTGCCGCGGGCCGTCGCGCGCGGGGCGCGCTTCGGTTTTGCGGACTTCGCCGCGGGAGTCACGGGCTTCTTCGTCGTGACCTTCGCGGGCTTCGCCGCGACCGATTTCGTCGTGACCTTTGCGGGCTTTGCCTTTGCTGGGGCCGATTTCGTCGTGACCTTCGCGGGCTTTGTCTTTGCCGCGGTCGCTTTCGTGGTGACCTTCGCGGGCTTTGCCCTTGTGGCAACCGGTGGCCTGGGGGCTTCCTCCTGGTCCCCGCCCAGGTCGATACCGAAGACGTCGGAGAGGTCGGCGGAGGCCAGGGTCTTCTTGCCGCGTGGCTTCTTGAGCTCGGCGGCGACCGTTGATTCGTCGACGGCGCCGGCGATCAGCTCGAGGTGGTCCACCTTGCGGAGCTGGAAGAGCAGCTCGGGCTTCTGGTCGAGCCGGGCGCCGATGCCATACATCACCGCGGCCAGATGCTTGCAGAGGTAGGCGCCGTCGGGGCAGGAGCACGTCATGCGGATCTCGCGAGGCGAGGGGAACAAGCCGGTGCCCTTGCGGGTGACGACCTCCATGACGCCTTTCGAGAGCTTGCCCTGGAGCAGCTCGACAAGCGAGCCGACCTGGCCGCCGCACTCGGCCTTGATCGCCTTCCACTGGGCAGCGGGCAGCGGGTCGATGGTGATCTCGATCCGGTAAAGCTCGGAGCCGCTGACGTAGGCCTCGATCTTGCCGGGGGTGATGTCGAGGTGGACCACCGAGCCGTTCCGGACGTAGGTCCGACCGCGAGGCAGGCGGTTGGAGTAGTCGCTGTATGACTCCAGGTTGTCGCACCAGGCCTTGCCCCAGAAGGTGCCGGCGATGGTCCGACCGTTGATCGTCACCGGCGAGACGGGCAGGCCCTGCTTCCGTCGCTTCTCCAACTCCTTCATCGCCCTTCGTCGCCGCTCGGCGACGGGTATGTATGGCTTGAAATCATAGTACCAGCCCATCGTGATGTCCTCTTTGATGTGTGGTGCGGGCCCGTGTTTGTGCGTCGTCCAGCCGCCTCGATCAGCTCTCCAGAGCCTTGCGGGCGTCGAGGCGGACGAAGTCCAGGAGCTGGGTATTGGTCATCTCGGTGAGCTTCGCCTCGGCGCCCTCGCCACCGACGATCTCGTCGGCGAGTCCCTGTTTCTCGGCGATCAGGGTGTCGATCTTCTCCTCGACGGTCCCGCGGCACAGGAATTTGTGTACCAGGACATTCCGCCGTTGTCCAATACGGAAGGCCCGATCGGTGGCCTGATTTTCGACGGCCGGGTTCCACCAGCGGTCGAAGTGGATCACGTGGCTGGCGGCGGTGAGGTTCAGCCCGGTGCCGCCGGCCTTGAGCGAGAGGACGAAGAACGGCGGCCCGTCCTCGCGTTGGAAGTCCTCGACGAGCTGCCGCCGCCGGGCGACCGGCGTGCCGCCGTGGAGGGTGAGCCCGGGCCGGCCGAAGATCGTCTCCAGGTAGCGGGCGAGGGGGCCGTTGATCTCGCGGAACTGGGAGAAGACCAGCACCTTCTCCTGGCGGCCGGCGATTTCCTCGCAGATCTCCGCCAGGCGGCCGAACTTGCCGGACTTCGCGGGGTCGTAGTCGTCGGTCCCGAGCACCTGGGCGGGATGGTTGCAGATCTGCTTCAGTCGCATGAGCTGCGCCAGGATGAGCCCCTTGCGGGCGATCTCGGCGCCGGACTCCTCCAGGCCCGCCTCGAGCTCGCGGACGGCCTTCTCGTAGAGCGCGGCCTGCTCGCGGCTGAGGCCGCAATAGGCGGAGACCTCCGTCTTCTCCGGCAGGTCGGCGATCACCTTCTTATCGGTCTTGAGGCGGCGGAGGATGTAAGGGCCGACGAGGCTGCGGAGCGGCCGGTAGGACTCGGCAGCCTCCATCTGCTTCGTCAGCTTCGAGAACGTCTTCGAGTCGCCGAGCAGGCCGGGGTTGAGGAAGTCGAAGAGCGACCAGAGGTCCGAGAGCCGGTTCTCGACGGGGGTCCCGGTGAGCGCGACGCGGGCCTTCGCCTTCAGGGCCTTGGCGCTTCGCGTTTGCCGGGTGCCGGAGTTCTTGATCGCCTGGGCCTCGTCGAGGATGGCGAGGTCCCAGGTCCGCCCCTTCAGCCAGTCGGCCCGCGAGAGCATCCCGTACGAGGTGATGACGAGGTCGCGGCCGTCGATCGCCCTCGGGCCGATCGCGTCATCCCCCTTGCCTCGGCTCGCGGCCTGCTCGGAAGGGTGGACGATCGCGAATGAGATCCCGGGGGCGAACCGCTCGAGCTCCGCCCTCCAGTTGGCCAGGAGCGAGGCCGGGACGACGAGCAGGCTCGGGGCGGGGGATGGGGCAGGGGGGGCGTCGATCTTCGCCTCGCCCTTCGCGTTTGCGCCCGAGGCTTCGCGCGAGGCTTTTCGCTCCAGGAGGAGGCCGATGACCTGGACGGTCTTGCCCAGGCCCATGTCGTCGGCGAGGCAGGCACCCAGGCCGAGTCCGGTGACGAACCGGAGCCAGTTGACGCCCGCCTGCTGGTAAGGGCGAAGGGTCGCTCGCAGGCCGGGCGGCGCGGAGGCGCCCAGGGCCTCCGGGGCGCGGAGCGCCCGAAGGGTCTCCTCGAGGGCCGGGCCGGCGGAGAGGCCGACCCACTCGCGGGCCTCGGCGGCGAGGGCCGCGTCGTCCCCCTTATCCAGCGGCAGGCCGGAAAGGAGCCGCATCCCCTGGTAGAAGGTCAGGCCCCCCGCGCGGGCCTCTCGCTCGACGTCCTTCCAGTGGTCGAGCGCCTCCCGGAGCTTCTCGCGGTCGATCTCGACCCATTTCCCCTTCAGCGGGACGAGGCCGCCGGATGACTCGAGGATCTGGCGGAGCTCGTCCTCGGAGAGGGGCTCGCCGTCGATGGCCACGTCCATGGAAAACGTGAGCAGCGCGTCGGTGTCGATGCGAGTCCCCTTGCGGGCGTCGATCTTGACGCTGACGGCGGGGCGCGGCGGGCGACCGGCCTTCCACCAGTCCGGGACGCGGACGACCAGGCCGGACTCCTCGAGAGCCGGGATCTCCTGGAGGAAGTCGTACGCCTCGCGCGGGGACCAGCGGAGGGGGTGATAGATCTCGCCGGAGTCCGCCAGGTCCTTGACCAGCTCGCTCCTCTCGCTGGCCTTCGAGATCGGCTGGAGGAGCTTCAGCAGCGCCTCGCGGTTCCGCGCCCCGGCATACTCCTTGAGGGCCTTGCCGAGCGGCTCGTGCCGGACCTGGCCGCGGGCGGAGAGCCCCGGGATGTACGTCGCCAGGAAGGCGAACGGGCACTCGGGGTCGCGCTTGTTCTCGGCGAGGTGGAACGTCACCCGGCCGACGAGCCGCCACTGGGGATTGAGTGCGCTGAGGTATCCCTGCGCGTCCCCCTTGCGGCCGCGGATCTCGCCGCGGACGAGCTCATCCAGGGCGGTCCACCAGCCCGCGAGCGCGTCCGCATTCAGGTACTCGGCCCCGGGCATGGGGGGGGCCTGGAGGGCGCGGAAGGCCAGGTCGGATTCCGCGGGCGGCGGGATGGGCTCGGTCGCGGCGGGAACCTCGGTCCCCGCCGCGGGTGCCTGGCAGAGCCGCGTCAGGTAGTCGCGAGCAAGCCCCCGGGCGAAGGCGAAGGCCGCCGGCAGGCTCGTCTCGAGCTCCGCCGTCGCCAGGTGCAGGAGCCCCCTCGCGGTGCTCTCGTCGAATGCCGCCTTCACCCGCGCCGCCGCGGGGCCGTCCGGGCCGCTCGCGCCGGGCGTGGAGGACTCGCGGACGTGCAGGTGGCCCTGGGGCGAGAGGGTCAGTTCGAGGGGCATGGACGGGGGCAAACTCCCGGGGTGCGGATTCAATCGCGACGGCGAGGGGGAAACCTCAGAGCATCCCGAATCGTCGCCGGTTGCTGACCGAAAATCGGTCGTCCAGATAGCGGGCGATCGCCCAAATGAGGATCTTCTCCGCCTGGGCCTGATCGTACTTCAGGTCGTCGGTCAACTCCTTCGCCCGCCCGCGGATCGCCCCATTGATAAGTTCTCTACAGATGGAATAGCTGCTAAATGGCCGATCATCCTTGTGAGGTTCGTTGGCATGAGTATGTCGCATGACCTCGGCGATCTCCGTGTATTTATCTAGCTGGGCCTGTCGCAACAGATCGAGGAGCACCGCGTTGAAATAGCCGTCCCCGAATTCTCGTTGAGGGTTCTTGGTCGCAGCCCGAAGCCCGAGCGAGAATCGCTCGGACTCCTTGGCGGGGCTCACCGATCTCACACCCATTTTGATGAGTTGTTCGTTCAGATCATCATCCCACGGCACGGTGTCGAGTTGCGCCGGCCTGCCATCGTCATAAAACTGGACATTCATCTCCGGGCGCGTCTCGCTCAGCCCCCTATCGGGGCGGAACACTTCCAGGGTCGCCGAGGTATCGTGCTTCCCGAGTCGCCTCTTCCATTCGCGCAATCGGGGATGGGTTGGCTCGGTCGTCTCCCGGAAGAAATCGGTGATGGTGTTCATGCATTTATTCTCCGGTGTTGACTTCCTCGCTCCTCGTATCATTGATCAGAGCGGAGAGCACGAATTCACCAGCGTTTCGGCAAGCGACAGGACGACTCGCTTTGATCACGGCATCCCGGTCCTCGTCCGCGAAGTCGGAGATGCCCTTCACCACGCACCAAACGGGGTCGTCCCAGGAATCCGAGGCGGCCAGCAGGCCCACGCCTTCCATCTCCCCTCCGACGATCAGGTCGGGCTCCCAGGGTACAGATCTCACAAGTTCATCTCGAAAATGGCGATAATGGATTCTCGCAGATCCCGAGAGCAAGGCACCCAGATGCACATCAAATGAGGAGTTGTCCCTTGGGGGTTGCCGCCTCCTGTTCTGTTCCTTGCGGAAGAGTTCGACGAGTTCTAGGCGGGCCGGCTCCCGCACCACCTGATTATACTCGGTGACCGATCCTTCGCCGCAAACCCACCTCGCAAGTCGACCGCGACGGGCGGGCTTGATATCCCGGTTGTCGTACGGGATGAGTGACGTGGCGACGAGCACATCGCCCAGCTTCTGCCATTCCGGAGCGATTCCGAAGGCCATCCCAACTTGGACGACCGCGAAGGCTCTGGTGACTTGACGGAAACGCATTGCCCTGGCCGCAGTCCCGAAGTAACCGATCGAGCCCATGACCAGGTTCCTGCTGGCGTCCTTCGAAGGCGGCAGGGCGATGACGCGGCTTTGATTGCCGACCGGTCCCAGGTCAAAGTAGTGCTCGATGTCGAGCCTGAATTCCGTATTCTTGACCTTCTTCCACGGAATCGCGCATGCGGCAGCGGCCTCTTTCAGTCCCTTCTCCTCGGCGGGAGTTGCCACGAGGAGGAGGAGAGTGCAGGTCAATTCGGAGGAATCGGAGTTGTCAGCCACGGTCATCCTCGACGGTCATCCATCGCCGAGATTCTAATTCTCACGCCGTGCTCCATGGAAGGGGGCGATTCCTCCCGGCCACATCAATGTCCGTGATCGATCGAGCAAGGCGCCTGCGACCAAAGCCGTCTGTGCGGCGATGAGCCTGGACGAGGCCCCGGATTTCTCCTTGAATTCGCGCGAACCCGCCTACCATTCCGTGTGACGATGTATCCGCCCGCGGGCCCGGCCTCGCGGGGCGGATCGACCCGAACCACAGCCCGGACTCGAGGGGCGGCGGCCCTCGCGAAGCTCGACATGATGCAGATGCTGCTCGAATCGCTGAATCACAACCAGTTCCTCTCCGGCGGGCTCTCGCTGATGATCGTCGGGGCGGCGGTGGCCCTGCTGCGCAAGGTCCCCGGCCAGCTCTGGTCGTTCTTCCAGCGGCGGATGACGATCACGGTCGAGATCCCCGACCGCGACCCGGCGTTCCGCTGGCTCCAGGTCTGGCTGGCGCTCCAGCCGTATGCGGCGAGGGCGCGCGACCTGAGCCTGTCCACGACGTGGGTGCCGGCCGGGGCGGAGTCGGATTCCGCGGTCGTCTTCGACGCGGAGGACTCGGCGGCGACCGGGCCGTCGTCGCGGGTGAAGTTCCTGCTCTCCCCCGCGCCGGGGATGCACCTGATGTTCTACCGCGGGCGGATCGTGATCCTCCGCCGGAGCCGCCGCGACCTTCAGAACGGGAACGCGCGGACCTTCCAGGAGAACCTGTCGCTCCAGGTCCTGGGGGGCTCGCGCACCCTGGTCGAGGACCTGCTGGACGAGGCCCGTCGGCTCGCCTGCCCGAAGACGCCGGGCGTGAGCGTGCTGACCGCCCGCTACGAGAGCTGGGAGACGACCTCGTGGCAGCCGAGGCGGCCGCTCGAGTCCCTGGTCCTGGCCGACGGCACGCTCGAGGACCTGCTGGCCGACCTGCGATCGTTCTACGACTCGCGCGACTGGTACGTCCGCCGCGGCGTCCCGCATCGCCGCGGATACCTGCTGCACGGGCCGCCGGGCAACGGCAAGACGACCCTGGTGCTGGCCGCCGCCGGCGAGCTGAACCTCTCGGTGGCGGTGCTCACCCTCAGCAATCGCGTCCTCTCGGATGACGCCCTGCGGACCCTGGTGGACGCGCTGCCGCCGGCCACCCTGCTGCTGATCGAGGACGTGGACTGCGTCTTCAAGACCGAGCGGACGACCGGCGAGCAGACCGGCGTGACCCTCAGCGGCCTGCTCAACGCCCTGGACGGCGTCAGCTCGCGCGAGGGCCGCGTCCTCTTCCTCACGACCAACCACCCGGAGCGGCTGGACCCCGCGCTCGTGCGGCCCGGCCGCGTCGACCGCAAGGTGGAGCTGCCCAACGCCACGCCCGACCAGGCCCGCCGGCTCTACCTCTGGTTCTACCAGGGCTGCGGGATCGCGCCGGCCGAGCTGGAATCGCTGGCCGATCTCTTCGCCGGCCAGATCCCGCGGGGCAGGGTCTGCATGGCGGCGATCCAGGAGCATCTGCTCCGGCACCGCGGGGCTCCCGAAGCGGCCGCGCATGAGGTAGACTTCGAGCTGTCGCCCTCCGCTCCCCCGCGGGGCGACGAAGCCCCATCGTCGCTGATGGCCGTCCGGGACGCGTGACCGACCGACCGGGCGAGCCGCGATCACGGGCGGATGACGAAGGAATGATGAAGAGACGAAGAGAGGCCGTGCCCCGATGAGCCACCCTGCGCCCGCCGCCCGCGACAAGCTGCTTTTCACCCCGGGGCCCCTCACCACGAGCCAGGCCGTGAAGCAGGCCATGCTCCGCGACGCCGGCTCGTGGGACGCGGAGTTCAACGAGGTCGTCCGGGGCATCCGCCGGTCGCTCCTGGCCCTCGCGGGGCTCACGCCCGACGACGGCTATGACGCGGTCCTGATGCAGGGGAGCGGCACGTTCGGCGTCGAGTCCGTGATCGCCTCCGTCGTGCCCCGCGACGGCAAGCTGCTGGTCCTATCCAACGGCGCCTACGGCGAGCGAATTCTCCGGATCGCCGAGTGCCTGGACCTGGACCGCCGCGCGCACTGGCCCGGTGAGACGGCCACGCCAAACGCCCTGGTCGTGGACGCCGTCCTCCACGAGATCCCCGAGATCACCCACGTCGCGCTCGTGCACTGCGAGACGACGACCGGGATCCTCAACCCGATCGAGCCGATCGCCGCGGTCGTTCGGAAGCATGGCAAGTCGCTGATCCTGGACGCGATGAGCAGCTTCGGCGCGGTGCCGATCGACCTCAAGGCGACGGGCATCGACTACCTGATCTCCTCCGCGAACAAGTGCATCGAGGGCGTGCCCGGCTTCAGCGTCATCCTCGCGAGGCGGGCGGCGCTCGAGGCCACCGGCGGCCGGCCGAGGAGCCACAGCCTGGATCTCCTGGGCCAGCTCCGCCACCTCGAGTCCAGCGGCCAGTTCCGGTTCACCCCGCCGACGCATGCGATCCTCGCCTTCGAGCGGGCCCTGAAGGAGCTCGACGACGAGGGGGGGCCCGCCGCGCGCGGCCGCCGGTATCTCGCCAACCACCGTGCGCTCGTCGCCGGCATGACGCGGCTGGGCTTCGTCCCGCTCTTGACTCCCGACATCCAGAGTTACATCATCACGGCGTTCCATTATCCGAATGATCCGGCCTTCCGGTTCGCGGAGTTCTACAGGGGCCTGAGCGCCCGCGGGATGATCATCTACCCGGGCAAGCTGACGCAGGTGGACACCTTCCGGATCGGCAACATCGGCCGCCTCTTCGAGGCCGACATGACCCAGCTCGTCCACGCGGTGGAGGACACCCTCCGCGAGTTCGGTTGCACGCTGCCGCTGGCCCCGCCGGCGCCCCGGGCCGTCTCCGTCTCCTAGGCTCCGATCCCGTCCAGCTCCGCGAGGACCTGCGGCGAGAGCTCCAGCGACCCGGCGGCCAGGTTCTCGCGGAGGTGGCCGACCGACGACGTGCCGGGGATCAGCAGGATGTTGGGCGAGCGGTGGAGCAGCCACGCCAGGGCGACCTGCATGGGCGTGGCCTCGAGCCGCGTCGCGATGTCGGACAGCGTCGACGATTGCAGCGGCGTGAACCCGCCGAGCGGGAAGAACGGCACGTACGCGATGCCGCGCCCGGCCAGGTCATCCACCAGGGCGTCGTCGTACCGTCGCACGGCCACGTTGTAGCAGTTCTGCACGCAGACGATCGGGGTGATGCGGCCGGCCTCCTCGATCTGCGCCGGGGTGACGTTGCTCAGGCCGATATGCCGGATCAGGCCCCGCCGCTGGAGGTCCGCCAGGGCGGTCACCTGGGGCTCGATCGAGCCCTCGCCGGGCTTCTCGATGCCGAACATGCTGCGGAAGTTGACCACGTCCAGGACGTCCAGGCCCAGGTTCCGGAGGTTGTCGTGGACGGCCCGGGTCAGCTCCTCCGGCGACAGGGCCGGCAGCCATGACGCGTCCTCGCCCCGCCGGGCGCTGACCTTGGTGACGATGACCAGGCCGTCGGGATAGGGATGGAGCGCCTTGCGGATGATCTGGTTGGTGACGTGCGGGCCGTAGAAGTCCGAGGTGTCGATGTGATCCACGCCGGCCGCGACCGCCTCGCGGAGGACCGCCACGGCCCCGTCCGGGTCCCTCGGCGGCCCGAACACGCCGGGCCCCGCCAATTGCATCGCGCCGTAGCCGACCCGATGGACCGTCAAGGACGTCCCCGGGAACGTGAACCGGCCGCCGAGATTCGCTGTGCTCATCGTCGTGACTCCCTTCCGGGGACCGTGGGGTGAGGACGACGTATTGTAGAAGAACTTGACTCGACGACCAGGTTGTTTCACCGGCCTGCCGGCATCCGCTCCGAACTTGCGGTAGGATGGCCGGGATAAGCAAGAACACGTACATGGGCCTCCGTTGAGATGAATCCATGGGTATTCGCATCTGGCCTCGCCCGCGCAACCTCCATTTCATCGTCCTGTCCTCCGCGACCTTGCTCGTCCCCGGCCTCCGGTCGCTTGCCGACGATCCCGGTCGCTCGGGGTCGATCCGGCTCGGGCGGATCGAGGCCGCGGCCCTGGCCGCGAATCCCAACCTGGTGCCGAATCCCGGTTTCGAGGAGGCGGGGCCGGACGGCCTGCCGACGGGCTGGATCTGGGATCGGCGGAACACCGACGCGACCTGCCGGATCGATGCCAAGGTCGCGCACCGCGGGGGGCATTCCCTGCGGTTCACCAACGGCACCGAGTTCGGGCCGCACATCTACGGCTCGCTCTGGTCGAGGGCTCCCGTCGCGCTCCGCCCCGATCGGGACTACACCCTCAGCGCCTGGGTGAAGTCCTCCGCCCCGGGCATCCTCTCGATCATGGGCGGTGCCCGCTGGCAATACCGCGCCTCGGCCTCTCCCGCGGGCGATGGCTGGCAGCGGATCGCGGTGACCTTCCGGCCGGAGAAGGACGACCTCGGCTTCACCCCGCGGATCAACACGGAGAGCCCCTCGGCCGCCGTCTGGGTGGACGACCTCAAGCTCGAGGAGGGCCGCGAGCCGACGCCCGATCCCCCGCCCGCGGGCACCGCCTCGAGGGCGAGCCTGGAGGCGGACGCCGCGCCGGGCGCCGTCCGCGGCGACGGCCCGTTCCGGGTCGACTTCACGGCATGGCTCCCCCGCGACCTGGACGGCACGTCGGAGATCCACATGGACACGGGTGAGGCCGTGAGCGTGCCCCTCCGGCTGCGTCGCGGCTTCCATCGGCTCGTCGCCGAGGGCCGGGCGGCGGGCGTCGACGACACGCCCCGGACGTTGACGCTGCGGCTCCGGGGTGCCGGCGGCGTGTCGGCGGAGGCTCAGACCAGGGTCGCCTTCTGCTCGCCCCGGAATCTCGAGTCGAGGGTGGATGCCCTGAAGCGCGACCTCCCCGCGCTGCGGCAGGCGCTCGACGCCGTCAAGGCCCGGGGCCAGGATCCGTCCGCGGCGCTCGTCGGCCTGACGGTGCTGGAGAACTTCCCCGGGTACGTCGCCGACGACCTCAGGCACGGCGAGATCCCGCGCGCCCTGAACGAGGTCCGCGAGCTGGAGGCGATCGCCGTTCGCCTGAGAGCGGAGCTGGCGGAATGCCTGGACGGGAAGCGAGTCCTCCCCAACGTCCCGCGATGGACCGGGGCCGAGCGCCCCGTCGTCGAGCATGGCTCGTTCCTTGCGCCGGTCCGGTGGCCGACCGGTTCGCAGTCGCGGGGGCCCGTCTTCTTCACGGGCTTCGGACATTTCGGCCGGGTCGTCGACGACATGGAGAAATGGCCGTCGTACGGGACGAACATCATCCAGATCGAGGTCGGTCCGATGGCCGTCTTCTCGAGCGAGGGCGTCACCGACACCGGCCCGGTGGAGGCGCTCCGTCGGACGCTGGACCGAGCCCAGAAGAGCGGCGTGGCGGTCTGCCTGCTCATCAGCCCGCACTACCTGCCGGGCTGGGCGGTGGCGAAATGGCCGGCCCTGCGCCGGCATCGCGAGGGCTTCCTGCAATACTGCCTCCACGCCCCGGAGGGGCAGGAATTGCTGAAGCGATTCGTCGCCGTCCTCGTGGAGCCGATCAGGGACCACCCGGCGCTGCACAGCATCTGCCTGTCCAACGAGCCCGTCAACAAGGAGGAGCCGTGCGAGCGCGCGCGGGCCGAGTGGCGGGGCTGGCTCGAGGCGCGGCATGGGACGATTGATCGCATGAACGAGCGTTACGGGACGCACGCGACGCGGTGGGAGGACGTGCCGCTCCCCGATCCGTTCGGATCGCCCGCGCCGGGCCCGATCGCGCTCGACTTCGTCCGCTTCAACCAGGAGTTCTTCGCCCGCTGGCACGGCATGCTGGCCGACGCGGTCCATCGCGTGGCCCCGACGCTGCCGGTCCACGCCAAGGCCATGAACTGGACGATGCTGAACGACGGCGACGTGGGCCTCGGCGTGGACGCCACCCTCTTCGGCCGCTTCAGCGGCATCAACGGCAACGACGCGGTGAACTTCTACGGCTTCGGCCTGGGCGAGTTCGCCCAGGGCTGGGAGGGCAACGCGATGGGCCACGACCTCCAGCGGTCGGTCCTGGACGCGCCGGTCTTCAACACCGAGAACCACATCCTGGAGGACCGCAACACCCGTCCCGTCCCGGCCGACCACGTCCGCGCGGCCCTCTGGCAGGCGGCCGTGCACGGCCAGGGGGCGACGACGATCTGGGTCTGGGATCGGACCTTCGATCCGAAGGGCGATTTCAGCGGCAGCATCCTGGAACGCCCCGCGTGCGTCGAGGCCGTCGGCCTGGTGAGCTGCGACCTGAACCGGCTGGCCCCGGAGGTCACGGCGCTCCAGCGGGCGAGGCCCGACGTGCTCCTCGTGCAGAGCACCTCGTCGCTGGTCTGGGAGGGGCCGCGGCACACGGCCTGCCGGGGCGCGCTGTACGAGGCGCTCGCCTTCGCCGGCCTCAAGGCCGGATTCATCACCGAGCGGCAACTGGAAGCCGGCGTGGTCCCGGACGCGCCCCTCGTCCTCGCGCCGGACGTCGTCCACCTCTCCGACGCCGCACGGGAGTCGCTCGCGAAATGCCGGGGTCGGCTGGTCCCGGTGGGCGGCCCCGACGTGCTCTCGCGGGACGAGTACGACCGGCCCCGCCCGCCGATCACGATCGCAGACCGCCTGCCGTGGACGTATGCCGGGACGAAGGCTCGCGAGCTGGCCGCCACCCTCTGGCATCGACTCCCCGCGTGGGGCGTGAGCCCTTCGGTCGCCGTCCGCACCGAATCCGGCGAACACCCCTGGGGCGTCGCCTGGCGGCGGGCGGACACACAGGAAGGGATTCTGATCAATGTCTGCAATTATATGAAGGAGCTGGTGACCGTCCGGGTCGTCCGGGAGGGCCGGGCGGTGCGGGCGAAGGACCTGATGGCCGCGAAGGAGGCCGGCTTGAGCGTCACGCTGAAGCCGCTGCAGCCGCGGCTGCTGCGCATCGAGGGCGACCCGGGTCGTTGACATCCTGGGAGACCCCGACAGTCCGGCGGGCTGTTGGGGGCCTTTCCCTGGACCGGCGAGGCGGGAATCCGGGCGGTCACGGCGACGGCGTCTTCGGCTCGCCACCGATGGTCTGTGCCACCGTTCGGGCGCCCAGGTGATCCGGGCTGACGGCGAGCGCCTCCTTCCGTTCGCGTCCCGCCTGGTCTGCCTCCCCCAGGCCGAGATGGCCCAGGCTCGCGACGAAGTGGGCCAGGGCCAGGCGGTCCCGATCGCCCTGTCGAACGGCGACGGGGGCGGTGTCGGCGACCGTCGCCTTCTCCCTGGCCGCCGCGGTCCCGGAGTCCCTGAGGTCGCGGAAGATCGTCGCGGCGTCCTCGGACCGGCCGAGCTTCCGCAGCGCCAGCGCCTGATGGAACCGCTGGACGCTTCGGCCCGAAGGCCCTCGTCCCGCCCCGTTCCCGCGTCCGTGCCCCGCGGGCTCCGGCGCGGCGGCCTGCTGCCAGGCCTTGCGGGCGCCCTCGGCGTCGCCCATCGCCTCGCGGACAAGCCCGACCGCCCAGGCGATCTCGGCGGATCGGTCGCCGCCCCCCTCGTCCGACGGCAGGTTGTCCGGCACGTGGCCGGCCGCCTCGAGGTCGGCGAGGGCCTCCGGGAACCGGCCGGCGGCGCGGTGGCGATGGGCCCTCAGGATGTGGGCGCTGGTCCAGTCCTCGGCGACGCTCAGGCGGCCCCCCTCCCAGACCTCGAACGTGCGGCCGGTCATCCGCCGGATCGCGTCGTCGTGCCGGCCGGCGAGGATCAGGAGGGCGATCTCTCGCGAGAGCGCCTCGGCCCGCGTCTCGACCTCGCCGTGATGCGCCTCCAGCATCGCCAGCCGCTCCTCGGGCGCCTTGCCGGCCGCCCGGTAGAGCTCGTCGAGCTCGACGAGGTGGAGCGGCGACCGGCCCGGGAGCGCGACCGCCTTCTCCAGCTCCGCGATCGCTCGCGCCGGATTGTTCCCCCCGGGCCGGTGCGAGAGCGCGACGCCGAGGTTGCGATGGGCCATCGCCAGCGACGGATCGAGCGCGGCCGCCGTCTCCCAGAGCGTCACCGCCTCGTCGGGCTGGCTGTCGAAGAGGAGGTTGCCCAGATAGTAGGGCGCGCGGGCGTCCTTCGGGTCGGCCTTCATCGCGTCGCGGAGGACCTCGATCGTCTCGGGCGAAATCGGGAAGACGTAGTCCGGCGGCTGCTTGCGGGCCAGGTCGCGGTATGCGGACGCCTTCGCGTCATGGCCCATCCTGGCGGCGAAGAAGGCCATGTCGTAGTAGACCAGGGGCGAGATCGGGAGCCGGGATCGGTCCGGTGCCTCGTCGGCCAGGAGCGAGAGGACCGCGAGGCCGTCCTCCCAGAGCCCGCTGCCGAGGTATTCCGCGGCCGTCTCCTCGGCGGCCCCCGGGTACGCGGCCAGCGTGGCGGTCAGCTCGCGGGCGTCTCGCGGGTCGCGGCTCGCCAGCCAGCGCTCGGCCATCGTCCGGACGTCGAGCGGATCCGGTCGCGTCGCGAGGAGTGCCGGGGTTTCCCGGATCGATGCCGCGTTCGATCCCGGCAGATGCCGGAGCACCGCCGCCCTGAGATTGAGGGCTCGGAGGTTCAGGGCGTTGGCCTCGAGCGACTGCACCACCAGGTCGAGGGCCGCCGGGAAGTCGCGGCGGCGGGCGGCGAGCTCGGCCCGCTCGTAGGAACCGGCCGCGCGCCAGGCGAGGCTCCAGGTGGCCTTCGAAAGGGCCTCGTCCGCGTCCTCGAACCGCCCCTGGGCCTTCAGCGCGAGTCCCAGGTAGTAGTAGGGCTCGCCGTCCTTCGGTGCGACGTAGCCGGCGGTGAGCCGCTCGATCGCCCTGCGGAGGAGCGATTCCGCCTCCGCGTACCGCGCCTGCTTCAGCCTCCGGATGCCGAGCGCCGCGTTGACGCGGGCGTCCCCGGGGTCGCGCTTCAGGGCTTCTTCCCAGAACGGGTCGGGGTCGAGGCCGGGGTCGTGGAACTGCTCGACCTTCAGGCCCGCGAGATAGAGCTCCTCGTTGGTCTTGATCTCGCGGAGCGGCGGCGGGAAGCGGTCGGGGCCGGGCATGGGCGCCGGCTTCGGCCGGACCGGCGCGTAATCCACCAGGACGCGATCCTGCTCGACGAGTGCCGCCCGGAGCCGGTCCGGATCGATCCCCGAGGGGAGTCGGACTTCCTTCCGGTAGGGCGTGCCGGGATCGATGGCGGTGGTCTCCTCCATCAGGACCCGATCGTCGGCGACGAGGCGGGCCGTGGCCCTCGGGTGGGTGGCCGTGGTGCAGAAGCCGACCCGGGCGACGCCGTCGTTGACGTCGAGGTTGACGGCGGCGTCGAGATTGGCCTTCTTCACCCCGCCGATCCCGCGGAACGGATACCAGTTCATGGAGAACGACTTCTCCTCGAACGGCTGCAGCCAGCTATAGTCCGGCTGGTTGTCCGAGAAGGCGCCGACCATGAGCTCGATGTAGGGGCCGTCCTCGTCGGTGAGGATCTTGTCCCACATCCGCCCGCGCGGGCCGTTGCCCCAGGTCCAGAGCTTCTTGCCCGGGACGGCGTGGTGATCCGCCACGCTCATCGTGCCGGCCTCCTTGCCGTGGTCGTAGCCGGCGAAGAAGTCGTCGGAATAATTCCAGGCGAACATGGAGTTGGCCGCGACGTGGTTCTTGAACCAGCTCACGTCGGTCCCGGGCCGGAAGTCGTGGCCGCCGTAGCGCGTCGTGGCGATCGGCCAGGTGGTGAACTCGCGCTTGTGGTGGTGGGTCACGTACTGGGTACTCGGCGGGAAGATGACCTGGTAGTTCTCGTTGACGTGGACCGCGGCGTTGGCGAAGCAGAGCATCGTGTTGACGACCGGCGTCCGGTTCACGATCCGGACCGAGGCTTCCAGGACCGACCGGCCCGGCCGGAGCGTGTAGCCGACGGCCCAGCGCATCCGGTGGCGGAGCTCCAGTTCGCCCACCCAGACGGTCTTGCCGCCGTCGTCGTCCTCCACGATCCGGTACTGGACCGGCAGGAAGGTGGAGGCCCGGTGGTGGTGGGGGATGTTCCACTCCACGCCGCCGGAGATCCAGGCCCCGATCAGGCCGATGAGCGCGGGCTTGATCACGTGCTGGCGATAGAAGAAATCATAGTTGTTCGTCTTGTCGACGGCCTCGAAGATCCGGCCGCCGATCTCCGGCAGGATCCCGATGCGGACGTACTCGTTCTCCAGGATGACCAGGCGGTAGGTCCGGTCGACCTTCGTGCCGGCGAGGCTGTCGTAGAGCGGATACGGATAGATCCGCCCCTCCGCCCCCTGCGACTGCCGGCCGAAATAGAACATCGGACTCTTCTCCGGGGCGCCGGCCGGGTACGTGGGGATGACCACGTCCTTCTCGTACACCCGGACGGTGGACTCCGCGGCGGACGCGGACGGGGCTGAACCGCCAAGCCAGCAGGACGACGCAAGGACCGCGATCCCCGCCCATCGAAGGTGTTGCCGCGTCATGAGTGATGCTCCCTCCCAGGTCAAGCCGTCATCCCGACCGCGTCGAGCCGCGCCGGGCCTCACCGCGCCGGTCGGTCCACTCTAGCGCGCCCGAAGCGACGATCCCAGGGCGGAGCGGCATCGACCGCGCCGAGTCGGTGATTCGTGGCCAGATGACCTCGAACGAGGCCGGCACGAGTCTTATGCTGAAGCGGTTGCAACCACGGCCGGCGAGATCGCATCTGCAAGAACGGGGAATAGGTCATTCATGGACCGCTTGCGAATCATCGGCGATGTCCACGGCCAGGTGACCCGGGACGATCTTCCCCGGTTGGACCGCCGGCCGTACGTCGAGATCGTGGGCGGGGCCCCCCATTCGGTGCAGGTCGGGGACATGGGGGACGCGGAGACGTACGAGACGCTCGGGGCGCTCGTTGATCCGTCCCGGCATCGGTTCTTCCCCGGGAATCACGACCACCACGGGTCTTTCCCGGCGCGCTGCCTGGGGGATTTCGGCGAGGTCGTGCTGGGCGGCGTGCGGTTCTTCTTCATCCGCGGGGCCGCGTCGACCGATCGGGAGAAGCTCGTGGCGTTGGGGAACCGCCTGGGCCGAACCCTCTGGTACGAGGCCGAGGAGCTGACCGACGACGAGATGAAATCCGCCGAGGCGGTCTACGCCGACGCCAGGCCCGAGATCGTGCTCTCCCACGACGGGCCCACCGACGCGGCCCGCGCCGCATTCGCGGAGTCGACCCGCCGCCGCATCGACCGGCCCGGGGCACCGTTCGCGCGGTCTCGGACCACCGACTTCCTCGGCCGGCTCCTGGAAGTCCACCGGCCTCGGCTCTGGATCTTCGGCCATCATCACGTCGAGTGGACGGGCTGGGATGGCATGACGCGGTTTCGATGCGTCAGCGAGCTCGGGTGGGTCGACATCACGCCCGAGGCTGAGATCATCCCCGGGGCCGGGGTTGTTGGCTGAGAGCCCTCAGGCGATGTGCAACAGCCGGCAGGCTTCCTCGTAGCTGGCTTCCAGGTCCAGGGAAACGCCCTGGGCTTCATCGAGCCAGATCGGGAGCTTCGGAAGCGGGCGGCCGGACTCCATCGGGGCGAACCAGGCCTCGACCAGGGAAGGACGGTCGGCAGGGCGACGGATGCGGACCGTCACCGAGCAGATGGCCGGCGGTGGCTCGCCCAGCATCGGGTCGCCTTCGCCAAGCCATACCAGGAGATCGGCATAGAGGTTGAACTGACGGATCGTGACCCCATCCACCAGGGTCACGCAGATCCCTCGCCGAAGCAGCGCGTCGATCTTGGCGACGAAGGCCCTGCGACTTTCGGGGCGGTCCTTGTTCGAGGGGCTAATGATCTCGATCGCCGCGACCAGCCTACGTTCGTGTCGCGCGTCATAGATCCGTACTTCGTACTCGTCGGGATCGACGAGGTCGGCTTCGAGAGTGAGGGTCGGTCCTGGTGGTGCCCATGGAGCAATCGCCACGCCGGCATCATCACCCCGTCTCCCAGGTCGCGTCCCGGGTTCCTCTTGCTGATAGGTTGAGTCGTCGATCTCGAAGGCCGAGCCGAGGTGAACACGGGGAGCGGTGACGTATCCCTCGGGCAAGATTTGATAAAGTTGCCGGACGATCTCCCCGGGCCACATCCCGTGCAGCTCATCCCAGGAATGCCTGGCCTCAACGGGCGGGCGGAAATGATCACGGAGCGGCATGAGGTCCCCCTGGCGACCCGGTCACGATCATCGCCAAGATCGCGGATGGCACCTGTAACGATCCCCGGAGAAGCGCCTCTCCAGCTCCTCATGGTGGGCCGGGGAGCCTCGCCCTGGCGTGATGAAAGGTCAGTATTGACTGCCCCACAGCCGGGACCTGGACGTGACGGTTTCTGTTGCGCCTGACGTGGCCCGCGATGCGGTTGGGAACCGGGCCCCGGCGCGATCGCCAGCCCGTGCCTGGCTCGGCAGGAGCCTCGCCCTCCCGGGCCCGGAACGGCTCTCCTCCGAACGGGAGGGCGAGGCTGGCGCGATGAAAAGTTGGCCTGGACGATCCTGGCGTCTTGTCCGGGATTTGTTGCGCGGGAACGAGGCCTGTCGGCAAGCCTCGGCTTGCGCCTGGCTCGGCAGGAGCCTCGCCCTCCCGGGCTGGGAGCGGCTCTCCTCCGGAAGGGAGGGCGAGGCTCCTGCCGAGCCAGGCGCCGGCTGGCGATCGCGCCGGGGCCCGGTTCCCAACGGCTTCGCGGGCCGCGTCAGGCGCAACAGAAACCGCCACGTCCGCATGCCGGGTGTGGGGCAGTCAATACCAACTTTTCATCGCGCCAGGGCGAGGCTCCTGCCGAGCCAGGCACGGGCCGAGGCATGCCGACAGGCCTCGTTCCCGCGCAACAAATCCCGGACAAGACGCCCGGGTTGTCCAGGCTAACTTTTCATCGCGCCAGCCTCGCCCTATCAGTGAAGCAGGCTAATGGCCTGGACCACCGACGGGCTTCTCGTGGATCTCATGTCCCTCAGGGATTGCGACGGCGAGCTCGCCGTCGGCCTTCATCGAGAACCAGTATCGCGGCTTGCCCGTCTTCGTGGTCCCCGCGTGGAGGTAGTAGACCTGATCCATGCGGTTCTTGTGGGTCACCGGCATCGTCGTTGACCTCCGGTCGGTGAAGGGGGCGGATCGGTCCTCGCGGCGATCGTCACCGCCCCCGGAAATCCGGCTTGCGGCGTTCCTTGAAGGCGCGGATGCCCTCCTCGTAGTCGTCGCTCTCGGCGACGTGGACCCGCAGGTCCTGGATGCGTTCGAAGATCCCCGGCGCGATCGGGCCGGCGTCGGCGAGGATCCGGAGCTGCTCCTTGACGGCCGAGACGGCCAGTGGGGCATTCGCGACGATCGAGCGGGCGAGGTCCATCGTGAACGACTCGAGTTCGGCGGCGGGGACCAGGTGGTTCAGGATTCCCCATTTCAGCGCATCCTGCGCGGACATCGGCTTCGCCGTGAAGAACATCTCCTTGACGACGTTGAGCGGGAGTCGCCGCATGAAGGTCATCAGGCCGACGAGGTTGTAAGGCAGGCCGAGCTTCACCGGCGTGATGGCGAAGCTGCTGGTCTCGTCGCCGATGGCCATGTCGCAGCTCAGGACGACGTCGGTCGCCCCGCCCCAGACCGCGCCATGCACCATCGCGATCACCGGGGCCGGGAACATCTTGATCCCGCGGAGCAACTGGAGGAGCGGGTCCGAGTACATCAGCGGATCCCGTCGCGACGGGAGCTCGTTGATGTCGTGGCCGGCCGACCAGACCTTGGCGTCGTCGGCCGCGCGAAGGATCACGGCCCGGACCCGGGCCGACTCGAACCCGGCCAGGGTGTTGAGGAACTGCTCCACCATCTCCTTGCAGATGGAGTTCCGCTTCTCGGGCCGGTTCAGGGTCAGGACCCCGATCATGTCCTCGACCTGGTTCGCGATCAGCATGGACGTCACTCCGAGTTCCTGCCTCTGGATCGCCGGTCGGGGAGGGTCGGCCACCTCGGGGCCGCGTCCGGAGCCGTCTTGGGTAGCACATCATATCGAGTTGACCGCCGGGAGGGGACGTCCTAGGAAGGTAGTAGGAGCGGCCGGTCGCGTCGTGATCGCCGCCGTGCGCCTCGTGACGCCATGGAACGCGACGTCGTGAACAGCCTTGAAGTCGGGTCGGATCAAGATTGCGTGCAGGCGCGAACGCCGTCGCCGGACTCCGGGCTGGCCTGGCGGGTCTCGTTCCGGGTCGCGCTGGTGGCCTTCGCGGCGTTCGCGGCGATCCTCGACAACGACTTCGTGGCCTGGGACGACCGCGAGAACTTCGTGGACAACCCGGCCTTCCGGGGGCTGGGCCCGAGTCAGCTCGGCTGGGCCTGGACGACCTTCTGGATGGGCGTGTATCAGCCGATCGCCTGGATGCTCGCCTCGGCCGAGCACGCCGCCTCGGGGCTGAATCCCCGGGGCTACCACCTGACGAGCCTGTTCCTCCACGCGGCCTGTGCGGTCGCGCTCTATGTCCTGACGCTGACGATCCTGAAGAGGGGCGGAGCCGGGGAAGGTGACCGTGACCGGATCATCGTGTCCGGCCTGGCGGCGGGACTCTTCGCCGTCCATCCGTTGCGGGTGGAGGTGGTGGCCTGGGCCTCGTCGCAGGCGTACCTGCCGTGTGCCCTCTTCGCGATGCTGAGCGTCATTTGCTACTTGCGGGCGGATCCCGGTCGGGAAGCGGGATGCGTTCGCGATGGTGCCCGAGTCGAGGCCGGATGGCTGACGGCCTCGCTCGGGTTTTTTCTCGCCTCGCTCCTCTGCAAGGCCGCGGCGCTCGGGCTGCCGCTGGTCCTGCTGATCCTGGACGCCTACCCGCTGGGCCGGATCGACGGTCTCCCCTGGCGGAGCGATCGTCCGGGCCGCTGGCGGCCCTGGTTGGAGAAGGTCCCGTTCTTCGTCCTGGCCGCGATCTTTGCGGGGCTCGCGGTCGCGGCGAAGCGGGCCGATCGGACGCTCATCGACGTGGACGAGGCGGGCATCCCCGGCCGGATCGCGATCGCGTGCTACGGGGTTTGGTTCTACCTGATCAAGACGGCGTGGCCGGCCGGCCTGCACGCCTTCACGATGCGCCCGAGGCCCCTGGACTGGACGCAGGCCGCGTTCCTGGCGGCCGTCGTGGGCGTGATCGTCGTGACCTTCGCGCTGTGGAGACTGCGGCATTCCCGACCGGCCTGGCTGGCCGCCTGGGGGGCCTACCTGGCGATCCTCGCCCCGATGTCCGGCCTGGTGACCTACGGCCGGCAGCTCACCGGGGACCGATACAGCTACCTGGCGATGATCCCGGTGTTCGTCCTGATGGCCGCCGGGCTGGTCGAGTTTGCCGGCGGTTGCCGGGCACGCCGGATCGCGGTCGTGGCCGTCGGCCTCGCCTGCGGCCTGGGGCTGACGGTGCTGGCCTGGCGGCAGTGCTGGACCTGGGGAGATTCGAGCACGCTCTGGGCGCAGGCGGTGGCCCACGGCGGCGACGGCATCCCGGACCTGCACAACAACCTGGGCGTCAGCCGGGCCCGCGAGGGGGACATGCCCGCCGCGATCGTCGAGTTCGAGCGAGCCATTCAACTCCGCCCCGATTACCGGGAAGCCCACCTGAACCTGGCCAACGCCCAGGCCGGCGCCGGGGACCTCGCCGGCGCGACGAGGACCCTCCGCATCGCCTCCTGGCGGTGGCCCGAGGATGTTCACGTCCGCGGCCGCCTGGGCAAGAACCTCTACGCCGCCGGCCGCTATGACGAGGCCGCGGACGAGTACCGGGCCGTGGTCCGGCTGCGTCCGGAGGATCCGGATGCGCGGACGTATCTGGCCCAGGTGATGGCGAAGGTGAAGTAGGAGACTCTTCGCTCAACCCAGCAGGGTCAGGTCCGGCTCGGACGGAAGATCGTATCCGACGCGGGTAACAGCCCTGGAGCTGTCGGGTTCAGCGAGAAGGCTCGGAAAATGTGACCAGGTGGCCTCCCCGCAGAGCCCTCGCGCGACCCTTTGGAAAATCCCGGAGCCGAATGTCGATCCGCCGCGTCGTCGGACGACAAGGTGGTGGCGTGCGGTCCGGCGACCGCCAATCACCTCGGCCCGAAGACTCCCCCATCGCATGAGGAGTGAAGAAATGACGCGACGAAATCTCGTGCTCGTGTGCGGAACGCTGCTGGTCCTGCCGCTCGCCTTGACGGCCCGCGGCGAGGAGAAGGTGAAGGGCAAGGAAGGCAAGGCTCCGTCGACGCCGACCAACGTCATCTTCGAGACGCTCAAGACCCTGGAAGGGACCTGGGTCGCCGAGGGCGAGGACGGCAAGCCGACCGATCAGGTCGTCAAGGTCGTCAAGGTCACCGCGGGCGGCAGCGCCATCCACGAGGTTATCTTCCCCGGCCAGCCGATGGAGATGATCTCGGTCTACACCGTCGAGGGGCCGGACGTGGTGATGACCCATTACTGCGTCCTGGGCAACCAGCCCCGGCTCAAGGCCGACCCGAAGTCCCCCGCCGGCCAGATCCGGTTCGAGTTCGACGGCGGCGCCAACCTCGACCCGAAGAAGGACAAGCACATGCACTCCGCCGCCCTCACCTTGCTGGACGACTCGCACATCGAGATGTCCGGCTCCGCGTGGGACGGCGGCGCGCCCTGCAAGGAGCAGTGCTGCGTCACGAAGCTCGTCCGCAAGAAGTGAGCGAGGAGCGGATGTCCCCGCCCCCCCCGGTTCCGGACCACGCTAGGGGGCGGGGCACCTTGGTCGGTGGAAACTCTCCCTTGACGGTATGGCGGGCTGGTCCGGGATTTCTTGCGTGGTAACGACGGACCTTGCCCGCGGATCATGGCTTCACCCGACTCGGCAGGAGCCTCGTGCTGGGGTGGTGAAAAGTTGGTCTTGACCGTGCCCATCGAGGTCCGGGAACGATCGCCGTTTTATTGCGCCATCCCTGGGTAGGCGTTGACCCTCCTGGGCGGACGCAACATCCGGGTGGCTGTGGTGGAGCGAAGCGACCCCACGGCCAGCGGGCCTTCCTGGGCGGACGCAACATCCGGGTGGCTGTGGTGGAGCGAAGCGACCCCACGGCCAGC
>NZ_JAALJH010000115.1 GCF_011064615.1 Aquisphaera insulae | reverse complement strand
TGAGCGTTGATGTCCAGGCGGCGGCAGGGAAGTTGCCGCTCAAAACGCCCTGAGCAGCATCAACCTCAGGGCGTTCTCGCGTTTCATCTTCTCAAGCGTCTTGGCGTACATCGAGCCAGCACCGAAGGGGCCATCCTTGTAAGCCTTGACCAGCGGCGAGAGGCCCTGCAGCACCTCGCGGCCCTCCTTGAATACCCGGCGCTTCCGCTCGAACTCCGCACGCCTCAGGTCTGCCTGCTCCAGGAACCGCTTGATGTCCCCCTTTCCCGCGAGACGGAGTTTCTCCCGCTGGCCCTCGGTAAGCCAGTACTGGACAGCGGCGGAGCCGACTCGGAGCCGCAGTTTGTCCTTCAGTTCCAGCTCGGGAGTCGCCGTTGGCTTGTTCCCATAAACCCAAGTGTCGAAGGCTTGTTCGTCAATCCGGGCATCGGCCAGTCTCAGACGACCGACGTGGCCGGCCGGGAAGGTTAGGCGTATCTGCTTGAACTCGTTTGTCGCGGGATCACGGTCCTGTAAAAAGACATGAAGAGGCTCGGGCTCGGCGATGGGCGCCTCGTCCACCTGGCCGAAGCAAGAGAGGAGCAGCGAGAGGATCGGGATCTGCATGGCCATACTCCTTCGTTGCAGGTTCCGCGAGCGTAATCGTCGTGTAGCGGTCCGCCCCGACGAGGTACGCCGAGAAGCCGTCGGCCGTCTCGAACAGGGCCACGTTGTAGGCGACCACCGATGACGGAGGCTTCGACTCGCGGCATACGCGGCCGAGCCAGGCGGAGAGGGCATGCTCAAAGTCGGTCATCGAGAGGTCCAAAAGCACGAGCCGAGTAGACGGGGGCCGGCCCGACCGGGACTAAGGCGGTTACCACACCAGACCGTCATCCCGCGCGGAGCCGGCCCCCGATGACATCTTCTCACCCGCTGCCCGTGCCCTGCGAGTGGTTCTCCTTGCTCGCCGCCGCGCTCGACCGCCGCTCCGCCCCGATGCTCGCCCTGCTGTTCCTCGGGGCTGTGCTGGCCCGGGGCGGGAGGACCGTTACCACATGGATCAGAGCCGCCGCAAGAAGGACCTGCCGGGCATCGCCCCGAAGCATCGGCCGCCGTTCCGCACCAAGCTGGAACTGGCCGTCGAGCTACTGCGGTGGGCCAGGCCCTGGCTGGAGCTCCTGGGATTGCCGAACTGGGTGGTGGCCGACGGCCAGCCTCCGGCGTAAGCCGGACCGCCTTCGAGCGAGCGACAGCCTGCCCCGCGGATCGCACCGACGTGCGAGACTGGAGGCTTCGCCCGTCCGGACCACGATCTGACGATCGCGGTCACCCATGCTTGCAAGGCCGTACCGGCTATCAACCCTCGGAAGCCGAATTCTCCCCATCTCGGGACGATGTCGTCCGTGGCGCGGCCGACAAGCCCAATTGGCGCCGGTCCGCCGTGGACGGCCAGGGTGCGATTGGAGGGGCATCATCGCCGATTTTCTCGATTTTGGTGAAACTCAAAGGTAGCTCGACCGGACTGTATTGGATAGGCGGGGATGCCTGCGCGCGGTGCGTGCGGACTCCCCGGCGGGCTCGTTGACAATTCGGAGACGGTGAATCGGAGTGCCATAGCCGGCCCGCGCGGAGGACGCGGGCCGGCGGGAATCGGGAGAAATCGCGGAGCAGAGCCAAATTAGAAAACACGGTCAAGCTATTTGACTGCATTGATTTACGTCGATATCCGCGAGCCTCTCCGATGACGAACGAACCCAATTGCCCGTCGGTTCGATCGAGCCTGGGGACGCCTGCGTCCGCGATCGTCGGGGGACCCCGGTGGAGCGGGGAAGGCGGATGAGGTCGGGTCGCAGCGAGACGGGATTCGCGTGGCCAGGGAATGCGAAATGGCTTAGGATTCGCCCCGCCGAGAGGGACGGAGTCGGAACGAGCGTTCGTAGGGAGCGGATCGGACATGGGCAAGGCGGTCCTGGTGACGGGTGCCGGGGGGTTCATCGGCAGCCACCTGACGGAGCGGCTGGTCCGCGATGGGCACAGCGTGCGTGCGTTCGTCCGGTACAACGGCCGCGACGACTGGGGGCACCTCGACGACCTGCCGCGGGAGGTGAAGGCGGAGATCGAGGTTTTCCGCGGCGACCTCAAGGACCCCGCCGCGGTCGCCCGGGCGGTCGCGGACCGCGCGTGGGTCTTCCACCTCGGCGCCCTGATCGCGATCCCTTACTCGTATGCCAACCCGCACGACTACGTGCAGACGAACGTCGTGGGGACGGCCAACATCCTGGATGCGTGCCGTGGCTCGGGGAAGCTGGAGCGGGTCGTGCTGACCTCCACGTCCGAGGTGTACGGGACGGCACGCTACGTCCCGATCGACGAGAAGCATCCGGTCTGCGGCCAGTCGCCCTATTCGGCGACCAAGATCGGGGCCGATGCGCTCGGGGAAAGTTACTTCCGGGCGTTTGGGCTGCCGGTCTGCATCCTGAGGCCCTTCAACACGTTCGGTCCTCGACAGTCGGCGCGGGCGATCATCCCGACGATCATCAGCCAGGCCCTGACGCGGCCGGTGGTGAAGCTCGGGAGGCTGGATCCGAGGCGCGACCTGACCTACGTCAAGGACACGGCGGCGGGCTTCGCGGCGATCGTCGAGTGCGACGGGGCGCTCGGCAAGGCGGTGAACATCGGCCGTGGCTCGGACGTCACGATCGGGGAGCTGGTGGAGCGGATCGGCACGTTGCTGGGTCGTCCGCTCCAGGTCGAGACGGAGGGGGATCGGCTCCGCCCCGCCGCCAGCGAGGTGGAGCGGCTCCAGGCGGGGACGGAGCTCGCCCAGTCGCTCTGGGGCTGGCGTCCCCGGTACAGCCTCGATGAGGGGCTCGAGGAGACGATCGGCTGGATCCGCGAGCACATCGACCGATTCCGGACGGACATCTACACGACCTGAGCCGGCCGCGGGACGCGCCTCGGATTGCGAGTCCGGCGGACGCTTCGTAGGCTGTAAGGCAGAATCCCCCGGATTCGGGGGACCATCGCCGCATGCCTCGCGACCACGACACCCTGGCTGATACTCCCCGATGACGATCAACTGGACGCCGCTGGCCGACCTCGTCGAGACCCACGACCGCTTCCTGATCACGACTCATGTCCGGCCCGACGGCGATGCGCTCGGGTCCGAGGTGGGGATGGCCGGGCTTCTCCGCCAGAAGGGGAAGGACGTGCGGGTGGTCAACGCCAGCCCCACGCCGCCTCGTTACGACTTCCTCGATCCGGACGGGAGTCTTTTCGAGCACTATGGCCACGCGGTGCACGCTTCGGACCTGGCCGACCGCGAGGTCGCGATCATCCTGGACCTGTCGGCGTGGGGCCAGCTCGCGGAGATGGCCGAATTCCTCCGCGCGTTCCCGGGCCGGCGGGTGGTGATCGACCATCACGTGAGCCAGGACGACATGGGGGCGACCTTCTTCAAGGACACGACCGCCGAGGCGACCGGGATTCTGGTCCAGTCCGCGGTGAACGCGCTCAGGGGGACGCTCACCCGCGAGGTGGCGATCGGCCTGATGACGGCGATCGCGATGGACACCGGGTGGTTCCGCCACCCGAGCACGCGGCCCCGGACCATGCGGGCGGTCGCCGAGCTGATGGAGGCCGGCGCGGACGTGTCGGCGATCTATCGGGACCTCTTCGAGCGGAACACGGTCGGCCGGCTTCGGCTGATGGGCCGGACGCTGAACGGGCTGAAGACCGAGCGCGAGGGCCGGATCGCCTGGGCCGGGATCTCGCTGGTGGACCTGAAGGAAACCGGCTCGATCCCGCCCGATTCCGAGGACCTGGTCGACTACACGGTGAGCCTGCGAGGGGTCGAGGTCGGGATGCTCCTGATCGAGCAGGCCAGGGGGGGCGTGAAGGTCTCGCTCCGATCCCGCAACGGGCTGGACTGCTCGAGGCTCGCGGAATCCCTGGGCGGAGGGGGGCACAAGGCCGCCGCCGGGGCGACCGTGCCCGGGACGATGGAGGAGGTGGAGGCGAAGGCGCTGGCCGCCGTCCGCCAGGCCCTTGATTCCGCCCCGATCGTCGCGCAACCATAAACGCGAAGTCCTACCGCAATCTCGTCGGCGGCGCCGGTCTGCTGCCCCCGACTCGACCCGATCCGACACCACCCACCGGCCTGGTCCCTCGTCCGGATCCGACGGCCCGCTCTGGAGCGAACGGCATGACCCGCCGCGATCTGTATCGCCTCGGCAACGTGATCCTCGGAGGCGCCATCAAGCTGGCGGTGGCCGTCCCGGCCCTGGCGTTCATCGCCTCTCCGCTGCGGAAGAAGGCCGCGGGGCAGGGGGGTGCCGCCGCGGCGGGCGAGCCCATGGAGACCCTGGCGACGCTGAGCCAGCTCAAGGTGGGCCAGCCGCAGTCGTTCCCGATCATCCGCGATCGGACGGATGCCTGGGTGACCTATCCGAGCGAGCCGGTGGGCTCGGTCTGGCTCCTCCGGCAGCCCGAGGGGGCGAAGCCGGAGGTCGTGGCCTTCAGCGCCGAGTGCCCGCACCTCGGTTGCGCAATCAACCTGACGCCGGACGGGAGCGAGTTCCTCTGCCCCTGCCACACCAGCGCCTTCGACCTGGAGGGGAAGCAGAAGAACCAGGTCCCGCCGCGTCCCATGGATCGGCTCGACGTCGAGCTGACGGCCGACCCCGACCCCAAGGTCAAGGTCAGGTTCCAGAAGTTCCGGACCCTGGCCGAGGAGAAGATCCCCCTTGCCTAACCAAATCGCAAACTGGGTCGACGACCGCACCGGCTATCGGGCGTTCGTCCGCACGTTCTCCGACCAGGTCATGCCGGGCGGCGCCCGCTGGCGATACGTCTTCGGGTCGGGGCTGGCCGCGGTCTTCCTGGTCCAGGCCTTCACCGGGCTGATGATGATGCTGGCCTACAGCCCCTCCTCGAACGCCGCCTGGGGGAGCGTTTATTACATAAGTCATGAAATGTGGATGGGATGGATCATCCGCGGCCTGCACCACTTCGGGGCGCAGACGGTGATGGTGCTGCTGGGGATGCACCTGGTCCAGACGCTCCTCTCCGGCGCCTACCGACGGCCGCGGGAGTTCAACTGGTGGCTGGGCCTGATCCTCTTCGTCCTGGTCGTCGGGTTCGGCCACACGGGCTATCAACTCCCGTGGGATCAGAAGGGCTACTGGGCCACCAAGGTCGTCACCAACATCATGGGGGGCGCCCCGGTCCTTGGCCCCTACGTCAAGACGATCGTGGTGGGGGGGAACGACTACGGCAACCAGACCCTCACCCGGTTCTACGGCCTGCACGTGGGGGTGCTGCCGGTCCTGACCTTCCTCTGCCTCTTCGCCCACGTCCGGCTGGCCAAGCGGCACGGCCTGACGCCGCCGGCGCGGATCCAGGAAGGGACCGAGGAGAATTACTCCCCCGCCCAGTCCTTCAAGAACACGGCGTTCGCGGCGGCCGTGGTGGCGATCATGATGGGGCTGGTCTACTACCACGGCGGCGCCCCGCTGGACGCCCCGGCGGACCCGTCGACGCCGGACTACCCGGCCCGGCCGGAGTGGTTCTTCCTCTGCCTCTTCCAGATGCTCAAGAGCTTCCCAGGCCGTCTGGAATGGGTCGGCTCGATCGTCATCCCGGGCTCGATCCTGCTGGTCTTCTTCCTGCTGCCGCTGCTGGAGAAGATCCTCCCCTGGAAGCTGCTCCACTTCCTGGCCTGTTCGTTCCTCTTCCTGCTGGTCTGCGGGGCCGGCTTCTTCACGATCGCGGCGCTTTATGCCGACGCCCACGATGCGGGCTTCCAGGAGGCGCGGAGGAAGGCCGACGCGGCCCAGGAGCGGGCCCTCTTCCTGGCCGCGAGCCCGAAGGCCGGCATCCCGCCCGACGGCTCCGGATTCCTGCTCCGGCGCGATCCGCTGACCGAGGGCCGGGCGGTGCTCGAGAAGAAGTGCCTGAGCTGCCATGCGGTCGACGGCAAGGCCGCCGAGAAGCAGTCCGCCCCGGACCTGGCGGATTTCGGCTCACGCGGGTGGATCAGGGGCCTGCTCGAGAAGCCCGCCGATGCCCGCTACTACGGCACGACCCCGAAGCTGACCGGGATGACGGAGTGGAAGAAGACCTCCAAGCTGACCCCGAAGGAGCTGGATGACGTGGCCGACTTCGTGGCGAGCTTCGCGAAGATCCCCGCGGACCTCACGCCCGACGAATGGCTGGCCGACGAGTCGGTGGTCAAGCACCCCGGCAGTGCCCCGTTCCAGAAGGAATGCGGCAAGTGTCACATCATCGAAGGCTACACCGAGGGGGGCGATCGGGACGGCCCCAGGCTGTTCGCCTGGGGCTCTCCGCAGTGGACGGCCCGGATGATCCGCAAGCCGGGCGCCCCGGACCTCTACGGTTACCTGGATGCCGAGGCCAGGATGCCGGCCTTCGGCGGCGGCCAGATCACCGAGGATGACCTGAGTGCCCTGATCCGGTATCTGGCGCGCGACTATCCGATGCCCGCGCGATGAGACGACGCGAGTAGTCGGCTTCCCAGATCGGACGGCGAGGGGCGGCCGTCCGAGGGAGTCTGATCTCCTGAACAGTCCGAACTCGGCCCCGGATCGCGGCGGGACGTTACCTCGCCTTCCCGTCGCCGATCGCCATCGAAAATCGGCCGAAAATCCGTCGTTTCCCCTGGATTTTCCTTGAAGTTGCCGGGGACGAAAATGTAGACTCCCGACGTCCTGACTGAGTCTGCGATCAATCTTGAAATGGATGATAAGGCGTTGATCGCAATCATGACATCACTCCCGGAGATCCTGTTCGCCGACGACCGAATCGGCGAAGCTCGGGGGCGTGGCCATCGGCCGGCCCCCCGTCAAGCCATCGTCTTGTGAGCGTGTCTCGGGTCTCGCGGCCCCTTCCCACCGACGGCCGCGAGATCAGATCGAACGGATTTCGCTGAGACCATTCCACGGAAAGGACGCCAAAGATGAACCAGCGACCCCTCATCGGGATCAATGCCGACCTGCGCGTTTCGGGCAAGGGCGGAACCGCCTGCAGCGTCATCTCCAGCGGCTACTACGAGGCGCTGCTGACGGCCAACGCCCTGCCGGTGATGATCCCTCCGCTGATCCGCGAGAGCGAGCTGCTGCCGATCCTGGAGAAGCTCGACGGCGTGGTGCTGACCGGCGGCGACGACCTGGACCCGCGGAAGATGGGCCTCTCGCCGCATCCCTCGGTGAAGCTGATCCCGGAGCGGAGGGAGCTCGCCGATCGGCTGCTCTGCAAGCTCGTCCAGCAGCAGAAGATCCCGACGCTGGGGATCGGGCTGGGCATGCAGGAGCTGAACGTCGTCTGCGGCGGCGGGCTGTTCGTCCACCTGCCCGAGGACCTGCCGAAGTGCATCCCCCACTACGATCCGCACGGCGGGGCGCACCGGCATACCGTCGTGATGCAGCCGAAGACCCGCCTGGCGGAGATCTACGGACCGGGCGAGATCCGCGTCAACAGCTATCATCACCAGGGCATCCGCAAGCTGGCCCCCAATTTCCGGACCGCCGCCCTGGCCCCGGACGGCCTGATCGAGGCGTACGAGGGGAAGGACCCGAGCTGGTGGGTCGTGGGCGTCCAGTGGCACCCGGAGAATGAGGGGCACATCTCCCTCGACATGCAGCTCATCGAGGCCTTCGTCGCCGCCGCGAACTCCGCGGGCGCCGCACCGGTGCTGGCGAAGGTGGGCTGACGTCGACACGGGCCTCTCCTCTGTTGGAGAAGCGAGGCACGCGGACTATGATGAGATCGCCCGGCGTTCGCCGGCGATTCGGATGGTCCGCGGAGCCGCCAAGATGACGACAACGGGACGAGTTCCTGCGTCCAGCCGATCGGAGGCCCAGGGAGCTGGCCTCCGATGGTTGTTTATATGCGCTTTCATTCCGACGGGCCTTCTCCTCGCGGGCTGCGGGGCGAGCGACAGCCGCGCGGCCGGTCCCCGGGACCCGGCATCGAGCCCGGGCGAGGGCATCCACGCCCTCGGACGCCTCGAGCCGACGAACGGGCTGGTGACCGTCGGGGCCAGGCCGGGCGGGCGCATCGAGTCGATCCCCGTCAAGCCGGGCGACCAGGTCTTCGCCGGCCAGATCCTCGCCGTCCTCGAGGGCAATGCCCAGGCGAAGGCCCAGGTCGCGGTCGCCGAGGCCGCGAAGGCGAAAGGCGAGCACGCGCGGTCGCTCGAGAAGAGCAAGCTCGCGATCGAGCGGGCGCAGGCGGACAAGCTGAAGGGCCTGAGGACCGAGCCCGCCACGCACCTGCGGATGCTCGCCTCGCAGGCCATGTTTGAGGAGATGTCCAAGCTTTACAAGCAGCTCTCGGGCACGCTCCAGGGCAAGGAGAAGTTCGACCTGATCCGGAGCTTCCAGGAGGCCGATGCGCGATTCCTCCGCGACTCGCTGGAGGTCCGGTCGTACGAGGCTTCTCAGGAGTTCGTGACCAAGCAGCGGCAGCTCGAGGACCAGCAGCTCGACGGGCCCAGCCCCGACCTCGAGCTGCTCGATCGCCAGGTCGCGCTGGCGCGTGCGAGCCTGGCCCTCACCGAGGTCCACGCCCCGGCCGCGGGTCAGGTCCTGGAGATCCTGGCCCGTCCCGGGGAGATCTCGGCCGGGCCGCTCCTGCTGCTGGGCGACCTCTCGGGGATGGTCGCCGCGGCCGAGGTCTTCCAGGCGGATATCCCGAGCCTGAAGCTGGGCGACCCGGCCACGGTCCAGGTCCTCGATCGCGAGGTGACCGGGAAGGTGACGCGAATCGGGTCCGTCGTCGTCCGCAACCAGATCAACCCCATCGATCCGCGAGCGCTCCAGGATCGGCGGGTGATCAAGGTCCAGGTCGGCCTGGATGACCCCACGTTCGCGGCCCGGTTCATCAACATGGAAGTCGAGATCGCCATCCATCCCGGGGCCTCCGCCGACCGGACGTCGGCGACGTCGAAGCCCGCCGCGAAGGCCGGCCCATGAGTGCCGGCACGGTCGAGATAAGGCCGGCACCGGGCCCGGCGCATGGGCTGCGGATCCCCTGGAGGACCCCGCCACTGGCCCTCCGGAACGTGGTCCACGGCGGCCGCAGGTCGCTGGCGGCGATCTCGGGGGTCGCGTTCAGCCTCACCATGGTCCTGCTCCAGCTCGGATTCCTGCAAGCGGTGCGGATCACGGCCCGGAACAACTACGAGATCCTGGATTTCGACGCGGTCCTCGTCTCGCCCTATTATGAGCAATTCTATGCATCCGGATTCATCCCGCTGGATCGCCTGACCGAGGCCCGTTCGGTGCCCGGGGTCGTCGCGGCGGCCCCCCTCTACGCGACCTTCCGACTCTGGCGATGCCCGGGCCTTCCGCCCGACGACTCGACCGATCCCCACCCCGCACCGACCGACCTGGAGCCAAGGCCGACCGCGGCGACCCTGGGCCGCTGGTTTCGGGGCGGCGGCGGCTCGCGGCCGCTCCAACGTCGGGAGCTCTTCGTGCTCGGCGTCGACCTCGACCGCAATCCGTTCCGCGACCCGATCCGCGGCCGGATCGAGGCGACCGCATCGCGGTTGCGGCTCCACGGGAGGGTCCTGCTCAACGAGCAGTCGCATCCCGACTTCGGCTGGCAGCTCCGCGAGACGGTCCGCCACTGGGAGCTCGGGAACAAGGCGGTCACCCTCGCCGGCGGCTTCCCGATGCTCCGGGGTTTCGCCGCGGATTCCACGGTCCTCTGCGACGACCGGAATTTCCGGACCCTGTGCGACTTCCCGCCGGGTCGGATCAGCTTCGGCCTGCTCAAGGTCGAGCCGGGCTCGCTCGCCGCCACGTTGGCCCGGCTTCGGCGGACGCTCCCCGGGGACGTCCAGGTGCTGGGGCGTGACGAGATCCTCGCCCGCGAGACCGATCACTGGGTGAACCAGACCTCGACCGGACAGCTCTTCGCCTTCGGCGTGATGATCGCGATGGTGGTCGCCGCGGTGGTCGTCTACCAGGTCCTGTCCAACGACGTCCGCGAGCATCTTCCCGAGTATGCGACGCTGAAGGCGATGGGGTACTCCTTGCCGCGGCTCTATCGTGTCGTCGTGGAGCAATCGCTCCTTTACATGATTGTTGCTTACGCCATCGCCGTCGTGCTGGCGATCGCGGTCTATCGGGCGACGGAGCACCTCGCCGGGATCCCGATGCGGTTGACCTTGCAGAGCCTGGCGATCACGCTGGGGCTGGCGCTCGCGGTCGGGATCCTCTCCGGCGCGCTGTCGGTCAGCCGGCTCCGCACCGTGCAGCCAGCGGACCTCTTCTAGGCAGGCCAGTCCGACATACCTGAGCCTCGGAACCCCCCATGCAACCCGGCGCGACCATCCCCATCTCGTGGCGGAACCTGACGGAGAACCGGCGACGGCTGCTGGCCTCGGTGGCCGGCACGGCCTTCGCTGTGACGCTCATGTTCATGGAAAACGGCTTCCGCCACGCGATGCTGGACAGCATGGTCAACCTCATTGAGCGCCTCGAGGGCCAGGTGGTGATCGTCCACCGGACGCTCTACACCCTCGCGGTGCCCTATAACTTCCCCTATCGCCGGCTGATCCAGGCCAGGGACTTCCCGGAGGTGGAGGAGACGAGCCCGGTCACGGTTTCGACCCGATCCGGCTTCTGGCGTAACCTCACGAATTCAGACCTAAGCCGGATCACCGTCATCGGCGTCCGGCTGGAAGACGATGAGCTGGACATCGACGGCCTGAAGACGCATCGGGGGGCGCTCAGCCAGCCGGACACGGCGATCGCAGACTCGCTGTCCCGAGAGCGGAGCTTCGGCGAGTTCGAGGCAGGGCAGGTCTCCGAGTTGTCGGGCCGATCGCTTCGGATCGTGGGGACGTTTCGGCTGGGCATCAATTCCCAGACCAACGGGAACCTGATCATGAGCGACCGCAATCTCCGCCGGTACTTCCCGGAGCTGGCCGGCCCGACGGCGGCGGAGGACGCGGTGACGATCGGCCTCGTCAGCCTGCGACCCGGCACGGATCCCGTCGGATTCCGAGCCCGCCTCCAGGAGGCGCTGCCCCCCGACGTCCGCGTCCTCACGCGGGCGGAATTCATCGCCCGCGAGCGTGACTTCTGGGACAAGGTGGCGCCCATCGGCACGGTCTTCTACATCGGCGTCGTGATGGGGTTCATCGTCGGCTGCGTGATCTGCTACCAGGTCCTCTTCTCGGACATCAGCGATCGCCTGGGGGAGTTTGCCACGCTCAAGGCGATGGGCTATTCCAACCTGCGGCTGATCCGGATCGTGCTCATGCAAGGGGTCTACCTGGCGCTGATGGGTTTCGCCGCGGGCCTGGTCGTGAGCATCATGCTCTTCCGCCTGGTCCACGAGGTGACGGGCCTGCCGATGGACCTGACCGGGAACAATCCGACGACGATCCTGACCCTGACCGTCTTCATGTGCGTCGCCTCCGGCGCCTTCGCGGCGAGGCGGCTCCTCTCCGTGGATCCGGCCCAGCTCTTTGCATGAGGGGTGAATACGTTGGCCAGCGCCGTCTCCGAGACCGGGACCTTCTCCACGATCACCTCCATCGCCGTGAAGCAGCCGGCGCGTGCGGACGTCGTCATCCGGGCATGCGGCGTGAACTATGCCTACGGCTCGGGGGAGACCCGGACGCAGGTCCTCTTCGACAACGACCTGGAGATCAGCCGGGGGGAAGTGGTGATCATGACCGGGCCGTCCGGGTCGGGTAAGTCCACGCTGCTCACGCTCATCGGCGCCCTCAGGCGGATGCAGGAAGGGCGGCTCGAGGTCCTCGGCCGGGACCTGACGGAAGCCGGCGATGCGGACCAGGTGGTCCTCCGCAAGGAAGTCGGCTTCATCTTCCAGCAGCACAACCTGTTCAGCTCGCTTTCGGCGATCGAGAACGTGCGGATGGCGACGGCCCTCCGCCCCGCGAGCGTCGCCGAGATGAACGAACGAGCTGCCGAGATCCTGACGAAGCTGGGGTTGGGTGAACGCATGGGCCACCTCCCGAGCTCGCTGTCGGGCGGGCAGAAGCAGCGGGTCGCGATCGCGCGGGCGCTCGTCAACCGCCCCGCGCTCGTGCTCGCGGATGAGCCGACGGCGTCGCTGGACGCCGAGTCCGGCAAGACCGTCCTGGACCTGCTCCGCGGGATGGCCGACGGCCCGGACCGTACCACGGTCCTGCTGGTGACCCACGACCAGCGCGTCATCGATCATGCGGACCGGATCGTCAACATGGTGGCCGGGCGGATCGTCACGAATTCGCTGACCCGAATCGCGGTCCGGATCGTGCGGGCGCTCGCCGCGCAGGACGCGCTGCGGGGGCTCGGCGAGGCGACCCTCTCTCGCCTGGCCAGCTTTATGACCGTGGAGACCCATCATGCGGGGGAGACCATCGTCCGCGAGGGAGAGGATGGCGACCGATTCTACGCCATCGGGTCCGGGATCGCGGACGCCTACTACGCCGGCGAATTCGACGAGGAGCTTTGCTTCGGCGAGGGCTTCGGCATCATCACGGCCTACTTCAATCGTCCCAATCGGCGGACCGTGATCGCCCGCACCGAGATGGAGCTCTACGTCCTCTCGAAGGAGGACTTCTTCCGCGCCCTGAAGGCGGATACGACGTTCGAGAGCCGGGTCCGCACGGCGCTGATGTCGATGCCCGGGTATCTCGACGCGCCCGCCGCGGGGTCCGTCCCCTGAGTCTCGGAAGGCAGGTCGGGGATCAGATGCCCATGGCGAGCGCAGAAGCCATGGGCGATTGGCTGGGCGACTGGCTATAATGATTCCTGATCACGAAGAGATCCCGGGCCGCCGGGGCGACCCCGGTCTTGGGAGCCCCGCCGCGGTCGGGATCACCCCAGAGGCATACATGGCGGAACCCCGGCGCGAGCCCATAAACATGGCGGGCGGCGAATTCGTGCGCACTCCGTCGCTGGTGGTGGGGATCGGGACCTCGCGGGCCGTCCACCAGGCCTTGTCGTCCTTCTTCAGCGTCAAGCCGGGACGCTCGGGCCTGGCGTTCGTCCTGATCCATCCCGAGGACCCGGAGGCCCACGTCGGCGTGGATAGCCTTTCCGAGCTGATCGGGCTTTCCGTGTCGATCGCGAGGGACGGCGATCCCATCCAGGCGGATTGCGCCTACCTCATTCCGCCTCGTTCGACCTTGACCCTTGAATCCGGCGTCTTTCGCGTTGCACCGGCGGACGGAGATGGCGTGGAACGCGTCATCGACGCCTTCTTCCATTCGCTTGCCGAGGACCGACAGGCCGGGGCGATCGGCGTGGTCCTTTCCGGCAACGGCAGCGACGGGACGCTGGGCCTGAAGGCGATCAGCGATGCGGGCGGGATGACCATCGTTCAGGATCCCGCGACGACCATGTATGACGGGATGCCCCGCAGCGGCGCAACGCTCGGGATGGCCGATCGGGTCCTGTCCCCCGAGCGGATGGTCCCGGAGATCCTCACCTATTCCAATCACCTCCAGTCGCTCCTGGTGGGCGATCAGGGCGGTGTGGTGGAGGAGCAGATCGGCGGCTCGCTCGGCAAGATCTGCGAGCTCCTGGAGTCGCGAACCGGACACAATTTCAAGCATTACAAGACGAGCACGCTGGCGCGACGGATCGGCCGGAGGATGCAGATCCTGAGGGTCCAGTCCGCCGAGTCGTACCTCGAACGACTCGAGCGCGATCCGGCCGAGGTCCAGGACCTGTTCCGCGAGCTCCTGATCTGCGTGACGTGCTTCTTCCGGGACCCGGACTCCTTCGAACGGCTCCGGGCCGAGGTGATCGGCCCGCTCCTGAAGTCCCGCGGCGGCGATGATCCGGTGCGCGTCTGGGTTCCGGGGTGTGCGACCGGCGAGGAGGCCTATTCGCTCGCGATCCTCTTCCGCGAGGAGATGGACCGTTGCCCGGATCCGCCGCCGGTTCAGATCTTCGCCACCGACATCAACGCGCGGGCCCTCGCCAGGGCGAGGCAGGGGGCCTATCCCTCGTCGATCGCGGATGATCTGACGCCCGATCGCCTTTCGCGATTCTTCGAGCCGGCCGGCCGCCTCCTGAGCGTGACCCGCGAAATCCGCGAAATGTGCATCTTCTCGCAGCACAACCTTATCCGTGACCCGCCCTTCTCGCGGCTGGACCTGATCTCCTGCCGGAACCTGCTGATCTACCTGGGGCCGCACCTCCAGAAGAAGCTGATCCCGCTCTTCCACTTCGCGCTCAGGCCGGGCGGATACCTGTTCCTGGGCCCGGCGGAGAGCCTCAACGACCACCCGGACCTGTTCAAGTCGCTGGACTCGAAACACCGGATTGCCCGTCGCCAGGCGATCGCGGTGCGGCCGCACGCGTCGCAGCCCAGGTCGGAGTCCGCGCGGCTGACGGCGCGGGGCGGGACAATCGCCCCGGCGATCCCGCTCCAGGACCTGCCGCTCCTGATGCAGCGGATCGTCCTCGACGAATTCGCCCCCCGGTCGGTGGTCGTCCGCGACGACGGCCAGATCGTCTGCTCCTCGGGCGGCGTGGAGCGCTACCTGGCGATCGGCGAGGGGGTCTTCCAGAACGACGTCGTCAAGCTGGCCAGGAGCGGGCTCCGGCTCGCGCTTCGGTCCGCCCTCGCCGCGGCCGTCGAGTCCCGGCGGACCGTGAAGAACGAGGAGGCGGTCCTCCGCACCCCCGAAGGGGCGGAGCGTGTCGGCCTGACCATCCAGCCGATGCCCGAGCTCGGCGAGTCCAGCGGCCTGTTCCTGGTCGTCTTCCAGAACCTCGGGCTGCAGGCCGATCCCGGCGAGTCGGTCCTGGTGGGTGTCGACGAGAAGGCCAACACGCTGATCGAGAAGCTCGAGCAGGAGCTCCAGGACACTCGCCTGGACCTCGAGCGGACCATCCAGGAGATCGGGGCGGCCAACGAGGAGCTCAAGTCCGCCAACGAGGAGCTCCTCTCCATGAACGAGGAGCTGCAGTCGACCAACGAGGAGCTCGAGACGTCTCGCGAGGAAGTCCAGGGGGCCAACGAGGCCCTCTCGCGGACCAACAGCGACCTCGAGAACCTGCTGGCCAGCACGCAGATCGCGACCATCTTCGTGGACCGGGAGGGGAAGATCGAGCGGTTCACCCCGTCCGTCGTCTCGATCTACAACCTGATCGCGAGCGACCTCGGTCGCCCCCTCACGGACATCACCTACCGCGCCGAGTCGATGCCTCCCTTGCCCTCGCCGGAATCGCTCCTCCCCGGGCCCAGGGAGGATGAGATCCGCACGTCCGACGGTCGCGACTTCCTCCGCCGAGTCCATCCTTACAGGGACAACGCGGGGCTCGTCAGCGGAATGGTCGTGACGTTCATCGACATCACCGATCGCCGGCGATTCGAGGATCGGTTGCGGGAGAGCGAATCGCAGTTCCGGACCCTCGCCGAGTCGATCCCGCAATTGGCATGGATCGCGGCGCCCGACGGCGACATCTTCTGGTTCAACCGCCGATGGTACGAGTACACCGGGACCACGCCGGAGCAGATGGAGCACGGGGGCTGGAAGATGGTCCACGATCCCCAGATCCTCCCTTCGGTCATCGCCCGCTGGGAAGGGTCGCTTCGCACCGGCGAGCCGTTCGACATGGTCTTCCCGATCCGGCGCGCCGACGGGATGTTCCGGTCGTTCCTGACCCGGGTCGAACCGATCCGCGACGGTGCCGGTCGGATCGTCCGCTGGTTCGGGACCAACACCGACGTCGAGGACCAGATGCGGGCGGAAGAGGAGCTCAAGCAGGCCAACTACCACAAGGATGAGTTCCTGGCGATCCTCGCCCACGAGCTGCGAAATCCGCTCTCTCCGATCCGCAACGCGGTCCATTTGCTCCGCCTCACGGGCTCCTCGGAGCCGACGCTCGTGGGGGCCAGGGAGATGATCGACCGGCAGGTGACGAGCCTGGTGCGGCTCGTGGACGACCTGATGGATGTCTCGCGGATCAACCGCGGGAAGGTGGAGCTCCGCAGGCGGCCGACCGACCTGCGGGGGGTGATCGAGTCCGCCGTCGAGAGCGCGCGGCCGCTGGTCCATTCCAAGGGACACGAGCTCTCGGTGTCGCTCCCGAACGAGCCATTCACGGCGGATGCCGACGCCAGCCGGCTCGCCCAGGTCGTCCTCAATCTGCTCAACAACAGCGCGAAGTACACCGACGAGGGAGGGTCGATCTGGGTAAGCCTGGGCCGCGAGGGCCCGGAGGGGGTGATCCGGGTCCGCGACAACGGCAACGGCCTGTCCCCCGAGCTGCTGCCGCGCGTCTTCGAGATCTACACCCAGGCCGATCGTACGCTCGACCGCTCGCTGGGCGGCCTGGGGATCGGGCTGACCATCGTCCGCCGCCTGGTGGAGCTGCACTCCGGCACGGTCGAGGCGCGGTCGGACGGCCCGGGGCGGGGGAGCGAGTTCATCGTGCGGCTCCCTCTCCTGGTCCCCCCGGGCGAGGGCAATCCGGCCGGCGAGTCGTGATCAACGGCCGGCCGGAACCGGCTCGAGCTGGACGAGTGCCGCGGTGGCCTCGGCATGCTTGCGGATGTCCTCGCTGATCCGCATCGAGCAGAACTTGGGGCCGCACATGCTGCAGAAGGCCGCGGTCTTGAACGCCTCCTGCGGGAGCGTCTCGTCGTGCATGCGGCGGGCGGTCTCGGGGTCGAGCGAGAGCCGGAATTGCTCCTCCCAGTTGAAGCTGTACCGCGCCCGGCTGATGGCATCGTCGCGATCCCGTGCCCCCGGGCGGTGGCGGGCCAGGTCGGCGGCATGGGCGGCGATCTTGTAGGCGATGACCCCCTGGCGGACGTCCTCGACCTCGGGCAGGCCGAGGTGTTCCTTGGGCGTCACGTAGCAGAGCATGCTGGCGCCGTGCCAGCCGGCGAGCGCCGCGCCGATCGCCGAGGTGATGTGATCGTAGCCCGGCGCGATGTCGGTGACGAGCGGCCCGAGGACGTAGAACGGGGCCTCGTCACATTCGACGGCCTGCTTCTCCATGTTCATGGCGATCTGGTCCATCGGGACGTGCCCGGGTCCTTCGACCATGACCTGGCAGCCGCGTTCCCAGGCCCGCCGGGTCAGCTCGCCGAGGGTCCGCAGCTCCGCGAACTGGGCGGCGTCGGAGGCGTCGGCCAGGCAGCCGGGGCGGAGGCTGTCCCCCAGGCTGAAGGAGACGTCGTACTCCCGCATGATGTCGCAGAGGTCGTCGAAGTGGGTGTAGAGCGGGTTCTCCTCGTTGTGGGCGATCATCCACTGGGCGATCAGCGAGCCTCCCCGAGAGACGATGCCGGTGATCCGGTGGGCGGTCAGGGGGATGTAGTCGCGGAGGATCCCGGCGTGGAGCGTCATGTAGTCCACCCCCTGCCTGGCCTGATGCTCGACCATGTCGAGGAGCCCCTGGGCGGTGAGCTCCTCGACCTTCTTGACCTGCTGGATGGCCTGGTACATCGGGACCGTGCCGACGGGGATCGGGCTCGCCTCGATGATCGCGGCGCGGATGGAGTCGATGTCCCCGCCGGTCGAGAGGTCCATCACGGTGTCCGAGCCGAGCTCGATCGCCATCCGGAGCTTGGCCAGCTCGTCGTCGGCGCGCGAGGTCACGGCGGAGTTGCCGATGTTCGCGTTGATCTTGCAGCGGGCCTTGATGCCGATCGCCATCGGCTGGAGACCGAGTCGGAGGTGCACCTTGTTCGCGGGGATGATCATCCGGCCCCGCGCCACCTCGGAGCGGATCAGCTCGGGCTCCAGGCCCTCACGCCGGGCCACGAACTCCATCTCCGGCGAGACCTTGCCACCGCGTGCCAGTTCGATCTGCGTCATGATCAGGCGACCTCCGGGTCCCGGCCCCACGCCCAGTCTCCACTCGCGAGCTGGATCGGAAGTCGGCCGGCAAACCCCACGTTATGGTAGACGCCCCGTCGCGACGGGGTCAATTCGACTCGCCGTCTCCGGCCCGAGGCGCCCGGGCGACCCTCGCCATCGAGAAATCCGTCGCCAGGCGAACCGCGGAGTCGCGTCCGCGGATAGATTCGCTAAACTGTACGGGCCAGGAACCCGGAGGACGATCTGCCCGGCCGCGAGTCACTCAGATGTACACCCACGTCGTCGCCTGCTCGCATCCGCATTGCGATGAAGCCGCAAGCTACAAGGTCGCCTCGCGTTGGAGCGACGGGACCTTCTCGGAGCTGAAGACCTTCGGCTTCGCCTGCTCGGACCATCTCGAGGAGGTCTTCCGGGACGCGGAGGACCGCATCCTGGATTACACGCTCTGCCCGGGAGAGGTCATCGAAGAGATCGCCATATACCGTTTCGAGTGCGGCAAGCGTGATCGGCAACTCCAGCGTCTCTGGGGATTGGAAGAGAATTACCGTTCCTGAGGCCTGGGCGGGCTCTCGGGGGGTCGCGATCGGAGCGATCGCCGGGGCCCGCGGGGGCGCAACCCGCGGGTGCGCCTCCGTTACGAACGGACTGACTGGCGCAGGTCTCGCGAGGTGCATCGCGCCCGGGATTTTGGGGCGGGCGGCAGTGTTCTCCGGCGAGTGGCGGCGACGATATTACGGTCGGTTGAACCGGGCCCCATCCGCCCTGGAAATCGGAGGATGGGACCGGAAGGGATTCGTGGGAAGCGTCGTGGCCGCCAATGGCGGAGACGACTCGGCTGCGGGACGTCCCCCGGGGCCAGGGAGAGGAATCGTCCGACCCGGCGGTCTGCCGGACGGGGCGAGCCTCCGTCGGCTCTCGGCCGGGCGGCAGCGGCTTGGGTCGGATTCGCCCGGTGTCCTTGGGGCCGCGCCTGTCCGGCAGGGGAGGCGAGGGCACGCCCCGCCCGGCGTTCAAGGAGGTAACCAGGAAGTGAACATCGTCACCACCCGCTTCGGTCTGATACAGGCCTCCGAGCAGGACCTCTACCAGGTCCCCGAGGGACTGCTCGGCTTCCGTTCTTATACCCAGTATCTCCATCTCCCCGATCCCGAGGTGTCCGGCCTGTCGTGGTTGCAGAGCGCAACCGCGCCCGACCTGGCCTTCGGCCTGGTCGCCCCTCCGCTGGCAATCAGCGACTACCGGATCGAGATCCGCGCGGGCGACCGTGCGGCCCTGGAGCTGGAAGACGAACGGGCGGCCATGATCTATGTGATCCTCAATCGCGGCGTGGGGGGCGGCCTCGCGGTCAACCTCCAGGGCCCACTCGTGTTCAACCCGGTGCGCCGGCTGGGCCGCCAGCTCGTCCTCACCTCGAGCCGATACCCCGTCCGGTATCCGCTCGAGGCGACGGCCTCGGTCCCAGCGCCGGCCCTGCTGACCGGCCTCTCGCCGTTGCGTGCAACCGCCTGACCCGTGTAGTCCCCCACCGTACCTGGCTAGACACCATCCCCGCTCCGTCGTGGTCACCGACAACCCGGGCAAGATGATCGGGGATGGTCACGGGCCTCGTTGGCAGGAGGAAGGAGCCGAGAACGATGCTGGTCCTGTCCCGACACCGCGACGAAAGTATCATCATCGGAGATGACATCGTCATCACCGTGGTGGATATTCGGGGCGATAAGGTTCGTTTAGGGATCGCGGCCCCAATCGAGATCTCCGTACACCGCCAAGAGGTGTACGAGGCCATCCAACGCGAGAATCGTCAGGCGAGCCGACTGGAACCCCAGGAAGCCCGTCAGGTCGAACGCCTCACCCCCCCCGTCCGGCGCGAGGTCCGTCGACCCAGGTCCGACGAAGCCTGAGGCGGGCCCGAACCGGAGGCGTCGTCCTCACCGTTGGCATGGCGGCGACCGAGGCGACGGCGGTCGCCCCCGCCCCCCGCAACACGAACCCGCATCCAGCCGGACGCCCGTCGGCCTCGCCGATCGCGGGCGTCCGGTTTGCATTTCGGCCCTCGACGCCGAGGGCCCTCTCATCCCAGGAACCGCGCCCTATGGTTTTGCAGGGACATCGAGTCGAGCACCGCCGCCGGCCTCGGGGACTGCACCATGAGGATCCTGATCGTCGAGGATAGCCTGACCCAGGCCGTCGACCTTCGCCGACGGTTGGAGGGACTCGGCCACGAGGTCGTGGTCGCTCACGACGGCCGCGAGGCCTGGGAGCGGCTCGAGAAGCGGCCGGAGGGCCTCGTCATCTCCGACTGGATGATGCCGGAGATGAGCGGGCTGGAACTCTGCCGCAAGATCCGCTCCGAGATCAAGTCACCCTACGTCTACCTCATCCTCCTCACGGCCAAGACCCACCGCCACGAGCGTCTCCAGGGATTGCAGGCCGGCGCCGATGACTTCCTCGGCAAGCCGATCGACAACGTCGAGCTGGACGTCGCGCTCCGGTCGGCCCGCCGCATCCTCGACGCCCAGGAGGCCCTGGAAGCACGGGCCCGCGAGCTCGAGCGCGCCAATCAGGCCCTCGCCAGCCAGGCCACGACCGACGAGCCGTCGGGGCTCAAGAACGCGATCGGTTTCCGCCACTCGCTCGTCGCGGCCTTTCGACAGGCGCTCGATGACGGCCTCCCCCTCTCCCTGATCGAGATCGAGCTGATCCCGTCCGGGGCCCCTGAATCCACGCCATCAGCCGACTGGAACACCCTGGCCCGTCGCTGCGGTGAGATCCTCAGGTCCGAGGCGCGGAGCTGCGACGAACCCGGCCGGCTCGGCGAGCGCCGGTTCGGGCTCATCGTCCCCGGGCTTGCCGACGATGAGGCCCTGATGGTCGGCGACGCCCTCCGCTCAAGGTTCGAGGACGAGGTCGCCACCCTGGTCTCCTCCGCGACGTACGCAGGCGTCGCCTCCATGTCCTCGGGGGAGCCTCCCGAATCGGCGGAGAGTCTCACGGCCGCTTGCGAGGTCGCGCTCCTGTCCGCCAGGCGGGAAGCGGCCTCCCGGATCGCACTCGTCCATTGCTCCAGCTCGGTGCAGGCCGCGAGCCTTGTCGGCCCCTGAAGTCAGTCCAGGTCGATGATCTCGTCGGAGTCGTCGAGCACGATCGGGAGCATCGGCGCCTCATCCACGAGGTCGGCGACGGGCAGCTCATCCGATTCCCAGACTCCAAGCTCCAGCGGAGATGGTTCCGGGAAGCCGACAGCCGCCGGAGCCGAATCGTTGCCTCGTGAAGGGCCGACCAGCGGGGCTCCGAGCCCTTTAGCCCTGAACCGATCGGACGGGCTGGGCACATCGTCGGGGCCAAGGTAGACACGTAACTTGTAATTACCAAACGCGATACGGTCATCCGGCAGGAGGGCCGCCCAGCGGATTCGCTGGCCCTTGACCTTGGTCCCGTTGGTACTGATCAGGTCGCGGATCACGAGCAGACCGTCCGTCTTGACCACGACGCAATGTCGCTTGGACAGGCTGGGGTGATCGATGACGATGTCGCAGTATCCCCGCCGGCCGACCACGGCGAGGTCGGACGTGATCGGGATCGGCGGATCACCATTCTCGGGGACCAGTTCAGCCTTCATGGGAAGAATCGCCGTCGCCATCGAGTCAGGGTTCCTGGGCTCCGGATCTATCCTTGCGTCGACGGGGCGGTGCGCCAAGCCGGGTCGCGGCGTGGCCTCACCTGTGGTCGAACGCGTCTGCCTATTCTTCCCCGTTTGACGACGCTGGCACGAATATGCGGTCGAAAATGTGGCCGCGGGTGGCTAGAAGCCGCCTCGGATGGAAATAGAATGAGTATGCGTCGCATCTTCGAGCGAGCGGTGGACCCCTCGATCGCGCCGGGTTCCGTCCGCTCGAATCGAGTTCGCCTCCAAGACGAATGGACGAAGACCTTGCGTCCGCGGTGGGGCACGCGTCATGACATCTCGACGAAATCTCGTAGCGGGCGTACTCATCGGCTGGACCACCGGGGCGGGAGCCACGATCCTGGCACAGGTTCCCGATCCTCCACTCCCGGGCGCACCTGCCGTGGAGGCACTCCCGGATCGGCCGCAGTCGACCGAGCCCAACGTGGCCGGGCCCCTGGTCAAGCCCCTGACCGAGGGTCCTTTGCATGAGGCCTTCCTCTCGCCTCGCAAGGACCTCATCCCCCCCGCCGTCGCCAAGACCCCGCCGCCGCCGATCGCCGAGAGGCCCGGCGTGGACCCGCCGTCGGCCCAGGCGGAGTGGATCGAGGGCTACTGGGAATGGGACGCCGGCCGGAGAGATTTCGTCTGGGTGACCGGCACCTGGCGAGTCCCCCCTCCGGGTCGCTTCTGGGTGAACGGCTACTGGAAGCGCGATCAGGACGGGTGGCACCGGGTGGCCGGTTTCTGGAGCGACCGGAAGACGGATCGGCTCGATTACCGCAAGGACGGACCGCCCGCGGATCGCCCCGACGAGGAGCCCGGTCAGGCCCCTGCCGACGACACGTTCTACATCCCGGGCCAGTATCATCCCGACGGGAATGGCGTGGTCTGGCGGAAAGGCTTCTGGACAAAGGCCCAGGCGGGCTGGGCCTGGGTGCCCGCCCAGTGGGTCCACCAGCCCGAGGGATGGGTCTTCCAGGACGGATTCTGGGACCGAACCCTGGAGGACCGAGGGACCCTCTTCACCCCGGCCCAGGTGGACCGATCGGCGCCCCAGAGTTCGACCGGCGAGCTGACGTACCAGCCCTATTCCCAGGTCACGCCGGATCTCTATGGACAGCTCAATGGCGCGTTCGGCCGGCCCAATTCGTACTACGACGGCTACCCGGGCGTCTTCTACGACGAGGACGGCCGCTTCTACGGATACGCGAACTACGGGACGCTCGACGGCTACTACGGCTACCTCGATTACCCCTACTACGGGGGCGAGGGATACCCCTACATCACGACCCCCGTCGTCCTCGGCGGCAGCAACGGTCTCGCCTTCTCGCCTTACGGCTACGGCCTTTGCGGCAATACCCTGAGCTCCCTGGGCGGATTCGGATGCGGTATGCCCCTGCTGGCGACGGGAGGCTGGGGCTGGGGCGGTAT
>NZ_JAALJH010000114.1 GCF_011064615.1 Aquisphaera insulae | reverse complement strand
GAGCGGACCTCATCGGATCGCGACATGAAAATCCCGCTGCGACGATGCGCGTTCCTGATCCTGGCCCTGGGGTCCTCGGCCTCGCCCCGCTCGGCGGCGGGGGCGGAGGCCCCGGGCCGGCCGGAGGTCGTCGCGCGGGGCGGGGCGAGGCGGCAGGCGCCGGAGGGCACGTCGGCGGCCCTCGAACGATCGATCTCCGAGGGGATCGGCCGGATCGAGGTCTCCGTCCGCCTCGATCGCGAGGGGCGGCACCTGGTGTCGGCGGGGCACGACGCCGGCTCGGCCTTCGCCCGACGGTTCGCCGGCGCGAAGGCCCTGACGCTGGCCGAAGCCCTGACGCTGGCGAAGGGGCGGGCGAAGCTCCACGTCGTGGTCGCGGCGGGCTGCGTCGATCCGGCCGGGCTGATCCGCGAGATCCGGGACTCCGCGATGGAGCGGGACGTCCTCGTCGTCGGCCCGATCGACGTCCTCCGAACTCTCCGGGCCACGCCCGGCGGCGGCCACATCGCCGCGGCCCCGCGCTGGAAGCCGACCGATGGCGAGGACGCGCTCGCGGACTTCCGCCCCGCGGCGGTCCAGCTCGCCGCGAACGACGCGACCGCGGACCGTTGCCGCGCCTTCCATGCCCGCGCGATTCCCGTCATCGCGGAATCCGAGGGCGACGACGATCGGCCCGAGCTCTGGGATCGACTCCTGTCGTCCGGCGCCGATCGGATCGTCACCGACTTCCCGGAGGTGGTCGAGTCCCGCCTGATCCGCCGCCGGCTCGGCGTGCCTCGCGTGCGAATCTCGCTCCATCGCGGCGGCTCGCAGTACGCGCCCGAGAATACGCTTCCGGCGCTCGAAGAGGCGACCCGGCTCGGCGCCGACCTCATCGAGTTCGACATCCGGACGACCCGCGACGGCGTGCCGTTCCTCCTCCACGACGACCGCCTCGATCGCACGACGACCGGCCGCGGCCTGATTCGCGATCAGGGATCGGTTGAGGTCGCGAGCCTCGACGCCGGCGCCTGGTTCGGCCGCCCGTTCGCCGGCACGAAGGTCCCGAGCCTCGACGCCTTCCTCCGATCGGTCGGCCTCGGGATCGAGCTCTACGTGGACGCCAAGGACATCGCGCCGGAGGCCCTCGCCGCCGCCCTCCGCGGCCATGGCCTGATCGACCGGGCGATCGTGTATCAGCAGCCCGACTACCTGGCCAGGCTGAAATCCATCGAACCCTCGCTCCGCCGGATGCCTCCGTTACGCAATCCGTCGCAGCTCGACGAGCTGGCCGACCGGCTGGCCCCGGCCGCCTTCGACGTCTCGTGGTCGATCCTCTCGAAGCCGCTGATCGACCGCTGCCACGCCCGGGGCATTCGGGTCTACTCCGACGCCCTCGGCTGGCACGAGTCCGAGCGGTCCTACCGCTTCGCCATCGAGGCGGGCATCGACGTCATCCAGACCGACCACCCGCTTCGGATCCTCCGGACTCTGGAGCGCATGGCCACCGAGCCCCCTCGCCTTGAACGGCCGAGGCCCTGACGCCATGCTCGAAGGATGAAATTGCCTCCGCGATCCCCGCGACAGTTCTTCCTCATCGTGGCGATCATCGCCACGATCCTGGGGCTGATTCTGCACGTCCACGCCGTGATCCGTACGGAGGATGACTTCGCGCCGGCCATCCTCATCATCGAGGCCACGGGCGCGGCGATCCTTCTCGCGATGGCCTCGGCCATCGGCCTGTTGGTCCATCTCGTGAACAGGGATGCTGCTTATGCAGCCCGGCTGAGGCGCCGCCTGGAGCCGGAGGCCGGCCCTTGGATCTCGAAGGACGGACTTCCTCAGGGGGAGCCGAAGTAAGGCCAGGTTACACCCGCGGCAATCAACACCATCCCGCCGATCAAGAGATCCGACCGTTCCCTCGCGTGGAGGGAAGGCAACCTCACGTGTCCCGGCCTGAGGACGAACATCCCGCACGCGTCACCTGTCGACCAGGGACAGCCGTCACCGCGTCCGGCTCACGGCATTGATGCGGAGGCTTCGGGCCAGATGGCGACGAGAGCAAGGGTCGCCAGGAAGCCGAGGCTGGCCAGGATCGTCGCCCAGGGGATCGCGGCGACGTGGAGGATCCCGATGAGGCCGAGGATCGCCGCGCCGGCCAGGAATGCGCCGGTGATCCTGGCGACGGCCCGGGCGCGGCGATCCGCCGACTGGGCGGTGAGGAAATTGGCGGAAATCGGCGCGAGTGCCCCGAAGAAGCAGGCCCACTTCAGGAGCGATTGCAGCCGGGTCGCCTGCGCCAGGTCGTCCGTCAGCTCAAGGGGGTCGGTGCCGGCCATCGTCAGCATGGCCCGGTTCTCGCGGACGTCGAAGAATGCGGCCGCCGCCGCCAGGGCGATCGTCGCGACCGCCGCCAGTCGCCAGCGGGCACCCTTGCGGAAGGCCGCGAGCGAGCCGAGCCCGGCGAGCAACGCCCCGTAGCAGGCGATGAACGCCCCGTCCTGGCGGACCTGGTCCCGATACACGTTGCGATTGTGCCAGCCCATGGGGTCGCGGAAGAGGGCACGGACCTCGTCCCCGGTCCGGGCCAGCTCCAGGCCGAGGATCGGCGACGTGATGCCGGTCGGCGTCCTCGGCTCCGGGTCAAAGTCCATCGAGCTCGTCATCCGCGCCGCGACGAACGCGAGGACGAGGATCAAGAGCCCGCAGGCCCGCGCCAGCCACGTCATCGTCGAGGCCCCTCCGCCATCGAGTCGCGGCGAGTTGGGTGAGGTTGGGGCCCCCCCCGCCACGGCCCCGATCAGATCGATTTCAGGTATTCGATGAGCGCCCGCCGCTCCTCCGGCTCGAACTCCGGGTCGAGCACGCCGCGGACGCCGAGGAACCGATCGTTCTCGATCCCGCGGCGCGTCCCGGATCTCAGCTCCTTCAGGATCTCGGCCGTCTTCTCGCGCATGGCCTCCCAGAGCTGCTTGTCGTCGAGCTCTTGCGTCTTGAGCCCGAGGACGCGGTCCCATCGCGACGCCATGGGCACCTCGGCCCGCATCTTGACGACATCATTCGGGTCGAGCAGCGCCGACTCAAATTCCTCGAGCGTGAAGTTGCGGAACTCGTGCCCGATGTTGTGATTCCCCGAGATCGTGGTGTCCAGCAGGAACGCCCCGGGGAATTCCTCGGTCCTGTATCCGACCCGGATCGGGTCGAACCGGTGCGTGCCGAGGTAGAACTGGCGATCCCGGCGCTCCGCCGGCATGAGCATCTGGTCCAGGTTCGGGACCGACCCGTTGTGGAGGTAGGGGGGCGTGGCCCAGACGCCGTCGAGCGGCCGGGCCTTGTATCCGAGATTCGCGCGGATCACGTCCTCGATCGCCTTCCGGTCGATGATGTCGGCCTGATTGTCGAGGCGGATCTCCGGCTGGTTGCCGTCGATGGGGAACGTCCGGCCCCGATCGAGCCTGTAGCGGGCCCGCTCGTTGCCCTTGAGGAAGAGGCCGTTCTCCTTGAAATACTGCTCCCGGAGGATTGAGGTGACCCGATAGAGGCCCTCCTCCGCGGAGATCGTCTCCGTGATGCCGGACCGCGGATAGCCGATGGTCCTCGGGTCCGGCCGCTTGGCGTCCCGCGCATAGCCCGGCGACGCGAGCGGCTTCGGGTTCGGCACGACGGCGAACCTCCGGTAGAAATTCACGGCCTGGTTCGGGTCGGTGCCGATCTCGTCGAGGTCGATCACCCGGAGCCGGAGGAACTTCATGCCGCTCCGCTCGTCGGCCTGCCAGTACTCCGACTGCTCCTCGGACCACGCCCGACGCAGCTCATCTCGGGGGGGCAGATGGCATCGGGCGCAATGGTCCCTGTAGAGGCCCAGGCCCCGGACGCGAAGGGACTCGTTGATGGTCATCGCCGCGTCCTCGTCGCGGTCGGCGAGGCCGCCGAGCTCGGCGACCTTGCGCCGGAGGTCCTCCCAGCGCGGGGGCTGGAGCCCCCCTTCATAGTTATGGTCCGGTTCGGTCGGCCAGGGGGCGAATGGCACGTCGCCACCCAGCACGTCCTCGATCCAGACCAGGTTGTCGATCCGAACGGTGTGGAGGTAGGGCTTACCCAGCACCGCCGACGGCTGCACCGCCGCGCCGACTCCCAGGGCCTCGCCGACGTTCCTCGCCAGGGGCGAGCGGATCGACGCGTTGTACTGGACCCAGTCGAACCACGAAGCATCCCACAGGTGCGGGAAGTTCACCGGCGCGTCCGTGACCGACTGGTTCTCCTCATTGAGCGGGCCGAAGACCCGGTTGCCGATCAGGCCGAGCGCGTCGGTCCGGGCGAATCCGGCGTCCACGGGGTAGAGCTTGTGCTCCTTCCCATAGTTGCGGCCGGCCAGGCCCGCGTCGATGATGGCGCGGAGGTCGTCCTCGATGGACTTCGCGTCGGGGTACTTCTCTCCCTCCAGCCGCTGGACCTCGGCGACGAACGGCTTGAGCCGGTACTTCAGGGTCCAGAAGAGGGCCTGGCCCACGGCCTCCTGGAACCTGCTCAGGCTGATCATGGCCGAGCCCCCCTCGATGAGGAACCCGTGCCGCTTGTTGCCCTTGACCTCGAGGTCGAGCCGGCCCGTGTGGCAGGCGGCGCAGGTCAGGCCCACCATCTTCGTGGGCCGCTTGACGGGCGGGACGGCGAAACTGACCTTATCCGTCCAGGTGTCGACGGCGAAGCCGATCGGCAGGTCCGGGGCGACGTCGGGGTCGTATGAGAAGCCGAACCGCCGGAGATACTCCGGCGACGCCAGCTTCGCCCCGCTGAAGATCGGGTCGACGCTCGGCTCCTCGAGGGCGCGGAACCATGACAGGGGGAGGATCTTGGTCCCCTGGGCCCGGGAGTGGTAGTCGCGGCTCAGGTCGCGGGACCAGCCCTGGGGCAGTGCCAGGGTCGTCACGGCCGGCGGCCTGGGGACCTTCACGGCACCGAGCTCGAGCCCCCGGAACAGGATCAGGTCGAGGCCCAGCGCCAGCAGCACGAGGGCCGCGAGCGCGGCGAGCACGATCGACAGAGGCCGCAGGATCGATTTCATGGCACCGCCCTAAAGCGCCTCAGCAAGGTGGAATGCCAGGCCCCGGGCTTCCTCGGGACCACGCGTCGGAAGTCGAACCGGGCCAGGAAGGTCAGCCAGGCCTCCCGCTCGTGGTCCACGTCCCCCTGCTCGCCGGCCTTGGGATAGCGGGCCAGGAGCGGGGGGAGCTCGGCACCCGGCTTCAGGCCCAGGGCCGGTCCGAGCTTCGTCGTGAGGACCTCGCGGACCATCGGCGCGCCCATCTCGGTCGCGCGGAACCCCCGGCGCATCCAGACGAAGAACTCGCGGGGTTCGCCGTCCAGGGCCAGGCCCGGGAACCTGCCGGCCGGGTCCGGGAATTTCGCCACCAGGACGATCCCCAGCACATAGCTCAGGCCGATCGGCTTGCCATCCGGGCCTTCCTGAGCTGAGGGTTGCTGGACGATCAGCCAGGCGGGGGGAGATTTCGGCGAGATGGCCTTCGACCGCTCGATCAGGTCGGCCAGCTTCGGCGCGTCCGGGTCGGGTCCCCATTCCCGCGTGTGTTCCTCGACGAGCCGGCCGATCGCCGCGTCCTGGAACGTCCGCTCGTCGCCGGCGGCGGCGGGGTCGATGGGCACCAGCGCCGTCGGGGCGGCGATCATGTGCAGCTCGTCCTCGCAGAAGCGGACGAACTCGGAGCCGAACTCGGGCCGCAGGAGGGGCCAGAGGGCCTGGAAGGCGGGCGTACTGGCCCAGCGGCGGAAGCTGTTCAGCCAGCCCCGGTTGATGGGAAGGTCCGTGGTCCTTCGCAGCTCCAGGCTCAGCCAGGTGTCCTCCATGATCTGGAGCATCCGGCCCACGGCGTGGACCTCGGCGCGATCGTAGTCGGGCGCGGGTGTCCCGGCGACGACGGGGGGCGCGGGGGCGATCTCCGGGTAGAGCTGCCGGCTGAGCCGCGCCAGCGAGGACTCGGAGGCGAGGTCGCGCTGGAGGTCCGCCCAGGGCCGGACCGACTCCAGGAAGGCCGAGTCCGGGACCGTGGCGGGGTCGCCCCAGCGGGCCTGGATCCGGGAGAAGAGCCGGGGGACGTAATCGACGAATCGGGTCTCTTGCCAGTCGCGGACGGCATGGACGGCGTCCTGGAAGACCTCCGTGGCGACGTGGTCCCCCAGGCACCGGTAGCACTCGAACTGCTCCTCGTCGAACGACTGGCGGAGGTCGGTCGGCTGATAGGGGAAGTTGGTGTCCCGGCGGGCGTAGTGCTGGAGGTCCGGGGGCTCGTCGCCGGTCATCGAGGTCTTCACGTAGACGAGCACGCCGGGGAGCTGCCCCTGGTCGACGTCGTCGTAGCGGATGCGGCCGATGGCCACGTGCGCCCGCGCCAGCCGCTCCTCGCCGCGGGGCCGAAGGGCCTCGGTGTCGATCTGGATCCGGACCCCGAAGTCGATCCGGCAGAGGCGGATCAGGATCGCCAGGTTGGAGTTCGACGAGTCGACCTCGTCGCCGGCGTCGAGGGCGACGATGTAGCGGCAGCGGCGGCGGATGAGCTCGTACACGCCCATGTTGTCGAAGTGGCCGCCGTCGGAGAGGTGGACATAAGGCCCAAGGCCGTCGGTGCCGCCGAGCGTCTCGGTGACCAGCAGCCCGCCGAAGCGGGGGCTGCGGGCCTCCCACTCCCCGCCGGACCGAGGATTCTGGATCCAGGCCCCGAGTCGGGCGTCGAACACGGCCAGCAGCGCCGTGAGTGCGGGGGACTGGTAGAACCGCATGTTCGGATCCACCGCGGCCCCCGAGATCGCGATGGCGCGGCCGAGCGTCAGGTTCCGGGCCGCCGCCTTCCCCTCGAGGATCTTCGTGTAGCCGACGGACTCCGCGCCGCAGTAGAGCGACGAGAGCAGGAACGACTCCCCCTTTCGGCTCCGCCAGGCGAGGTCATGGCCGGCCACCAGGTTCATCGTCGTGTTGATCAGCAGGTGCGGCCCCCAGTAGGTCCGCTCCCCGGGGGCCGCGTCCCCGCCCGTCGGCTCACGGCCGATCCTGAGCCCGATCAGCGGCAGGTCGTCATCGGCGGCGAAGCCGGTCACCGGGTTGGGGTTTCGGTCCGGCGGCACCGGGAGGTCGGGGCGATCGCTGATCGAGGGGGCGCCCACCGGCTCGGTCATGTCGCGAGGATCCTCGCCCCACCGATGCTTCCAGCGGCCGACCGGCCGCGACGCCCCGAGGTAGCACCGCGCCAGCCGGTTCGCGTACATCGCGTTGAGCGAGAACGCGTTGACGTCGATGAGCAGGAAGCCGATCCCCGCCAGGGCCCCGAAGCCGATCATCAGGGCCGCGATCAGCCAGCCGGACGTCTGCCGCACGCCGGTCAGGTAGTAGTCGAACGCCGGGAAGTCGGCCGCGTTGGGGGCCATCGGCGACGGCGAGTTCAGGAGCAGGGCCGCGAGCAGCCCCACCGCGCCCCCCAGGCCCGCGATGAAGATCGGCGGCGCGAACGCGGCCAGCGTCGCCAGCGCCTTCCCGCTCCCGCCGGCCTGGAGCCTGGGCAGCACGAACTTGCCGGTGAGCACCCCCAGCGCCGTGGAGAGGATCCAGCCCGACGCCATGGCCGTCCGAGCCCGGGCCCCCGCGTACAGGAAGAGCCCCGGCAGGTAGAGCGTCGAGCCCATGACCACCAGCCAGATGACGGCCGCGATGGCCAGCCGGGCGGCGTAGCGCGCCCACCATTCCCGCTCCCCCTCCTTCATGGCACGCCCCGCGATCGCCACCTCCACGATGGTCGAGGCGATCACGATGCAAAGGGCGCCCGGCAGGGCGAACGTCGCCATCAGGTCGGGCCGGTTCATCCTCGCGAACGCGCGGACCATCCCCAGCACCAGGACATACAGCAGGCCGCCGGTCGCCCCGGCGAGGAACGCCGCGCGGACGAAAGCCCACTCCGGATTCCCCTCCCGGACGCCGATCAGGAGCGCCCCCATCGACATGAAGATCCCGAAGACCACCATGACGAGCAGGAACGAAGGAGGCTGGAGCAGGTCCGGGTACTCGGACACGAGCGAGACGATGTTGCCGACGATCCCCGGCCCCGAGAACCGGGCCGCCATCCCGGCGAATTGCTCGAAGAGGTACTGGAGCAGCCACCGCGACGAGGCCGTCAGGCCCAGGGCCGCGACCACGGTCGCGGCGACCGCCCCCCAGGCCCTGAGCCCCGGCCGCCGGGGACGCCGGGCCGGGCCGATGCGGAACTCCGGCAAGCACTCGGCATTGAGCATCAGCGCCACGAACGCCGACAGCGCCCCGGCGACGAGGAAACCGACCGCCCATCGCCTCGCCCATTCGGCATCCGGCGAGTGGTCCGCGAGCAGCCCCGCCCCCAGGAACTTGTCGGCATTGAGGAAGTCGAAGAAGAAGACCCCGAGCCGCCCCAGCAGGACCGCGATCATCGCCAGCGGGAAGAGCAGGAGCATGTTGATCGAGACGTTGCGGATCCAGATCATGATCACCGACCAGAGGTCGGCCGAGAGGATCCCGGGCCTGGGGAACAGGTAGCTGCTGAACGAGCGGAGATGCCGCAACGGCTGCGGCTCCTCATCGACGACCGGCCTGGGATCGCGATCCGGATCGAACCACTCCCGCTCGGCCCCGGCCTGGCCGATCCGGCTGAAGTCGAGCTGCCGCTCGACGTTCCTCACGTCCCCCTCGTGCTTCAGCCAGGCGGCCAGCCAGCCCCCGGCGTAGCCGCCGCCGGAGACCGTCGAGAGGTAGTCGAAGCGGCCCAGCAGCCCCTGGTTCGCCAGCCCCTGGAGGAATCCCACCGCGAACGTGCCGCTCCGGATGCCGCCCCCGGAGAACGCCAGCCCCGTGACGTGCAGGTCGAGCATGGCCACCCGCGCGGCCATCAGCTTGGCGTCGGCATCGGGCGCCTTCTCCACGGCCGCGACGGCGCCACGGAACATCGCCAGGGCCTCGGCCTCGCCCGGGACCGGCGGGGACGACTCGGCCCCCGGTCGCGCCCGCGGCGGATGGCCTCGCTTCTTGAGGATCAGCTCGAGCTCATCCAGGATCATGCTCGCCGTGGGGTGCGGCGGTGCCTTCTTCATCGTCTAGACCTCCGCAAGCGAGGGCTCCCTGCGGGGGCCGCCTTCCCCCCTGGCGCCGCGGTCGAGGAGCTTCAGGCCGAGGTTGATGACCTCCCGGATCGCCCCGGTCTCGCCCGGACGATCGGCCTGGGACGAGGCGGAACCGGCCTGCCTGTCCGGGGCCATATCTCGCCCTCCCCAGGCGTCAAAAGGGACGAGGATCAGCAACGACAGGCCTCGGATCATGCGAAGGACGCCCCCCGCCTTTTCCTATCAGTTTCCTGTTGTCGCGCCCGAAGATCATCGACGGGGCGAATATTCCGTCCCTCGATCCGAATAGGACTGGCCGGGCCGCGGCGGCGGCGACCCCCGATCTCGCCCCCGCGACAAGCCGACTGCCCCATCCCCATGAGAACGGCCCCCCCGATGAGAAGACCCAGGACAGCCGCGATCGTCTCCTGCCTCGCACTCGTTTCCGCCGCCTCGACCTCCTGCCCCCACGCCCGGGCCCAGGAGGCCGCGACTCGAGCGACCGCCCTCGATCCCGCCGCGATCGACTCCTACGTGAAGGAAGCGATGGCGAAACGCCACATCCCGGGCGCCTCGGTGGCCGTGGTCCGGGACGGCAAGGTCCTCCTGGCGAAGGGATACGGCCTGGCGAACGTGGAGCTGGACGTCCCCGCCACGGCGGACTCGGCCTACCAGCTCGCCTCCGTGACCAAGACCTTCACCGCCTCCGCGATCATGCTCCTCGTCAAGGACGGCAAGCTCTCGCTCGACGACCGGATCACCGAGCGGCTCGCCGACCTCCCGGCGGCCTGGAAGGACGTGACCGTACGCCACCTGCTGAATCACACGTCCGGCATCAAGAGCTACACGTCGACGAAGGACTTCGACAAGCAAATGCGGAAGGACTTCAGCCGCCGCGAGATCCTGGACCTGGTGGCGAAGGAGCCGCTCGAGTTCCCGCCCGGGGAGAAGTGGGACTACAGCAACACGGGCTACTTCCTGCTGGGGATGCTCATCGAAGAGGTTGCGAAGAAGCCGTACGCCGAGTTCATGGCGGAGCGGATCTTCGGGCCACTCGGGATGTCGCACACGCGGGCCAACGACCTGCGGGCCGTGATCCCGGGCCGCGTCCAGGGCTACGAGTGGGACGGTAAGGCGATCCGCAACGGCGAATACGTGAGCCCGACCCAGCCCTTCTCCGCGGGCATGCTCGTCTCGACGGCGAACGACCTGGTGAAGTGGGACGCCGCCCTCCGCGACCACCGCCTGCTCGACGCCGCGACCCTGGAGGCGATGTGGAAGCCCGCGCCCTTGCCAAAGGGTGGTGAGACGCCCTACGGGCTTGGCTGGGGGATCTCGAAGGTGAACGGCCATCGGCGGATCTCGCACGGCGGCGGCATCCCGGGATTCTCCACCGAGATCACGCGGTTCCCCGACGACGGGCTCACCGTGATCGTCCTGGCCAACGCCGAGGGGGGCGGCGCGGGCTCGATCGCCTCGGGGATCGCCGGCCGGATCGTCCCGGCCCTGGCGGAGAAGGCCCTCGAGCCGATCGCCGACGCCGATACGCCGACCACCGACCGGCTCCGCAAGGTCCTCGAAGGGGCGCTCCGGGGCGAGGTCGATCCGGCCCAGTTCACCGAGCAGGCGAACAAGCTCCTGGTCCCGAAAATTCAGGAAGACAAGGCCCGGCTCGCGTCGCTGGGCGCCCTCAAGTCGTTCCGGCTCCTGGAGCGCAAGGAAGCCGGCGGCGCCCTGAGGATGCGTTACCGGGCCGAGCTGGAGAAGATCACCTTGAAGGTCCTCTTCGCTCTCGACAAGGCGGGCAAGATCCAGGGCATCGGCCTCCAGCCGGAGGATTGAGAGGCTCGGCTCGCGTCAAGGCCGGCCCGTGGCCTCTCGCGCGATCTCCGGCTTCCCCCAGACGGCTTCGAGGGCGGAATATCCTTCGGGATCGTGGGCCTTCAGCTCGTCGTGGCGGAACGGATAGAAGTCGTTGCGGGAGAAGTAGGCCTCGGTCAGCTCCGCGAAGTATTCGCGCTCGTTCGTCGCCGCGTAGGCTCGCTTCTTGCCGCCGGGCCCGTACTCGACCGAGTCATACAGCTTCTTCTCCATCGCGTGCCGGAACGCCGCCGAGACGCGCGGATCGCGCGCGTCCAGGACGCGAAAGTCATACGCGTGGGCCATCTCGTGGAGGATCATGCAGGGCTGAACGGCGCGCGACCAGTCGATGAAATGGCGGAGGTTGGAGACCTCCACGCAGCCGGCCTTGTCCGGGTTGACGGCGTGCTCCTCGAGCCATTTCCGCGAGGGATGGAAGACGCAGCCGCCGTCGGGGTCCACGTCCCAGTCCACCCAGATTCGGACCCTGTGCAGCTCCGGGAGCGCTCGGGCCGGTACGACCCGGTTGATCTCCGCAACCTGCTTCTCGAGCTCCTTGATCCCGGCGGCAGCCTCTTCCGGGTGTTCCCCGAGTTTCCGGCTGACGAGGACCGTGAATCCGCCGACGTTTCGGATGCGGTAGGACGCCGTCGGCTCGAAGTCTCCGACCATCATCGCGGTCGCAAGGAGTGGGGCGAGGATCACAGGAGTCATCGGAAGCCTCCTCCGGGCAGAACGCGTCTCGCCCCACCCCTGAGGAGCATACCCGGCATCCTCCGGCATCGCGATAGCCAGGAGAGAGGCGCCGTACGCCGTTACGCCGTGGATTCCTCGCCTCCTGCCTTCCCGGAGGGGGGCTGATTGGCGTATCATTCGGGGATAGCGTGGAGACACGGGCAGGACGGATTGGAGCGGCGCGGAGCGAGCCGGCCGGCGGCACGGAGATCGCGAGCCGCCCGCGATGGCCGGCGACGTCAGGGCCGAGGCGGAAGGCTGAGTTGATCATGACGCGACGCTCCCGAGGACGCGAAGTCGCACTCCAGGTGCTCTACCAGGTGGAGCAGAACTCCGGCCTGCCCGCCGTCGAGATCCGCCAGTTCATCAACCGCCGGCTCCTCGGTGAAGCCAGGCTCGTCGAGTTCACCCAGGCCCTCATCGGCGGCGTCCGCGAGCATCAGCCGCGAATCGACGCCATGATCGAGGAGGTCGCCGAGAACTGGCGGCTGGACCGGATGGCGGCCATCGACCGCAACATCCTTCGCCTGGGGGCCTACGAGGTCCTCTACGGGCCCGACGAGGTCCCCGCCAAGGTCGCCATCAACGAGGCCCTGGAGCTGGCCAAGCGGTACAGCACCGCCCAGTCCAGCCGGTTCGTCAACGGCATCCTCGACCGCGTCCTCCAGCTCCATGAGGAGAGCAAGGCGAAGGCGGACGCGCCGGCCGAACCCGAGGTTGGCGGCCAGACCGCCCCGAAGGCGGCCGGCGACGCAACCCCTCAGGCCCCCCCGGCGGAGACGGCTCCCGAGGTGGTCGCGGAGGCTGAGCCGGCCTCATGATCGTCCGCGGCGGGGCCGACCTGCACGTACACACGACCCATTCCGACGGCGTGTGCTCCCCCCGCGAGGTCGTGAACGCGGCGGCCTCCGTGGGGCTGGCCGCCCTGGCCATCACCGACCACGACACGACCTCCGCCCTGGCCGTCGCCCGGCCCGAGGCCGACCGGCTGGGCCTCGAGCTGGTCCCGGGCGTGGAGCTGACCTGCGAGCTCGAAGGCCGCGAGGTCCACCTCCTCGGCTACTTCTTCCGCGAGGACGACGCCGGCCTGGGCGCCGCCATGGTCGGGCTCCGAGCCGGCCGCGACGACCGGATGCACGCCATGGCCGACGCCCTCGGTCGCGAGGGGCTGTCCCTCGACGTGGCCGCGCTGCGGGAGCTCTTCCCCCGGGCCGTCCTCGGCCGCCGCCACGCCGCGGAGTACCTGGCGCGGACCCGTCAGGTATCGAGCGTCCGCGACGCCTTCCTGTACCACCTGGGCGACGGGCGCCCCGCGAGCATCCCCAAGCCGCGGCTGGACGTCGCGCAGGCCATCGGCCTGGTCCGCGCCGCCGGGGGAGTCGCCGCCCTGGCCCATCCGCCGTACAATCTCCGCCTGGAGTCGCTGAGGACGCTCGCCGACGCGGGCATGAAGGCCATCGAGACCGCCGGCCCCGGCATCACCAACCGCCTGGGCAGCCGTTTCCGCGACTGGGCCGAGCTCCTCCAGCTCGTCCCCACCGCCGGCAGCGACTTCCACGTGCCCGACCGACCCGGCCGGTGGGTCGGCTCCATCACCACCCCCCCGACCGACCTGGAACGGCTCCGCCTCGCCCGGAAGGACTGACCGCTATGGAGCGGGAGACCCGGAGAAGACGGGAGGCAAATCCGGCGATGCGGTAGAATGGATGGCATCCGGGGCGAGTTTCCCGAACGACTGGAACGAGCTGACGACGAGGAAGAAAGACGGGACATGGCGATCAAGGGGCTGTTCGAGCGTTTCAAGAAGGGGCTGGCCCGGACGGCCCAGCTTTTCCATATTCGGTCCTGGTTCGGCCGGAAGGTGGACCAGTCGTTCCTGGACGACCTGGAGGCCCGGCTGATCCAGGCGGACGTCGGCGTGGTCGCGACGACCCGGATCATCGACCGGGTCCGCGAGGCGTTCGCGGACCGGACGGCGGACGAGGACCTCGTGAACTTCGTCAAGGACGAGCTCAAGGGGCTGCTCGAGGACACCACGCCGGGCGTCCTGGCGACGGCGCCGAAGAAGCCGACGGTCTACCTGATCGCCGGGGTGAACGGCTCGGGCAAGACCACGTCCATCGCCAAGCTCGCCCAGCGGCTGAAGGATCAGGGGAACACCATCCTCCTGGCGGCCTGCGACACGTTCCGCGCCGCCGCCGCCGACCAGCTCGAGATCTGGGCGAAGCGATCCGGCTCGGAGATCGTCCGGGGCGCCGCCGGGGCCGATCCCGCGAGCGTCGCCCACGACGCCTGCCAGCGGGCGGTCGCCCGGGGCGTGGACATCCTGATCGTGGACACCGCCGGCCGCCTCCACACCCAGACCCACCTGATGCGCGAGCTCGAGAAGATCCGCAACGTGATCCAGCGCCTGATCCCGGGCTCGCCCCACGAGGTGCTCCTCGTGCTCGACGGCACCAACGGCCAGAACGCCATCCGCCAGGCCGAGGTGTTCACGAAGTCGATCGGCTGCACCGGGGTGATCCTGACCAAGCTCGACGGCACCGCCAGGGGGGGCGTGGTCGTCGCCGTCCGCCAGACCATGAAACTCCCCGTCAAGTTCATCGGCGTGGGTGAGGGCATCGAGGATCTCCAGCCCTTCGACGCCGACACGTTCGTGGAGTCGCTGTTCGAGTGAGGGTTCTCCCCCTGTCCCCGGCCGCCGATCTCCCCTATAATTGGCCGAACCGACGGATCCGCGGCCGGCTCGAGGGCCCGGATTTGCGCGGAAGCAGATGTCCGAGAGGCCGCGGGAACGAGCCGTCCATCCGGCTTCCCTCCCAGGTTCCCGCCCTCGGATTCCCGGCCAGGCGGCCGCGAGCCTCGCTCGCGGCGAGACGACAGGACGAGACCCTCCCCAGCGAATCGAGGGCGGTGGCACGATGGATAAAGCGGGCCTCTGGGCGAAGTTGAGCAACGAACTGGCCGAGGATCCGTTCCTGGTCCTGGCCCTCTTCGCGGCCCTGATCGCGATCGCGACGACGCCCCTGGCCTTCGCCGTGCTCGGGCGGCTGGACTGGTTCCGGGCCCGCCGCGGCCGGACCCTGATGAAGCCGTCGTTCGTATCCATCATCTGCGGCATGATGCTCGTCATGGGCATCCCGGCCATCTTCGCCGCGATGGTGATCAAGAGCCGGTCCTTCGATCACAACCGGTACGAGTTCGACCCCAACCGGACCTGGTCGGTCCTCGAGCAGGGGCGCGGGTTCAAGAGCGTCCAGGAGGCCGACGCGGCCGTCAAGCAGGAGATGGAGCGGCTGGCGACCGAGCGGAAGAACCTCGTCAACAACGTGAAGAAGCTGGATGAGTCGATGCTGGCCCTGCGGTCGGTGGCGGGGAGCTCGCCCTCGGTCGCCCAGGCGATCCCGAACGTCCTCCAGTCGCTGGCCGGCGTCCGGGCGAGCGTGGGCGTGGACGGCCCCCAGCAGCTGATGGACTTTACCGCGCCGCCGATCACCCTGGCCGCGACGATCCCCGCCGGCATGGCCTCGCCCGGGACGCCGGCCGTGGTCATGGTCGCCGCCCCCGCCGCGGCGTCCCCGACGGCCGCCCCCGCGGCACCGACCGCCGCGTCCGCGGGCTCGGGAGTCCCGGCCGCTCAGGTCGCGGCCGAGATCGCCGCCGTGCCGGAGCCCCAGAAGGGGATCGCCGCGATGATCCCGCTGGCGGACGTCCCCGCCGGCTGGACGGCCGGGAAATCGGGCGACAAGTACATCGAGACCTTCAACGCCGAGAACCTCTACGAGAAGATCGACGGCCGCGCCGAGAGCTTCACCCAGTACAACGTCAAGGGCATGGCCTACGCCTTCTACCACCCGACCGGCGACCCCTCCAACGAGGTCCAGCTCTATGTCTTCGAGATGGCCGACCCGCTCAAGGCCCTGGGCAAGTACGGCGCCGAGAAGCCCGACGAGGCCAACGTGATCCCGGTCGGCGACGAGGGGTACACGGCCGCCGGCAGCACCCTCTTCTACGCCTCGCGCTACTACACCCAGATCGTCTCCACCTCCGACGACCCGAAGTTCGCCGCCTTCGCGCTGGAGATCGCCCGCAAGGTCGCGGAGAAGCAGAAGCCCGGCAGCGGGGGGGCGTCGGCCCCCGCCCCGACGGCCGTCGCCGCGGCGAAACCCGAGGCACACGCGGAGCCGAAGAGCGAGGCCGCCAAGCCCGCCGCCCCGGCGCCGGCACCGGCCGCCGAGGTCTCGCCCGCGACCTACTTCGCACTCCTGCCCGCCGCCGGCAAGCAGGGCGACAACAAGTACGTCGCCCAGGACGTCTTCGGCTATAGTTTCCTGTCCGACGTGTTCATGGCCGACTACAAGCAAGGCGACGCGACCTGGCAGGGCTTCCTCCGCCCCTATCCCGACGAGAAGGCGGCGAAGGAGATGCTGGAAAAATATCGGGCCAGCGTGAAGCAGGACGGCGCCGAGATCAAGGAGCTGAAGGCGGACGGGGCCGACGAGATGATCGTCAGCTCGAACATCGGCCTCCACGACGTGGTCTTCCGCAAGGGGAACACGCTCGCCGGGGCCAACGGCGGCACGACCCTGAAGCCGGCCGAGGACTTCGCGCGGGCGTTCGCGAAGTCGCTGCCGGCGAAACTCCAGGTGCTGGGCGGCAAGTAACGTAAGCTCGGATCCAATCCAACTCGAAGTCGGCCAGTCGCGAGGCCCGCATCGGGCGGGCCTCCGGGCTTCCTATCCAGGCTCTTTCGACCGGACCAAGACCGGGGACGGGACCAACCATGGGCGAGAAGTTGACCCGGACGCAGATCAAGAACCTGGAACGGCTGGGGGGCGTGAACCCGGCCGACGAGTCGTTCTCTCGCCGCCAGTTCATCAACCAGGTCGGCGGCTATGCACTGGCGGCCGGCGGTGCGGTCGGAGCGGGGATGCTGGTCCGCGACCGCTGGGGGATGGAGGGCGTGAAGCCCCCGCCGCCGGTGAAGCTGAAGGACTACTCGATCACCCTGCCCTCGAGCAAGCCGACGCTCGTCGCCGTGCGGTCGAGCCCGGTCAACCCGGACAACCACGCCTCGAAGGAGGAGGAGCTGGCGGCCCGCGAGGAGCAGGCCCTGAAGATGGTGAAGGCCGCGCTCGACGCCATGGGTGGCGTGGACCAGTTCATCAAGAAGGGGGACGTGGTCGTCATCAAGCCGAACGTGGCCTTCGACAAGAACCCGGACCTGGCGGCGACCTCGCAGCCGGACACGGTGGCCGCCGTGACCAAGCTCTGTTTCGGTGCCGGGGCGCGGAAGGTGATCGTCGCGGACAACCCGATCAACAACCCGGAGAGCTGCTTCTTCAAGACCAAGGTCGGCGAGGCCGCCGTCCGCGCCGGGGCCGAGCTGATGCTCCCCAAGGACAGCTACTTCGAGCAGCTCTACATCGGCGGCGAGACGATCACGAACACCTGGCGGATGTTCTACCGCCCCTTCCGCGAGGCGACCAAGGTCATCGGCGTCAGCCCGGTGAAGGACCACAACCTCTGCAAGGCCACCGTGACGATGAAGAACTGGTACGGGCTGCTCGGCAACCCCCGCAACCAGTTCCACCAGAACATCCACGGGATCATCTCCGACTTCGCGCTGATGATGAAGCCGACGTTCGTCGTCGCCGACGCCCGCAAGATGCTGATGCGCAACGGCCCCACCGGCGGCAGCCTGAACGACGTCAAGAAGGGCGACACCATGGTCATCGGCACCGACCACACGGCCGTCGATAGCTGGTGCGTGACCCGCCTCCTGGAGAAGCCCCGCCACGAGATCATCTACCTCGACAAGGTCATCCAGCGCGGCCTCGGCGCGGACTGGCGTCCGCAGTGGACGCAGGAGATCACGGTATGAGCGAGGGGGCGGAGACGAGAGGCACGACGTCGCCGCACGGAGAAGCTACTGTTGCACTAACAGAAGCGCAGGTTTACAGGAAGGTAGGCATCGGGTTCGCGATCCTGTACGTCGTGGAGGTCGGTGGCCTTGCACTCTGGAAAGCCGCAGCGATGCCTCAAGCTGATCGATTACCCTGGGCCGAAGTCGTTTACGGCCCAGCGATCATGATCGCTTCATGCATTCTGCTGTGGTCAGTGGGTTACCTTGCAGAGGTTAGGATCAGGCGACACCTCGGGCGCCACAAGGATGCAAGCTGAGCCGGTTGGGATTCGTGGCCCAAGATGAAACCATGCATACGATCCCGCTCGATCGAGAGAAGTCCATGAGCATCGCCACGACGGCTTACACCCGGACAGATCTCGATCGAGGACATGACATCGAGACCGTTGTCGTGGCGATTCCGCCGGACGTCCGGCTGGAGGTGAGTCATGAGGACTTCGAGCGTCTCTGCCGGGAAAACCCGGAGGTTCGGCTGGAGCGAACCGCCGAGGGAGAGCTGATCGCCATGGTGCCGGCCGGAGGAGACTCGGGGAGAAGAAACGCCAAGCTCATTACTCGCCTCGTCGGATGGGCGGAAGCCGACGGGACGGGCGAAGCCTTCGATTGTTCCACGGGCTTCATCCTGCCGAATGGCGCCATCCGCGCTCCGGATGCCACCTGGATCCCTCACGACAAGTGGAATTCATTGACCCCGTCCCAGCGGCGGACGTTCCTACCGCTCTGCCCGGACTTCGCCGTGGAGTTGCGATCGCCGTCAGACTCGGTCCCCGAGCTTCGCAGGAAGATGGAAGAGTACATTGCACAGGGGACGCGGTTGGCCTGGTTCATCGATCCGGACGGTGGCAAGGCTGAGGTCTACCGCCCTGGTCGGCCCGTCGAGGTACTCGACCGCCCCGCCATGCTCTCCGGCGAGGACGTCTTGCCCGGCTTCGTGCTCGATCTTAAGGGTATCCTGTTCGACTGATCGAGGAGCTGGCCATGAGCACTTCCGTCGCCGAACGCCGCGCGAAAAGCCCGCTGGATGACAGTGCCGAGCGACCGGCGGTCTCGCTGGCCGTGCCACGAGGGGTGAAGCTGCTGGTCACCCCCGAGGACTTCGAACGCCTCTCTCGCGTCAACCAGGACCTGCGGCTCGAGCGGACCGCGGAAGGAGAGCTGGTCGTCATGGCCCCGGCGGCGCCCGATGGGAGTCAGCGGAACCTGAGTCTCGTAGCACAGCTATGGATCTGGAATCGCCAGACAGGCCTTGGGAAGGCCTTTGAATCCTCGGCGGGCTTTACCCTCCCCAACACGGCGATCCGCGGCCCCGACGCCTCCTGGATGACGCTCGACCGATGGGAACAGCTCTCGCGCGAAGAGCGATTGAAATTCTCGCACGTTTGCCCTGATTTCGTGGTCGAGCTGCGATCGCCCTCCAACACGGTCAAGGAACTTCAGGACAAGATGGCGGAGTATCTCGCCCAGGGCGTGCGGCTTGGGTGGATGATCGACCCCATCCGCGCGAAGGTCGAGATCTATCGCCCCGGTCGACCCGTTGAGGTACTCGACCGCCCCGCGACGCTCTCCGGCGAGGACGTCTTGCCCGGCTTCGTGCTCGATCTCAAGGGTATCCTGTTCGATTGACGCCAATTGGCCGTTCCTTTATCCGTCCAGGCCCAGCCACACTAATAAGCCCCCTGGCCCTTCCGGAGGGACCCAGACCCATGGTTAAGATCCGACGCGCCTACGAGGTCCTCTTCCTGGGCCTGTTCCTCTTCTTCCTGTTCATCACCGACCTCCGCTACCTCAAGGGGTGGCCGGTGTCGATCTTCCTCGAGGCCACGCCGCTGGTCGCCGTGGCCACGGCGCTGACGACGCACACGATCTACCGGAACCTCGTCTGGGGGCTGGTGGTCATCGCCGTCACGATGATGCTGGGCCGGGTCTGGTGCAACTGGATGTGCCCGTTCGGCATCCTCCACCATCTCTTCGGCTGGATCGGCAACCGGCGGAACACCAAGCAGATGATCGAGGTGAACCGCTACAAGAAGATCTACGCGATCAAGTACTACATCCTGGCGATCATGATCGCCATGTCCGCCCTCTGGATGATCCCCACCGCGATCGAGTCCCCCTCGAAGATCGCCGCCGTCTATTCGCGGCTGGGCGGGACGGCCAGCCCGCTGGAGCTCGGGGCGCTGGCGCTCTCGCTCGTCGGCCTGATCGGGGCCTGGGCGCTGATCGGCCCGGCCTGGGAGTCGGTCGGGAAGACGCTCTTCCGCGGCTCGAAGCCGGCGCTGGTGTGGGTCACGCGGGGGCTTGCCGTGCTGCTCGTCGTGGGGGCGATCGACCTCGCCCGGAGGGGCGACGTCGGGCGCGTCACGCGGGCCATCCCCGACGGCATCGCCGAGGCCGCGGACGAGAAGAAGGCCGAGAACAGCTCCCTCCAGATCGGCCTGCTGGACCCGATTGCGCTCACCGTCCGATCGATGACGACGAGCGTCCTGCCCACCGTCCACAAGACGACGGAGAGCGTCTACACCGAGCCCCGGGAATACTGGCAGGCGTGGATCGTCGGCCTGATCTTCCTCGCGTTCCTGTTCGCCAACTGGTGGATCCCCCGGTTCTTCTGCCGGGCGATCTGCCCGCTCGGGGCCCTGCTCGGGATCTTGAGCCGGTTCTCGCTCTGGAGGATCGACCGCGACCCGGTGCGATGCACCGACTGCGACCTCTGCCTCAAGAGCTGCGAGGGGGCCTCGGACCCGCACAAGGACCTGCGCAAGAGCGAGTGCTTCGTCTGCCTCAACTGCATCGAGGAATGCCCGCACGACGCCCTCACCTACCGGTTCCTGCCGCGGAAGGCGAGCGAGATCACCTACCCCGAGGTGGGCCGCCGGGAGCTGCTGATGGCCAGCCTCTTCGGCCTGGTCTTCTACCCGATGGTGCGGAAGTCGGGCGGGGTGAAGAAGAACTTCAGCCGGTATGCGATCCGGCCCCCGGGCTCGGTGGCCGAGGACGAGTTCCTCCGCCGCTGCATCAAGTGCGACCAGTGCATCCGCGTCTGCCCGACGAACGTCCTCCAGCCCGCCCTCTTCGAGGCCGGCGCCGAGGGGCTCTGGACGCCGATCATGATCTCCAAGATGGGCTGGTGCGAGCTGAACTGCACGCTGTGCAGCCAGGTCTGCCCGACCGGGGCGATCCGCGAGATCTCGATCGTGGAGAAGCTCGGCATCGGCCCGTTCGAGCACAAGGGACCGATCAAGACCGGCACCGCGTTCTACAATCAGGGCCGCTGCCTCCCCTGGGCGATGGACACGTCCTGCGTCGTCTGCGAGGAGGTCTGCCCGGTCAGCCCCAAGGCGATCTTCACCCGGAACGTGGAGGTCACCGACCGCTGGGGCGCCACCCTCCAGCTCAAGCGCCCCTACATCGACCCCGTCCGCTGCATCGGCTGCGGCATCTGCGAGCACGAATGCCCCGTCAAGGACGACCCCGCCGTCTACGTCACCGCCGTCGGCGAGTCCCGCGAGAAGTCCCGCTCGCTGCTCCTCTCGCTGGTCGACGGCGAGGCGAAGGACTGGGTGTCGGTGTGAGGTGTCGGTTTCCGTGTTAGATTGATCGGCTCGATTGCCGAACCATGAGTTTTATCCTTCGCGAGGCACGATCATGCCTTCGCCTGCCGTGGCCCTTACAAAGCTCTCGATCCGGGACTTCCGGGGGATCGAATCCCTCGACCTGGATTTCCTCGGACCTGACGGCAAGCCCAATCAGCTCGTCGTCCTCTCCGGACCGAATGGCAGCGGCAAGACGACCGTCCTGGAAGCGGCCTTGATCGTCGCGGGAGGCCACGTGCAGGCCGTCGGGCCCCGCGACTGGACAGCGGTGAGGAGAGGTGCCGGTGGCTACAGGATCGTTGGCCTGTTTCGCAACGAGGCCGGCGAGGAGAAATCCCAAGGCTGCTTCCCGGGCGAAGCACTGATAGCGCCATTCGGCATAACGAGCTGGTACTTCCCCTCCTCTCGTTCGTCTCGACCCATCGGCTCGCTCGACATAACCGTCGGTAAGTACGCTCCGGCCGACAAGATCAAGGAGAGCCTACTCCGAAGCATTAAGCAGCGACTCGTCAACGAGGCCGCAAAGGCCAGATTTCGCCCCGCCAGTCAAGACTCATCATCGTTTTATGATCGAACGATTGAGAGAATTAGCAATTATTGGCGGCAATTCTATCCCGACTCCAAGGCTTACTTCGAGGTCGACTTTGCCGAGGGACCACCAGGTCCGGAGCCGGGCATCTTTGATGTCTTTCTCGTGCTCGCGGATCACCACCGACTGGAAGTGGACTACCTGAGCTCGGGGCAGCTCGAGATCTTCCTCTTCCTGGCCTCACTGACGCTGAACGGTGATCGGGAAGGGATTGTCTTCATCGACGAACCCGAACTCCACCTCGATCCTCAGTGGCATCGCCTGGTGCTGCGTATCCTGACGGATCTTCAGCCCCGAACCCAGTTCCTCGTTGCGACCCATTCGCCGGAAGTCTATGACGCGGCTCGGTCCTACGAACGCCACTACCTGGCTCCGGCTGACGATCCTCGAGCGAAGCTGTGGCATCCCGTCGCGACCTCCGAAGCAGGAGTATAAGCCACCATGCCGCGCGACGTGGCGCGAGCCGGCCTCTATCGAGGCAAGATCAACCTCTGGGTCGAAGACGCCCTGACGCGGGAATATCTCTCGGCTGTCTGGAAGGCCGATCCGGATGTCCATTTCCTCATCGGTGGCGGAAACGAGGGGGTGCGGGCGATCATCAAGGACGCCGAGGATGCCGGCTTCGTGAACGTCTTCGGAGTCACGGATCGGGACTTCAGGCCCACGAATCGCGACGATTGGAAGAACCCGAGCAAGACCTTCCGCACATTCGTCCTCCCCGTACACGAGCTCGAGAACTATCTCCTGGATTCGGACGCGATCCAGTCCAGCCGGCTCAACAACCAGGGCCTCGACGCCCCACAGATTGAAGGGGCCATGAAGAAGCGCGCCGGAGAACTCTGCTGGTGGGCCGCCTGCCGGGACGTCGTGGCCGAGATCAAGCGTCGTTTCCGCGACCGATTCATCAGCGATCCTCCCTGTTCGCCCGCCGATCTTGCAACATCAAAGAAGCACATCTGCGATTCACCGTGGTTCCAGAAACTGAGTTCCGAGGTCGCAAGGAGCAGCGAGAGCGAGATCGAGAAACTCCTGCAAGAGAAACATGGAGTCGCTCAAGAAAGTCTGGCAAATGGCACCTGGCGACAAGACTTCGCCGGCAAGGAGATATTCCGCGATGCATGCAGCCGCATCTGCGACCGTACCCAACTGAAAAGGGGGATGAGCCCCACGGAGTTTGACATCGACCTGACGAAGGATGTCGCGGCGTATCAGGTCAAGGCAAGCACCGTACCATCGGATCTGGTAGAGTTG
>NZ_JAALJH010000113.1 GCF_011064615.1 Aquisphaera insulae | reverse complement strand
TTAACGCCGATCGCTCACCCCGACGGCACTTCGGATCGCCATTCTTGCCCGAATTCGCGCCTCGTCGGACGATTGTTCTATCCAGCGGCCGCGTTCCGCGTTATCCGTGGAGCATATCACGATGCCCGCGCCGACTCGGGCATCCCCTCGACACCGCCCTCGTTACCCACAGGCCAGGCGTCCTCTATGGCTCGGATCTGCCTGATCAACCCCCGCTTCCCCACGTCCTTCTGGGGCCTCAACCATGCACTCCCGATGCTCGGCAAGAAGGCCAACATGCCGGTCCTCGCGTTGCCGACCCTCGCCGGACTGACCCCGCCGGAGCACGAGGTGGTCCTGATCGACGAGAACGTGCAGGACCTCGACCTGGACGCCCTGGACGCGTTCGACATCATCGGCCTGACCGGCATGTCCGTCCAGCGCGATCGGATGAACGAGATCCTCGTCGAGCTCCGCGCCCGGGGGATCTTCGTCATCGTCGGCGGGCCGTGGGTCAGCGTGGCGGAGGGCTGGTTCGAGCCGGGCCTGATCGACGTGGCCTTCATCGGCGAGGCGGAGGAGACCTGGCCTCGGTTCCTGGAGGAATGGGCGCACGGCCGGCACGCCGGGCGCTACGAGCAGGCCGAGAAGACGGACATGACGCAAATTCCGCCGCCTCGCTACGACCTCATCCCGTTCCGCGAATACGCCATGGGTTGCATCCAGACGTCGCGCGGCTGCCCGTTCCAGTGCGAGTTCTGCGACATCATCGTCATCTTCGGCCGCCGCCCGCGGATCAAGACGCCGGAGCAGGTGGTGGCCGAGGCGGAGGCCCAGCGGCGCCTGGGGGCCCGCGTCATCTTCCTCGTGGACGACAACTTCATCGGCAACAAGAAGGCCGCCAAGGTCATCCTCCGCGCCCTGATCGAATGGCAGAGGGCGCATGCCTACGCGGTGACCTTCTTCACCGAGGCCTCGCTCGACCTGGCCGAGGACGAGGAGCTGATGCGGCTGATGGCCGAGGCCGGCCTCGTCGCGGTCTTCATCGGCATCGAGAGCCCCGACGAGGACGCGCTCCGCGAGACGAAGAAGTACCAGAACGTCCGCGGCTCGATCGAGGAGAGGGTCCGCCGCGTCCAGGATGCGGGGCTGGAGGTCTACGCCGGCATGATCGTCGGCTTCGACAGCGACGACGTCGGGGTCTTCGACCGGCAGTTCGACTTCCTCACCCGGGCGCGCATCGTCGGGGCGATGGCCGGCATGCTCTCGGCGATCCCGAGGACCCCCCTGTACGACAGGCTGGAGGCCGAGGGGCGGCTCGACAACGCCGCGGCGGACGACCCGGACATCGCCACCAACATCATCCCCCTGGGGATGACCCGCGAGCAGCTCCGCGACGGCTGGGTGGACCTGATGGAGCGCCTCTACGACGCCGACAGCTTCTTCGAGCGGTTCGACGCCCTGTTCATCGAGGGGCGCCTCCCGCTCGCGACCGCCAAGATCGGGTGGCTCCGCCGCCATCGGCCGCTGTCGTACCTGAAGGTCCAGGTGCTGACGATCCTCGCCGCCGTCGGGATCCTCGGCCGGCTCTGGGCCGAGCCCCGCACCCGCCCCTTCCGCGGCACCTACGCCCGCCACCTGCGTCGCCTCCTCGCCGCCAGGCGCCCCCCGCGCTACCTCTTCCAGTTCGCCTGGAAGTGCGCCCTCCACTTCCATCTCGCCACCCTGACCCGCCGGATGGTCCGGGGCGAGACGGGCCTGGTCAACACCTGAGCGACCTCCGGCGGACCGGCGGGCGGGCGAGCCGCGCATCGCGTCATTTCGAGGGCGCGCCGGCCTGCTCGCGGGCGCGGGCCAGGACGCCCTCCAGGTCAACCGGCTTGCCCCCCTGACGCTTGCTCTCGTCGGCGGCCTCCATGAAGGCGTAGATCTCCAGCGTCTCCTTCGCCGAGACGGGCGGCTTGCCGGTGCGGAAGAACTTCACCACCTCGACGAGCAGCGGCTCGTAGCCGCCGAAGCCCTTGCCCAGGACGATCCCCTTCGTGCCGAAGGCGAGGGCCCCGTAGTCATGCGGCCCCTGGCGGGTCCCGCGGAAGGTGCCGATCCGGCCGTCCTTCCAGGTGCCGGCGACGATCTCCGAGCCCTCGGTCCGGGTGCGGGCGACGGACACGCAGCCCGGTCCCATCACCGTGAAGAGCGTCTCCACGCCGTGGATGCCGTACCAGAAGAGGTCCGGGTGGTGCGGCTCCAGCGGGCTCGGGCTGAAGGCGTCGCAGCCGACGACGTCGCCGACGGCGGGATTGTCCCTGAGCTTCCGGACCGACGGGCTATACCGCAGCGCCGAGCTCGAGAACCAGGGGGTGCCGGACTCCTCGGCGAGCCTCGCGATCGTCAGGGCATCGGCCAGCGAGCCGGCCACCGGCTTGTCGATGAAGACCGGCTTGCGGGCCCGGAAGACCGGCTCCGCCTGCTTCAGGTGCGGGCGGCCGTCCACGCTCTCCAGCAGGACCACGTCCACCTTCGCCAGCAGGGCGTCGATCGAGTCCACGATCTCCACCTTGTGGACGTCGCGGAGCTCGCGGGTGTACTCCTCCATGTGCTTCGTGTTCCCGTCGATGTCCGGGCTCCCCCCCGGGAACGCCGCCACCACCCGGACCCCCGCCAGCTCGGGCTTCGGCTCCGGGGCGTTCAGCGACTTCGTGAACGCCGTGGCATGCGAGGTGTCCAGGCCGATGATCCCCGCCCGCAGCGGCCTCGCCGCGGCGTCCTGGGCCGCGGACCTCGGTGGGACGAGGGCGGATAGCATCGCCAGGGCCAGAGCAAGGGCGTGGGCTGGTGGGACGAGGCGAGCAGCGGGTCGAGGCACGGTGGATCTCCGGTCGTCAGGTTGCTGATGAGCGTTCGTCGAGTGCAGGCCGGCTGCGGCCGCCCTCATTTCGATAGGTTCTTTCGGGGCTTGATCTGGTAGGTGTTTGGCGCGCCGGCCTTGAGCCGATCCCGCTCGGCCTTCCAGACCTTCACTTCCTCGGGCTTGCCCATCTTCTCACCCCAGGCGATGAGTCGATCGAGCGCATCGACGAGGCGAATGGACCTGTCCTGCGGCGGGATCTTGTCGATGCGAGCCTTGATGCCTTCGTAGCCGTCACGGAGCAGCGGGCCGGCCTCATCATATCGCTTTTGCCCCAGTAACGCCCCCCCGAGCAAGGCCCGGGCGCTGAAGGTCCTCCAGTCGTCGGGTATGACCTTCTCACGGACACTCAGGCATTCGCGGAGGATCGACTCGGCCTCCTTCCATTCCTCCCCTTTCAAGAGAACGAGCCCGTATCCGCCCAGGCAACTGTTCAGCTGCGGACCGTTCGCATCAAGCTTGTCGCGGGCATCTTGAACGACCTTGCGGGCCAGCCCTACGGACTTCTCGGATAGCTCGACCATTCCAAGTGTCTGCATGAGCGGTCCAGCGACCCAGGCGAGCTCCGGCGACTTCTCGCTCGCCTCGTAAGCCCCTTCCAGTAGCGGCAAGGCTTCAGAGAAACGCTGGGCCATCATGAGATTCACGCCTAGATTGGCGCGGGCGTGCCAGACTTGGGGGCTCCTGTCTCCGAACTTCCTCTCCTGAATAGCCACCACTTCGTCGAAGAGCGGCGCCGAGCGACCAAATTGCCCCTCGCTCGCATAAGCCTGGGCGATGCTGGTCATGGCCTCAAGCCTGATGGGGTGGTCGACGAGCTTCTTCGTCCGGGACAGGACGTCTTCCAGCAGCTTGATGGCGTCGGCGGTTCGCCCCGCACCGCAATAGGCGCCCGCCAGATTGACCGTGGCGGCCAGCGTATCGGGCCGATCGGGGTTGATCGCCTTCATCCGCGGCAGGACATCCTCCAGAGCTTTGATCGCCTCCACCGGCTTCTTCATACCGAGATAGGCACCTCCGAGGTTGGCGCCAGCGGCCAACATGCCGGGATGGTCGGGGCCGAGCACCTTCTTCATCCTTGGCAAGACATCCTTCAATAGCTTGACCGCTTCGGCGGACCGACCCACGCCATTGTAGTTTCCCCCCAGGCTGACCGTGGCGGCCAGCGTGCCGGGATGGTCGGGGCCGAGCGCCTTCTCCATCCACGGTAGTTCCTTTTCCAGGAGCTTCACCGCTTCGGCGGGCCGTCCCGCGCCGTTGTAGGCACTCGCCAGGCTCATCACCACCAGGAACGCCCCGAAGTGACCGGGGCCGAGCGTATCCTTGATCTGCGGTAGCTTCCCTTCCAGCAGATGGACCGCGTCGGCGGGTCGCCCCACACCGTTGTATGCCTCCGCCAGGCTGGCCGTGGCGGCCGACATGATATAGTGATCGGGGCCGAGCGCCTTCTCGATCCGCGGGAGTTCGCCCTCCAGCAGCTTGACCGCCTCGGCGGCACGTCCCACGCCGTTGCGGGCGGCTGCCAGGCTCATCACCGCGAGGAATGTCCCCGGATGATCGGGGCCAAGTACCTTCTCGATCCGCGGGAGTTCGCCCTCCAGCAGCTTGACCGCCTCGGCGGGCCGACCCATCCCGTTGTAGCCGTCCGCGAGGCCGGCCAAGGCGGTAAGCAGATCATGATGATCCGGGCCCAACTTCGCCTTCATCCGTGGTAAGGCATCCTCCAGCAACTTGACCGCCTCGGCGGACCGACCCTGGGCGTTGTAACCCTCCGCCAGGTTGGCCGTGGCGCCCAGAACGAAGGGATGCTCGGAGCCCAGCTTCGCCTTCATCTGCGGTAGGATGCCTTCGAGCAACTTGACCGCCTCGTCGACTCGCCCCGCGATGCCGTACGCCATGGCCAGGTTGTTAATGACGATCAGCGTGCGTCGATCGTCGGGACCAAGCTTCGATTTCGCCGCCTCCACCAGCAGCTCGAAGAGCGGGACGACGCGGCGGGTCTGGCCAGCCTGAGCGTAGGCCAGGGTCATGTTGTTCATTGCCATGAGCATGTCGGGATCGTCGGGCGTGAATCGCCGCTCAATCCTCGTGTGTTGCTGCTCGAGGATGTCCACAGCGTCTCGAGGCCGTCCGTCGGTCCGGATGCATTCCGCCAGGGCGATGACGCTCAGGAGTGTCTCGCGATCATCGATCCCGAGCCTTGTTTCGAGGGTCGTCCGTGCCCTGGAAACCAGGTCGATCGCCTTCCCGGGAAAACCGAGTTCGAGCTGCGCCTTACCCAAAGCCATCTGCAGCCGGGCGACGCCCATGGGATCGTCTGTGGCATCATCCTTGAGCGACGCGACCGCCACATCGAGCCGCCGGCTGAGTCGCACGGCGAGCGGGAGCGTCTTGATGTCATCACCAGTCGGATCGAGCTCGGTGAAGATCGACATCAGGATCTCGTTGGCCCTGTTCTTCTGTGCCAGGCGTTTTTCGGCTTCGGTCTTCCGCTCCTCGGCGAGCTTCTTCTGCGCGTCGGCCTCCTGCTGACGCTTCTCGGCGAGCTTCTTTTGGTCGTCGGCCTCCTTCCGGCCTTCGACAGCAAGCTTCGTCTGATTCCGGGCGACGACGAGGCCCCAGGTCGTGCCGATGATGCCGCCGAGCAGCGACAGCAGCACCAGCGAGGCGGCGCGATGCTTCTTCCTGAACTTCTCCAGGCGATAGAGGATCGTCGGCGGGCGGGCGGAGACGAGTTCCTGGTTGAGATGCCGCTCGATATCGTCCGCCAGCCCTTTGGCGGAGTCGTAACGGCGGGCGCGTTCCTTGGCCAGGGCCTTCATGACGATCCAGTCGAGGTCGTCCTTTACGAGTTGGGCCAGTTGGCCCGGATCGGCCCAGTGCCTAGCGGCGAGGTCCGGCAGCGTCTGCAAATTCCTGAGCCGTTTGCTCGGCGTCGGCGGATCCGTCTCGCGGATGGCTTTCAGGAGCTCCTCCAGCGTCTGTGTACGGAGCGTGTCCAGCGTGATCGGCATCGACCCGGTGAGCAATTCGTAGAGGATCGCGCCCAAGCTGTAGATGTCGGCGCGGATGTCGATATCCAGGGTGTTCCCCCTGGTCTGCTCCGGGGACATGTACCAGTACGTGCCGGCCAGGGTCCTGAACTTCGTGTAGAGCGACTGCTGCGTCAGGCGAGCGCCGCCGATGCCCTTGGCCAGGCCGAAATCGATGAGCTTGGGCACAGGCCCGCCATCAAGCTCCGTGACCAGGATGTTGGCGGGCTTGAGGTCCCGGTGGACGATGAGCTTCTGGTGCGCATGGAGCACGGCCATGCAGACCTCGCGGAAGAGCCTCAACCGCGAGCGAAGGTCGAGTTTGTTGTCGTCGCAATAGTCGGTCAGCGAGATGCCACGGATGTACTCCATCACGAAGTAACGGCGGCCCTTCTCGACGCCGTCATTGAACACCTTGGCGATGTTCGTGTGATCCATCAGCCTCAGCGCGGAGAGCTCCGCCTCGAACCGAGCGGCGAACTGGCCCGTGTCCATCCCGGCCTTCATGACCTTCAGCGCGACCCAACGACGGACATCCCCCACCTCTTCAGCGAGGTAGACCTCCCCCATTCCCCCTTCCCCGAGCACCTCGCGAATCTTGTACCGGCCGGCGATGACGGAGCCTACACGGAAGGCCTCTCCATTCGCTGGTCTATGAGCCCCCGAGGTCGGCGGCCGCTCCCCGGGCTCGGGAACCTCCACGCGTTCGCCGGCCGACTTGACCGCCGGGGACTCGCCGACATCAGCCGCCCCTTTGAGGTGCGCCTGGAGTTCATCGTCCCCTCCGACCTCGCGCTCGATGTATGCCCGCCGCTCGGCGGGGTCGTTGTACTCGAGGGCCGCCAGGAATACCGACCGCTGTTTGCGATCCGCGGGCATGAGATCTGTCTCCGAGGGTGGATGCTCCGTTGCGGAGTGCATCGACTCTCGCAGACCGGAAATGGCCTGAAAAGCGAAATCCCGGCCATGACTCCCGACGTCCCGTCGAGGCACGCTCCCTTGCCCTCAATCACGACGCTCGTTACGCTCTTTCTCGATCATCTCGGAATGTTGTGGGAACGCGCCCGAATAAGACGCCGCCTCGAGGATGCGACGATGTCCCCTACGCCTACGCCTCATGAGCCCGGCCTGAGCCAGGTCCTCGACCCCAAACTCCGGAGATTGGTCCATGACCTCAAAAGCAAGGAATCAACAAGGCTACGGGCGGACGTGGATAGTGCCTTCCTGTCCTCAAGCGTGATCCTCAAGGCGGACCAGCTCCCCGACCCCAAAGACCTGTTCAAGCGCGTGCTGGTCAAGCTCGATCGCGATGAAATTCCGGCGCCCATGGCCGGCCTGAGTTGGTCCAGGATCGTGGACGAGATCTATTCGGTCAACGTGCCGGTTAATCGCCTCGACGACCTCGCCGCGACGCCCGGCGTTCAGTTCGTCTCCGCCGGACACCAGGTCGGCGTTGACCTGGACACCTCCCGCGTCGAGGTTAAGGCCGACGTGGCCCAGGCCCCACCGCCCGACGGGCATGGCCTGAGTGGCGAGGGCGTCGTCATCGGCATCGTCGACTTCGGCTGCGACTTCCGCCTCGCCGACTTCCGCGAGGAGGACGGCAAGTCCACCCGGATCAAGTTCCTCTGGGACCAGTCGCTGAAGCCAACCGGGAAGGAGAAACCGCCCGAGGGCTTCCCGCACGGGGTGGAATACACCCACACGGATATCGATTTCACCAATGGCGTCATCCCCGCGAGCGAATCGACGCGGAAGGTCCGGCATGCGCCGGAGCGCTCCTCGCACGGGACCCACGTGATGGGGATCGCCGCGGGGAACGGGGCGACCGCGGACGCCGCCTTCCCGGCCGGCCGCTTCGTCGGCATGGCCCCGAAGGCGACGATCATCTTCGTCCACCCGGCCGCCAACGATCAGAAGACCAGCTTCACCGACTCGGTTCACGTCGCCGAGGCCGTCGCCTACATCTTCCGCAAGGCCCGGGAACTGGGCCTCCCTTGCGTGATCAACATGAGCCTTGGTCAGAACGGCGGCAGCCACGACGGCGAGAGCATCGTTGAACGCGCAATCGACCGCCTCCTCGAGGAACCCGGCCGGGCCTTCGTGGTGGCCGGCGGCAATGAACACCTCTGGAGCCCGCACGCCTCCGGCGCGATCCAGGCCGGCGAGACCCGATCGCTGGGCTGGCGGGTCGGCGGACCCTTGCCTGCCCCCTTCCCCTCAACCTTGAACCCGGGACCGGACCGGACCCCCAACGAGATGGAGATCTGGTACTCCTCGCGCGACCGCTTCGAGGTCCGCGTGATCGACCCGGACGGCCATGCCACCGACTTCCTGGCGCCCAACGGCCAGCCAATCATTCACCCCATGCCCGGCGGCAATCGGGTCTTCATCGACTCGGAGCGGTTCACGACCCTCAACGGCGACGCCCGAATTTACATCGAGGTCCACCCGGCCGCCACCGCTGCCGTGCATCCGGGCGACTGGCGCGTGGAGATCCGCGGCGCTGAGGTCCGTCACGGCCGCTTCGACGCGTGGATCGAGCGCGACCTGCGCGACATGGGCAATCATTTCGGCGACCAGTCCACCTTCGTCCCGGCCAACGTCGACCCGACGATGACCCTCTCCACCCCCGCGACCACCCGCCGGGCCATCGCCGTGGCCAACTACCGCCACAGCCCTTCGGTCTCCATCAGCGTCTCTAGCGGACGCGGCACAACCCGCGACGGACGGCCCAAACCCGAGGTTGCGGCCCCCGGGACGGACATCCGTTCCTCGAACTCCGGCTCCCAGCAGCCGTCGCCCGCGCCTGGCACCACATCAAACCCCGCCCGGGTGTCCATGACCGGCACCAGCCAGGCCGCGCCTCACGTCGCCGGAATCGTAGCCCTGCTTCTGAGCAAGGAGGCCAGCCTGACGGCCGCCCAGATCGGCAAGCTGCTGATTGCCTCCGCCCGGCCGTTCCCCGGTGGCCCGGGATTCGACCCCGCATTCGGATTCGGACTGGTGGATGCCGCGGCGGCGATCAGGCTCCTGTCCTGATCCGCAGGCCGATCCGTCCCACGGTCCCGGCGGCGTGACGCGCGGCCCCGACCTCAGCGGCGGTACGCCTGGCCGGCCTCCACCTGCACGACCCCCGCCATCTCGGCGACGTCCGAGAGGTGCCCGGCGGACACGTCCACCGTCGCGAGATTCGATTCCGGCATCCATGCGCGAACGACCCCCCCCACGCCACGAACGTCGTGCTCGAAAGACTTTCGATTCATCGACGGAGCGACCTGGATCAGGGCGGAGACGGTCTCATCCTCCGCCGATAGCAGCGCGAGCTTCTTGGCCGCTGGCCCCAGTCGCTTCGAAAGACGTGTCTCCATGGCGAAAGCCTCCCGTCGAGGCAACTCGATCGTCAAGGATAGGGCCTCTCTCCCTCCCCATCCTGTCTCTTCAAACAGTAGGCCGACTTGATGGCAGGATCCAGGAAAAATCCACCCTGCCGAAGGAGTCTTAGGTTCATTATCGTCCATTTGGATCAAAGAGTCGAGCCCATGCCCCAAGCCGAGAGGTGGAGGCCGCGCTAGGTTAGTCCTGGTAGTTTGTCTTCTTCGTAGTCGTATGCCGGAGGGCATCGAGGCGAAGGCGGATGGCGTGACCCGTGCCCACGGCCGCCGGGGATGCGGCGGCGGCGACGGCGAGGCCGGTCGAGTTCGAGGCCCCGCCGGCGATCGTCAGCCAGAGGGTCCGATGCGGCTGCCGCCCGGGCATCAGCCGCAAGGTCACGGACTTGGTGGCCGCCTCGTAGCGGACGCCACGGACCCGCGCCATGCGATCGTCGCGGGTCCCGGGCCGGCGATCGGGGCCGGCCCAGGCCAGATGATAGAGGGACGGATCCTGGACCCGGGCGATGTCCATCGGCTCGCTGAAGGTCAGGATGACGGCCTTCGTCCGCCGCGGCACTCCGACGGTCTGGACACCGATCAGCGTCGGCGCGGACCGGGTGGTCAGCGTGAAGTCCACGGCGCCGGCGCCCGCCGATCGGGCGGCGACCGCGGAGGTGCCGTCGAGCTCCCCGGCCACGGCGAGGACGCTGGCGCGGCCGGCCGCGTCGATCGTCGCGGACCGGCGGGCGAGCTCGATGACGGCGCCCGGCCCCGGGGCATCGAAGTCGACCCGGCCCCCCGCGACCGGCTCGCCGTAGCGGCTGGCGACGGACACCGCCAGCGGCGCGGCGAAGGCCAGCTCTGGGAGCGCGGCCTGGCCGTCGCCGGAGTCGATCGCCAGGACGAACCCGCGCGACTCGAAGGCGCCGATGTCGGGGGCGGAGCCCCACGTCCGGGGGATCCCGCGCTGATCGACGGCCTCGGCGTCACTCATCACGGGCCCGCCGGCGTCGATGGCCGGGCTGCCGGGGAGCAGCGCCATGGTCGCGGTCGGCCCGCCGTTGTCGGCGAGCGGGCCGAGCAGCGGATCGGCGCCGGTCAGGTCGGTCGGATCGAGGGCGAACCCGGGGGCATCGGTGAAGAGATTGTGGCCCAGGGAGGTCACCGGTCCGGGCGTCACGACCCCGCCGCCGACGTTGCCGCCCGGATTGGCGAAGATGTCGGACCTCACGACCAGGGCCCCGCCGCCGGAGATGCCGCCGGCTCCATTGCCGGAGGAGTTCCCGGCGAGGGTCGAGCTCGTGATGGTCAGCCTGCCGTCGCTCGTGTTCTCGATGGCGCCCGCGTCGTAGCCGCTGGTGTTGCCGCTGAGCGTCGAGCCCACGATCCCGAGCGTTCCGGAGTTGTAGATGCCGCCGCCGAAGGTCGTCGTCGTATTGCCGCTGATGGTGGAGCCGACGATCGTCATCGTCCGGCCGGTGTCGTTCCAGATCCCGCCGCCGCTGAAGACCGTGCGATTGCCCGCGATCGTCGAGCCGACGATCGTCATCGTCCCGGCGTTGTAGATGCCGCCGCCGTAGCCCGGGAGGGCCGAACAATCGCGGACGGTGATGCCGCGGGCCTCCAGCGTGCCCGCGTTGTAGAGGCCGCCGCCCACGCCCGCGAGCCCGACCGTGGGGGCCAGTCCCCTCGACACGGTCAGCCCGGAGATCGTGCCCACCACGCCGGCGTCCACCTGCATGACCCGGACCGCATCATTTCCGCTGATCGTCAGCAGGCCGGCACCGGGCCCCTGAATGACCATCGGCCCGGCGGTCCCGGACAGCTCCAGCGTGCTCGCCAGCCCGATCGTCCGCGGCGCGTCGAACAGGGCGGGATCGAACGTGACGAGGCTGCCGGCCGGATTCGCATCGGCGTTCGCCGCCGCGATCGCGTGGCGGAGCGAACCGAGGTCGTCGACGCGATCGCCCAGGTCCGTCACCGTGTAAAGCGTCGGGGTGCCGGACAGGAGCGACCTCGCCTCCAGCCGCTCCAGCACGCCGATCCGCCCCCCGCGCCGCGCTCGTTGCCGGGCCAGGCTCGCCGGTCGCCGAGATCCGTCGAACATCGGTGTTCGCTCCTGAATCCGTGGGAGAGAAGAGGTCCGCGGCCTTTACGACCGACGTCCGGCCCCCAGCCGATACGATGCGATGCGATCCGCCCCGGGGTCGGGCCGGCATCGGTCCATTCCATTCTATCAGCGATCGATCCTTGCAACCTCCCGCCGGCCGGGAATCCGCGACGGAGACTCGCGCTCCGCCACGCGACAAGGCTTCCCCTCATCCCCTCCAGGCTCCGCCCAGGCGTCTCGCGAAGCAGCCCGTGCCGCCGGGCATGACGGGGCTGGCGGGGGTCCCGTCGGGGCAGAAGACCTCGCTGCCGTCGGCGGCGTGGTCGGGAAGGAGGGCGTGGGGGCAGCCCTGCGACTCGCGGACGATCACCGTCCCCGCGGGAGCCAGGACGTAGCGACGCCGGAACGTGCCCAGGAACTGGTTGTCGGCGACGACGATCGGCGGCATCAGGCCGTTGTCGCCGCCGCCCGCATTCGCGCCGACCTGGATGCCCACCGGCTGGTTCCGTCCCAGCTCCTCCAGGAGGTTGTCCGCGAGCTTCACGTTGCGGCCGTTGCCGATCCGGTAGTGGCACCCCCCGGCGCCCAGGACGTGCCGCGTGATGTTCCGGCAGATGAGCAGGTCCTGGATGAAGTTGACGGCCGGGTCGCCGTTGGCGGCGATCCGCACCGAGGCCGCGTAGGTCGGGCCGTTGGTCAGCGCGGAGAACTCGTTGTCGCAGATGGCCATCATCGTGGTCTGCTCGTCCTTGACGGATTCCACGTGGACGCCCGCCTCGGCCTGCTCCTCGATCGTGTTCTGGAAGATCCGGATGTAGCCCGCCGGGTTGTGGGCGATCGCCGCGTGGACGCCGTGGCGGGCGCCCAGGATCTCGTTCTCCGCGATGTGAACATAGCCGCAGCCGAGATGGATGCACGACCGCTGGGTCGCCCCCTCGGTCTGGCCGAAGAAGTAGTTGTTCCGGACGTGGCCGCCGCTCCCCTCGATCCTCATGTCGGTCGTCAGCGAGATCGCGTCGTCGACCCAGTCGCCGAAGTAGCAGCCGCGGACGGTGCCCCACGCCGGACGGATCGCGGAAATGCCGGTGTGAAAATGATTGATGGCGACGTTCTCGACCTGGTAGTTGGCCACCGTGGCCGTGCCGGGCGGGTGGAGGAAGATCGCGGCCCCGGCGGCCATCGGCCGCCGCGCGGGGGCCACGTTGACCTGGAAGTCGCGGAAGAGGCTGGGATGCATCGACTCGACGTCGAACAGGTGGCCGGCGGCGAAGTCGCAATAGATCAGCGTGCAATGATCGTTCGCCTGCGCCCCCGAGCCCGGCCCCGCGCCGTTGCCCTCGCCCCGGATCGACACGGGGACGTCCGACCGGAAGCCCGACGTGACGCGATACCGCCCCACGGGGAGGAAGACCGTCCGCCCCCCCGCCACCTTCAGCGCCGCCCGGATCGCCGGCGCGTCGTCGGCCGAGCCGTCGCCCACCGCCCCGAAGTCGCGGACGTTGATCCAGTCCGATGCGGGGATCGCCCTCGTGCCGGACTCAGGGCCGGCCAGCCCCATCGTCGGCGCCGAGGCGCCCAGGAGGCAGAATCGTCGTCGACCAATCAGATCGAATTGCGGGGTTTCGGACATCGTTTGTTGTCCTCCGTCGTTGAGCGCGAGTCGTGGGCAGTCCGCATTCCGAGTTATACCTCGCGCGAGCCCATGAGTGGCTGTGGAGGAGCGAAGCGACCCCACGGTCTGCAAGCTCTCGCCTCCCCATGTCTCAGGTTCACGGGGTGAGAAGGGGCTCAAATCCGGTCCGCGTCTCCTCGCCCGGGTGGCCGTGGCAGGGACGAAGTCAATGCCACGGGATCGCCATGGCTCACGCGCAAGGCGCCTGCATCGCGTCCAGCCAGTGCGATCCCGTGGTGTCGCTTCGCTTCCACCACAGCCACCCGAAGAGGGTTCATCCGGAAGGAGCGCGCGCCCGATCGGAGGCTCACGGCCGAAGGGGCAAGACGGCCTTGAGGGAAGAATCGGGTGGCCGGGTGAGGGGAGCGGGCCGGGGCTTCGAACTCGGGCGACGATCGGTGGTCGTCGCGAGCCCCGAGGCCGTCTCGGGCTCGCTTGCCAGGGCGGGCCGAGAGAGCCATCGTTCCCCCCCTTACCAAGGTGGGATTCAGGGGGGTGAATTCGATCGCCGTGGCCCGGACCATTCACCCCCTCCAACTCCCCCTTGGTAAGGGGGAGAGCCGGATTTGGCCTCGTCCTGAAGCCCGCGAGCGCTTCCGCCGGATGAGCCCCAAAGAGTGGGACCTGGTCGACATCGGCGGGACCTATCCCGGGAATCGGCGCGATTCCCCCGGATGAAGCATCAATTTCCCCGGTTGCGTGGTACGTCTCGTCGTTTCCTGATTCCCGCCCGTGGTGTTCCACCACGGCCACCCATGCTCCGGGCTCGCGGCGAAGGACTGTGGCCGAATTGCCGGCGAACAACTGTGGCGCGTGACACGCAGCGACCCCACGGCCACCCGGAGGTGTGTCTTCCTTCGCCGGCTTCGAGCCGTCGTCGGAGTGTCAGGCCGAGGCCCCTCGATCTGGGACGGTCCCCTCGCAGCCTTCCCCGGGCCGCCGGCGTGGGAGGGGTGCGCATCCCCTTCCCCGATCACGCGGTTCGTCCCCGCGCCGGCGGGAGACCGCGGTTCCGGGGCGATCTCCGGGAAAAATCCCGCGCGGGCCACTAAGATCTTGGTTCGGGCGTTGTGAATACCCCATGGGAGGGCTGGATGGACGACTCGCCCACGACGCGGCTGAGCCTCCTGGCTCGCCTCCGATCGCCGCGAGACGAGCAGGCCTGGGAGGAGTTCGCCGCGATCTACGGGCCGCTGATCGTCCGGCTGGCCCGGCGGCGGGGCCTGCAGCCGGCCGACGCGGCCGACCTGGCCCAGGAGGTCTTCGGGGCCGTGGCCGCGGCGATCGACGGCTACGACCTCGACCCGGCGCGGGGGTCGTTCCGCGGCTGGCTCTTCCGGATCGCCCGCAACCTCACGGTCAACTTCCTGGTGAGGCGCCGACGGCACCCGCCGGGCCCCGGCGGCTCCGACGCGGCGGGCCTGCTCGAGGCCCAGCCGGCCCCGGAGGACTCGTCGTCCTTCGAGCTGGAGTATCGCCGGCGGCTCTTCACCTGGGCGGCCGAGCAGGTCCGGGGCGAGTTCACCGAGGCGGCCTGGAGGGCCTTCTGGATCACGGGCGTGGAGGGCCGCAACGCGGCCGAGGCGGCGGCGGAGCTGAAGACGACGGTCGGCACGGTCTATGTCCACAAGAGCCGAGTCATGGCGCGGCTCCGCCGCGAGATCGAGCGGGTCGAGGGCCGCGAGGCGGACGGCGGATGACGGCCGGGCGATGCGACGCGACCGGGCGAACCAGGATGAGACGAGTCGAGACGAGAGGACGGGCGGGCGATGCGATCGGCCGGGACCGGGTGCAACACCGAGACGCTGGCGCGGCTCCTGGCCGATGCCCTGGCCGAGGCCGAGCGGGCCGAGGCGATCGGGCACCTCGACCGCTGCGAGGCCTGCCGCGCCGCGATCGAGGGGATGGCGGCCGAGGCCTCGTGGTGGGACGAGCTGCGGACGGCCTTCCGCCCCGACGACCCGGACGAGGCGGCCGAGGCCTCGCACTGGCTGGGCTTCCTCGAGCCCTCGGAGCGGCCCGGGTCGCTCGGCCGGCTGGGGGGCTACGAGGTCTCCGGCGTGGTCGGCCGGGGCGGGATGGGGCTGGTCCTCCGCGGCTTCGACGAGGCCCTCAATCGCTACGTGGCGATCAAGGTCCTGGACCCGTCGCGGTCGCGGGACGTCGCCGCCCGCCGCCGGTTCGAGCGCGAGGCGCGGGCCGCGGCGGCGGTGGTCCACGACCACGTGATCCCGATCCACGCGGTGCACGAGTCGGCCGGCGTCCCGTACCTGGTCATGCCCTTCGTCGCCGGTCCGTCGCTCCAGGAGCGGATCGACCGGGGCGGGCCGATGCAGCTCCGGGAGGTGCTCCGGGTCGGCATGCAGATCGCCGCCGGCCTGGCCGCCGCCCACGCGCAGGGGCTCGTCCATCGCGACATCAAGCCGGCCAACATCCTGCTCGAGCACAACGTGGAGCGGGTGCGGATCACCGACTTCGGCCTCGCCCGGGCGGTGGACGACGCGTCGATGACGCAGGCGGGGATCGTCGCCGGGACGCCCCAGTACATGGCCCCGGAGCAGGCCCGCTGCCAGCCGGTGGACGGCCGGGCCGACCTGTTCAGCCTGGGCTGCGTCCTCTACGCGATGGCCGCCGGCCGGCCCCCCTTCGTCGCGGAGTCCGCGATGGCGACGCTGCGGCTGGTCTGCGATGCCCCGCACCGCCCGCTCCGCGACGTGGCCCCCGACGCGCCGGGCTGGCTCTCGGCCATCGTGGACCGGCTCCTGGAGAAGGATCCCGGCCGGCGATTCGGGGCCGCGGCGGAGGTGGCCGACCTCCTGGGCCAGGGTCTCGCGCACCTGCAACAGCCGGGCCTCCCGCCCCCGTCCCTGGACGGATGGCCGCCCGGCCGTCGCGTGGTCGGCCGCCGCCTGGTGCGGCTCGGTTCCGTCGCGGCCGCGGTCGTGGCGGCGGGGATGATCGCCATTTCACTCTGGACGCGGGAGCCCAATCCGATGCGAGCCTACCTGATCGTGCTCGGCCTCGCCAGCGCCACCGCCTCCACGGCCCACGGCGGCGACGCCATCGAGGTCGACTTCGCACGCCGGGGGATCGACCGCTGGCTCTTCCAGACCAGGGCCAACGGCACCGGCGGGCGCTGGGAGCCATCCGCGACCGGCGTCGCCGCCACCTTGCCCAGGGGGCCGGCCAACAACCAGCCCGCCCAGCTCGTCGGCCAGTTCCGCCTCGAGGGGGATTTCGAGATCATGGCCGACTACCAGATCGAGTCGCTCCCCAGGGCCACCCGGGACCGATCGGCCAGGGACGCGATGAGCCCGTCGAACAACGTGGAGATCGGCATCTCGGGGCCGGACTGGATGGTCACGTGCTTCCGGGCCAACACCGAGGCCGCCGGCGACAACCTCGGCTATTACGCGAAGACCCCGCTCGGCGAGGCCCGGTTCACCACGATCCCCCTGAAGCGGGCCTCCACGACCCGCGGGCGCCTCGGCCTCCGACGGCAGCGGGGCATGCTCACGATCCTCCACGGGGAGTCCGACGGGATCGGGGCGGACCTGGTGGAGAGCGACCCGATCCTGTTCGGGAGCGACCCCGTCCCGGAGCCGTCGCTCCGGCTGATCAAGCTCAACAGCCGCGATCCGCTGGCGGTGACCTACACCCGGCTCGAGGTCAAGGCGGATCGCATCGTCCGGTTCCAGGAGCCGCCGCGGAGCTTCTGGAGCAGGGCGGCCTGGCCGGCCGGGATCGCCCTGGCGGTGGCGGCGTTCGGGCTCCTGCTCCGCTGGACCTTCTCGGGCAACTCGCGAGGAGACGGCCCCGAGGGCCGGGGCGCCGCCGCCGTGCCGCCCAAGCCGCTCGTGGCCGTGGACGACGGCGCCGTGCTCGCCGGCGACCTGAAGGCGAGGGCCGGGGCGCGAGGCCGGAAGGGGCCGGTGCGGGGCTTCACCCTGATCGAGCTGCTGGTGGTCATCTCGATCGTCGGCGTCCTGGTCGCCCTGCTCCTGCCGGCCGTCCAGGCGGCGCGCGAGGCGTCTCGCCGCGCCCAGTGCGCGAACAACCTGAAGCAGCTCGGGATCGCGCTGGCGAGCTACGAGTCCGCGGTGCGGGCCTACCCGTTCGGCTCGGGCGGCGGCGGGCCGAAGGGGACCACGGTCGGCCGGTGGTCGGCGCAGTCGCAACTGCTCCCGTACCTGGAGCAGCCCGCGCTCTACCACGCGATCAACTTCGCCGGGCTCCCCTGGCGGAACGCCACGGATCCGGCCATCGGGGCGATGAACAGCACGATCCTGACGACAACGGTTGAGGGCTTCCTCTGCCCCACCGACGTCGATCGGATCGACGACCCCCTGCACACGGCCCACAACAGCTACCGGGCCTGCGCCGGGACGCTGCCCTACAACCTGAACGACTCTCCCGACGGAACGGGCCGGAACGACGGGACGTTCTGGTATCAGAGCGCCGTCACCCCGGCGGCGATCCGCGACGGCCTCAGCTCCACGGCCTCGTTCAGCGAGCACGGCCTCGGCGACTCGGCCGCGCCGGACGCCCCGTCCGACTTCTACCTCGTCGGCACGTCGCCCGACGAGTGCCGGACGGCCGGCCCGCTCACCAATCCGCGCCTGACCGATCCCCACCAGTGGTCGGGCGAGCGATGGGCCGACGGCTCCATGGTCTACACCCGCTATCACCACACCTTCCCCCCCGGGCAGCCGAGCTGCCTCCTGGGCGGCGTGCAGGACTACGACGGCCCGATCCTCGCGACCGCGACGAGCCGCCACCCCGGCGGCGTCAATCTGCTCACCGCCGACGGCTCCGTCCATTTCATCAAGGGGACCATCGCCCCCCGCGTCTGGTCGGCCCTCGCCACCATCGCCGGCGGCGAGCCGGTCTCCGCGGACGCGTACTGAGCCGCCGCCGAAACGGCGCCCGCCCCCTCGCCGCGAAACCATGGGGGGACGCTCCGGGGAATGTGCGTCCCCCGAAGCCCTCGGATTGCCGGGGAGACGCAGGATGCCCGTGGTGGCGGCCACCCCTCAAGGCCCCGACGGGTCGTCGGTTTCGTATCGGGACGGTGAAGACAGGTAGGCACACACCAGGCACAGGACGGTGCCGCCCACGGCGGCCGTCAGAAGCACGGCCCCGCTCCGACCCCCGTTGGCGGACACGACGTACAGGGGCGCGGCCAGGAGGGCGAGCAACAGCAGCACCACCGGGATGGCGCTCGGGCGGGCCGCATTCACCGTCCAGCCCATCCACCTCGCATGTCGCGGACCACTCCGGCGGCAACCGGCCGCTCACGTCCCACCTTGCCAGACCTGAAGCACCTCCCACGTCGGCGAGCGTAGGGCCGCGGCCCGTCGGGATCAAGGCTGTCACGACCGGGCCCCGGGATGCCAGGCCATCGACGACCGGAGCCACGCATGGGGCCCTGTCCATGCGGGCGTCTGGCCTTTGGAGTCTCCCGGATCATCCACGGCACGGGAGTCGCATTGCTTGTCCGGTGACCGCCCAAACAATCCGACCGAGGCTCCAGCCATGTCCGAACCCCTCAAGGCCGGCGACCGCGTCCGATGGGAATCATCCCAGGGCACCGTCACGAGCAAGGTCAAGAAGAAGCTGATAAGGCCGACCAGGATCAAGGCCCACAAGGTCGCGGCCTCGCCCGAGACCCCGCAATACCTCGTCGAGAGCGAGAAGACGGGTGCTGAAGCCGCCCACAAGCCCGAGGGGCTGAAGAGGGTGGCCAAGACGAAAGGCGGCCGGCCATGAGCGACGACCGCGCCGCGGTGATCGCCGACTTCAAGGAGGCCGTGAACATGACGGCCCACCAGCTCGAGGCCTGGCTCGAGAAGGAGGAGTCGAAGGAGGTCGGCTACAAGGACGGCGGGAAGGGCGAGTCGGTCGGGCACCACTCCGGGCGCCGGATCGTCGAGATCCTGGGCAAGAAGGAGGCCGACTACGATGACGACGACCTCGAGCACATGGCCAGGGTCGTGGGCTACGTCCATCGCCATCTGGCCCAGAAACCGGGGGGCGACATCGAGGAGACGCCGTGGCGTTACTCGCTCATGAACTGGGGCCACGATCCGCTGAAGAAGCGATGACCGCCATGGCCAAGCCCGGCGACCTCAACTTCGAGGGGGCGAGCTACGCCTGGAAGCCCGACGTGGACTACCGGGCGAACCCCGAGCTCTACCGCGTCGGCAAGGGCGAACAGGGCGTCCTGATCTGCGAGCCGTACAAGGGCGAGCTGGTGCCCCTCTGGCGGTTCAGGACGCCCGAGATCGCCGCGGAGAGCAGCAAGGCCATCTACGGGAAGTTCCTCGCCTACCTCCGGCAGGGCGACTTCGTCGGGGCGGACATGGCCAGGAAGTTCCTCCAGATGGGCTTCACCCGCGCCCGCCGCTACACGAACTACAAGGGCGGCCGGAAATACGATCGCGACGACGGGCACCCGCTCGAGAAGGGCACGGGCGACCCCCTGAAGGCGGAGTCGGCCCGGATCTTCTTCGACGCGTGGAAGAAGGCCGAGGCGAAGCCCGCCTATGCCCGGATGAAGGCCGAGTGGAAGGCGAAGCACGGATAGGGCCGTCCCGTCATCGGCATGAATCCGGCTGGGAGATCCCCCGGCGATGCGGATCACGAGGGCGCGGCCGCCGTCGCCGCGGTCCACTTGCGGGCGAATCGCCTCGAGGCCCGCGCCAGGATCGGCTTGCCGTGGCCGAAGCAGGCGACCTCGAAGTCGAGCGCCGAGAGTTTTGCCAGGCTCCGCCGCCCTTCCTCGATGTCCTCGTACATCGGGCTGGGCGCCAGGCCGAAGGCGTTGGCGGCGGCATCCGCGGCGATCAGGACCCCGCCGTGTGCGGGCCAGAGGAAGGCGAGCTGGCCGGCGCAATGGCCGGGGACGTGGACCGCCCGGATGGCCCCCGGCAGGACGTCGCCGTCGCCGGCCTCGTGCTCGACCTCGGCAGGCTCGACCGTCGTCGGGGCCGAGGGGAGCAGGAACCGGCAGACGATCGCGTTGAACAGCCCGGGGGCCGGCTTCAGCGGCCGGAGCGCCTGGCCCCGGCGGGTCATCGCGGCGTCCACCGGGTGCATGGTCGCCGGGGCGTTCGTCAGCCGCTTCAGCTCGGCGAGGCTCCCCGCATGGTCGCTGTGACAGTGCGTCACGAAGATGTGCCGGATTTCCTCCGGCTTGCGGCCGATCGCGCGGACGGCCTCGAGGATCCCCGGCGCACTCCCCGCGATCCCCGTGTCGATCACGGTCAGCCCGGCCCCCGCGTCCAGGAGGAAGGCGTTCACGAACCGAATCGGCACCTGCCAGAGCCCCGGCACGATCGGCGTGATGGTCATCGCGTAACCTCCTCAACCCCCGGTGTGTCCGCCCCCCCCCGAATCTACCGGCCTCCGGAGTGGCTGTCGATGTCACGGCGGGCCTGTCCGGGATCGCTCGCGCGAGGACGAACGCGCGCTTCGCCCCTGAAGCCAACCCCGCCTTCAATAATCCTCCTCGCCCGGTTATGATCTGACCAACGCGTTACGAGGCGCGTCCGGTCCGCGGGGAAGGCCTGAGGCCACTCGGCAGAACCATCGAAGATTCGATACGAACCTTCTTCGACCTGTAACCGCGGACAACAGGGTCAACCGAAGGAGCGTTCGCCGTGCATCTCCCTGCGCACCCCAATCTCGACCAGCTCAGGAACCAGGCCAAGGATCTCCTCAAGGCCTGTGCTTCGGGCGACACCAACGCCTTGAAGCGATTCCAGGAGCATTCCGCCGAGCCGACCCTCAGCGGGGCCCAGTTCGTGATCGCCCGCGAGTACGGATTCGCCGGATGGCCCGCGCTCAAGGCCCACGTCGATTCGCTGACGCCCGACGACCCCGAGAAGCTGATGCGTGCCATCGAGGACGATGACGTCGCCGGCGTCCGACTGATGCTCAAGCGATCCCCATCGCTCCGGAAGCGGATCAACGATCCGATCGGGCCCTTCGACTCGCCGCCGCTGAACAGCGTCCGAAGCACGCGGATGATCGACGCCCTGGTGGAAGCCGGGGCCGACCTCAACGCCAAGAGCACGTGGTGGGCAGGCGGCTTCGGGGTGACGCACCTGACGAGCCCCGAACTGGCCGCCTACGCCGTCGAGCGCGGGGCCGAGCTCGATATTCACGCCGCCGCCCGCCTGGGGCGTCTCGACCGGGTCGTCGAGCTGATCGAGCACCATCCCGAGCTGGTGCATGCCCGGGGGGGAGACGGCCAGACGCCGCTCCACTTTGCGAGCACGGTCGAGGTCGCCGCGTTCCTGCTCGATCGCGGTGCCGACATCGACGCGAAGGATGTCGATCACGAATCGACCCCGGCCCAGTACATGCTCGGCGACCGGATCGACGTGGCTCGATACCTCGTCGAGCGAGGCTGCAAGACCGACATCCTGATGGCCTCGGCAATCGGCGACCTGGAGCGGGTTCGGGCGTTCCTCGACGCCGACCCCGCATCGATCCGCGTGCGCGGCAACGCCACGTTCTTCCCGATGGCGAACTGGCACGCCGGGGGCACGATCTACCAGTGGTCCCTCGGCCCCAACGCCTCGCCGTACCAGGCGGCCGCGAAATACGGCCATCAGGACGTCATCCGACTGCTCCTGGAGCGAAGCTCGGTGACCGAGCGGCTGATCGCCCTGAGCTGGCTGCATGACGCGGCGGGGGTGACGGACATTCTCGCCGCGAATCCCGGTCTCGTCGTCCCGGCCGACGATCAGGCCGAGATCGCCAGGGCCGCCACGCGGAACGACACGGAGGCCGTGCGCCTGATGCTGAAGGCCGGTCTGCCGGTCACCGCGCGCGGCCAGCACGGGGCCACGCCGATCCACTGGGCCGCTTTCCACGGAAACCTCGCCATGATTGAGGCGATTCTGCCGTTCGGTCCGCCCCTGGAAGACATCGAGAACGACTACAAGTCCAAGCCGCTCGGTTGGGCGATTTACGGGTCCGAGCAGGGTTGGTATTCCAGCTCGGGCGATTACGCCGGTGCGGTCGAGGCGCTGCTTGCCGCCGGGGCGACGGTCCCGGAGACGGCGGGCGGGACCGAGTTGGTGAAGGCGGTCCTCCGGAGGTATGGGGCGAAGGGCTGAGAGATCGAATCGAGGACGGACAACCGACCGATGCCAGGCCCGGCGATTTGGCACGCGGGCCTGGCATCGCCCTGGTACGGAGACGCCGTCTGCAGCCGCTCGGTGATCGCGTGGCGGTTGGGGATCGGCCGGACCTCGCGCCGTCGCATCCTTGCTGGGGGCTGAGATCGGCGCCCCCCATGCCACGCCGGACCTCGCTCACGAGCCATCCCCGTCAAGGCTGCTCCGGGATGTCATCGGCGTCCCAGACCTGCTCGGGGATCGTCCCGCCTTCGCCCGCAAAGATGCCCCGGCCGGATCGGCCTGTGACACTCTCTCCATGACCCAGACGACGCCCCTTGGGCGCATGGCCATTGATGCGTGAACATTGGTGCGATTGATGCGCGTCCTGGATGGGGATGTTCGTGTCGGACGGTCGACCTGGGTCGCCGGCTACGAGTCCTGGAGCACGAAGTCGGCCTCGTCCAGGTCGTAGGCCTGCACCGCCTTCACCGCCTCCGCCACCCCGGGGAAGCCGATCAGCTCGGTCAGGCCGCCGGCCGCCAGCACCCGGTCGCGGTGCATCACCACGCCCAGGCCGTGGTCCCGGTCCCAACCGGTCTGGAACTCGAACGAGCTGAACCCGATGTCGTCCAGGCCGCTGTCGGCCAGCCCGACGCCCACCAGCTTGAACAGGCGGTCCACCGCCGACGGCTCCGCGACGGGCACCTGCCGCTCGATCTCCCGCCAGTATTTCTGCAACGCCTTGTCGTGCGGCAAGTCCTCCTCCAGGAACCGCCCCATCTGCTTGTTGTGCCAGGCGAACAGCTTGGTGCGCAAGGCCGCTTCGATGGCGGTGGTGTGGGCGAGGATGAAGTCCCACGCGCGCTCCTGAAAGGCTTCGAAGCCGTTGCCGCTCACGGCGTAGGTCATCACCTCGATCTCGGAGCTGGCGTCGCGGGCCGACGGGCAAGCCGGGTCGCCACTCGGCCCGCGAGACTTGCGGACCTTCAGCTTCGGGTACTCGGGATACGGTGGGGCGAATGCCACCACCGCGTCGCGGAGCAGCGGCTTCGCCGTCCGCCAAAGTCGGCGGTCTTCGAGCTCGGGGTCGGGCTGGAACCGATCGAGGAACGCGCTCATGACCTCGCTGCCCTCCTTCTTTCGGGCTCCCCGGCTCCCCGGCCCGGCCGGTGCACGGGCCTCCGGGACGGGATCGGGACGAGCCTGGGATGCACAGTAGCCGTGCCGGACGGCCGTGGGTTCGTCCCCATCGCCTTGGTCAGGACCGGCCGACGGTCCACCATTC
>NZ_JAALJH010000112.1 GCF_011064615.1 Aquisphaera insulae | reverse complement strand
GGCTCCCCGTCGGCGCGAACAGGGCACGCGATCGAGATCAGGCCCACGAGGACGGATCGGAGGAAGGACCGCGGATGCGGCGCCGGATCCGGGCCCGGGATGGCCCGATCGACTTCCGGCGACCGGGGAGGGTGGCTCATCGGCGGCTCCAGCCGAGGGGGGGGCGGCGGCGGGAGGCCTCCGCGGCCGCGCCGACCGCGGCGCGGCCCGGGAGCGGGACCTCGTCACACGCCGCGATACGTCGAATAGAAGCTCGAGAAATCGTTGTCGAACAGGAAATTGGTGAACGACATCGTGACCGAGATGTCGAGGCCCTCGACGAAGTGGAGGCAGCCGATGGGAAGGAACAGGATCTCGCCCGGGTTGAGCGTGCACTCCAGGACCTGGGGCTCGAGCTGGTCGGGCCGCGGGGCGTGCGCCAGGACGCGGCCGTCCCGCCGGGAGAAGACGTGGAAGTCGTTCGCCATCAGGGGCATGTCCCACGACGGCGCGATCTTCACGCGCTTCCGGCCGACGACCTGCGCCATGAGGTTGTTCGTCAGGTCGTGGTGGAACGGCGTGATCGTCCCGGTCGGGCCGAACCAGAAGAAGCCGGCCATGCGGTCCCGGCCGTCGAGGTACTCGGGGAGCTGGCCGATGTCGTCCCAGAGCTCGGCGAGGACCGCCTTGTTGTTCGTGTTGTTGTTGGCCGTCAGATAGAAGTCGTTCGTGACGCCCGCGGTGCGGACCTTCTCGATGAATTCCGCGAACGGCATCTCCCGGGCGAACTTCTCGCGCTCGGTCTCGTAGTTGTCGCCCGCGTCGCGCCCGGCTTGCACCTCGATCGGGCGGTCGCCGAATCGTTCGGCGAAGGAGTCGAGGGACCATCTTTGCATGGCGGGCCAGTCGTCCATCATGCCGGTGATGATGACGGGCCGGTTCGTGCTGTAATACGCTTCAAGGAACTCCGAGCGGGGCAGTTTGTCCCGGCGTTCGACCTCGCCGGAGGCTGGATGCAGGCGGTTGAGCTTGCGGTAGCAGGCCAGCAGCCAGTCTCGCTTCCGGAGCCGATCGCGGAGGCGCTCGGAGCCCCGGATGTAGGGGCTCCGCAGGGCGGCATCGACCTCGCGCTCGGCCTCCGGCCCCTCGATCCCGCGGGAGACCATCGCCCCCACGATCCTCTCGCGCGGCTCGTCGAGGAGGAGATTCTCGGCGATCCATCGGCGCCACTCGTCGTCCACGAGCCCCGTCCCGTGCCGTCCGTTCCGCATCGACCGGGCGTGCCCTCGGCCGCCCGCGTCGCCCCCGGGTGCCCGGCCCGCCGCCGGCTCGATGAGGGATGCGTCGGGATGCGTCGCCTCGCCGGCCGGGCATTGCGGTCGCGGGTCGGACGTCGGAGGCTGCGGGCTCGTCGGCATGGGCTGTTCGCTCTCCGGGAACACGGGGGCGTCGCCGCGGCTGGGCCGGGACGGAGAAGCCGAGCCCGCGTAGTGCACGACCGGGGGGCGGACCTTGGTGCTGTGCGCGGTCGCCGCCTCGCGGCCCGAGATGTCGCGGCCGTGGAAGTAGTCCTTCTGCCAGGCGTCCCCCTTGACCTCTCCCCTGGCCTTCTGGCCGTGGAAATGCGAGCGGGAGAGGCGCCATTCGTTGTAGGCCCGGCTCATATCCGGGTCGTCGGCCAGCTTGCGGTACGTGACTGAAGCCGTTTCAAGGTTCGCGCAGACGTTGCCGAGCAAGGGGATCGCCTGGAACAGGGGGATGCCGGCGTCGAAACGCGCCGGTACGCCGGGGTCCATGATCTTCCAGTTCATCGTGAACGACATGGCCATCCAGTCGCTCTCGATGATGGCGGTCAGCGGGTGGGCGTTGCGGAGGAAGTAGTTCGCCGGCCCGCAGATCAGCAGCCGAGAGCCCTCCGGCCTCGTGCGGAACAGGAAGGGGGTGTTCCAGGTGAGGATCCCCTCGCCGAACTGGTTGTTGATCAGATCCTTCCACACGTCCCCGGCCGCGTCGAATTCGATGGCGATGTCCCCCGGGGTCGGGCGTCCGCCCCAGACTGCGGAGAAGCCCACGGGGTTCCGGATCCACCAGCCGGTCTGGTTGGCAATCGTCAGCGGGAGGCAACGATAGGCGTGGCGGCTCGGGGTCGCGTCCATCCAGTCTCGTTGGAGGTCCGCCCAGCACCATTCCCACCCGCTGCCATCGTCGCGGTTCGCCTTCAGCAGCGAGTCATCCACGAGCTGAAAGATGTCGACCGCGAGACGCGGCCCATCCCCATCGCGACCCGGCCGAGCTTCGATCGGCGGATCGGGGGCTCTGCGGATGGCGGCCCCCTGGCGACGGCTGAGACGCTTCAGGACGTTTCGCCCGCTGGCTTGCGGTCGCTTGGATTTCATGTGAGGTGTCACGCTCCGACCATCGATGGTTCGGCGGACCAAGAATCCGCCGCGTAAGCGACGCCCCCTCCATGACCAGTGACCGGTCTCCATTCCTCAGAGGCGGGAAGGCGGCCGACGACTCTCACAGAGGGGACAAGCCGCCATGCGGCGGATCCCCGATAGGTCGATCTCCGGGCCCGCATCAAACTGTCAGCCAGGTGTTGGAGTCGGAGTAGGAGTCGGCGTCGGTGTTGGAGTCGGAGTCGGAGTCGGAGTCGGAGTCGGAGTCGGAGTCGGAGTCGGCGTGGGCGTCGGTGTTGGAGTCGGAGTCGGTGTTGGAGTAGGCGTGGGCGTCGGCGTCGGTGTCGGTGTTGGAGTAGGCGTAGGCGTAGGCGTAGGCGTAGGAGTAGGCGTAGGTGTTGGAGTCGGTGTAGGCGTCGGTGTTGGAGTAGGCGTGGGCGTCGGTGTTGGCGTAGGCGTAGGAGTAGGCGTGGGCGTCGGCGTTGGCGTAGGAGTAGGCGTGGGCGTCGGTGTTGGAGTCGGAGTCGGAGTCGGTGTTGGCGTCGGCGTTGGCGTAGGAGTAGGCGTAGGCGTAGGAGTCGGCGTCGGTGTCGGTGTTGGAGTAGGCGTAGGCGTAGGCGTAGGAGTAGGCGTAGGTGTTGGAGTCGGCGTGGGCGTGGGCGTGGGCGTCGGTGTTGGAGTCGGAGTCGGAGTCGGTGTTGGAGTCGGAGTCGGAGTCGGAGTCGGAGTCGGAGTCGGTGTCGGTGTCGGTGTCGGAGTCGGCGTCGGTGTTGGAGTCGGCGTGGGTGTCGGTGTTGGAGTCGGAGTCGGAGTCGGAGTCGGAGTAGGCGTAGGAGTCGGCGTGGGTGTCGGTGTTGGAGTCGGAGTCGGAGTCGGAGTCGGAGTCGGAGTCGGAGTCGGAGTCGGAGTCGGAGTCGGAGTCGGAGTCGGAGTCGGAGTCGGAGTCGGAGTCGGAGTCGGAGTCGGAGTAGGAGTAGGAGTAGGAGTAGGCGTCGGTGTTGGAGTCGGCGTCGGTGTTGGAGTCGGAGTCGGCGTGGGTGTCGGTGTTGGAGTCGGAGTCGGCGTGGGCGTTGGAGTCGGAGTCGGCGTGGGCGTCGGCGTCGGAGTGGGCGTGGGCGTCGGTGTTGGAGTCGGAGTCGGAGTCGGTGTTGGAGTCGGAGTCGGAGTAGGAGTCGGAGTCGGAGTAGGCGTCGGAGTCGGTGTTGGCGTAGGCGTAGGCGTAGGAGTCGGCGTCGGCGTCGGTGTCGGTGTTGGAGTCGGCGTCGGTGTTGGAGTCGGTGTAGGCGTAGGCGTAGGAGTCGGCGTCGGCGTCGGTGTCGGTGTTGGAGTCGGCGTCGGAGTCGGTATTGGCGTAGGCGTGGGCGTTGGAGTCGGAGTCGGCGTGGGCGTCGGCGTCGGAGTGGGCGTCGGTGTTGGAGTCGGAGTCGGAGTCGGAGTCGGTGTCGGAGTCGGTGTTTCTCGGCTTATGCCCGACGCGTTGAAGAAGCTCTGGACGACCTGCTGCCGGGGAAATCCACTCCGTACGCGCTGGATCCAGCGCGCCTCGCCTTGACTGTCCGGTTGCTGCTTCAGGACGTTGACGTACAGGGAATCGACGAAGGCGCGGGGAGTGCCCTTGATGTTGACGCCGAGGCTCGCGAGGAGTTGCTGACGCTCGGGCGATTTCAGGAGCACGCGGCTCAGCGCACTCGGAGGGAGGCCCTGCCGTAAACGAGAAACCCAGCGACTCAGCTCGGCTTGCTGCGGAGCGCGGAGGAGGATCGCTCGATACTCGGACGTCACGAGCAGGCCCGCGGGCGAGGTCTCCAGGGTCGCCGCCGGCCTGACGAGGCCCTCGACCAGCGCCGGCTGGGCGGCCTGGACCAGGCCCTTGACGCCCGAGGCGGTGAGCTGCAGCCGATTCTCCAGCTCGCTCGCGGAGACGGCCGGGGCGAATCGCCTGCGAGTACGACGGGTAGACACGATGTCGTGCTCACGCAAGAAGGTCTTGATACGACGGAGCATCGCGCCATCTCCCCGGTCCAGGCACCTTGAGCAAGCCGCTTTTCTGCTATGAGCATCCAACACTACGGAGCTCGGAGCGCCGCCGACAAGATCAAAGTACGGTGTTTCTGCATATATTAATAAGAGTTAACGGGGCGGGCGGCGGGCTTCGCGGGCGTCCATCCACGGAGCGTGGCCGTCAGCGATCCCTGGATGCCGCATCGATGCGGCCCTCCCGCCGGCCTCCGTGGTGCGCGGCGTAAGTCATTTGTCCATCGAGACTTATCCGGATCGACCGCGGCCCCTGCCGGGCGCCGGGCCCCTGCCGGCGGGCCGCCGCCGCCGTCTCGGACCGACCCGAGGGCGCGGATTCCGACTCCCGGCCGGGGGCATCCCCCGCGGCGGTCGCGGGGCTCGCGGCCGGTCCGCGATCTCCGTTAAATGGATTTAATATTCATAACCGAATCGATCCATGAAATCGCGGACCGCGGGATCGGACCGGGCCCGATCGAGCTGCTCCGCATTCAGCTCCCGCCGCCAGGAGGAGGCCCGGCCGGGGTCGAAGTCCTTGCGGATGCCGGTCTCCCAGTCGATGGCCGTCGTCCAGAGGAAGCGGCGGGGGAACGCCCTGCCGAACGATTCGAGGTATCTCGGCGAATACGGCAGGCCGAGGTGGGCATAGACGGCCGTCATCGTCGTCTCGTGCGAACCGACGAGGTCCTCGTAGCGCACGGTCAGGAGGTTGGGGCTGTCCAGATGCGGCCTCCAGGCGAGGTAGTTCTGGATCAGGAATCCCCAGCGTTCCTCCTTCTCCGCCGGCGAGGCATCGGTCTGGACGTCGATGCTGCGGAAGATGGCGCGGGGGTCGCGGACCGTGTAGATCAACCGGCAGTGCGAGACCAGGTGCCGGATGAGCTCCGGGCTGCGAAAGAAGTCGGGGCTCTTGTCCCCCAGGATGAGCGCGTCAGGCTTCCCGTAGATCTGGGTCGCTCGGGGCCAGATGTCGGCGAACCATCGGAGGAAGTCGTCGGGGCTGTCCTGCTTCCTCCTGTCCACGTACCTGACCACCTCCTCGAGGCTGAAACCATGGATGACCATGCGATCGGCGTGGAGCTTCAGGAAGTAATCCCGGAAGAGGGCCCGATTGATCTCCGACTCGCAGAGGCAGATCGACGAGGGATGGTCGTCGAGGCACCGCGACATCAAGGAAGATCCGGTCCGAAGGGGACCGACCACGAAGTACAGCCTCGAAAGGTCCATTCCCGGCTCCAGGGTGTTCGTGTTTGGTCCTGGGGCTCGCACGCCCCCGCCCGCCCGGCCGGCCCGGCCGGGTGCGGCTCAGGACGACGGGAGGCGTCATGAGGAGCCCGCGATGCCGCCGCCCGGGCGCGTCCAGGGGGCGGGGCGTGCCCTCCCCCGCCGCGACCCCGCCGACCACCCGTCGCCGATCGGCCCGTCGCCGTCGATGAGTGTACAACCCCGAGGGAGCGCGGGCCAACGATCGCCTGCCGGGGCGGCCCGCCCCGCCCGGCCGGCGCGGGCAACGACGCGGGATCGACCGGCGGTTCGGTCCTGCGAGGCGGCCGAAGGCCCGGGGGGCGTGCGAGCTGGGGGCGCCGGGGGCCCGCGGGGATCGATCCCTCAGGACGAGCTGGTCGCCGGCGTCCCCCCACTCCCGACCTTCCGCATGTCGTCGAGCCGGCAACCCTCGCCGGGGCTGTCCTCTCGCGATGGCGACGGGCCCGGCGGGCAGAGCGTCTGCATGAGCCCGCCCTGGTTCCAACTGTCCCAGGACTCGAGCACCTTGCCGTCGGCGAACGCGAGCCAGGACATGCCCCGGAAGTCGACCTCCTTGCCGGTCGCCGGGAACCCCAGGCCGTCGCCCAGGTGAGTCCCCCGGACGGACCAGCGGACGACGACCGCGTCTCCCTCGGCCACCGTCCCCTCGACGGTCACGGTCAGGTCGGGGAAGGCCGACAGGAGCACGTCATGGACGCGCTCCTTGAACTCCTGCTTGCTCCGCAGCGGCCCCGACTCGGAGTGGCAGATGCTCTGGTCGGTCACGAACTCGTCGATGTGGTCCGTGCGACGCTGGTTCCAGACCTCCTCGAACCACCGCCGGGCGAGGATCACGTTGTCTTTGCTCATGGCGATCCCCTCGTGTTTGCCAGGGAGGCGAGGCCGCCCTCGCCCGGTCGGTCAGCGGACGATCCCCACCTTGATCATGCTGTCGAACAGGGTGCGGAAGGCGGGACGGCCCAGGAGGTCCTTGATCGCGGGATCGGACTGGAGGGCCGTCGCGAGCTTGGGGTCGAGGTCCAGGGCCTCGCGGAGCTGGACGACGGTGCGGCCCAGGCAGTCGCGGCCAAGCTCGTCCTTGCGGGGGGCGTCGACCTTCGGGTCGGCCTGGAGCTGGACGGCGCAGCGGGCCAGCAGGAGGGCGGCGTCGAGGTGGCCGCGGGCGGGCTCGGCGGCGGCCTTCGGGAGCTCCACCGCGGCGGCGATGGCGGTCGCGTAGTCGCCGGCGGCCAGCGAGGCGTCGGCCTGGTCCTTGAGCGCGGAGGCGAACGCCTCGCGATAGGCCGGCAGCTTGCCCTTGGTCTGCTTGACCACCTCCCGGTGCATGGCGACGGACTCCGCCAACGACTTGCGGGCCTCGTCGGGCCGCTTCGCCTTCGCCAGGGCCCGGCCCTGCTGGTCCAGGACGTGGCCCAGGTAGTGGCGGCTCGTGATCGTCGCCGGCGAGGCGGCGACCATCGTGGCGAGGGCCTCGGCCGAGGCGCGGAACTCGGCCAGGGCGTCCTCGGTCCTGCCGGCCTTCTGGAGCTGCTCGCCGAGGTTGTTGCGGGCGACCGCCAGGAACTGCCGCTCGGCGGCGGAGCCGGGGCCGGGGCCGGAGGCGAGCTCGCCGGCGATCTTGACGGCGTCGCGGATCGACTCCTCGGCGCCGGGCATGTCGGCGTCATCTCGGAACACGGACCGGTTGCTCAGCGTCATGGCCTTCTCCAGCCTCGCGGTCCGGAGGTCCCCATCCGGGTGCTTGCGGCCGGCGGCCTCGGCGGCGTCCAGGGCCGCGAGGGCCCGGGTGTAGCAGGCCTCGGCCCGGTCATTCCGCTTCGCCAGGGCCTCGATGTCCGCCATCCGGTTGAGGTATCGCGCGTGCTCGATCTGGTAGTGGACGACCTCCGGGTGCGCCGCACAGAGCTTGTCCATGAGGGCGACGGCCGCGGCGATGGCCCCGTCGGCGCCCGGCTTGCTCAGGGCCTCCAGGCAGTCCGCCCGATTGCGGGCGATCATGGCGAGCAGGCGGGGATAGCGCGGGGTGGCCGGCTCGCGGTCGGCCAGGGTTTGCTCGAGCTCGCGGGCCCGATCGAGGGCGACCAGGGCGGCCTCGGGCCGCCCCGTGTGATACAGGAGGTAGCCGAGGTTGAATTGGCAGGTCCCCAGGTCGTAGCGCACCTCGCGGTCGTCGGGGAAGGCCTTCAGGAGCGCCGTGTTCTCCGCGATCCCGCGGCCGAGGATCGGCTCGGCCTCGGCGAACTGCTCCTGCTCCGCGAGGATGCCCCCCAGGTTGGAGCAGCCGCCGGCGAGGAGCCGGCGGTACTCCGGGCGGTCGGGATAGTCCTGGGCCAGCCGCTCCGCCTCCTTGAGCTGCCGCCGCCAGTACGTCTCGCACTCGGCCGGCTTGCCGGCGACCCGCTCCACCTGGCCGAGGTCGTTGCAGGCGTGGGACATCGCCTCGCGGTATCGGGGCACCGTCGGCGAGGCGTCGATCAGCGCGTCGAGCAGCGAATAGGCCCGCCGGCAGCCCTTCTCGTACGCGGCCATGTCGCCGAGGTCATACGTGACGCGGCCGAGGTAGTCGCTCGCCTGGGCCAGGTCGTAGCGTGCCTCCGGGTTCCTGGGCAGGGCCGCGGAGACCCGCTCGAGCAGGCCGCACGCCGTCTCCAGGGCGGCCCGGGCGAGCTTCGGCTCCCCCTTGCGGCGGAGCAGCAGCCCCCGGCTGCGGAGCGCCTGGGCGAGCGTCCACCGGTCGTTGGTGGCGGCCTCGGCGTCGGCGTCGGCGTTGGCGCCGGGGCCGGCGTTCGCCTCCGCGGCGACGACCGGGGTCATCGCGTCCTCGACCTGGCGGAAGAGGGCCTCGGCCTCGTCGCCGCGGTTGTCGCGGAAGTACATGTCGCCCAGGCGGGTCCGGGTGGCGGCCAGGACGCGGCGGATCTCCGGGGCGTTGGCGGCCTTCTCCTTCTCCGCGGCGGCGGCCAGCGGCTCGAGCAGGGCCAGCGACTTCTTGAAGCTGGCCTCCGCCTCCGGGACCTGGCCGAGCTTGCGGCGGATCTCCCCCATCCGCTGATGGGCCTGGCCGTGCTCCAGGCGGACCGCCGGGTCCTTGGCGGCCTGGGCCGTGAGGTTCTCGTAGAAGGCCAGCGCCTTCTCCATGCTCTCCTGCATCGTCGGGTCCAGCCGGTCTTCCATCCAGGTGAAGCCGACGTACATGTCGTTGATGGCGGTGCGGGCGACCTTCTCCTTCTCCACCACCTCGGTCCGCTCGCGGGAGATCAGCACGGTGCTGATCCCCAGGGCGACGGTCCCGGTGGCGAGCAGCGCCGCGGCGCTGCCGACGAGGGTCCGATGCTTGCGGGCCCAGCGGGCGGCCCGGCGGGACCACGGCTCCTCGAACGCCTTGACCGGCTCGTCGGCGAGGAACCGCTGGACCTCCTGGGCGAGGTCCGTGGCCGAGCCGTAGCGGTCCGCCGGATCCTTGGACATCGCCTTCAGGCAGACGGCCTCCAGCGCCGGGGAGACGCCCGAGTGGATCTTGCGGGGCGACGGCGGCGGATCCATGCGGACCTTGCGGAGCAGCTCGCTGGTGGTCCGGGCGTGGAAGGGGGGCTGGCCGGTGAGGATCTCGTAGAGGATCGCCCCCAGGCCGTACACGTCGGTCCAGCGGCCGGTCCGGTCGTGCCGGCCTTCGGCCTGCTCCGGGGCCATGTAGGCGGGCGTCCCCAGGATCTGGCCGCACTGGGTGGCGTCCACCGAGGGGGCGGGGAAGACGTGGAACCCGTCGCCGGACTGCACGGCCGTGCCGGCCGGCGGCAGCGTCGCGTCGTCTTCCGGCGGCAGCGTCAGGTCCCCGACCATGGCCGCGGTCAGCGCGCCGTGGCCGTTGGAGTCGACGTGGCCGTTGGAGTCGACGTGGCCGTTGGAGCCGGCGTGGCCGTTGCGAAGCCCGTCGACCGGCGCGGCGGCGGCCCCGGGCTTCCGGTCGGGGCCGACGCTCTTGGCGAGCCCCCAGTCCAGGACGATGACCTCGCCGAAGTCACCCAGGACGACGTTCTGGCCCTTCAGGTCGCGGTGGATGAAGCCCTTGGAGTGGGCGTAGGCGATCGCGTGGCAGACCCCCACGAAGGCGCCCAGCAGCTTGACCAGGGCGAGGGGATCCGCCTGGCCGGCGGCCCGGGCCTTGTGGTACTCGCGGGTGGCCTGGCTGAGCGTCCCCCCCTTGATGAACCGCATGGTGTAATACGGGACCTCGCCGCCGCCGAGCTCGTAGACCGGGACGATGCCCGGGTGCTCGAGCTGCGCGGTCACCCGGGCCTCGGTCAGGAACCGCGAGGTCACCGACGAGTTATCGGCCTGGTCGGGGCGCAGCTCCTTGAGCGCGATCTCCCGCCCCAGCGAGGGGTCGTGGGCCAGCCAGACCTGCCCCATGCCCCCCTTGGCGTACAGGCTGCTCCGCGCGTACCGGTCGTGGCTCTTCGGCTCGTCCGCCGCGCCCAGCGAGCCGAATCGCACCGGGTAGGGATTCTCGGCCGGCCCATCGCCGTCGGCCCCGTCCCCGGCCCCCGCCCCCGCCCCCTTGCCCCGGGCCGGGATGTGGCAGGCCGTCAGGCTGGCGCCGATCGTCGCCGCCAGGCCGGGCAGGTCGCCCAGCACGGCCAGGCTGCGGCCGTCCAGCGACTGCGCCAGGGTCGCCATCGGGTCGCCGCCGCAGGTCTGGACCTCCCGGTCCACCTCGCGGTCGAGCTCCGCCCGCTGGTCCATCGTCAGGCATTCCCGGCCCACCAGCCGGTCCGCCAGCTTCTCGACGCCATCGCCGTTGCCGTCCATCGCGCAGGTCGCCGCGAGCTGATCCGCGTCGATCAGGCCCTTCTGGAACGCCAGGACCCCGAACAGGAGATCGCGCTCTTGGCCCATGACTCCCTCTGACTTCCTCGCAGGAGATCGGATCCGTTCGGTAAAGCGGGACGATGCGGCGGATGCGGGGGGGCGTCCCTGCGTGCAATTCACATGCATGCCGATGCATCATGGATCGGACCATGAAAAATACCAGATCCGGGGTCGGTTTGGGGAGGGAAATTCCGCGGTGGTGGAATCCCGGCATCGCGGGCACGAGTCGTCCGGGTGCCTCGCCTCGATCCCGTCGGCGTCGGATCACTCGGGCTCGATGCCCAGCTCGCGGAGCTTCGCCGCCAGGCGTTCGGCCTTGCGTTCGGCGGCCTCGGCCTTCTGGCGTTCGGCCTCGGCGATCTGCTCGGCGGACTGTACCTTTCGTTCGGCGGCCTCGGCCTTCTGGCGTTCGGCCTCGGCGATCTGCTCGGCGGACTGTACCTTGCGTTCGGCGGCCTCGGCGAGTTGGACAGCCTTCTGGCGAAGGACGGCGTTCTCGACCGCGGTGAGGAAGGGCTGGCCGTCGGGGTCGCGGATCGTCAGCGAGTCCGGGCCCTTGCCGGGCTCGAAGCGGATTCCCAGCCGCGGGCTGACGTAGCCGTTCATGTCGGGGATGGGCCGGAGCCCGCCCTGCACCCGTCGCCAGCCCGTGAGCGTCCCCTTGTCGGGATTGTAGTAGTAATACTCCTCGACGCCGTGGTCCTGGTAGAAGTCGAACTTCCGCTGGATCCCGGCGCGGCGGTTGCCGGGCGAATGGACCTCGAAGACGACCTGGGGGGCGAGGCCGTCCTCGGCCCACTGCATGTACGAGCCGCGGTAGCCCTTGGGGCGGCCGAAGACGACCATGGCGTCGGGGGCCATGCGGACCCTGGGATCGCCTTCCCGTGCATACCAGAGGAGGTCGCCGGCGACGAAGACGTCGGGCCGATCGCGGAAGAGGATCTCGAGCCCTTCCTTGATGGTGACGATCCACTGGAACTGCCGGGTGTTGTCCGCCATCCGCCGACCGTCGCTGTCGGGATAGACGACCTTCTTGCGGGCCGTCGTCGGCCGGGAGGTCGCGCTCATGATGCTCTCGGCTCCGGGAGCCGCTTGACCAGGTACGTTTGTTCCCATCGGTCCCCTTCAGGTAGTCTACCCGAAAACGCCCGCCGGTCCAGCGGGAAAGCCCGGAGGCGCGGGCTCGCGGAGGCGGGATCCACAGGGGTTTCCCGGCGAAGGCGGGTCGCCGGCCTCACCGCGTCCGGGGGAGCCGCCAGTCGACCTTGCCGCGGTAGGCCATGGTCGCCTGGACCAGGTCGAACAGGCCCGGATCATAGCCGCGGAGGGCCTCCCGGGTGGCGATCGGGGCGTCGGCGTCCTCGGGGGCCGCGGCCTGGCCCTGGGCGTCGAAGTAGGCGAGGACCCCGTCGGTCCAGTAGGCCTCCCGGTCGCGGGATCCGGCGGTCCCCCGCCACTTTTTCGCGGCCGAAGCGGCCTCGAACAGCTCCTTCAGGCGATCGTCGAAGCGGGAGTCCATCCGCTGGACCCGGAGCTCGTACTGCTGGACGGTGCGAGGATCCGGCTTCACGGCCGGCTTCGGCGGGCGCCTGCCCGTGCCCAGGTGGATCGCCCCGGCGAAGGCGCGGACCACCTGGTCCGCCCCCACCATCGGCGCCGAGGGGTCCCCCATGACGTTCTCCTCCGCGACGACCATCAGCGTTCGCCCCGGGGCGTAGCCGAGGTATCGGGCCAGCGGGTCGATCCCCTCGGCGTCGGCCCTGCCCGCCAGCTCCTTCCACTCGGGGAGGTCGGCGATCGACTCCCTCGGGCCCAGGACGACGAGGCGGAGGCCCTCGTCGATCAGCGCCTTGAGGATGTCGTGGCGGTAGGCGAACATCTTGCGGATGTCGTCATTCGCCCGCAGCAGCGCCGCGTCCCCGGCCTCGCGGCCGATCACGGGGAAGCCCCGGGCCAGGGTGAGCTTCGCGTAGTAGGCCGGCAGCTTCAGGGCCGGCGGGGGCGGCGCGACGTTCGGCAATCGCTGGAGCCACGCGTACCGCCAGTCCTGCGCCGGGCTGAGCCGGAGCGCCTTCTGGACGAGCCGGTAGCCTTCCGGGTCGTACGCCAGGAGCTGCTCGCGGCCGCCGACCGGCCCGTGGTTCCAGTTGTTGACGCGGTTGCAGTCGAAGTACGACTGGACGATCTCGCCCCAGTACTCGCCCGGGTTGCTGCCGGCGTAGGCGTCGCGATAGAGCCCCCGCGCCACGGCCGCGCGATAGGTGGCGTCCAGCCGATTCCGCCAGTCGGGCTCGAGCCGGCCGAGGATGCCGTCGATCGTGTGGGCGAACTCATGGACGGCGATGCTCTCGTCGTCGTAGCGGTCCTGCGGCAGGCAGAGCAGGTTCTCCTCGCCGAAGCTGGTGGGCCGGCCGCCGGTGCCGCGGACCCGCTCGTTGAGGTACGCCGGGTCGGGAGCCTTGCGGTTCTCAGGCATGTCGGTGTAGACCTGGTCCTTGCCGATGATGATCAGGTACATCCCGCGGTCGGCCATCGCCTTGACGACATCGGGCCGGCCGGCCAGCATCCGCGTGACGATCTCCCGCGTCCGGATCAGGGCCCGGTCGTCCACCACGCCCGCCGCCGCGACGGGCATCCCCTCGATGTCCAGGTACTTGCGGTAGAACCCCCGGGCCGCCTCGCGGTCGCCCTCGTCCACGAGCCGGAAGAACGACTCCGGCGGCGCGATCACCCTCGGCTCGGGAGAAGCCGGCCCGTCGGCCAGGGCGGCCGTCGAGAGGAACAGAAATCCCGGTACAGCCGCGATCAGGACGGCCCTGGCGGTTCGAGTGTCGCTCATCGCTTCGCCTCCATTCCGAAGAGAAACCTCACGCCTGGAACGGATCGACGAGCCGGATGCCGGCGTGGGCGAAGTCGGCGGTGTTTCGGGTGGCGACGATGAGGTCATGTTGCCGCGCGGTCGCGGCGATGAGGCTGTCTTTCAGCGGCATGACACGGCCTTTTCGTCGCAGCCCGGCGAGGAGCGCGGCCCAGACCCGAGCGGTCTCGGCGTCGAGGTCGAGGACCGGGAGATGGGCGGCACCGGCCTCGAACCACTCCAGCAGGCGGGCCCGCTTCCGGCCGGAGGGGAGCAGCAAGATCCCGTAGCGCAGCTCGCCCAGGATGATCGGATTGACGGCGAGCTCGGCCTCGTGCGACTCCAGCCATCGCAGGACCGTCGCCTCGGGCATTTGCCTGGTCGCCTCGCTCAGCACGTTGGCATCGACGAGGTATGTCATCGCTCAGAGGCCCCCCCGGTCACACCGGGCCCGGGAAAGGGGGACGGGCACCTCGAAGACTCGGAGCCAGTCCCCGTTTCCCTCAATCCCCCGGCGATTCCCTCGGCGACGGGCTCTCACTCGCGAGGCAATCCGTCGAGCTCGTCCGTCGACCCCGAGGGGATCTCGCGGAACCACCCCTCCGCCGGGCAGGCGCGGAGCCATCCCACGAGCCCGGGCTCGCCCGGCCCGGGAGACCGCCGCAGCAAGTACTCGCCCGCCCGGAGCCGCTCGACCTCGAACTGCTGCCCCGGCGCGATGCCATCCTGCTCGCGGATCTCGGCGGGGAGGACGATCTGGCCCTTGGAGGAGACGCGCGTTCTCATTCGCGTAAGATATCGTCTTACCAGGGTGACGTCAACTCGACGAGGGGGGCCGCATCGAGGCCGAAGGGAGGCCGGCGACGGGCGCCGCCCGCGCGTCCCGCCCTTGTGGCGGGCGTCGTGATGGTGCTATGATCGGGAAATTTTCCGGGCCGCGCCGTACGGGGGTCACCAGGAAATTGCCCTCCGCGAGCGCGGCCCGTTGCGCGCCAGTCGACCGCGGATCGGAATCCGGGCCGCGGGCCAGCCAGAGCGAGAACGACCTACCGTGCCCAAGCGTACCGACATCCACAAGATCCTGATCATCGGCGCCGGGCCGATCGTCATCGGCCAGGCGTGCGAGTTCGACTACTCGGGCACCCAGGCGTGCAAGGCGCTCCGGGAGGAGGGCTTCGAGGTGGTCCTGGTGAACTCCAACCCGGCGACCATCATGACCGACCCCGAGATGGCCGACCGGACGTACATCGAGCCGATCACGCCGGAGCACATCGAGCAGATCCTCGCCGTCGAGCGCCCCGACGCCGTCTTGCCCACCCTGGGCGGCCAGACCGGCCTGAACGTCGGCATGGAGCTGGAAGAGAGCGGCATCCTCGCGAAGTACGACTGCAAGCTCATCGGCGCCACCGCGCAGGCCATCCGCACGGCCGAGGACCGCGCCCTGTTCAAGCAGGCCATGGAGGAGATCGGCCTCGAGAGCGCCCGCAGCCGGATGGCCCACACCCTGGACGAGGCCCGCGCCATCCGCGACGAGATCGGCCTGCCCTGCGTCCTCCGCCCGAGCTTCACCCTGGGGGGATCCGGCGGCGGCATCGCCTATAACCGCGAGGAGTTCGACCGCATGGTCACCTATGCGCTCGAGCTCTCCCCGGTGCACTCCACCCTGATCGAGGAATCGGTGATCGGCTGGAAGGAGTACGAGATGGAGGTGATGCGCGACGGCGCCGACAACGCCGTCATCATCTGCTCCATCGAGAACTTCGACCCCATGGGCATCCACACCGGCGACAGCATCACCGTCGCCCCCGCCCAGACGCTCACCGACAAGGAATACCAGCGGATGCGCGACGCCTCGCTCGCCATCCTCCGCAAGATCGGCGTCGAGACCGGCGGCTCCAACGTCCAGTTCGCCATCAACCCGGCCGACGGCCGGATGATCGTGATCGAGATGAACCCCCGGGTCAGCCGCTCCAGCGCCCTGGCGAGCAAGGCGACCGGCTTCCCGATCGCCAAGATCGCCGCCAAGCTCGCGGTGGGCTTCCGCCTCGACGAGATCCGCAACGACATCACCCGCGAGACCCCCGCCTGCTTCGAGCCGACGATCGATTACGTCGTCACCAAGGTCCCGCGGTGGGCGTTCGAGAAGTTCCCCGACGCCGACCCCGTCCTGACCACCCAGATGAAGTCCGTCGGCGAAGTCATGGCCATCGGCCGGACCTTCAAGGAGTCGCTGCAGAAGGCCCTCCGCGGCCTCGAGGTCGGCCGGTTCGGCCTCGGCTGCGACAAGAAGGACCTGTGGGGGACGCCCCGCCAGCCCAGCATCGACGAGATCCGCTCCAAGCTCAGCATCCCGAACACCGAGCGGATCTGGTACATCCGCTATGCGATGCTCGCCGGGATGACGGTCGAGGAGATCCACGAGGTCACCCACATCGACCCCTGGTTCCTCGCCAACATCGAGGAGCTGATCGCCGTCGAGCACTCGCTCCGCGCGGTCCGGTCGATCGAGGAGGCCCCCGACGACCTGATCCGCCTGGCCAAGCAGAACGGCTTCTCCGACCGCCAGCTCTCCACCCTCTGGGAGACCACCGAGACCCAGGTCCGGGCCGACCGCCTCCGCCGCGGCATCCGCGCCGTGTACAAGCTCGTGGACACGTGCGCGGCCGAGTTCGAGGCCGTGACGCCGTACTATTACTCGACCTACGAGCAGGAGGACGAGGCCCGGGTCGGCGACAAGCCCCGGGCGATGATCCTGGGGGGCGGGCCGAACCGGATCGGCCAGGGGATCGAGTTCGACTACTGCTGCTGCCAGGCCGCGTTCGCCCTCAAGGCCGACGGCTACGAGGTCGTCATGGTCAACTCCAACCCGGAGACCGTCAGCACCGACTACGACACCTCCGACAGCCTCTTCTTCGAACCCCTGACGGTCGAGGACGTCCTCAACATCTGCGACCGGATCGGCCCCACCGGCGTGATCGTCCAGTTCGGCGGCCAGACCCCGCTGAACCTGGCGCGGGCGCTCGAGGCGGCCGGCGTGCCGATCGTCGGCACCAGCCCGGAGAGCATCGACCTGGCCGAGGACCGCGAGCGGTTCCGCCTGGTGATCGAGAAGCTGGGCCTCAAGCAGACGCCCAACGCCTCGGCCACCCGGAACGACGAGGCCCGCCGGATCGCCGAGCGGATCGGCTACCCCGTGGTGGTCCGGCCGAGCTTCGTGCTGGGGGGCCGGGCGATGGAGATCGTCTACGACGAGCCGAGCCTGGACCGCTACATGACCGAGGCCGTCGAGGCCAGCCCCGAGCACCCGATCCTGATCGACAAGTTCCTCGAGGACGCGATCGAGGTCGACGTCGACGCCGTCTGCGACGGGGTCCGCACCATCGTCGGCGGCGTGATGGAGCACATCGAGGAGGCCGGGATCCACTCCGGCGACAGCGCCTGCGCCATCCCCCCCTTCTCCCTCCCCCCGGCGATCGTGCAGGGCCTCAAGGACCAGACCTACGCCCTGGCCCAGGCCCTGTCCGTGAAGGGACTCATGAACATCCAGTTCGCCGTCAAGGATGGCGAGATCTACGTCCTGGAGGTGAACCCGCGGGCGTCCCGCACGGTGCCGTTCGTCTCCAAGGCCACCGGCCTGAACCTGGCCCAGGCCGCCTCCCGGGTGATGATGGGCCGGTCGCTCGAGGACCAGGGCATCGGCGAGGAGCCGGTCCCGAATTACGTCTCGGTGAAGGAGGCCGTCTTCCCCTTCGCCAAGTTCCCCGGCGTGGACATCGTGCTCGGCCCCGAGATGCGGTCCACCGGCGAGGTGATGGGCATCGACACCGACTTCGCCAGCGCCTTCGCCAAGAGCCAGCTCGCGGCCATGAGCAAGCTCCCCGCCAGCGGCACCGTGTTCGTGAGCGTCGCCCGCCGCGACCGCCAGGCCGTGGTCCCGATCGCCCGCAAGCTCGCCGCCCTGGGCTTCCGGCTGCTGGGCACCAGCGGCACCGTCGAGGCCCTCGCCGCGCACGAGATCCAGATCGAAGCCGTCCGCAAGATCCGCGAGGGCCGCCCCAACCTGCTGGACCACCTCGCCAACGGCTCCATCGACCTGATCGTGAATACCCCCAGCGGCAAGGGGGCGAGGACCGACGAGGGCCGGATCCGTGCCTCCGCCGTGAGCCACGGTGTCCCCTGCATCACCACCCTGGCCGGCGCCCGCGCCGCCGTCGCCGCCATGGAGCGGCTGCGGCATGGGACGCTGAAGGTTTATGCGTTGCAGGACCTCCTGAAGACGTCGTCGTAGCACGGGTCACCGACCGGCGACCGGAAGAAGGGACGAACCACGGAGGCACCGAGGAGAGGAAGCGGAGGAAACCCCGTCGAGTCGGTTGAGGCGAGATCGCGCACGGTCGGGGCCCTGTCCTATCGGCGGGCTCCGACCGGCGATCGGCCTGGCGCGGCCAGGTGTTGAGGGGCCACGGATCACGCGGTCACGGTGGCGGTGCCGGTGGTCGTGGCCTTGCGGTTGCTGGTGTCGGTGACCTCGACGGTGAACGTGTAGTTGCCGGCGGCGACGTACGTGTGGGTGCCCAGGACGATGAAGGACTGCGAACCGCCGGTGTTGACCGTGGTGATCGGCGTCTTGATGCCGTCACCCCAGTCGATGGATGCGGTGAAATCGCTCGGGCTCACGCCGGGATCGGTGTCCGTGAAGGTCGCCACGGTCAGGTTGGTGAACGCCTGATTGACCGTGGCGGAGATCGCCTGGGACGTCAGGTTTTGCGGGCCGCCCGTGTTGTTCTGGGCCGTCACGTTGGCGGTGCTGCTGGCCGACCCCTGCGAGCTCTCGGGGCCGTTGACGGTGATCGAGATGGGGTACGACCCGGCGGTCGCATACGTGTGGCCCCCCTGGATGCTGAAGGTCCCCGACCCGGTGGACGTGATCGTGCCGGCCGACGTGCCGCTGCCGTCGCCCCAGTTGATCGTCGCCCCGTAGACGCCCGCCGGCAGGCTTGGGTTGGACGAGGTGAAGGTGGCCACGACCTGATTGGCGAACGCCTGGCCGGCCACGGCGGAAACGGCCTGCCCCGTGACGCTGATCGTGGGGGCGTTGGCGATCGTGATCGTCTGGTCGGTGTTGGATTGCCCCTGGGAGGTCTGGACGCTCACCGAGAGATCCACGCCCGGCGTGTTCGGCGCGATGACCTGGATCTGGGTGTCGCTGAGGACCGTGTAGTTGGCCGAAGCCACCTGCTGCCCGCCGATCAGGACGGCGCTGAGGAGCGGGGCGTACAGGCCGACGCCCTCGATCGTGAAGGACTCGCCCGGCCTGACGGTCGTCGGGCTCACGCTCGTCACCTGCGGTTTCGCGAGCGTGAAGTTAGTGCCGAACGGGAGCGGGATCGAGGACGTCATGCTCGCGCTCACGGTCCACAGCGACCCGAACGTCGGCGAGTTGGTGGTGAGCGGGTTGTTGTAGCCCAGGCCGGCGCCGCTGTCGAACGTCAGGGCGGTCGGGTTCTGGGCATAGTTCCCGGTCGGCACTTCCCAGATCCAGCCGGTCACGAAGCTCAGAGTCTGGCTCGGCTGCGGCAGATTCTCGTGGCCGATGACGTACGACCACTTGGTTTCGCTGGTGGCGGGATCTCCGCTGTAGGTGACCGTCATCGGCGGGACCGTCTTGGTGGTGGAATTGGAGATCGTCAGGCCGAGGCTGAGTCCCGCGATGCCCCCCTGCGCCTGGTTGAACCCGACGCTCCCCCCGATCGAGAAGCTCACGCCGCTGGTCACCGTGGAGGCGGTCTCGGTCGTCTGCGGGCTGGGAGAGAGCGTCAGCACCGGGGTCGTGGTCGAGGGGGTGAGCCCCGTGAGCGTGTTGGTCACTCCATTCCCCCAGGCGGCGTAGACATACGGGGGGAACGGCGGGTTGCCGGCCTGGCCGATCGCCGGCGCGGCGATGAAGCTGTCGATCTCCTGGGAAACGTAGTAGATGTCCAGTTGGTTCTGGAACGACCGGGCGGCGTAGGCGAGGTTGACGACCTGGATGTTGTCGCCGTGCTGGTTCGACTGGAGGGTGCTCGACTGGTACGCCTTGGCGAGCTGGATGAGGTTGTTGTTCGCGTCCGTGAGCGTCACCGTCGAGGCCTTCGGCGTGGGCGTGAAGACGGTCGCCAGGTGCAGGCGGTCCCCCTGCTTGAGGGCCTTCGCCCCGGCCGCCCGCTGGCCCGGCTTGAGCCTGGCGCCCTGGACCGGTGCCATGACGTCGATGCTGTAGACCTGCTGGCCGTCCTGGCTGACCTTCCGGAACGAGACCAGGTCGACCTTCGCGAGCCCGCCGGAGAAGACGACCGGCCTCGGGTCGCCGAGCAGGTCCGCCAGCGTGTTGGCATCGGCCTGGGTCGCGTTGGCGAGGGAGATCGTCTGGCCGGCGTCATAGCTCCCCTTCAGCAGCCCGACGATCCGCGCGTTGCGAAGGTCCGCCGCGCCGACGACCGCCGGCCCCCCGACCTGGAGCCGCTGGACCGAGTACGCCCCGGTCAGCCGCCGGAGCCCCGCCCCCGAGGCCGACGGGCCGACCTGGAGAGTCCCCAGCGTCTTCAGGAAGACCTGCCGCGCCCCCCCGGGGCCGCCGTCGAACGTGTCGCGGCCCGACGTCCCGACCAGCGTGTCGAACCCGTCCCCGCCGACGAGGGCGTTGGCCCCGGAACCCCCCTGCAGTCGGTCATTCCCCGCCTGCCCGTCGATCCGCGTTCGAAGGGTGATCCGCGGATCCACCGTGATGACGTCCCCTCCCGCCCCGCCGTTGATGTCGATCTCGGCGACCGGCCCGTACCGCCCGAGCTGTCTCCCGTTGACCACGACCCGGACCGTCCCCACGCTCTCCGTCGGCAGCACCCGGATCAGGTCCGCCCTCGGCGTCCCCGCGATCATCAGCACGTTGCCGACGACGGTCGCACTCGGGCTCGCCGACCCGTCCATGACCCATCGCGCCTCCAGCGATTCCATGCGAGGGCGAGCGGCGCGGACCATCGGCCTGGCGTTTCGACGCAGGGACGTGGACATGGGGATCACTCCGCGTGAGTCTCAGAAGAGGTAAATCCGGGAGCTGCCGGGTCCGCAAGCCGCCCCGCCCCGGCCTTCCTCGGCGCATTCGATGATGCGTCCGGGAAAGCACTCCAGCGGCTTTCTTGCGAGCGAGAGGTTGCAGAGTCCCGATGGGCACCCCGCGATTTCCCCCCTACCATACACGAGGGCCAACCGCTTGACCTAGACGTCTGGGGGGGATGGACAGGCACGACCGAAGGCGATTTCGTGACAGAAACCTCGGGGGCAGGCCCAACCGACGGCAATCCGTGTGCCGCAGTTTCCCCCGTGACGGGACTTCACGCTCCAAGGAAAGCCGAACCAAGAACGCCGTCCGCGAGGCTCATGGCACCCTATCCTTGCGTCGTCGTCTGTTCAGTATTAGACTTCCCGATAAGGAATCCACCCAACTCACGGGTCGGGATTGCGATGCAGCCGGCCCCCCGTCGCTCAAGGCATCGCAGGCGGGGACGAGTCCCACGGGACCATCGAGGGCCCAGGAGATGGCTCGAAAGAAGGCGTCCGACGCCAGGACCGCGGAGCCGAAGCCGGCCCGCCCGACGAAACGCCCGGCAACGCGCCGCGTGCCGGCTGCCGAAACCGGCTCGCCGACGGCCTCGTACCCGGCGCTCCTGGATGACCTGAAGGCCCGCATCCGGACCGCCCAGGTCAAGGCGGCCCTGGCCGTCAACCGGGAGCTGATCGGGCTCTACTGGGACATCGGCCGAACGATCGTGGAGCGCCAGAAGGCCGAGGGCTGGGGCAAGTCCGTCGTCGATCGCCTGGCGGCGGATCTCCAGAAGGAGTTCCCCGGCGAATCGGGGTTCTCCGGCAGCAATCTTTGGCGCATGCGATCGTTCTATCTGGCTTATGCAGAAGAGGTTGTAAGTCTCACACAAGCTGTGCGAGATCTGAGCGGCTCCCCCCTCCAACAAGTTGTTGGAGGACTTGACGGGCGAATTCTGCCGCAAGCTGTGGCAGAAATCTTCCGGGTCACAACGGTGAGAGTACGAAGCCCGAATTCCCCGCCCTGGTCACCTCGCGAGGCCCGGCCCCGGCCTTGCCTCGTTGCCTGTTCATGCGTATGCTCGGGATGGGCCGCGAAAGGCCCGAATCGGAGGAGGGAAAAGGCGCGATGACCACCCTGAACCCGGCCCCGGCAACACGATCCCCGACCCCTCCGCGCCGCATGACGGTGGCGGAATACGAGGACCTGATCGAATCCGGCGTGATCGACGAGCGGGCGCCGGTGGAGCTGATCGAGGGAAGGATCGTCGGCAAGATGACGAAGGGAAACCGCCATTGCGTTGCGGCGGCCCAGGTGCAGCACATCCTGTCCGGGGCGCTATTTCGTGCGGATCTGCCGTGGTTCGTGTGGACGGAGAAGCCGATCGCCCTCCCGGACCGCAAGAGCATGCCCGAGCCGGACGTCGCGCTGGTCCGGGGCCGTCCCGCCGATTTCATGACCGCCAAGCCGGGCCCCGCATCCGTCGGCCTGGTCGTCGAGATCGCCGACAGCTCCCTCGCGGACGATCGCCGTCGCATGGAGCTCTACCTGGCCGGCGGTGTTCCCGAGTGCTGGCTCCTGAACCTCGTCCAGCACCGTCTCGAAGTCCATCGATCGGAGGCGGCTCCCGTACTCCTCGACGAGGGTGACACGGTTGAGCTCGTCCTCGACGCCCGGTTCATCACCCGGATCCCCGTCGCCGACCTGCTCCCGGGGCGCCTTCCCGAGTCGTGACCTTTCCCGGCCCCTCGCCAGGAAGGAGGATCGGATGGCCAGCGTTGAGATGCTCGAATCGACGATGACCTGGACACCCCAGAGGTACGGGCGAGCCATCGACGCCGGACTCTTCGAGGACCTGGGCATGGTCGAGTTGATCGGAGGCCAACTGGTTGCCACGAGCATCGAGGAAGCGCCTAACAGGGACGTTGCGATCAACGCCGAAGAGTCTCTCAAGGCGATGATCCCCTCTCATGCCTGGTTCGTGGGTCGCGAGGTCACCGTCGAAGCGGCCGACTCCGTCCTCGTCCCGGACGTCCTGGTGGCCCGGGGATCGTGGAAGCCCCGGTATCGCCGCAGGAACCCAAGGATTGACGAGCTGGCCCTGGCCATCGAGGTGGCCGACACCACGCTCTGCCGAGATCGTCGGCTGAAGGTCCCCTTCGACCTGGAAGCGGGCGTCCCGATCGTGTGGGTTGTGAACGTGGCGGAATCGCGCGTCGAGGTTTATTCGCCGGCCGGAGGCCCCGATGCGCCGACGGCTCATGGGATCGTGATACCGTACCTTTTGCTCTCGACGGCGTCGCGCTCGGAGAGGTCTCCGTCGCGGACGTCCTCGATTGACCTGGGTCGCCGAAACGCCCTCGATGATGCCGCAGCCAGCCAGGATGAGTATGAGCCGGTCGGGAAGAGTGACCGCGCCACGTCGAGCGGTAGACGCGGAATTCAGGGCCCAGACCACGATGGCCTTGATCGGCAAAAGAGACGGGTCATACTTAACCAAGATCATTACCTGGACTTCGCGGGTCGCGGCAATATCGTGGGGAGTCCTTTTTTTCGGTTGCCGTTTTTCGGTCCTCCGTTTTCCGGTTCTCTTCGCTTGATGTAGACAGCCGAAAACGGAGCTGAAAGCGCTCTCGGGCACTCCGCGGCCAATGTCATTCTAGGTGGGTTACCCGGGTTGATTAGTGCGTCGTGATCCTAGTCTTGGTATCATCCGGACTGCGTAAATCCCTGTGGCCAAAAGCTATGTCGCCTTCGGGCTCTCCAAAGTCCCTGGGCCGATAGCTTTGTCCCGTTCGGCCTTCATGTTCCCTTCGGGCTCTCCAAGGAATCCCCTATGGCCCAGGCACGACATAGTCCGCAAACGATCTCCTGGTTTTGGGATCTATATCAACGGGGTCTGCTGGATCTTGATCCTCCCTATCAAAGGAAGAGTGTCTGGAATAGTGTCTATAAGGCTTACTTTATTGATACTTTGTTGCTCGAATACCCGGCTCCGGCGATCTTCCTTTTCTCCGAGGTCGATCCCAGCGGGAAGACAAAGCATTCTGTTGTCGATGGTAAGCAGCGTCTTGTAACCATCTTCGATTTCGTCCAAGACCGGTTCCCCGTCGGCGAGAGGGCTGAGCTGACCGCTCTGCGAGGCAAGTATTTCAGGGAACTCGCGGACGAAGTCAAGGTCAAATTCTGGAGTTATCAGTTCAGCGTCGAGTACCTCCCCACCTCGGATGAGAATGCTATCAACAGTATCTTCGACCGCATTAATCGCAATGTCGCGAAGCTGACCCCGCAGGAGCTTCGACATGCCCGTTTTGACGGAGCATTCATCTCGACTGCGGAGAAGTTGACCGAGTGGCTTTCTCTGGTCTCATCGGATTTCCCCAGGATTACACCATCCTCGCGCAACCAAATGAAGGACGTTGAATTCGTCGCCAATCTTCTACTACTCCTGGAAGAAGGGCCCAAAGGTTATTCGGTAATTGAACTGGACACGGCTTTTACCGATCGTGACGAAGCGTGGGAGGGGCAGGAGATCTACGAAGAGCGGTTCAGAAAAGTCACCTACGAAATAGTGAAAATCATCGATCATCCCGATGGAAATCCCATTAAATCATCTCGTCTTCGCAATCAATCAGACTTCTATTCTCTCTTTGGAGCTATAGATGACTTGCAACGCGAGAATAAAATGCCTTCAACGCCGGCTGCGATCCAGAGACTCTTGGCCTTCTTGGAAGTTGTTGATGATGAGGATCGACGTACGACCAGTACTCAGGCGAAGAAATACTACGAAGCCGCTCGGTCCGCCTCGAACCTGGGATTTAACAGGAAACACCGAATCGAGACCATGACTGCCGTCTTACTCGGCAACTTCAAGAGCGTTGATACACAATGATAATTCCTATGCACGTACGTCGGCTATTCGACGATGTGGCTCCGTACGTGGCCGAACTTGACAAGCGGGTGACGCAAACAGTTTTCAGCTTCTGTATAAGCGAAGGATTCGCGTTCTCAGCACGGCATAAGACCATCGAATCCGTCGCCGAGAAGATCGAAACGGGCCGGTATCGGCGATGGACTGAAATCGACGACCTCTTTGCCTGCACCGTGGTCATC
>NZ_JAALJH010000111.1 GCF_011064615.1 Aquisphaera insulae | reverse complement strand
GCGCTGGGGGCGGCGAATTATGAATCGAGCCACAAGGCCTTCCCCCCCGGGTTGATGTATTACAATGTCTACCTCGGTCAGGCGATCGGCTGGGGCCCGATCATCCGGATCCTGCCGTTCATCGAGCAGTCCGCGGTGTACTCCGCGATCAACCATGATGTCGGTCCGTTCGATGGCCAGGGTAGGAACCTGACGATCGCCGCGACCGGCATCTCCGCCCTCTGGTGCCCGAGCGACCCGTCGGTCGCCAACTCGAGCCCCTCGCTGGTGGCGACGTACGGCTCGCCCGCGTCTCTGAAGGCCCAGTTCAGGCAGTATTTCTCCAGCTATGGCGGCGTCGCCGGCCCGTGGTACACGGTATCGTTCATGTTCAACATGAGCGACGGGAACGTCTCGCCGGTCCCCGACGCGTACAACAACAACCTGGGGACGATCTTCTTCTACAGCCGCGTCTCGGCGAGCTCGGTCACCGACGGCCTCAGCAACACCATGGTCTTCACCGAGAACGGGCACGGCTTTCTGGATGCGAGCACTCAGCCCAATTACCACCTCTGGAACTCCGGCTCCCCGCCGGACTCGGCGATCCACACCATGTACGGCCCGAACCCTCAGAAGAAATACGCCAAGCTCATGACCAGCTCGACGAGCCTGGTGAAGTCTCTCGCTCAGAGCGCCATGAGCTTCCACCCCGGGGGTGTGAACGCGGCCTTCCTCGACGGATCGGTTCGGTTCCTCAAGGACTCGATCGATTCATGGCCCATCGATCCGGCCACGGGGCTGCCGAAGGGCGTGACGAAGGTTGCGCCGTACTCCACCTACGCCCTCGACGCCTCGTCGCGATTCGGGGTCTTCCAGGCCCTCTCGACCCGGTCCGGCGGCGAGGTCATCAGCGCGGATCAGTATTGAACCTTCTCGATTGTCTCGTTCGAGGTGAAATCGTGCGGAAGATCATCCTATGCTCGGTAGCCGTCGTCGTGGCCTGTGCGGGGGACGGTCGTGCGGCCGGCGTCATCGACCCCAAGGCGGCCGAGGTTGTTCAGGCGGCCCGCAAGGCCACAGGGACCCCGGCCGCGGTGCGGCTGGAAGTCCGGACCGTCGGTGGCTACGAGTTGGCGAGAGGCGTCCCCAAGCTCTCCGGCCGGTCCACGATCCTGTTCGCGGCCGGCACCCCTTCCCGCCTGAGCGGCCAGTTGAAGGCCGTCGATGGGACGGTGTACGAGGTCGTCGTCGGCGACGACGAGGGGAGCGTCCTCAGCTCCAACGGCGAGATCAAGAAACTCCCCCCGAGGGCCTACTTGCCGAAGGGCGTGATGCTAGACGCCTACCTCACGGCCCCCTGGTTCGTCAACCCGGACCGGCTGGACCAACTCACGAAGAAGGGCTCTCTTGTGTACGCGGGCCGCTCCGATGTCGGGGGCGAGGCTTGCGACCTGGTGGTCCACGTCACCGATGATTCCAGGCCGACGGCCCAGTTGATCCGGACCGAGTACCTCTGGTTTTCGACACGGACCCACCTTCTGCAGTCGATCCAGCTCTTCTCGATCCACGAAGGCTCCGCTTCCCCGACCGATCGCCGTGTCCTCTCAAAGATCGAGTTGCTCCCGGAGGTCCCGAAGGGAGCCTTCGACTTGAAACCCACAGCCGGGGACACGAAGGCACTGCCGAACCCGGAGGTGGCGGAAGGGCACGGAGACGAGGTCCAGGCCCTGGTCGGCAAGCCGATCCCCGACGCGGAACTGGTTGACTATCCTTCCGTCCCCACCACCCTGCACAAGGTCCTCGGAGTTGGGAGCGGCGGAGCGAGCGACTCGCTGACACTCCTTACTTTCTGGGCGACCTGGTGCGGCCCCTGCGTCGGCGAGATGCCGTCCTTTCAGAAGCTCGCGGCCGAGCGCAAGGGGAAGCTCCGCATCGTCGCCGTCGCGACGTCGGAGGGCAAGGCGGCGTCCGAAGCCTACATCAAGGCGCACCCGGAGCTGGCCTTCCAGTTCGCCCACAGCCTTGACGATAGCGTCCTGAAGGAGACCTTCAAGATCGCCGGCTTGCCCACGAACCTCCTCATCGACGGTCGCGGCAAGGTCGTTGATGCGTGGCTCGGCAGTCGCAAGGAGGAAGAACTCGCCAAGAAGATCGACCAGGTGCTGAAGAGCAAGCCGGCGGCCAAGCCCTGATCTCCCCGGGTACTCACCGAGGGTCGATGAGCCGATCGCGTCCCGCTGGCGACGCGATCGGCGGATCCGGGCTCGTCGCCGATGTCCTCTCCCTCGAACTCCCCCTTGAATTTGATCCGCATCCTTCACTCTTTGAAGCTCGACAAGTGCGCCGAGAGGGCCTGCATCCATCGACTCCATAAAGCGTTGGACCTTCCTCCCTGTTTGCCGGGACTCCGATTCACCCGATCCGGGTTGCCAGGTTCGGAAAATCCTCTTAAGTTGACGGCATGGATGAGCATTTGGGGGCCGCGATGCGCCCCCGGCGCGTTGGGCTCTCTCAGGCAAGGATCGCCGATGCAACACGATGAGCGACATTGCCGGCGGGGCCGGTACTGGCGGATGGTGCTGGTCCTGGCGGGGTGCCTGGCCATGTCGCGTGCCACTCCGGCGGCGATGGGGCAGGGGTCGGGGCATGGTTCCGGGACCGTGACGAAGCCGGAGACGCCGGGCCGGGATGCGCCGGGCGGCCGGATGTGGGGAACCCAACCGCGGCGGTCGGCGGAAGAGGTCGCCCGCTGGAATGACCGGACGACGCCGCGGAAGACTCTCGAGACGTTCTTCTTCTCGGTCTACTGCTACGACCTGGCCCCGGAGCTGATCGTTAACGCGATCGACTGCCTGGACCTGAAGGGCCTGGGGCAGGACGTGAGTGAGGCGGACGCGGCGCTCATGGCTCACGAGCTGAGCAGCATCCTCGCGCGACAGGATGTGGCGCTGTACGGCGTGCTCGACAGTAAGGAGTCGTCCGCCCGTTCGTGGAGCCTGATCGAGAAGCCCGGCTATCACCTCGCGATGGAGCGACAGGCCGACGGTCGCTGGCGGTTCGACGGCGAGACCGTGCTCAAGATTCCTTCGATGCGGTCGGCGAACGCCCGCGATCAGCGGGAGATCCAGGCCGCGCGGATGAAGATGGCCGAAGGCCGGACCGATCCCGAGGCCACCATGCGGAAGTTCCTCCTCGAGGTGACCCTTCATGACTTCACCGAGGCGGCCCGCTGCCTGGACCTCCGAGACGTGCCGGTGAAGCTCCGCGCGACCCGCGGGCCGGAGATGGCCCGCAAGCTCGCCTTCGTGATCCAGCGATGCGGGTTCTTCTTCCCCCAGGAGGTTGTCAGCGACCCCGACGGCTGGCGGTACATCTGGCACTCGAACCACCGCGGCCGGATCATGCTGGACCGGATCCGCCAGGCCGACGGCAAGGATGCCTGGCTCTTCAACCGCGGGACCCTGTTCAACCTGGACGCCCTCGTGGAGGGCTTCCGGAACGACCCACCCGATCCCCGCTATGCATTCCTCGGCGTCGTGATCGATGCCGCGTCGCTGAAGGACGGAGAACGCGACGCGGTCCCCGCGCCGGGAGACGTCCCCGTGCATCTCGCCTCGCCGCGGGCCGTGCTGCGGACCTTCCTGGAGGGCATGGACGAGATCGAGTTCGACGACGCCAGGACGGGCCAGGTCCTCTCGTGCATGGCGCTCGGGGACGTCGCCGAGGAGGACCGAGTCTCCGTCGGCATGCGGGTGGCGGGGAAGCTGGACGCGGTGCTCCAGCACCTGAACGTGGACCTGCTGGCCGTGCCCGAGTCGTGGGACGCGGAACCGCAGACGTTCGGCAAGGAATCCGAGTTCCAGGTCGTGCTTTCGAGGCAGCGGGACGGCCACTGGCAGTTCGAGCTGGACACGATCGCGCGGGTGCCGGAGCTCTTCGATCGGCTCAGCCCGGAGGAGAAGCGGCGGACGGACCGCGAGTCCCGCTTCGGATCGGCCCGGCAGACGCTGCGGACGTTCCTCCGGGCCGTCGCCCGGGGCGACGACGCGACGGCCGCGGAGGCGCTCGACCTGGACGATGTCCCCGCGCGGGCCCGGTCGGCGATCGGGCCCGTGCTCGCCCGCAAGCTGAAGTTCGTGCTCGACCGCACCGGCCCGCTCCACATCCAGGAGACTCCCAATGAGACGGAGGCGCCGCGGCACGTCTACTACCGCGGGCCCCTCGGCCAGATCAGCCTGGAGGCGTCCGCCGGGACGCGGAAGGGGGACTGGCTGTTCACCGCGGAGACGGTCGGGCAGATCGAGGCGATGTTCCTGGTCGCGCTCAAGAAACCGGCGGCGCCCTCGCACGACCCGGTCACTCGCGCGAGCCTGGGAATCCTGATCCGCGGTGCGCTCCCGGGCTGGCTGCAGGCGACCTTCCTCGGGCTGGACGTCTACCAGTGGGGCGGCCTGGTCCTGCTCATCGCGGCGGCGACCGTCGCGGCCTGGCTGGCGCTTCGGGCGGTCGAGGCGTCCCTGCGGGGGATACTCCATCGCGCCGGGTTCCGGCTCGGCGAGGGATTCCTCCAGTCCAAGCTTCGCCCGCTGGCCTGGCAGCTCGCCCTCTTCCTGGCGGGCGTCTCCCTCGGGCCGCTGGACTTGCCCGTGGCGGTCTGGGGCCGGGTCCTGCCGGTGCTCAAGTTCGCCTGGATCGGCCTGTTGGCGTGGACGGCGATCCGCCTGGTGGACCTGGGGATGGCCCTCTACACCAACAGCGAGCAGCTCCAGCACCGGCGCAACCTCAGCGACATGGTCGTCCCCACGGGGGCTCGCTTCCTCAAACTGGCGGTCCTGGTGGTCGCGGTCTCCTGCGAGGTCTACCTGGTCGGCGACGGCGAGTGGGTCACTCGGCTTCTCGCCGGCCTCGGGCTCGTCGGCCTGGCCGCGTCGCTGGCGGCCCAGGATACGCTCAAGAATTTCTTCGGCACGCTCCTGCTGATCGGCGAGCACCCGTTCAAGATCGGCGACTCGATCGTCGTGAACAACATGGAGGGTACGGTGGAGAGCGTCGGCTTCCGGTCGACCTGGATCCGGACGCCGGACGACTCGCTGATCACCATCCCGAACTCGATCATCGCCAATGTCTCGATCGACAATCGGGGGGCCCGCACCACGCGACGCTACAAGGCGGTCGTCGGGGTGGACTATGACACGCCGACCGACCGCCTGAACGCCCTCCGGGACGGCCTCCGCGCCTACGCCGCGGCGCAGGCGAACATCCTCACGGATCGGATGGACATCTACGTCCACACGCTGGGCGGGACCGCGGTTGAGCTGCTGGTGAACGTCTACTTCGTCGTGCGGTCGCACGCCGAGGAAGTCGAGGGCCGCGACGCCCTCAATCGGGAGATCCTTGACCAGGCGCGACGGCTGAACATCGCCCTGGCGCCCGCCCGGCGGACGGTGCTCGTCGCCCACGAGCCGACTCCTCCCGGCGGCGCCGTCCCCCCGCCGATGGGGGGGCAGCTTCGCCGAGGGGAGACCGCCGAGGCGGACGGCCCTCGGCGGAGGTTCGATCACTGACCAGGGGGATCTACTCGCCCGCGATGGTTGGCCGATGCGAGCCGGCATCGGCCTTCGTCGCCCCGCTCAGCAGGGCGTTGATCTCGGCCTCGAGTGCCTCGCCGCGGATCTCCTTGGCGCGGATGACGCCCTTCTCATCCAGGACGAAGATCGTCGGGTAATGGTCCACGTCGAGGGCGTCGATGATCTTCCCCTCGGCGCCGTTCCACCAGTGCGTCCATGGCATCGGCTCGGACGCGAGGAACTCGGTGAGGGTCTCCTTCTTCTCGTCCACGCTGATGCTGATCAGCGCGAACGGGCGGTCCTTGAGCCGGGCGACCATCTCACGCTCGTGCGGGATCATCTGGCGGCAGGGGCCGCACCAGGTCGCCCAGATGTCCAGCACGACGACCTTGCCGCGGTAGTCGGAGAGCTTCACGTCGCGACCGTCAAGCGTCTTGCCGACCAGCTCTGGTGCGGCCTTGCCGATGGCCAGGTCGGGGATTCGTTCGCCGTACAGGTCGCGGGCAATCTCGCGGAAATTCGCCAGATCGGCCTTGGAACGATCGCCCCTGGCGAGAGCGGCAGCGAGGTACTTCTCCCCCTCGTTGGCCGCGACATCGGCCCTGAGGGACGCATCGGCGTTGAGCCGGGCGGCCGTCTCGATCGCCTTCTCGGCCCGGCGGATGAGGGCCTTGTAGGCGACGATGCGGACCTCGCGATCGGGGTTGCGGGCGATCAATTCGTAGATGAACCGCTCCGTCTCGTCGTCCTGCGAGATCACGAGCGGCCCCACGAGCTGCTTCATCCTCGAGTCCGCGATGTACGACGTCCTGAGCCTTTCGAGGGTCCGGGCACGGATCTCGGGATTCTCATAAGATCCCATGATCGCCCGCCCGAGAGCATCGAATGCGGACGGGTCCGCGGGGTTTTTCTCGGCGAATTCCAGGAACCGCGCCGCGAACCGGGCGGGCGGGGTTTCCGAGAAGGGGATGTAGAATCGCTTCTTCTCCTCGTTCGCCTTGGTGAGCCGCGCCCGGGCGACGTCTCTGAAGGCGACCTCGGCCGCGTCGTAGTCCTTCTTGATTGCAGCGAATCCGGTCGATGGCTGGACCGCGGCCGGCGATCGGTCGGGGGTATCGACCGCGGGGAGGGCGGCCAGGATCAGGATGGTCAGCGCTTGGTGCATGTCGATCTCTCTAGGCTCCATGTGGGGACAGAGGACGCGGCCGAGGTGTGGGCTCAGTATTGATCCGCGCTGAGGACCTCGCCGCCGTTGCGGGTGGATAGGGCCTGCCAGACGCCGATCTTGGAGCCGGCCGCGACGGAGAGCCCATAATCCTGGCCGGTGGGTCCTGTCAGCTTCGAAGTGCCCGTCGGCAGGCCATTCACCTGGGGAGCGGGGATGCTCCAGGAGTCGATCGAATCCTTGATGAACCGGACCGAGCCGTCGCAGAAGGCGGCGTTCACCCCGCCGGGATGGAAGCTCATGGCGTTGAACGCGGCCCACTGACCCAGGGCCGTGTTGCCGGGGTCGTTCGCGGGGTCGGAATAGTGGCGCCCCCAGTTGGGCGGGAAGCGGGTCTCCAGGCACCAGTCGGTCGGCTGGCCGACGTTCCACTGGTGCAGGTAACCCTGCGACGACTGGTTGAAGACCCCCTGGCCGTTCTCCGAATACATCATCGTGTTGCTCGTCCCGTCGGTCACGGAGGCGACCCGGATGTTGCCGCCGGCGATGATCGCCCCCTTGGCGTAGGTGGTCAGCGCGGGGTCCGTGATCGGCATGCCGGTCGGGCCGGCCACCGCGCCCCAGGCGTTCCAGGGGCCGACGCAGCCCGAGTAATGGCTGTGGAACTGGAGGAACGTCGGAGGCCCGTACTGGAGCGGGTTCGTCATCCCGGCCGATGGGTCGCTGGGGCAGAAGAGCGAGTTGAAACCGGTCCCGGCGATCGTGTAGTTATCGGGGAAGAAATAGGCAAGCGAGAAGTTCGTGGCGTTGTAGATGGGGCCCTGCTCCAGGTACGGGCAGAGGTGAACCATCGACTGGAAGCCGATGCTGGGGAACGTGAAGAGCATGGCCGGCGGGTACGTCCCGGTGGCCGACTCGTAGTTCGCGGAGCCCAGGGCGATCTGCTTCAGGTTGTTGGTGCACTGGGCACGCCGGGCCGCCTCGCGGGCCGATTGCACAGCCGGCAACAGGAGCGCGATCAGCACGGCGATGATGGCAATCACGACCAGCAGCTCGATCAGCGTGAAGCCCGACCGCCGCCGACCGGCAGGATGAGAAACGTGCTCGAACATCATGGAATCCTCTAGGAAATGGGATGACGTGGGCGGGATTGCGAGAGGCAGGAGGCGGGAGAGGCGGGACGGATCAACGCGCGTGGGGCGTCTGCGAGGCGCCGGTCGTCCGGGTTGCCTTGGCGCTGCGGGTCGGCGGTTCGAACTTCGCCGGCTTGGGGACGTCGATCGAGCCGGCGCCCCGGACCGTGCCGTCGCCGCATCCGGAGGAGGAGACCAGCAGCAGGGCCGAGCCGAGCGGCAGGACGAGGGGCACAAGTCGCCACGCGTGACGAGACTTCATGAGAGTGGACCTTCGTCGAAGGAGGAGTGAGCCGGCCCTGTGCCCCGACGCTTGCGCCCGTGCGCCAGCGTCCGGCCGAGGTCGGCGAGGTGGTGGATCGTCGGCAAGAGGTCGACGATCGGGCCGGCACAGGAAGGGTGCCGGGCGATGTACGATTCGGCGTCGAAGGGCTCACCGGACAGGAGGCGTCCCGAGATCTCCTCGGTCAGATCGGCGAGCTGGTCGGCGTGCGGAGGTCCCATCATGGGCGGGCCTCCAGCAGGGCTCTCATGCGGATGAGGGCGCGGAGCAGGCGGGCCTTGACGGCGCCCTCGGTGATCCCCAGCGCCTCGGCGATCTCGGCCGCTCCGAGCTGCTCCAGGTATCGCATCTCCAGGACCTCCCGATCCCGGGGCGGAAGGGCGGTCAGGGCGGCGGCGACCTGCTGCCGGCGCTCCTCGCGGGAGAGCCGGTTGCTCGGGCTGGTGTCGTTGGCCATGAATCGAGCGGCGAGGGATCCCCATTCCTCGCCGGAGCGATCCACGCCTCGGTTCTCTCGCATGATGCTCCTGCGCTGGGAGCCTATGTGCCGCCGATGCGTGTCGATGACCCGTTCGCCGGCGAGCCGTCGAAGCCAGGCCAGGAACGGGACGGCCCGTTCGCGGAGGTAGTCATCCATTCGCGCCGAGGCGTCCGCCAGGGTCTCCTGCACGACATCCGAGGGGTCGACGCGCCGGGCCAGCCGGCGATCGAGGCGGGAGGCGACCATCCGCGTGAGGCTGCCGCGATAGTGCTCCAGCAATTGCTGGCGTGCGGCCGCGTCGCCCTTGAGAGCCTGCTCGATCAGCCCGTGGATGATGCTGGCGGTGTCCGTCATCCTCGATCCTCCTACGTCCTCATTCCGTGACTCCCTTGAAAAAGATACGCGGAATCGGACGGGAATTCGCAAGTTGCAGCGGAGTGACGATTTGCATCGCGGCGGTTGGAGCGGGTGCGTCCGCGGCTCGTTACCGATCGGCCATCCCGGTGGGGGGGGCGTGATCCCTGGAGGGGACATGGTCTCTCGCCCGGCCTAGCGCCTCAAGCCGGGCGGCGGTGAGCTTCGTGTCGCGGTGGTCGGCGCCGAGGATCCGGCGTTGGGCGTCCAGGCAGGGCCGGAGGAGGGCCTCGGCCTCGTCGACGCGACCGCGCGAGAGGAGGAGGTCGGCCAGGCTGCTGGTCACGTAGAGGGTGGCGGGATGATCGTCGCCATATGACGCCCGGCGTTCCGCGACGCCCTGGCGGATCAGGGTTTCCGCCTCTTCGAGCTTCCCCTCGCGGCGGAGGACATGGCCGAGGTTGTAAGTGGCCGTCGCGGTGTCCGGGTGATGGTCTCCCAGGACCTTGCGGTCGATCGCGACGCAATCGCGGAAGATCCGCTCCGCCTCGTCGAGGCGGTCGAGCTTCTCCAGGGTGGTCGCGAGGTTGTTCCGGGTGGTGAGCGTATTGGGGTGCTCCGGCCCCTTCTCGCGGGCCTGCTCGGTGACGAGGTCGCGATAGAGGGCCTCGGCCTCGCTGAATCGCCCCTGGCGGAGGAAGACGTCGCCCAGGTTGAAGCGGGCGGAGAAGAGGATGTTTTGATCCGGATTGGGGGCGTCCCGGGCGTCGTCCAGGACCTCCCGGTAGAGGGGCTCGGCCTCGTCCAGGTGTCCCGTGGAGCGGAGGACCTCCGCCAGGTTCTCCGCGGCGCTCAGCGACGTCCCGTGCGATCGACCGAGATCCCGGCGGGCCTCTGCCAGCGCCTGGCGGAGGAGCGGCTCCGCCTCGTCCCACCGGCCCAGGTGCGAGAGGGCATGCCCGAGCCCCGAGGCCGCCTCCAGGCGCTCGGCTGTCCCGGTCCCGTAGATCCCCATCATGAGGTTCCGAGCGACACGGTAGTGGGCCTCGCTCTTCTGGTATTCCCCCAGTCCGTGATACGCGCGGCCGATCGCGAGCTGAATGGTCGCCTCGACGTCGGGCTGATTGAGGAAGCTCGTACCCACCGTCTCCGCGGCGCGGTCGAGCGCCTCGGAGAGCGTGACTCGATTCGCGGCCGGGTTGCTGGCCGGCTCGGCGCGATCGAGCAGGCCCTCGATCAGGAAGCGGTTGATCGCCGCGGTCCTGTCGGCCTGGATCCGCGCCTCTCGCTCCGCGGCGAGCACCAGGTCCTTCTGCCGGACGGCCTCGCGCCAGGCCCAGGTGATCGTGCCGAAGGCCATGGCCAGGCTTAGGGCCAGCGACCCGGCCAGCCCCGCCAGCAGCGGCTTGCGCCGGCACCATCGCCACGTCCGTTCGATCGGCCCGGCCGGGCGTGCAAGGATCGGACGGCCGCCGAGGAAGCGGGCGAGGTCCTCCGCGAGGTGCCACGCCGTATCGTAGCGGTTCGACGGATCCTTCGAGATCGCCTTGGCGACGATCGTGGCCAGGTCGGTGGGGACGGCGCGGTTCAGCCGCCAGGCCGGCGGGGGCTCCTCGTCGGCGACCCGGCGGAGGATCTCCTGTCGATCCTCGCCGGCCACGGCCGGCCGGAGCGTCAGCATCTCGTAGAGGGTGGCGCCCAGCGAATAGATGTCGGTCCGGCGGTCGACGAGCGCCCTCTTGCCGAGGGCCTGCTCGGGGCTCATGTAGCGGAGCGTCCCCGGCAGGTCGCCAGTGGCCGTCACGCCGGCCTCGCCCTGAACGTCGGCCATCCCGAAGTCGGCCACCCAAAGCTCGCCGCGACCATCGATCAGGAGGTTGGCCGGCTTGATGTCGCGGTGGATGACTCCCCGGTCATGCGCATGCCCGAGCGCGTCGGCCGCTTGCATCCCGAGCGCGGCGACCGCGCGGAAGTATGCGGGATTCTCGAGCGGGGACACCCTGACCGGGAGGGTGGGGGCTTCTGCCTCCTCGTCCGACGAGGCCGACCGACCCGAGATGAGGGCCGCGAGGAGGATACCCGACTGGGGACCGGCGGGCGGGTCCGTCGGCGGACCGGGGCCGGGACCCTCGGCCTCGCGGAGTTCGGCCAGCAAGTCGGCCAGGCTCCCCCCCTCGATGAGCTGCATCGCGTAGTAGGGGACGCCCCGGACCATGCCCACGTCGTGGACGGGTACGATCCGGGGATGCTGGAGCCAGCCCGCGACCTGGGCCTCGAGCTGGAAGCGGCGGAGGGCCCTCGGGTCCAGCGCCGAGGACTGGGGCAGGATCTTGAGGGCCACTCGCCGCCTGAGGGCGGTCTGCTCGGCCTCATAGACCACGCCGAACCCGCCGCGACCCACCTCGCGGACGATTCGAAAACCGGCGAACGTCGTCCCCTCGGCTGCCCCGTCGGTCTCGCGGAGATCTGCCAGTCCTTGCATGGCGGGCATCAGGACTCGCAGGACCTCGGCCCCGTTCGGGTGCTGGGCGGCGAGTTGTTCGAGGTCCAGGTCCTCGCCGTCCAGGATCCGCCGAGTGGCGTCCTCGACCATCTCGACGAGCGCGGGGGCCTCGAGATCGAGGCCGGAGAGTCGCGACGACGCATCGGCCCCAACCGTGATTCCCGGGGATGAACCCTCGTCTTGATGCTCTCGATCCGGCATGGAGGCGCCTCTCGCTGCGGCTGGTCCGGAGGAGAGCGCCCGCCAGCCGGCAGATCGTACATCTAGAATAGCAACCGCGGAGTCCCTCTCACCAGGCCACTCGTGAATGCTCCCACGCCGAGCCTCTCCTCTCCCCGGCGAGCCGGAGACTGGACAGGGACCCCTCGACGGCGGACGATGTCGCGAGACCGCGCGATGCTCGATCCCGATGCCGGAGCATGCCGACATGAGAGTGCAGACCTCGATTCCCGTACCGCCGCGATTTCAGCTTGTCGTTGTTCCCCTCCTGGCCCTGGCCGTCGCCTCGATCTCGGCCGCGGAGCCGACGCTCGAGCGGCTCAGGTACAATCATCCGGGGCTCGTCGTGGACCTGGGCGTCGGGCTCTGGGCGTGGCCATTACCCATGGACTACGACGGCGACGGCGATCTCGACCTGGTCGTCTCGTGCCCGGACGTCCCGTTCAACGGGATCTACCTCTTCGAGAACCCCGGCGGCGATCGGAAGCAGCCCGTCTTCAGGCCGCCGGTGCGAATCGCCGCGGGGGTGACGAACGTCCGGCCGTCGTATGTGGGCGGCGGGGTCCGCGTGCTCGCGCCGGGGAAAGAGTTCGCCAACTTCCAATCGCGGCGGCTCGAGGCCCAAGTGTCGATCTATCCAGAGACCAACCTGGTCGGCCCGGGCTCGCGGTTGCGGGCCAACCAGTGGCAGTATTCGGACTACGACGGCGACGGCGCCATCGATCTCATGGTGGGAGTCGAGGACTGGGCGGCCTATGGCTGGGACAACGCCTTCGACGCGACCGGCGGATGGACTCGCGGCCCGCTGCACGGATACGTCTTCCTGATCCGCAACCACGGGTCGACCGCGACGCCGGCGTACGACTCGCCGAGGAAGCTCGAGGCCGGCGGCAAGCCGATCGACGTCTTCGGAATGCCCTCGCCGTGCCTGGCGGACTTCGACGGCGACGGCGACCTTGACCTGATCTGCGGCGAGTTCCTCGACGGCTTCACCTACTTCGAGAACGTCGGCACGCGGAAGTCGCCCGTGTTTGCAGTGGGTCGCAGGCTGGCCGACGAGTCCGGCAAGGTCGTGAGGATGCACCTCCAGATGATCGTGCCGGTGGCCATCGACTGGGACGGAGACGGCGACACGGACCTCGTCTGCGGCGACGAGGACGGCCGCGTCGCCCTGGTCGAGCACACCGGTCGCGTGCTCGACGGCTCGCCCCGATTCAAGCCCCCCGTCTACTTCAAGCAGCAGGCCGAGGACCTGAAGTTCGGCGCGCTCGTCACTCCGAGCGCGGCCGACTGGGACGGCGACGGCGACACCGATCTCGTCTGCGGCGACTCGGCGGGGAACCTCGGCTGGTTCGAGAACCTCGGCGGCGAGGCGGGACATCTCCCGCGGTGGGCTGCGCCCCGACTCCTCGAAGTCGACGGCTCGCCGATCCGGATCTTGGCCGGGCCGAACGGCTCGATCCAGGGCCCCTGCGAGGCGAAGTGGGGCTATACCCAGCCGTGCGTCGCCGACTGGGACGGCGACGGTGATCTCGACGTGGTGGTCAACTCGATCTGGGGAAAGGTCGTCTGGTATCGCAACGCCGGGACACGAACCGCGGCGAGGCTCGAGCCCGCACGGCCGATCGAGGTCGACTGGGCCGGCTCGCCACCGAAGCCGGCCTGGACCTGGTGGACGCCCACGTCTCGGGAGCTGGCGACCCAGTGGCGGACCACGCCGGCCGTGGTCGACTGGAACCGAGACGGCCTGCCGGACCTCGTCATGCTCGACCACGAGGGCTACCTCGCCTTCTTCGAGCGGGCCCGAGACACGAGCGGCTCCCCTGCCCTGCTGAAGCCGGGCCGGCGGATCTTCCGCTCGGAGCCGGCCTCGGCCTTCGACTCCCGCCACACGCCGCGGAACGTGCTGGCCGGACCATTGCGCCTGAACGTCGGCGCCGCCGGCGCCAGCGGGCGGCGGACGCTGACCTTCGCGGACTGGGACGGCGATGGCAAGGTCGATCTGGTCGTGGACAGCTCGAATGCCACCTTCATGCGGAGCGAGAACGCCAACGCCGATGGCGGTCCCGTCACCTTCCGCGACGGCCCGGCCCTGGCCTCCCGCAAGCTGGCCGGGCATTCCACGTGCCCGGCGATTGTAGACTGGGACCGGGACGGTGTCCCAGACCTGGTCATCGGCGCCGAGGACGGCCGGCTGTATTTCCTGAAACACGCGCGATGATCGCCGGCCGATCGTTGCGGGCTACCGGCTCTATGCGGGGGGCTTCGGCTGCTGCTGCGAGAGGCAATGCAGCGTCCCCAGGCCGAGGACCAGGTCCACGGCGTGGATGCCGACGATCTGGCGGCCGGGGAAGAGATCGGCCAGGGTGTCCAGCGCGACGCGGTCATTCGGGTCGTTGAACGTCGGGACGATCACCAGGCCGTTGGCGATGTAGAAGTTCGCGTAACTCGCCGGCAGCCGCAGGCCCTCGAAGTACAGGGGAGCGGGCATGGGCAGCGTGACGACGCGGAGCGGTTGTCCGTCCTGGTCGCGAGCGGCCTCCAGGCGGCGGACGTTCTCCGCGAGCGGCTCGTGGTTCGGGTCGTCGGCGTTCGGCTCGACGACGGTGACCACGGTCTTCTCGTCCACGAACCGGGCGAGGTCATCGACATGGCCGTGGGTGTCGTCCCCGTCGATCCCTCGGCCCAGCCAGATGACGTTGCGGGCGCCCAGGTAGTCGGCCAGCACGCGCTCGATCCCCTGGCGGCCGAGGCCCGGGTTGCGGCACTGAACCTCGCTGAGCAGGCATTCCTCGGTCGTCAGCAGCGTCCCCTTGCCGTTGACGTCGATCGCGCCGCCTTCGAGGACCACGCGGTGGGCCTTGCCGTCGATCTCGACCCGGGGCGTCCAGCGGAGCAATTCCAGGTCGTCGGCGATCCGTCGCGGCAGCTTCGCGTCGTCCTTGTGGTTGTCGTACTTGGCCCAGGCATTGAACTTCCAGTGGACCAAGCCGATGGATTCGTCGGAGCCGTCCTGTTCGCCTTCTACGTGCTCGCGGTCGCGGACGATGAACGTCGGCCCGGAGTCCCGCAGCCAGACGCGGTCCGTTTGCGCCTTGAAGAACTTCACGCGGTCCAGGTCCACGCCCGCCCTGTCCAGGTGGTCGGCGGCCTTGTTGCCCATGGCCCGGCCGGAGACGACGATGTGGACCCTTTCCACGCGACTGAGGTATCGGACGATCTCCGCGTACACCCACGGCACCGGCGAGAACTTGCCGGGCCAGTCCTCGTGGTTGTGCGGCCAGGCGATCCAGGTGGCCTCGTGCGGCTCCCATTCGGCGGGCATCCGGAATCCGAGCGAGGCGGGGGTGGGCTTCGGCGAATCGGCGGGGGAGGGCTTGCTCATCGGGGACTCTGGCTCAGGCTTCGGGGTCGAGGAACCGGCGGGTGATCGGGGCGTAGGCGTCGATCCGGCGATCGCGGAGGAACGGCCAGTTCCGCCGTGTCTCTTCCTGGAGCTTGGGATCGACCTCGGCAACGAGGATCTCTTCCGCGTCCCTGCCCGCCTTCGCCAGGATCCGGCCGAACGGATCGGCGAGGAAGGATCCGCCCCAGAATTCGAGCCCGCCGGATTTCGGCCCCTCGTGGCCGATCCGATTGATGGCACCGACGTAGACGCCGTTGGCGATCGCGTGGGAGCGCTGGATGGTTTCCCAGGCACTCGCCTGGGCCTCTCCGAACTCGGCCTTCTCCGCCGGGTGCCAGCCGATGGCCGTCGGATAGAAGAGAACCTCCGCACCCTGAAGGGCGGTCAGCCGGGCGGCCTCGGGATACCACTGGTCCCAGCAGACGAGCGTCCCGACGCGGCCGAACTTCGTGGGGAAGGCCCTGAACCCGAGATCGCCGGGGGTGAAGTAGTACTTCTCGTAGTAGAGCGGATCGTCCGGGATGTGCATCTTTCGGTAGCGGCCCACGAACGAGCCGTCGGCGTCGAGGACGACGGCCGTGTTGTGGTACACGCCCGCCGCCCGTCGCTCGAAGAGCGAACCGACGACGGCCATGCCCGTCTCCCTCGCGACCGCCGCCAGGGCCTCGCTGGACGGACCCGGGATCGGCTCCGCCAGGTCGAAGGTGGCGGCGTCCTCCGACTGGCAGAAGTACTGCGTCCGGAAGAGCTCCGGCAGGCAGGCGACCTGCGCGCCCTTCCTCGCCGCGTCCCGGAGCATGCCGCAGGCCCGCTCGAGGTTGTCGTCGGCATTCGTGGAGCATCGCATCTGCACGAGCGCCACCTTGAATTTCCCGGACCTTCCGCTCATCTCGGCCGTCTCCCATGCGATTGCCCCCCGGCCTTTCCCGGGAGCACCTATCTTATACCCCATGACAAGGTCGCGACGAGAGCGCCGGCCGAGACGGGTCCATCTGTCGTCGACGCGGTCAGGGGTCCCGGCGTTGATTTGACCGGTCGGAGCCGTTAGCCTTGGCACGGTCGAAGTCGCCCGGGCGGGACGAACTCCACCCGCCTTCGAGGGCGATCGGTATCGAACCACGACCACATGGATGAAAGGAAAATCCGATGGGAGCCGAAGCCCGCGTCGCCGAGCTCAAGCTGGAACTGCCCCCCGCCCCGAAGCCCGTGGCGACCTACGTGACGGCCCTGCGGATCGGCGACATGGTTTATGTCTCGGGCCACGGGCCGCTCAAGTCCGATGGTTCGCTCATCAAGGGCCGGCTCGGCCAGGACATGGACCTCGCGGGCGGCGTCGCCGCGGCCCGGCAGGTCGGCCTGGCCATCCTCGCCACGCTTCGGGCCACGCTCGGCTCGCTGGACCGGGTCACCCACCTGGTGAAGACACTGGGCCTGGTCAACTGCACGGCCGACTTCGCCGACCAGCCGAAGGTCATCAACGGCTATTCGGACCTGATGAAGGACGTCTTCGGCGACGCCGGCGTGGGCGCCCGCAGCGCCGTTGGGTCCAACTCGCTCCCGGGCGGCATCGCGGTCGAGATCGAGGCGATCTTCCAGGTCAAGGACTCGTGAGCACCCCCCGTCCTCTCCGCATGGACGGCCGCGGCTGCCTGGTCGTCGGCGGCACCAGCGGCATCGGCCTGACAACCGCCGACCTATTCCTCGCCGAGGGGGCCCGGGTCGTCGTCTGCGGTCGGTCCCCGAAGACCCTCGACGAGGCCCGGACGATCCTCGACGCGGTTTCTCCCGGGAAGGTCCTCGCGGCGACGTGCGACGCGACCAATCCCGCGGAAGTGGAGCGACTCGTCGACGAGTCCGTTTCATTCCTCGGCGGCCGGCTCGACGTCCTCTTCCACGTGGCGGGGATCAGCGGGCGACGGTTCGGCGATGGCCCGCTTCACGAGTGCACCGAGGAGGGCTGGGCCGCGGTCATCGAGACCAACGCCCGAAGTGTTTTCCTCACCAACCGGGCCGCCGTCCGGCGGATGCTCGCTCAACCGCTCGACGATCGCGGCGTACGGGGTGCCGTGCTCAACATGGGCTCGGTGCTGGGCTCATCCCCCGCGCCGGACTTCTTCGGCACCTATGCCTATGCCGCCAGCAAGGGGGCCATCCGCGCGATGACCCGGAACGCCGCCGCGCGGTACGCTCGCGACCGGATCCGGTTCAATGTCATCGAGCCGGGGCTCATCGAGACCCCCATGGCCGGACGGGCCGTCGGCGACCCGGCGATCCGCGCCTACCTCGAGACCAAGCAGCCGATGGCGGGCGGCCCCGGATCCGCAGAGGATTGCGCCGAGGCCGCCCTCTTCCTCTGTGAGCCGTCCTCCCGGTTCCTCACCGGCGTGGCCCTCCCCGTCGATGGCGGCTGGCGCGTCTGCGAGGGCCAGCTCCCCTTCACCGCGCCGCAGGATGCGGCGGACTGATGTCATGATCACCGCGAACCAGGATCCGTCATGAGCGACAGCGACGCGCCCGTTCCCGAAAACCCGCCCGCCCCCGTATTGCCGCCGCCGCCCCCCAAGGCACCCGCCGCCTCGACGGCCGACACGCTGCCGCCGCCGGCTCCGCGGGAGGTCGTCGGCGTGTTCGACCAGTATTTCGAGGCCGTCCGGAAGTCGCTCCGGGCGATCGAATCGACCCAGCTCCCGGCGATCCGCGAGGCCGCCGGGCGGTTCGCGGCGACGATTCGCAAGGAGCGGCTCGTCCACGTCTTCGGCACGGGGCATTCGCGGATGGCCGTGGAGGAGCTGTTCCCGCGCTACGGGTCGTTCCCCGGCTTCCATCCGATCGTCGAGCTGTCGATGAGCTTCCACAATCCCGTGGTGGGGGCCAACGGCCAGCGCCAGGCCATGTTCCTTGAGAACGTCCAGGGCTTCGGCCCGGTCCTCTGGCGGAACTTCGTCGTCACGGCCGAGGATTGCCTGCTGGCGATCTCGAGCAGCGGCTGCAATGCCGTCACGATCGACGTGGCGCTCGAGGCGAAGGCGAAGGGGATGTATGTGGTCGCCCTGACCTCGGTGGCCAGCGCCGAAGCGTCCACGTCGAAGCACTCCACCGGCAAGAAGCTCCACCAGGTCGCCGACCTGGTCCTCGATCACAAGGCTCCGCCCGGCGACTCGGCGGTCCGAGTGCCGGGCCTGGATACCCCGGTCTCGCCCCTGTCCACCATCACCGGCTGCACGATCATCAACCTGCTAAAGGCCGAAATCGCCCGCCTGTTGACCGCCGCGGGGAGCCCCCCGAAGGTCCTCACCGCGGCCTGTCACATCGGTCCCGACCGCGCCCGCTCGCTCTTCGAGGAGACATACGACGACTACCGCCGCCGTGTGGGCGTGCTCTATCGCTAGCTAGTCCGCGGCGTCGTGTCCCCGACAGGGCCCTCTCACCTCGGGGCGGTCGGCGGAGTGGCCGCGGCGGGTTCGAAGGCGCGGACGGCCGGGTGCATTGTGTAGAGGCGGTCGCCGTGCGGGGTGTTCACCAGGATGGGGCTGGAGCAGTTGTCCTTGACGATGGGGTTCGCCGGGGACTTCTCCCAGTGGATGAGGTCGCGGGAACGGGCGACGTTCGACGTCCAGTCCTTCCAGGGGCGTTGATCGGTCGCGTGGTAGAAGGCGTAGTAGTAGCCATTGCGCTTGACGACCTGGTTCACGGCCACGGCCTCCTTGTCATAAGGCTCCGGTCCGCACGTCAGGACAGGGTCGTCCTTGACGTTGGTCCAGGTTTTCAGGTCGCGTGACGTCGCGAGCCAGACCCCGCTGTCGCCGCGCTCGTAGAGGAGATACCACGTGCCGTCCTCGAACCAGCCCGTCGGCGTACCGTAGGGGCCCGGCGGGATGGGCGTCCCGTCGGTCTTGCGGATGTCGAGCGAGCCGTGGTCGGTCCACTTGATGCCGTCGGGCGAGCTCAATCGGTGGGCGACATCCCCCTTGCCCTCGGCGAACATCTGGTAACCCCCCTCGTGGCGCACGACGCAGACGTCCTCGGTCCATGTGTCGTGGAAGATCGGGTTGGCCGGATCTCGGGTCCACTTCAAGCCGTCGGGCGACGTCGCATGCCCGAGCGACATATTGGCCTGCTTCGGCCCGTCATAGCCCGTGTACCAGAGGTGGAAGGTACCGTCGTCGCCGACGAGGATGAACCCTCGCTCGCGGATTCGGTTATCCCAGGTTGCCTCGCCCGTCCCCGTGAAGACCGGTTTGTCGACAATGGGCTTCCATGCGGTGAAGTCCCAGGGGACCTCCTGCCCGGCCGCCGTCGTCGGAACGGAGGCGCCGGACATGGACAGGACCAGCAAGACGATACAGGAACGAGCCCCGCCATGTCGTCCGATCATGCGACTTCCACGGATCCAAGAGGATGGCTCCGACAGGCCGTCCGGACCTCCCCGGACCGGCGCCCGCCGTCGACCTGAATGCCGCCTCATCATACCTTGCAACGCATGCCTCGGGAGGGTAATCTACTGGGGAATAACCCGACTCGTCGGGGCGGTAGCTCAATTGGGAGAGCGCAGCGTTCGCAATGCTGAGGTTGAGGGTTCGATCCCCTTCCGCTCCATTCGGCCTTGAGACAACCATAACAGCCGCCACGGTTCGCCACTCGCCAGGCACGGACGATACATCTCGACCGGGACACGAACTCCGGGCTCGGCAATCCGGAGAGTTTCGCGATCTCCGCTGAGGGCGGGACGCAACGGCGGTTGAGAGTATAAACATTTCCCTTGAAGGCACTTCGGGGAACACGGCCGACGGTACCGCGAAGGCTCTCGTCGCCGGCTCCTCGCCTTCCTCGATTCCATCCCCAGTTCATCACCGTCCTCCGGAGGCCATCTGCCGGATGGCTCGCATGTTGCTTTTTTGCAATTCAGGTTGAGCGGCTACTCAATGCGGGATATCTTGTCGGGCTGCGTGCCGTGGTGAGTAAGGAAGGCTGATCGGCACAAACCCATCCGCGACATCCCTCCGTCGAGACGTCAGGAACCTCACCTCATGAGTCGCTCACCTCGGACTCTCTTGCGCCAGTCTTTCCTCCTGGGATGCATCCTCCTGGCGGTCCCGTCATTCGTGTCGGCCGGGTCCCTGGTCAACGGCGACTTTTCCGCCGGGCTGTCCGGCTGGACCGTCACGGGCGATTCGGTCTCGGTCGTCGGGGGCGAGGCCGTCATCCAGGAATCGAGCGTGCTTCCCGAGGCCACGCTGTATCAGGATTTCACGATTTCGGCCGGCGCGAAGACCCTCTCGTTCGTGCTCGTGAGAGTCGGTGAGGAGGATGGTTTCCCTCCGGCCGGTTTCGGTGTCTCCTTGCTGGATGTGGGCACGGGGCTGTCGCTCGTGCCCACCGTCGACGCCTTCACGGACTCTTTCTACACCCGCGACCTGACCACGGGGACCGCGGAGGGACTCGCCGCAACGGGGGTCACGGTCTCGCCCTCCGCGGGGGCCTTGCCGTTGACGATCACCGTGGACATCTCCGGGCTGGAAGGCAAGGACGCTCGGATCCTGTTTCGGGTCTTCGGCGGTGGCTCCACGTCCGACGCCTCGGCGACCATCGACGACGTTCGGGTCGGTGGCGCAAATGCCGTCCCTGAACCCGGCACATTGAGCCTGGCGCTGATGGCGCTGACGGTGCTTGCGGGGGCTCGTCGACTTGCCCTTCGATCCCGTCCTTCCTGAAGCCCAGTCGACCGCACCACTCCGCTCCTCGGGCCGGCCCCATCCGTGATCGACCGGGAGCGTCGGCTAGCAGCCGCACTCGTCGAGTTCGTCCCTCGCGATCGAGCCGGCCAATGTCGTGGCCTTGAGCTTGGAGAGGCGCCGCCCGGCCATGTTCGGTCTGGGCCAGCTCCTCCTTGCGCTGGTGCACGCCGGTGGTGTGACGAAGCCGAAAGCAGCCTTCAAAAAAGTGCCGCATGGATGTGACCTTTTCGCGGGGCCGGCAGGATCCAGGATAGACAACAGCGATCGTCGGGACCTTGAGACGAGAACTTGCCACGAAGGGACCATCTGCTCGGCAACAGGATTGGGAACGGTCCTATCGCGGATTGTCACGGTTCCGGTCTCCCGGACTGCTCCACGAGAGGCTGTCGATCACCTCGATCGGGCAGTGTTTCGTGGCATGCGCCTTGTTCGTGCCCGGTGTCGGGAGATGAATCCGGAAGAAGTTCACAACTAGGCCTGCAACGTCGATCTCGGACGCGAGCGACAGCCCTCGAAGGCGTCTCTTGATCAGCCTCGGTGGACACCGTGACGGATTCGACCAGACCTCCTGGCGTCGGACATCCGTTGGCTTACCGATATTCCTCAGAATTGCGGAGTTTTTGGAGCAGTTGCCGGGGCCGTTTCGCGGCCGTAGGCGCGGCTTCACAGAGCCCTTCGTGCAACGTCAGCTCTCGGTCAAGGCGGGGCGATCACCTCATCCCGGTATCGCCTTCCCCCCAGAGCGATGATTACCTGGTCCCGGCCTCCCTGTGCCAAGAATCTGATCGATTTCCGCGTGGTCTCGACGCGCTGAGCCTGATTTGACGAGGAAGCTTCCGCGCATTCGCATCCGAGGTCGGCCGTGCCGTGCAGGCGTGGCCCGCAGGGGAGGTTCGCAACATGGCTAAGGGAAGGCGTCGTCCCGGACGGACGAGCAGGGGCGGATTGCGGCCGACGATCGAGGCGCTCGAGGCACTGGTCCTGCTCTCGAACGTGATCGAGCACGAGCCCAATGACACCCTCGCCCTGGCGAATGATCTGGGCCTGACCGAGGATCCGATCGGCCGCGGCCTGTTCTCGTCGACGGCCTCCGGGGCGATCGCCCCGGACGACGACGTGGACTACTGGAGCTTCGAGGCACGATCGGGTGACTTCGTCTCGCTCATCGGACTGGGGGGCCAATACTACAGCTCGCTCGGGCTGCAGTTGCAGGACCCCGCGGGCGACGTCCTGGCCGAGTCCTCGGAATATGCCTACTTCACCGACTCGAACCCGATCCTCTCCAACGTGGCAATCCCGGCCGACGGCCGCTATTTCGTGCGGGCCGAGACCTACGGCGGATCGCCGCTAGACGCCTATCGCTTCCGGGTCGACGTCTCGAGGGGCTTCCGGTTCGAGGCGGAGTACAATGACTACTCCGACGTGGCCAGCCCGATCGACTTCACGTCGGCGGCGCTGGGGCACGCCTCCGGCCGATCGGCGGGCCTGCTCTTCTCGACCTACGACTCCGACTACTTCCGCCTGGGAGTGCTCGGGCCGGGCGATTCGATCGACCTGTCTCTCGCCCTCCCGGGGACGACGTCGATCTCACCCAGGCTTCGAATCATTCGAGGTTCGACGTTCGATGTCGTGGCTGAGGCCGGCGCCGACGGGCATGCCGCCTTCACCTCCCAGGCGGCGGACTCGTATTTCGCGGTGGTCTCCCCGGGCACGTCCGACGCCTCCGCGACCGGCTTCGACGCATCCTACATGCTCCTGACCGATCTGACGGACGTCAACGCGCCGACCCTCGTCAGCACGTCGCTGCCCGGCGAGGGGCAGACCGTCGCCGCCGCGGTTGGGGCCATCACGCTCCGGTTCAGCGAGGAGATGGCCTCCGCTCCATTGACCGCCCCCGCGAGCTATCGGCTCGATCTGGCCGGACCCGACGGCGTCTTCGGGACCAGCGATGACAGCTCGATTGCGCTGGCCCCGACGCTCGCGACCAGCGGTGGATCGGACCTGGTGCGGCTCGTGGTGAGCGGGGGGATCCTGGCACCCGGTTCTTACCGGTTCCGGGCCGGGGGCCTGACCGACCGCGCCGGCCGGCCGCTGCCGGCGTTCCAGAGGGCATTCTCGGTCGCCGACCCGCCGTCGCCGGGGAGGCTCGAGAGGCCCGGCAATGAGACTCGCCCGGGCGCCTCCCCGCTGTCCGTGATCGAGGCGGCGTCGGGCAGCGGCGTCTTCTCGGCGTACGGCCTGGGCGTGCTGACGGACGCGGATGTGGACTACTGGAGCTTCGACGCCGAGGCGGGCGACCGCGTGTCGATCCAGCTCGAAGTGACGTCGGACGACCCGGAGATCTACCCGTATGCGTCCATCACGCTCGAGGACGCCCTGGGCGGCTACCGCGCCTCCGCCTCGGTCTATGGCGCTATCGGTGGGTTATGGCAGGTGGCGATCACCTCTCCGGGGACCTATTACATCCGGATCAATGGGCAGGCTTCCACGTCCTACCGCCTGCGCCTGGACCAGGCCCGCACCGCGCAGGGGGCGGACGTCGAGGGGAGTGGCAATTTCAGCCAGTCCGGCGCCACGCCGATCTCCACATACGTGGCTCGTCCGGGCTTCCTCCAGACGACCATGGCCGGGAGCCTCACCGGAGGTACGACGACCCCTGCCGTCTTCCGGTTCGCCACGCCGAGCGTCGGCGGCCTGGTCAGCGTCGACCTGGCGCCGACCCCGTGGAGCACGCTCAAGGCCGCCGACCTGCGACTCAAGGTCTTCCGCTCGGGCGAGAGCACGCCGTTCCTCTCGACGACCACCGGCAGCCTGACATTCACCGCCAATGACCCTGTGGTGTACCTCCAGGTCGAAGGACTCGACCATCTGGGCCTGCTGGCGCAGTACCTCCTGCGCGTCGTCGTGGCCGACACCGAGGGGCCGATGATCGCCTCGTCAACGCTGCCCGCGGAGGGCTCGTCGTCGGCCGCTTTCTCGGGATTCGGCCTCACGTTCTCCGAGGCCATGTCGCTCGAGTCGCTCAACAAAGTCGCGGCGATCGAGGTCCGCGGGGCGGGCGCCGACGACACCTTCGGCACGGGCGACGATCGGCTCTTCCCCCTGGCTGATGCGGGCATCACGACCGCGTCGACCACCGCCACATACCGCTTCGCCGGCGGCGCGCTTCCGACCGGGCGCTACCGCGTGTCCGTGCCGGCCACTCTGACCGACCGCGTCGGCAATGCGCTGAGGGCCCCCCTGGTCCGCGAGTTCCGAGTCGTTGGCGCCGCCCAGTTCGTGCCGGAGGTCGAGCCCAATGATCTCTCCTCGCAGGCGACGCCGCTGCCGTTCGTCGAAGGGCCGCCCGGGGTTCGCCTCGTCGCCGGTACAGGCAGCCTGCCCACCTCGTCGGACGTCGATTACTGGAGCTTCACTGGCACGGCCGGCCAGGCGATCTCCTTCGCCACCGAGAACCCGGGCGATCCGCCCTACACCGGCCTCGGGTATCAGATTACCGGTCCCGGCGGATCGTACATCGGCTCTTACTCGTCTTACGACGGCCGCAACGAGGCGTCGTTCGTGCTGTCGTCGACGGGGACCTATCTGATTCGGGTCTCGCAATACTACACCTACACCGGCGAGTACCGCCTGCGACTGCTGGCGGCTGACTCGCCCATCCGCGTCGAGGGGATTTCGTCCACGGTCACCTTCGCCGCGGATCCGGCGGCGAAGGTGCTCACGGCCACGATTGCCGGCGCGGTCACGCGCACGGGGCAGGCGGATAGCTTCGTGCTTGGCGCCGTCGATGTGGGGCAGCAGGTGCAGCTCACGATCGCGCGGCCGGCGGT
>NZ_JAALJH010000110.1 GCF_011064615.1 Aquisphaera insulae | reverse complement strand
TTTGTGCGGAATCGAGCGACCGAAGGCCGCCCAGTCAGAGTTTCTCAGGCCGGCGGGCTCTCCTGTCTTTCTATGTTGCCCATTCGGGGTGCGTGGCCATCGATCCCTATCGATCCCCGTGATCGCCCCCCGACTCATGGCCCTCATGGCCCGCGTGGCCACTCATGGCCCGGATCCAGCGGTCGCGTTCATCCCGGAAGGAGCCCGGCTCCGCGGTAACTCTCGATCAACTCGTCATAGAGCGAGACGTCGGCGCGGCTCCTGGCCATCAGTTGCGCGCCGGCGACGGCGGCGTAGATGGCCCGGGCCCGGCGCTCGCTGTCCCTGGGCTTGACCGCACCGGCTCTGGACAGGGTCTTCTTCAGCCACGCCACATTGACGTCGGCGAAGGCCTGGACCTCCCTCTTTACCGGCTCCGGCAGGTCGTCGTATTCGGCCGCCATGAAGCTGCAGAGGCACATGCGATTCTGATTCGCGAGCGCCCATCGAAACGTCTCGGGATAGCGACGCAAGGCGCGGATCGGGTCCGGTTCCTCGGTCGATATGGCCTCCAACACGGCCGCGGCGTCTTCCCAGTAACGCCGGGCGACCGCCGTGCCGAGGTCGGCCTTGGTCGGGAAGTGGTGATACATGCTTGCGGCCTTGATCCCGACGTCCTCCGCGACGTCGCGGAAATTCAGCCCCCCATAGCCGCGGGCCTGTGCGACCTTCCTGGCCGCCGCCAGGATCTTCTCCCGAGAGTCCGAGTTCATCTGGCCGACTCCTGCCCGATCCACCATGAAACGACGGGCGCGTGTTGACAACCGAGGGTCGCCCGCTAGAGTAAGTCTACCGATCACTTGGTAGGCGAACAAGGGTCCCCGAAAACTACCAACGACTTGGTAGGGAGACGAGCCGATGAGCAGCGATCCTGTCCGTTCCGACGCAACGCGGCTGGCCGAGATGATCCGTGCCCGCGAAATCTCGCCGGTCGAGGTCGTGCGGGCGCATCTCGACCGCATCGAGGCCATCAATCCGAAGGTCAACGCGATCGTCGCCGTCGCGAGCGACGCGATCGAGGCCGCGAAGGCGGCCGAGGCTGCGGTCCTGGCGGGCGATGAGTTGGGTCCCCTGCACGGCGTGCCCTTCACGGCAAAGGACTCGATCGACACCGCGGGAGTGATGACCCAACGTGGCTCGCCGATCTTCCGGGGCCGCGTCCCCGAGGCGGACGCCACCAGCGTCGCGCGACTGAAAGCCGCCGGTGCGATCCTGCTCGCGAAGACGAACCTCCCGGAATTCTCCTACTGGATCGAAAGCGACAACCTGCTCACCGGCCGGTCGAACAACCCGTGGGCCCTGGACCGCACGCCGGGCGGGTCGAGCGGCGGCGAGTCGGCGGCCATCGCGGCGGGCATGTCACCGCTCGGCCTCGGCACCGACCTCGCCATCTCCGTCCGCGGCCCGGCCGCACAGACGGGCATCGTCTCCCTCAAGGCCACCCACGGCCGTGTCCCGATGACGGGTATCTGGCCGCGGGCACCGCGCCGCTTCTGGCACGTCGGCCCGATGGCCCGCTCGATCCGTGACCTCGCGCTCGCCTACTCGCTGCTGGCCGGACCGGACGGCCTCGACGGCTTCGCCACGAGCACCGCCCCTTTCGATGCCGGGGTTGGCCGGTCGCCGGACCGTCCACTCCGGGTGGGCTGGCTCGTCGAGCCCGGGTTCGGCCCGATCGATCCCGAGGTAGCCGCCACGGTGCGAGCGGCGGCGGAGGCGCTCAGGGGTATCGGATGCGTTGTGGAGCCGGTCCGCATCCCAGCCCTCGAACGCGACTTCGCCGTCGACGTGTTCAACCGGATCCACGTGATGGAGATGAAGCCCGTGTTCGCGGAGGCGACCGCCGGCCATGGTCCGGACGAGATCTACACGATGGCCAGGACCATGCTCGGGTTGCCCGACACATCCATGAAAGACCATGTCGAGGCCGAGCAGGCGGCCGAGCGGCTGCGGGACGGGTTCGCCGCATACTTCCAGAAGTACGACGCGCTGGTCACCCCCGTCCTGCCGGTGCCGGCCCACGAGCACGGCATCACCGAGTTGACGGTCAACGGCAAGACGGTGGACCTGACGTACCTTCAAGGGGCGACAGTGCCGCTGAACATCACCGGGCTGCCCGGCCTGTCGATGCGGTTCGGCACCAGCACGGAGGGCCTGCCGATCAACGTGCAGCTCGTCGGAAGCTGGCTGGCCGAGTCGACGATCCTGCACCTCGCCTCGCTCCTAGAGGCGGCAAGCCCCGTCCGCGACCTCCATCCGAACATCTAGCCAGGAGAGGGGCCATGCCACGCCGCGCTCACGCGGTAGGTCTTTGTGTTCGGCGTGCCCAGCCGCTCGCGAAAGGGCGTCCGATCACCCGCGAGGTATAATCTCCGACTCGAACCCGCGGGGGAGCCAACGGGGTCAAACTGATTGCCCGCACCAGATTGGGTAAGATGGGTGGCTGGTGCCCCTATTTACGACTCCGGAGCACTTTGGGACCACTTTCGGGGGCAACCTGATCACCCGCGATAGACTGGGCAATCTGAGCATCTGACGCTGCAAGATCTTCTCGACACCACGACGGATTTCATCCACCTGGGCGAGACGGACTCGCACACGTTCTTCGGCCGCGACGCGACCGTTTCTGTTCCGCCCGCCGCCGCCGCCCAGGACCTGGCGGGAAACAAGGCAAGGTAGCGGGCGCTGGCCGGCGCCGGCTCGGCAGGCGCCTCGTGAGAACGGCGATACAGACTCCCCGTCGCCCGCGTCTCGTCGCGCAACTCCGGGAGCTTTCGTCCCGGCCCGGACCCACTTCCGGTGATAAGCAGTACTGGAACCAGGGGGAGCGTCCCAAATCCTGAGGGCGGTTCTGGACACTGCTGGCCGCCACGCAGGGGCCCCGGGTGGCCGTGGTGGAACACCACGGGACTGCCTCGTCCTCGGAGCAAAGTCGGTCCGGCGTGACAGCTTGCCTCACCGCGGTGTCGCTGCGCTTCCACCACGGCCACCCCACTGCCGCTTTGTGCCAACTCTCAAACACCCCACGCCCTGCCTCCCAGCAATAGGGAATGGTGCCGAACTGGGCCAGAGACGTCGTTGCGATCTGGGGCGACGACCATTCCTTGGGCGAAAACCCTCCGCCCCTCCAAACGTGACATAGAGTTCTAGTGGAAGAACCGGCCGAACCGGCCCCTTGCGGGCGGGATCGGCCCGGCCGTTTGGGGGCGGAAGGGCCACGGGTTCGTGGTCAGTCGCCGCCTCCATGGCCGTCGGCGGGGGCTCGACTTGGAGCCGGCCCCGAACGGAGCACGAGACTCGCGGTTGTGAGACCGCCTCAGTCGTTCAGGCGGCCCTGCGCGCGGGGATGTCGCCGGTCTCGCGAGGCGAGCCGGACGATCGCGGTGCGCCGGTCGGGTACGCGTCTCCTCCCGCGCCCTCGCCGGTCCTTCCATCACGCCGCCCGCGGATGCGGGCCGATCGCGCCAACCTCGGGCACACCACATGACGCACCGGACTCGCGTTCCCGCAGGGAGAGGCCTTCTCGTGTTGCTCCTTCATCCCGGTCCGCACCGCCATCGGCCCGTCTCGCGAAGGCACTTTCGCCCCGCCGTCAGCTCCCTGGAAACGAGACAGCTCCTGAGCATGGGGCCGGTGCCGCTCTCCGCGTACCTGGAGGATGACCTGCCGGCCATCCCCGCCCCGGCCGGCCTCCTCTACCCGCGCCCGTCCGACGAATACCAGGGCTTCGTGGCCTCCCCGGGGACCACCGTCGTCACGAGCCCGGGGGGCGAGGTGCCTCAGCTCAGCAGCCTCCCCGGCGCGAAGGCGAACCTCTACCTGAACTTCCTCGGCGACACGATCGCGTCTTACGGCCAGTTCGGTTCCTTCGTGGTCCCGGCCTATAGCCGGGACAGCGACACGTCGACCTTCAGCTCGAGCGAGCTCGACGCGATCCGCGCGATCTGGAGCTACGTGGCGGAGGACTACGCCCCGTTCAACATCAACGTCACGACCGTCCAGCCCACCAACATGAGCCACGGCGTCACCCAGAAGGTGGACATCGGCGGCGATGGAAGCTGGACGGGCAAGTCGATCGGCGGCATCTCGTACGTGAATGACTTCACCATGAGCTCGCTGCCGAACATCTCCTTCGTCTTCCCCGATCACCTGGCCAGCGGCGAGCCCAAGTACACGGCCGATGCCGCCTCGCACGAGGCCGGCCACAGCTTCGGGCTGGAGCACCAGAGCAAGTACTCGGGATCGGTGCTCGTCGCCGAGTACAGCCCCGGCCCGGGCGGCGGGGTCGCCCCGCTGATGGGGAACAGCTACATGTCCCGCCGGAGCCTCTGGTGGTACGGGCAGTCGGCCGTCTCGTGGTCCACGATGCAGGACGACATGGCGATCATCGGCGGGTCCAACAACGGCTTCTCCTTCCGCCAGGTCGCGGCCAGCTCCGCCGCGTCGCCCCTGTCGCCGGCCATCCAGGACGGGACCTCCCTCGGCGCCTCGGGGCTGATCGTCAGGGGCCAGCAGCAGGACTACTACCGGGTGGACGTCGGCGCGGGGGCGTCGAGCTTCACGGTCACCGTCCCCGACGGCGTCAGCAACCTCTCGCCCGTGGTGACGCTCTACGACTCCACGGGAGCCATCCCGATCGCGACCGCGACCGTCTCCACCGACGACTTCTCGGCCCACCTCGACGCGACCCTCGAGGCGGGCAGCTATCGCCTGGTCGTCAGCGGCGGGGGCCAGTACGGGAACGTGGGGACCTACTCGCTCAGCGGCACGATCGTGGCGCCGTCGAGCGGTGGTGGGGCCACCGGGGGGGGCACGACCGGCGGCACGGGCGGGAACGTGACCGTCCCGATCACGCCGAGTGCCCCGCAGCGGCTGACCGTGACGAGCGCCGACGCGAGCGGCGTGGGCCTCGCCTGGTCCGACGTGCTGCACGAGGCCGGCTTCGTCGTCGATCGGTCGAACGACGGCGCGAACTGGGGCGTCCTCGCGACGGTCGGGGCCGGCGTGACGACGTTCCGGGACGGATCGGTGCTCGCGAGCACGACCTACTTCTACCGGGTGCGAAGCCTCTACGGGGGAGCGGCCTCGGCCCCGTCGCCGGTCGTCCAGGTCGCGACGCCGGCACCCGTGATCCCCGTCTTCCCGACGCCGCCGGTCGCGGTGACCGGCACGACGGTCCTCTCGAAGCAGGCCCGGCAGGTCGTCCTGGGCTGGACCGCGAGCACCTCGCCGGCGACGTACTACCAGGTCGAGCGTTCGCTCAACGGCAAGAAATGGGCCGTCGTCGGCCAAGTTGCGGCGCCGACTACGAGCTTCAGCGACACGTCCGTCGCCCCCAATCGGACCTACTTCTACCGCGTCCGGGCGGTGAATCCGTACGGCGTCTCGCCGGCCGACCGATCGGTCCGCGTGACGACCCCGCGGCAGGTCGTCGTCCTGATGAGGAGGAAGGTGCGGTAGGCCGGCCGGCCGCCAGGCTGGTGCTTCGCCCCGCGGCGCGCGTTATGGTGGCGCCGTGGCGGATGAGTCAGCACCAGACCTCGAGGCGACGCGGCCATGGGCATGGGACTGTTCGGAACGCTCCTGATCCTGGCGACGGGCTCCGCGGCCTTCGCGGACGAGGAAGGGCTCTTCCCGTTCGTCGTCTCCTACGATTCCCCGGGCAACGTGACGAACGTGGCCGGCTGGCTGAAGACCCCGGCCGGCGCGGACGGGCCGATCCGGGCCGACGGCCCGCACCTCGTCAACGACGCCGGGCCGGTCCGCTTCTGGGCGACCAACCTCTGCTTCGAGGCGAGCTTCCCCACCCACGCCCAGGCCGATCGCCTGGCGATGCGGCTGGCCCGGCTCGGGATCAACTGCGTCCGCCTCCACCACATGGACATGTCCTCGATCTGGGGCAAGAGCCCCAACAAGCTGACGATCGACCCGGACAAGCTGGAACGGCTGGACTACCTGATCGCCCAGCTCAAGAAGAACGGCGTTTACGTCAACATCAACCTCCACGTCTCGCGGACGTTCGACACGGCCGAGGGCTTCTCGGGCCGGGATCGGCGGCCGGAGATGGACAAGGGGCTGGACAACTTCGAGCCCCGGATGATCGAGCTCCAGAAGAAGTACGCGCGGGACCTGCTCGCCCACGTGAACCCGTACACGCGGACTCCCTACGCCCGCGAGCCGGCCGTGGCCTTCGTGGAGATCAACAACGAGAACGCGCTCCATGACACCTGGGGCAACGGGGGCCTCGACGACCTGCCGGATCCCTATGCCGCGACCTTCCGCGAGCTCTGGAACGCCTGGCTGAAGAAGAAGTACGGCACGACCGAGCGGCTCCGCGCGGCCTGGAACGCCCGCGAGGTGGCCCCGGGCCCGGAGCTGATCCGCGGCGGCCGGTTCGCGAGGATCGAAGAGCGGAACTGGACCCTGGAGCGCGACGACGACGACCAGGCGCGATGGTCGGTCGCCCGCGCGGACCGGGGCGGCCTGCTCCGGGTCGTCGTGAATCGCAGCGGGAGCGTTGCGTGGCATCCCCAGTTCCACCACCAGGGGATCAGGCTCCGCAAGGATGAGCCGTACACGCTCACGTTCCGGATGCGGAGCGAGCATCCCCGCAAGGTCGTGGTCAACGCCATGCAGGCGCACGAGCCCTGGGAGCAGTTCGGCTTCAATGCCCAGGTGCAGACGCGCCCCGAGTGGCGGTCATTCTCCCTCACGTTCACCGTCAAGCAGGACGACGCGAACGCACGCGTCGGCTGGACGAACCTGGAGCCCGACACGTATGAGCTGGCGGACGTGTCGCTCCGGACCGGGGGCGCCGCGGGGCTCGCCCGCGGCCAGAGGCTGGAGGACTCGAGCGTCCCCGTGATGAAGAAGACCTCGCTCAACATGACCGAGGCGGCGCGCCACGACTTCATGGACTTCCTCTGGGACACCGAGTCCGCCTACTGGTGGGGCATGGCCCGGTTCCTCAAGCGGGACCTCGGCGTCAAGGCCCTGGTGACGGGCACGCAGATGGGCTGGAGCCCGCCCAGCATCCAGGCGAAGCTCGACTATGTCGACGCCCATGCGTACTGGAATCACCCCGTCTTCCCCCATCGCGCCTGGGACAGCAAGGACTGGTACGTGGAGGACACCGCGCTCGTCAACGAGCCGGGCGGCACGCTCGCCCGGCTGGCGTCCACCCGCGTGGCCGGCAAGCCCTACACGGTGAGCGAGTACAACCACCCGGCGCCGATCTCGTACGCGGCGGAGGGCTTCCCGATGATCGCGGCCTTCGGCGCCTTCCAGGACTGGAGCGCCATCTACTCGTTCGACTACAGCGGCGGCTCGTCGATCGATCCCGGCAAGCTCGAGGGCTATTTCGACATCCAGTCCGACCCGACCCGGCTGGTCCACATGCCCGCGTGCGCCGCGATCTTCACGCGCCGGGACGTCGCGCCGGCGACCCGGCTGGTGACGGCTCCCGCGGCGAGGGATGCCGAGCAGACGCAGCTCCGCCAATCCGTCAACGCCTGGGGCCTGACCACCGGCGCGTTCGGCGTCGACCCGAGATGGTCGCTGATCCACGCCATCGGCCTGGATGTGTCGGCGAAGGTCACGACGGGGGGCCCGGGGCCCCTCCCGGCCGGCGGCGTCCATGTCTCCGATACCGGAGAGCTGCGCTGGGACGTGACCGAGAGAGGGGCGGGGACGTTCACGGCGAGCACTCCGCGGACCCGCCTCTTCACGGGCTTCGTCCGCGGCCGCGAATTCGACCTGGGGGGCGTTCGCCTCCGGATCGGCAAGACGAGCCGGGACTGGGCCACGATCACGATGACCGCGATCGACGGCCCGGGTTTCGACCGGCCGGGCCGGATCCTGATCGCGGCGACCGGCGGCGTCCAGAATACCGGGGCGAGGCTCCGCAAGCTCGACGGGACGAAGATCACCCTGGACGATCATTGGGGCGAGCCGCCCGTGCTCTGCGAGGGGATCCCGGCCGAGATCGAGCTGCCGGTCTCCTCGAACAGGCTCGTCGCCTACCCGCTCGACCAGGCCGGGAATCGTCGGGCGACCAAGGTCAAGGTACAGGCCCGCGGCGACCATGCCGTCGTGGCCATCGGGCCGGAGCATCGTACACTCTGGTATGAATTCGTCGTCGAATGACAAGGACCAACACCATGCCTCCGGTCGATCGCCATCCATCCCGCCGCGCTTTCCTGGCCCGTTCCGTCGCCCTGGCGGGCGCCTCGTGGCTTGCCGGCCGGAGCGACGGGAGCAGCGACGAACGCCCCGCCCTGGACTTCCCGCTCGTCGACCTGCACACGCACCTGGACAACAGCACCATCGAACGGGTCCTGCCGCTCGGCATCGAGCGCAAGGTGAAGTTCGGCATCGTCGAGCACGCCGGCACGAAGGAGAACAGGTATCCGGTCGTGCTGAGCGACGACGATGAGCTGCTGGCCTATCTGAAGCGGCTCGAGGGGAAGGGGGTCTATCGCGGGCTGCAGGCCGAATGGACGGACTGGGCCGGCTGCTTCTCGCCGGAGGTCCTGGCCCGGGTCGATTACGTCCTGACCGACGCGATGACCTTCCCCGGCAAGGGGGGGCGGCGGATCAAGCTCTGGGAGAAGTTCGACGAGGACGAGGTCGGGCTGAGGGATCACGAGCGATTCATGGACCGATTCGTCGACTGGCACGTCCAGATCATGGCGACCGAGCCGTTCGACATCCTGGCCAACGCCTCGTGGCTGCCCGAGGCCCTGATGCCCGGGTACGAGACGCTCTGGACGGAGTCGCGGATCGGCAAGGTGGTGGATGCCGCGATCGGGTATGAGATCGCGATCGAGATCAGCGCCAGCTACAAGCTGCCGCGGCTCGCGTTCCTGAAGCAGGCGAAGGCGGCGGGGGCGAAGTTCAGCTTCGGATCCAACGGCCGATATCCGAACATGGGCAAGCTCGACTACAGCGTGGAGCTGGCCCGGGCCCTGGGCCTGACTTCGGCCGACATGTTCGTCCCCGGGCCGCACGAGCGGAAGGCCGTCGTCCGCCGGGGTCGCTAGGGTCGCGCCGGCCGGCGGCGGGAAGTCCGGGTAGGTCCTTGTGCGGGGCATCGGGCGGAGCGAAGATACCGGGACGATCCACCGACGACATCCCACCAACGATCGACCCTGAGAGACCCTCGCGGCACGCCCGTACGGCGGGGGGAGGAGAGAGACCGATGCGACGCGAGCCCGCCCGGGGCCGTGCCGCATCCCCGGATCGCGGATTCGTCGATGGCCCCGCCCGGAGTCACGAAAGTCGTGCCTGTCTTTGGAGACGATCCGTCACGAGGGAGACGCCGAGATGACTGATTCGAGGCCCACCAGGGGAATGACCAAGGATGCCGGCCTGACGCGGCGACAATGCCTGGGGACGACGGCCGCCGCCGGCGCGGCCGCGCTCCTGCCCACCATCATCCCGGCCAGGGCGCTGGGCCGCGACGGGGCCGTCGCCCCCAGCGAGCGGATCACGATGGCCGGCATCGGCATCGGTTCCCGGGGCGAGCACGACCTGAAGTGGATGCTCCCCGAGAAGGACGTGCACTTCGTCGCCATCTGCGACGCCCGCAAGGAGCGGCGCGAGGCCGTCAAGGCCATCATCGACAGGAAGAACGGCAACAGCGACTGCAAGATGTATCGGGACATGCGGGAGTTCCTCGCCACCCGGGCCGACATCGACGGCGTCCTGATCGCGACCGGGGACCGCTGGCACTCGACCGCCGCCATCATGGCGATGCGGGCCGGCAAGGACGTCTATTCCGAGAAGCCGTCGTGCATGACGATCGCCGAGGGTCGGGCCGTGGTCCAGACGGCCCGCCGCTACGGGCGGATCTATCAGACCGGCACCCAGCGGCTCAGCGAGGCCAATTTCGTGGCCGCCATCGAGATGGCGCGGACCGGCAAGCTCGGCCACGTCCACACGGTCCGCGCCCACATCGCGCCGTGGGACGCCGCCGAGATGAGCCACTCGTGGCTCCCCGGCGAGCCCGAGCCGCCGAAGGAGGAGGTCGACTGGGACGAGTGGCTTGGCCCTTGCCCCTGGCGGCCCTACAACTCGGCCTACATCAAGGGCGGCTGGCGCGGCCACTATGACTTCCACACGAGCTGCATCGGCGAGTGGGGCGCCCACACGTTCGCGCAGGGGCAGGCCGGCATCGACGCCCTGAACACCTCGGCCGTGGAGTACGGCTACGTCAACAACCCGACCGGCGACGGCATGGTCGTGAAGTTCGCCAACGGCGTGAAGATGATCCTCCAGAAGGAGGGCTGGCACGGCTCCTGCGGCATGAAGTTCGAGGGGACCGAGGGCTGGGTGACGATCGCCGACGGCTACGACAAGCCCGAGGTCTCCTCGCCGTCCCTCCTGGCCGAGGCGGACAAGCTGGTGGCCGACTACTCCGAGCGCACCGGCCGGCCGATGAACCACGTGCGGAACTTCTTCGACTGCGTCAAGAGCCGCAAGCTCACGGTGGCCAACGCGGAGGTGATGCACCGCACCATGAGCACCGTCCACGCCGCGAACATCAGCATGTGGCTGAAGCGCGACATGGTCTACGACCCGGTGAAGGAAGAGTTCCTCAACGACGAGGCGGCCAACCGCCTCCGGACGCGGGCCCAGCGGGAACCCTGGATCATCTGAACTCCCCGAGACATTCAGGAAGGACGCATAATCATGATCCGATTGATTGCTATCCCCGCGGGCCTGGTCGTGGCGCTGGCCCTGGCGGCGCCGGCCGCCCTCGCCCAGAAGGCGCCCGCGAATCCGAAGGAGAAGGAGGCGAAGCTGATCGCCGTCCTCAAGGCCGCGGACTCCTCGCGCAAGGCCAAGGCGGATGCCTGCCGGGAGCTCGGCGTGGTGGGGACCGCGGAGGCCATCCCGGCGCTCGCGGCCTTGCTCTGCAACGAGGAGCTCGGCCACATGGCGCGGTACGGCCTGGAGCCGATCCCCGACCCGGCCGTGGACGTCGCCCTCCGCGACGCGCTCGGCACCCTGAAGGGGAGGCTGCTCGTGGGCGTGATCGGCAGCATCGGCGTCCGCCGCGATCCCCATGCGGTGCCGGCGCTGGTCGCCAAGCTCTCGGACCCGGACGCCGAGGTCGCCGCCGCCGCGGCCCGCTCCCTCGGCAAGATCGGCAACCTGGAGGCGACGGCCGCCCTCGAGAAGTCCGTGGCCAGCATGCCGGCCGCCTGCCGGATCAACGCCTGCGAGGGCCTCTTCCGCGCCGCGGACGTCCTGCGGACGCAGGGCCAGCGCAAGGAGGCGAAGGCCATCTACGAGAAGCTCGCCTCCGCCGACGTCCCCGATTACGTCAAGGCCGGCGCCAAGAGGGCGGAGCAGGCCCTGGAGCAGGCCCGCGGCCGCTGACCCGGCCGGTCGCCGTCCCATCCCGCCGCCGGCCAGGGCCGTCCCCTGGCCGGCGGCGTTTCATCTCGACCCCTCGCCCCGGTGCTCACCGCTCCCCCCTCGCGATCGGCCGGCCAGTCCCATAGAGTGGTCGTATCCAGTCCGACGCAGTTCCACCCGACCCAGGGAGACGTCCGAATGAATCGCCGTGCCTTCCTCCACGCCGGCGCCGCGGGGCTCACACTCTCCTCGATCAAGGGCCGGGTGATGGCCCTGCCGGACGGCCCGCCCAAGCGCGTCGGCCTGATCGGCTCCGGATGGTACGGCAAGTGCGACCTGCTGCGGCTGATCCAGGTCGCGCCCGTCGAGGTCGTCTCCCTCTGCGACGTCGACCGCAGGATGCTCCAGGAGGCGGCCCAGATCGTCGCGTCGCGGCAGGCCTCCGGGAAGCAGCCGCGGACCTATTCGGACTACCGCAAGATGCTCGCCGAGAAGGACCTCGACATCGTCCTGATCGCCACGCCCGACCACTGGCACGCCCTGCCGATGATCGCCGCCGTGGAGGCGGGGGCGGACGTCTACGTCCAGAAGCCCATCAGCGTCGACATCCGCGAGGGCCAGGCGATGGTCGCCGCCGCCCGCAAGCACGGCCGGGTGGTCCAGGTGGGGACCCAGCGCCGGAGCACGCCGCACCTGATCGAGGCCCGCGACCGCATCGTCAACGAGGGCAAGCTCGGCAAGATCGGCATGGTCGAGATCTACTGCTATTATCACATGAGGGGCCAGGGGAATCCCCCGGACACGGCCCCGCCGGACTACCTGGACTGGGAGTTCTGGACCGGCCCGGCCCCGATGCGGTCGTTCAACGAGATGATCCACCCCCGCGGCTGGCGGGCGTTCAAGGAGTACGGCAACGGCATCGTCGGCGACATGTGCGTCCACATGCTGGACATGGTGCGGTGGATGCTGGGCCTGGGCTGGCCGAAGCGGGTCGCCTCCACCGGGGGCATCCTGGTGCAGACGAAGAGCAAGGCCAACATCCCGGACACGCAGACCGCGACCTTCGACTTCGGCGACCTCGACGTGGTCTGGGAGCACCGGACGTGGGGCCAGGAGGTCGACCCCAAGTACCCCTGGGGCGCCACGATCTACGGCGAGAAGGGGACGCTCAAGCTGAGCGTCCACGGCTACGACTTCATCCCGCTCGGCGGCGGATCGCCGATCCATCGCGACGTCACCTACGAGCTGGACCAGTACCCGGTGGACAAGACCGAGAAGGACCTGGAGCGGCACGTCGCGCCGGCCATCCGCCACCACATGCTCGACCTCCTCTCCTGCATCCAGACCCGCAACAAGCCCGTGGCGGACATCGAGCAGGGCCACATCTCGACCGCGAGCTGCATCCTGGCCAATCTCGCCCTCGAGCTCGGCCGCACGCTGACTTGGGACGCGGAGAAGGGCTGCGTGACGGGCGACGACGAGGCCAATCAGCGGCTCGCCCGCCCGTATCGGCAGCCCTGGATCCATCCCTCGGTGAGTTGAACCCGCAACCCCTTCCCACGCCGCCGCGCGTCGGCCGCGGCCGGTCGACAAGGAGATGATCATGTCAAGTTCCGCTCGTATACCCGGACAGGACGCCCCCCGGACGCGTCGCGAGCTCTTCCAGGCGGCGGCCGTCGCGACCGCCGCCGGGGCCCTCATCGGCAACGTGCCCGCGGCCGCGGCCGCCAAGGGCAAGGCCGGCTCCGGCCGGCTCAAGCAGTCGGTCTGCCGCTGGTGCTACGGCAAGGTCTCGCTCGAGGACCTCTGCTCCGCGGGCAAATCGATGGGCCTGGTCGGCATCGACCTGCTCGGCCCCAGCGACTTCGAGGCGATCAAGAAGCACGGCCTCATCTGCACCATGGTGAACTCGCACCCCCTGTCGGACGGCCTCTGCGATCCCAAGTTCCGCGACTCCGCGCTGAAGGCCATGAACGCGGCCATCGAGGCCACCTCCCGCGAGGGCTGGCGGAACGTGATCTGCTTCTCCGGGAACGCCCGGGGCATCGACCGCAAGACGGGCATGGACAACTGCGTGGCCGCGCTCAAGGAGATCGTCCCGGTCGCCGAGAAGGCGAACGTCATCCTCAACATGGAGCTCCTCAACAGCAAGGTGGACCACCACGACTACATGTGCGACAACTCGACCTGGGGCGTCGAGCTGGTCAAGCGCGTGGGCTCGGACCACTTCAAGCTGCTCTACGACATCTACCACATGCAGATCATGGAAGGGGACGTGATCCGCACGATCGAGCGCGATCACGCCGCCTTCGGCCACTACCACACCGGCGGGAACCCGGGGCGTCACGAGATCGACGAGTCCCAGGAGCTGAACTACAAGGCGATCGCCCGCGCGATCGCGGACGTCAAGTTCGACGGCTTCTTCGCCCACGAGTTCCTCCCGGTCCGCCAGCCGCTGGCGAGCCTGGGCGAGGCCGTCGAGCTCTGCACCGTCTGACGAGGATCGCCGCCGCCGCCGGGCCCCCGGTCATGCCTTCGCCAGGGCCCCGGCGCCGGCGCGGACCTTGCGGACGGCCGCCGCGATCTGGTCCATGTCGGAGCGGGGGCCCAGCAGCATGTTCTGCGTGAGCCAGACGGCCTCGCCGCAGAGGGCATCATTCGCCGGGCACGCGTTGCGGGCGGCGAACCCCTCGATCTCCCCCTTCGGGTAGATCCGGCCGAAGCCCTTCGAGGCGATCGCCGCGACCACCGACGCATCCTTGTTGAGGGGCGAGTAGCCCCCGGAGCAGGGGATGCCCTCGGCCTGCATCGCCCTGAGGAACTTGTCGCGGCCGAGGCCGCCGAACGCCTCGTCGTGGTATCGGAACATGTAAAGGTGATAGGCGTTCCTCGTGCAGCCCTCGTATTGCCTCGCGGGGATGATGCCGGGGATCTCCGCGAGCAGCCCGGTCAGGTAGCGAGCGTTCTCTTCCCGGGTCCGAGACTGGGCCTCCAGCCGGGTCATCTGGGCCAGGAGGAGGCTCCCCTGGAACTCGGTCATCCGCAGGTTGGCCCCGCGTCCACCTTCATAGGTGAAGCGGTATCCCTCCATGGCCCGGCCGCGGCAGTTGTTCTGGAACGCGTAGCAGCGCCCGGCGAGCTCCGCGTCGCCGGAGAGGATGGCGCCCCCCTCGCCGGAGGAGAGGTTCTTGCTGACCTGGAAGCTGAAGCAGCCGGTCGAGCCGATCGTCCCGACCTTCTTCCCGCGCCACTCCGCCAGGTGGGCCTGGCAGGCGTCCTCGATGATGGGGAGCTTCCGCCGCCGGCCGATCTCCATGATCGCGTCCAGGTCGGCCACGTTCCCGCCCAGGTGCACGGGCATGATCGCCGCGGTCCGATCCGTGATCGCGGCCTCGATCTTCTGCGCGTCGATCTGGAAGGTCTCCGGGTCGGTGTCCACGAAGACGGGCATCGCGTAATGGAGGAGCACGGAGTTGACCGTGGCGATGAACGTATAGGCGGGGATGATGACCTCGTCGCCCGGGCCGATGCCGAGCGCCGCGAGCGAGGTCACCAGCGCGCTCGTCCCGTTGGCCACGGCCACGCAGTGCGCCGCGCCGGTCATCCCGGCGTAGGCCTTCTCGAACCGATCGACCCGGTCTCCCCCTCCCCGGAACCACTTGCCGCTGCGGAGCACGCCGAGCAGGCCGTCCTCCTCGAGCCGATCCGCCCTCGGCCAGGCCGGGAATGGCTCTCGTCGGATCGGCGTGCCGCCGAGCAGGGCGGGAGCCCCCCCCTCGGCGTGAGCCTCGGACACGATCGCCGTCGTGGCGGCACTGGCGGCGGCGGCGGATGCGAGGAATCGGCGACGATCCAGGGGGCTCTTCATGGGTCGTACCTCGGGAGTGATCGGGCCGGGGGGATGGCGCAAGATCATAGCCCGGGGCCCCTGCGCTCGCCAGGCGGAACGCCTCCGCGGCCGGCGGCCGCCGTCTCGTTGACCTGGCCATCGGGCAAGGCTAGCCTGAATGAGACCAACCGAGAAGGCCGACGAGGGCCGCCTCCGCGGCCCCGGCCGACGAAGAAAGGGGCGAATCATGGCTGACCTGAGGAAGCTCTACGATGCGGTGCTCAACGGCGACGCGAAGACGGCGGTCGCGGTGACGAAGGAGGCCATCGCCGAGGACATGGACCCGCTCGCCCTGATCTCCGGGACGATGGTGCCGGCGATGGACGAGGTCGGCCGGCGGTACGAGGAGGAGGAGTACTTCGTCCCCGAGCTGCTCCTGGCCGCGAGGGCGATGAAGGGCTCGCTCGAGCTGCTCGGCCCGCTGCTGGCCGCGCGCGGGGCGAGGCCCACCGGGACCGTGGCGATCGGCACGGTGAAGGGGGACCTGCACGACATCGGCAAGAACCTCGTCGGCTCCCTCCTGGAGGGGGGCGGGTTCGAGGTGATCGACCTGGGGACGGACGTCCCGCCGGAGAAGTTCATCGAGGCCATCCGCGAGAAAGGTGCCCAGGTCGTCTGCCTTTCGGCCCTCCTCACCGTGACCATGCCCTCGATGAAGACGACGATCGAGGCCCTGAAGGAGGCGGGTGTTCGCGACCGGGTGAAGGTCCTCGTGGGCGGGGCCCCCGTGACCCAGAAATACGCCGACGACATCGGCGCCGACGGCTACGGCGAATCCGCGGGCAATGCCGTGAGCCTGGCTCGCAAGCTCTGCGGCGTGGGATGACGCGCCAGGGACGTCAACGGGGGGCGAGACGGATGGGTCGATTGCTGGGACTGTTCGGCGGGCGGCGAGTGGTCATCACCGATGGGGCCTGGGGGACGGAGATGCAGGCCCGCGGGCTGGCGATCGGCCAGCCGGGTGACCTCTGGAATCTGGAGCGGCCGGCCGACGTGCTGGCGGTGGCCCGGTCGTACATCGACTCCGGGAGCCATGTGATCCTCACCAACACCTTCCGCGGGAACGCGGTCGCCCTGGCGGCGATCGGGCTGGCCGACCGGGTGGCCGAGATCAACCGGCGAGGCGCGGAGATCTCGCGGGAGGCCGCGCGGGCGCGGCCCGGCGTCCGGGTCTTCGGCTCGATGGGCCCGACGGGGAAGGTCCTGGCGACCGGCGAGATCGGCCCCGAGGCGGTGACCTCGGCGTTCGCGTCCCAGGCCGAGGCGCTCGCGGCCGGCGGGGTCGATGCGCTGCTCTTCGAGACCTTCAGCGACGTCGAGGAGGCACGGCTCGCGGTCCGCTCGGCCCGTCCGCTCGGCCTGCCGATCGTCGTCTCGTTCGCGTTCGACGCGGGCAAGAAGAAGGACCGCACGATGATGGGCGTGACCCCGGAGGCCGTCGGCCAGGCCATGGCCGAGGAGGGTGCGGACGCCGTGGGCGCGAACTGCGGCGCGGGGCCCGATGCCTTCCCGTCCATCTGCCGACGGCTCGGCGAGTCGTCCGGCCTGCCGGTCTGGATCAAGCCCAACGCCGGCATCCCCGCGCTCGACGCGGGGAAGGCGGTCTACACGATGACGCCCGAGGACTTCGCGGGCCATGCGGCCCCGATCATCGAGGCCGGCGCCCGCTTCCTGGGCGGCTGTTGCGGCACGAGTCCCGCATTCGTCCAGGCCCTGACGAAGGCCCTCGAATCATGCGCATCCTCCTGATCGGCTGCGAGGTGATCATCCGCGAGCTCTGCGACGCGGTGACGCGTTCGCCGCACGTCGTCGACGCCCGGTTCCTCTCCAAGGGGCTCCACGACCTCGGGGCGAAGGCCATGCGCGCCGGGCTCCAGGCCGCGATCGACGAGGCCGAGGCCGCGGCCGAGAAGTACGACGCGATCGCCCTGGGCTACGGCCTCTGCGGCAACGGCCTGGCGGGGCTGGAAGCCCGGTCCGTCCCCCTGGTCGTGCCCCGGGCGCACGACTGCATCACCCTCCTGATGGGCAGCCGGGATCGGTTCGAGGACTATTTCAGGGGCCACGCCGGCGTCTATTACCGCTCCAGCGGCTGGGTGGAGCGCGGGGCGGACCTCGAGCCGCTGGCGCGATCGCAGACCGGCGTGGGGGCCTCGCTCGACGACCTCGTCGATCGCTATGGCGAGGAGAACGGCCGATTCCTCTTCGAGGAGCTGACGCGCTACCAGAGCACCTACCAGCAGCTCACGTTCATCGAGACGGGCATCGAGCCCGACGACCGCTTCCGGGCGTCGGCGGCGGCGGAGGCCGTCGACAAGGGGTGGAAATTCGAGGTCCTCCGGGGTGACCTCGGCCTCTTCCGCGGGCTCCTTTCCGGCGCCTGGGACGAATCGAGCTTCCTGCTCGTCCCGCCGCGACATCGGATCGTCGCCCGGCCCGAGGATTGCCTCATCGCCGCCGAAAGGACGGATACATGACCGGCCGCCAGCGGATCCTGGCGATGATCGACGGACAGGCCGTCGATCACCTGCCGCTGATGCCCATCACCATGATGTTCGCCGCCGACGTGGCCGGCGAGAAGTACGGCACCTACGCCAGGGACCATCGCGTACTCGCCGACGCGCAGTTCCGGACGGCCGAGGCGTTCGGGTTCGACTACGTCTCGGCGATCTCCGACCCGGCGCGGGAGGTCGCCGACCTCGGGGGTGCCGTCGGGTGGTTCGAGGACCAGCCCCCGGCCGTCGTCGAGAGCCGGGCCCTGCTCGAGGACAAGTCGCGACTGGCGGGGCTGAAGCTCCCGGACATGACGCGGGACGGACGGATGCGGGACCGGATCGAGGCCGTCCGCCTGCTCCGCCAGAAGGTGGGCGACGACCGCGTCGTCGAGGGCTGGGTCGAGGGCCCCTGCGCCATGGCGGCGGACCTTCGCGGCCTGAATACGCTCATGCTGGACTTCCACGACGACCCCGATTTCGTCGCCCAGCTCCTCGACTTCGTCGTCACCATGGAGACGGCATTCGCCGAGGCGCAGGTCGAGGCCGGCGCGGACGTGATCGGCGTCGGCGACGCGGCGGCCTCGCTGATCGGGCCCAGGCTCTACGAGACGTTCATCGTCCGCCGCGAGCGCCAGCTCGTCGCGGCGATCAAGGCCGTCGGAGCTCGTGTCCGCCTGCATATCTGTGGCAATACCCGCAAGATCGTCGGCGGGATGGGCACGCTCGGCTGCGACATCGTCGACCTCGATTTCCCATGCCCCATCCACGAGGCCCGCTCGGCCATGGGGCCGGACCAGGTCCTGCTCGGGAATCTCGACCCGGTGCGGGTCGTCCGCGACGGTACGCCGGAGAGCATCGGCCGCGAGCTCTCCCGCTGCTTCGAGGAGGCCGGATCTCGCTACATCGTGGGCGCGGGCTGCGAGATCCCCCGGGGCACGCCGGAAGCCAACCTCCGGGCGCTCGCCGATTTCGCCAGGAGCCACCGAACGTGAGCGGGCCGGCGGAGACCGTCCGCCTCGAGCCGTCGCCGGCCCGCTCGCTCCGCGACCTGCTCTTCGAGCGCGGGGTCGAATTCCCCTGCGGCGGGGCCATCCTCTGCGCCGGCTGCAAGGTGCGAGTGCTCGAGGGCGACGTGCCCGTCACGGAGGAGATGAGGTCCGCGTTCACCGCGACGGAGCTCGGCCAGGGCTGGCGGCTCGGATGCATGGCAGAGTCGGATGGGCCCGTCACCCTGGAGATCGCCCAGTGGACGGTGGAAATCCTCGACGACCGTGCGGTCGTACCGTTCGAGCCCGCCGACGGGCTGGGCGCGGTGATCGACGTCGGGACGACCACGGTCGTCGCGCAGCTCGTCGATCGACGGACCGGGCGGGTCCTCGCCGTGGAGTCCGCGCTCAATCCCCAGGCGCGATTCGGCGCGGACCTGATGAGCCGGATCCGCTTCGAGCTCTCCAGTCCGGGCACGCTGTCGGCCGCGATCCGGGAGGCCACCGGCACCATGCTCGCCAGGCTGGCGGCGGGGAGGCCGATCGAGGAGGCCCTCCTCGTCGGCAACACGGCGATGCACCATCTCTTCGGCGGGCTCGACGTCGCCCCGCTGGCCGCCGTGCCCTTCCGTTCCCCGTCGATCGGCCCGGTCCTGCTCGAGGCCGGGGAACTCGGCTGGCCGATCACGCTGAACTCGCCGGCGTGCTTCCTGCCCTGCATCGGCGGCTTCGTCGGCAGCGACATCCTCGCCGGCATCGTGGCCACGGGGCTGTTCGAGGGCGACGAGCCCGGGGTATTGCTCGACCTCGGCACCAACGGCGAGATCGTCGTGGGGGACCGCCGCGGGCTCCGCTGTGCGTCGGCGGCCGCGGGCCCGGCCTTCGAGGGGGGCAACATCGGCCTTGGCATGCGAGCCGGCACCGGTGCCATCGATCGGGTGACCGTCGCGAACGGCGCCCTGCGATGCACCGCCATCGGCGGGGCCACTCCCCGAGGGATCTGCGGCAGCGGCCTCGTCGATGCCGCGGCGGCCGCGCTCGACCTCGGGCTGATCGATCCCAGCGGGCGGATCGCCGGAGGGACCAGGACCGTGCCCCTGTGCGGGACCGTGGCGCTCGCGCAGTCCGATATCCGCGAGCTCCAGCTCGCCAAGGGGGCGCTCGCGGCCGGGCTCGACATGCTCCTGGAAGGCCGGCGACCGGCATCGGGCCGCCTTTACCTGGCGGGAGCCTTCGGCAACTACGTGAGGGCGGATAGCGCCCGCCGCATCGGCTTGATCCCGGAGTGGGCGGAACGCCCGACGCCCGCGGGCAACGCGGCGCTTCGAGGGGCCCGGATGCTCCTCCTGGCCCCCTCTCGCCGCCGCCAGATCCTCGACCAGGTCCTCGCCATCACCGAGCACGTCGAACTGGCCGCCGATCCTCGGTTCCAGGACGAGTTCGTGGATCACATGCGGTTCGGGTGATGCCCCTCGAGCCGACGGGAACTCGTCGAGCGGCCGCCTTCGAAACGCGGAGGGGCGCTCGCCCGCGAGCGCCCCTCCGGGAGTCGGCGGTCGGGCTGCGTCAGTCCTGGATCACGACGTTGTCGCCGGTGCCGCCGTCGAGGACGTCCAGGCCGAGGCCGCCGATCAGGACGTCGTCGCCGTCGTTCCCCTGCAGGACGTCGTCGCCGGCGCTGCCGAGGAGCACGTCATTCCCGTCGCCGCCGCTCTCGGTGAGCCTGATCGCCCCGGCGGAGAGGCCGGTTGCCTCGATCACGTCGTCGCCGGCCAGGCCGTTGACGACCAGCGAATCGTTGGCCGCCTCGCTGCCCGTGATGTTCACGGTCGCGGCGAGCCCGAGCACGGCGACCCCGGACGCATTCCCCTGGATCGCGATGACGTCGTCCCCGCTCGTGCCATTGACGGTCACCCGGTCCGCCGCACCGTCGCCGGCGCCGTTGGCGGCGGCCAGGTTGAGATTGACCTCCTGGACGTCCGTCCCGGACAGGTCGCCCACGGTGATGCTGTCCGCCCCGCCCAGGGCATTGAAATCGATGCCTTCGACGTCCTTCAGGTCCATGATGACGTTGGCGATGTTGCGGGTGAACAGGACCCGGCCGCCGTTGGCGAAGATGTTGATGACCTCCGACACGTTCGCCCCGTTGAAGAGCATCGTGTCGAAGCCGGCCTGGCCCTCGATGATGTCGTTGTCGTCGCCCGGGTTCCAGACGAACGTGTCGTCGCCGGCGCCCATGAGGGCGGTGTCGTTGCCGTCGCCGCCGTTGACGAGGTCGTCGCCGTCGCTGCCGACGAGGAAGTCCGCGCCCAGCCCCCCGTTCATGGTCAGCTTGATGCCGTCGGCCTCGAGCGAGGACGCGTTGATCACGTCGTCGCCACCCAGGCCGTTGAGCGTGAGCCGGTCGATGGTCGGATCCGCGAAGAAGACGTTCACCGCGGTATGGAGCCCGAAGACCGAGACTCCGCCGGAATCCCCCGCGGCGCCAAAGTTATCGGCCCCTTGCGTGCCGTTGACCGTCACCGAGTCCGCGGCACCGTCGCCGCCGCCGCCGGGGCCGCGGAGGTCGACGTCGAACCTCGTCAGGTCGGTGCCGGTGAGGTCGCCGACCGTGACGTTATCGGCCCCGCCCAGGGCCCGGAACTCGATGGACTCGACGCCGTTCAGATCCATCGTCACGTTTCCGACGTCGCGGGTGAACAGGACCCGGCCGCCGTTGGCGAGGACGTTGATGTTCTCCGCGATGTTGGCCCCGAAGAAGAGCATCTTGTCGTTGCCCCCCTGTCCCTCGACGGTGTCGCTGCCGTCGCCCGGATCCCACTGGAAGACGTCGTTCCCCGCGCCCAGGAAGACGATGTCGTTGCCGTTGTCGCCGAAGATGAAATCGTTGTCGTCCCCGCCCCGGATCACGTCGGCATCCTGGGAACCCAGGATGGTGTCGTCGCCGGACCCTCCGTCGACCGTCAGCCTGATGACCCCGGCGGGGACGGTGGTGGCCGTCACGCCATCATTCCCTCCCAGTGCATTCACGACCAGCGAGTCGTTCGCGCGCTCGGAGCCGGTGATGTTTACCCGGGCGGCGAGCCCGACGACGGCGACGCTGGATCCGGCCCCGAAGATGTCGATGATGTCGTTGCCGTTGGTGCCGTTCACGGTCACGGTATCGGCCGCGCCGTCGCCCGCGATGCCGCCGATCGTCCCGGCCAGGTTCGCGTTGACCGACGTCAGGTCGGTGCCGCTGAGGTCGTTGACGGTGAGCTGATCTGCCCCGCCGAGTGCATTCAGGGTGATCGCCTCCACGTCGTTGAGGTCCATAACGATGTTGGCGATGTCCCGGGTGAATCGGACGCGGCCACCATTGGCGGAGATGTCGAACTTCTCGCCGATGTTCGCCCCGTTGAAGACCATCGTGTCGAGGCCGTTCTGCCCCTCCACCGTGTCGCTGCCGTCGCCCGGATCCCACTGAAAGACGTCATCCCCGCCCCCCAGGAAGATGGAGTCGTTGCCCCGGTTGCCGTCGATGAAGTCGTTGCCCTCGCCGCCGACGAGGATGTCGTTGCCGTCGCCGCCCAGGATCGAGTCGTTGCCCGACCCGCCGTCCACCGTGAGGCTGATAAGAGAGGCGAGACCGTTCGAGGCCGCGAAGTTGTCATCGCCGCCGTTGAGGTTCACGACGAGGTTCTCGGAGGTGACGATGTCGATCGAGAAGGGGGCCGGATTGAGCCGATCGAGGCGGACCCGCGTCCCATTCGGCGTGACGCTGAAACTCTCCGAACCGTTGCCGCCGTTGACCTCGACGGTATCGGTCCCGGCACCCCCCTCGTTGAGGTCGGTGTCGTCGCCGGGATTCCAGATCATCCGGTCGTTGCCGGCCTCGCCGAAGACCTGGTCGTCGCCATCGCCGCCGATCAGCACGTCGTTGTTGTCGCCGCCGAAGAGGAAGTCGTTGCCCCCCTTGCCCAGCAGCGTATCGTTGCCGGCCTGGCCGAACAGCAGGTCGGCACCCGAGCCGCCGGTCAGCGTGTCGTTGCCGGAACCGCCGAAGAGGTTCCCCTTCGGCAGCGCACCGTTGGCCTCGCTCAGGGTGATGAGGTCATTCCCTCCCTGGCCGAAGACCTGGACAAGGGATGTGTTCGCGACGGTCGGGGTGCCTCCCACGATCGGGATCGCGCCATTGTTCACCAGGATCGTCCCGGCCGCGTTCCGGCTGACGACAATCGCGTTGTTCAGGTTGTCCCCGATGATCGTGAGGGCCGAGGCCCCCGGGACGAAGACGGCGCTCACCGCGGGCGTGGCCCGAACCTCGAGCAACTCCACGACCGAGAGCTGCAGGCCCCTGCGAACCCGGGGCTTACGGCGGGCGCCACGATTTCCGAGCATCTGGTGGATCTTCTGAGTGAGCACGTCTGGACTCCTGGATTTGTCATGACGGTGCGCAGCGCGGCTCGATTCCGGCGTCGGGCGATCACGATTCGGTCCCGGCGTCAGGATGGACAAACAGGCTGCACGATCGGCGTTGGAAGCCCGGCGATCGGGAGCCCGATCGCGACGAGGCCCTTTCCCAGTCACGACGGCATTGCACCGTCGGCTCTGCCCCGGGCCCGGGCGGTTACCCTCAGGTATCGCGGGATTGACCGTCGACCGGACAGGATTTCTCGGGAAAGGTCCCAAGCCGTCGCGGCGAGCTGAACGACCAGGGCCCGCGCCCGCGGTTCGTGTGTGCCGACCGCGGGAGCGGAAGGGGTGGCGCAGTGGGCGTCGAAGTGGGGCTGGAGCGGCGGGGAAGCGAAGGCGGGAGGTGGACCTCCGGGGGCGGCGCGTCGAGGATGCAGGTTGCTCCGGAAAACCCGAAGCTGTCAAAAACCGAGAGGTGCCAGGTGTTCCTGGCACCTCTCGATCCGGTTCTGGAGTGACCTTCAAGAAACCCTGGCTTCGAGCGTCGTCGGTAAAGTCTGATGAGTCCGAGGGGCCGTGCAAATCCACGCAACCGCAGTCCGGTTCTCAGTGAGCAGCGGGGGACGCAACGCGATCTCGTGATGCGGCGGCCTCAGGCGGCCTGACGCCGACGGGCGAACTTCACCGCTCCCGCGAGCCCGATTCCAGCGAGGCCCAGGAGCAAAGAGCTCGGTTCGGGAACCGCCGCCGAGGGGATCACATGCTCGCCTTCCTTCGTGCCGAAGGAGAAGCTCACGTCCTTGATCAGGGTGTTCGCGGTGATGTTGTCCCCCGTGATGACGAATGTGGCCGACTCGTACAGGAAGGGATTGTGCGGGCCGTTCCCCGCGATGGAGCCGCCAGCGGCCGCGTACTTGTTAGTGGTGCTGTCGGGACCACCGATGATCAGGTGCTGGGGCTGGCCGCTGCCAAGCGCGTCCAGATGTACCGAGTTGGCGACGATCGAAGAATTCCAGTCGGCCTCAGCCGAGGAGCCCACGGAATAGGTCTTGTTGCTGGCTACCGTGACCTCCTTTCCGACGCTAGCCGGCGAGTCGACGGCAGCCCCGATCAGCTCCGAGCTGGAGCCGACGGAGAACTTGATGTCGCTGATAGCCTGGGCGACGTCCCCGATATTGGATTGCAGATTCTTCAGGACGATCGTGATCTTCCCCTCCGCGGTGGTGAAGTCCGCCTCGGCACTGACCGGCCCGGACGTGGTCGCATCGGCCGGCGTCACGAAGACGAATGAGCCGGCCTGGGCCGACGAGCACATTGCTGAACCCAGGGTGAATCCCAGGGCGACGAGAGATGGCACGGCAAATCGCCGCATACTGAGATGAAGCATGTTCTGTCCTTCTGCGAGGCAGATGACTCGGATTGCGCGTTCGTTCGATCACGAGGTGAGCTCGGCTCTGAGGCAGTAAAGTATGCGGCGCTCGGGGCGTCGACCACGTTGGTCGATTACATCGAAGAACGATCCGTTTCGCGGAGGTTGCGAAGCCTTATGCAGCGGGATAGCAGCGGATGTGGCGATCGGGCAGCGTCATGTTGGTCAGCTTTCGAGTGTCTTGCCAGGATAAGTGGTTCATCCGGCGGAAGCGTGCGCCGGGAGATT
>NZ_JAALJH010000011.1 GCF_011064615.1 Aquisphaera insulae | reverse complement strand
GGGCCGAATTTCACACCCAGCCGTGGCGTTTGCGGATCCACCACTCCAGGGTGAGGATGGCGGTGAAGATCAGCAGGAATGGCCAGTTGTCCCAGACCTTGTGCTCGGTCGGGCTGAGATACTCGGTGAACTGGGACTGGTCGATCGACTTGAGGTATTTCGCCAGGGTCTCGCGCGGGATGGATTCGCCGCCGGTGATCTCGGCGATCTGACGGGCGAGGGCGAGGTCGGCGGACTGATTCTCGAGCTCACGGTCGTCCTGGTAGACGAGGAACCGTGAGGAGTCGCGGCCGATCTCGTGGCCGTCCTTGCGGCCGATCACCGTCACCTTGTACGCGCCCGGCTGGCCGACCGCGGCGTACGAGCCCCGTGCCTCGTCACCCTGGGTGTACAGGTCCACCGGCTCCGGCGTCGGGCTCAATCCCTCGCGCTCGACCTTCGTCTCGTAGGTCACGCCCGAGAGGTTTGCCCCCTTGGCATCGCGGGCCGTGACGGTCATCTCGACCTTCTGGCCCACGCCGATTCGCCGCCGGTCGAGGGCCAGCTTCACCTGGGTGTCCCCCTCGTTCTCCTTGTGGGAGAGCCAGAAGATCACGTTCCGCCAGAACTTGCGGTGGGCGAGCCGGCCTTCCTCGGAGGACCTCGGCCAGACCCAGGTATCGCCCCCGTAGGCGACGACCCGGCCCGATCCCACCTGCGCCGTGACGAGAAGTGGCTCGACGACCGCGCCGCCGGTCTGGGCGAGGATCTCGGCACCCCCCTTGGGACCGCTGAAGCGGTTGGTACCCAGGACCGGCGGCATCATCTCCCAGAGCTTCGCCGTTTCCTCCTTGCTGGCGCCGATCTGGAGCAGGTAGCTGTTCAGGCCGGTATTGCTGGGGACGAACTTAACCCCTCCCTCCGGCTCGAGCTGGCCGTCTCCCGGATGGATCTCGACGGGGAGCACGTCGGTGAGCGCCGTCTCGGCCCACCCCCCTGCCCCGAAGCTCGTCCGGCCGCCGAGCATCATCAGGCCGGCCCCCTTCTTCACGGCCTCGGCCAGGAGCCGGTGCTGGCGTGGGGGGAGAAAATTCGCGGGGAGGTCGCTGAGGACGTACACGTTGTACTTGCCCGGCGCGAACTCGGCATCGTCGACCTCGCTCGCGTCCCCCTGCACGGGCTTGCGGATCACGAAGCCCTCGACCTGGATCACCTGAGATGTCATCGTCGACCGGAGCAGGTAGCGATAATCCCAGGTGAAATTGGGCCCCTGGAGGAACATCACGTTCAGGCCGCCGCTGAGGACGGTGACGAACGTGCTGATGTCGTTGTTCGACGTGATGAACTCGCCGTCGAGGGGCGTGACCTTGAGGGAGATGAGCTTCTCCCCGGGCGTCTGCGGGACGTACTTCAGGCCCGCGATCGGGGCGGACTCGGCGCCGTCGGGGACCTTGACCTGGGTGCTCGCCACGGGGGCGGTCTGCCCCTCCACATACAGGTCGACCTTCACGGGCTGGCCGGGATAGCCGCGGGAGACGAGCGTGCCGCGGACTTCGAGCTGGTTCTTCACGAAGACCGTGGGCGCCGCGACGATGTCGCGGACGGCAATGTCGCGGGACTGCTTGCCGGCGTTCTCCGCCCCGAGGCCGACCGTGACCACCGGGACCTGGTGATCGCGAAGGGTGCGGGCGACGACCAGCGGATTGGTGCCGCTGTTCGAGACGAAATCCGAGATCACGATCATCCGGGCGATCCGCTTGCCATCCTGGCTGGCCCGCTTCTCGGCCTCGAGCATGGCGGTGCCGAGCTGGGTCTCGCTGCCGGAGGGCTCCGCGGGGAGCTTGCCCTCGGTGAGCGCATCGGCCAGGGAGGAATCGAAGCGGAGCGGGACCACGTCCAGGTTCGGCCCCAGCCCCCTGGCGGCTTCCATGCCTTCTTCCATCGCCTGCTTGCCGACGGCCCAGCGGGTCTGGCCGCGGATCTCGTCGCCGAGGGCCATGCTCTTGCTGCTGTCGATCAGGAAGACCAGGTCCGCGGCCTGCCGCTTCTTCTCCTGGAGCACGACCGACGGCCGGAGCGCCGCGAGCAGGCAGAGGAGGATGGCCGTCAGCCGGAGCCCCAGCGCCACCCACCGCCACCCGCCGGTTGAGCCGCGGAGCTTCCTGGCGTAGGCCCAGACCGTCAGGATGACGACGGCCACCGCGGCCGTCACGAACAGCAGCTTCGGCTCGACCGGGTTGAAGGAGACGCTGAAGCCATGGAACATGATGTCGCTCGACTCTCCGCTACGATCGGGCCGGCTCGGCTCTGGGAGGATCAGGCCGGTGCGGCGGCGGTATCCGGCCTCTGTGCTTCCTTGTAGAACGTGTTGGCCAGGACGGTCTCGAGGGTGACGATGATCAGGATGAGCATCATCAGCCAGGGGAACAGCTCGCGGCCGACGCGGGCGGTGTCCACGGCGTCGCGGAGCGCCTTGTCATCCTGGGCCAGGACGTAGCCGTCCTTGCCGAAGATCGCGTCGAGGTCGGCGGTCTCGAGCGGGTTGAACTGGCTCTCCGCGCGGGGCGGATTGAGGCTGAAGCCCAGTTTCGACGGCTTGTTGTCGGCGTCCTTGGCGGTGACCGACCACTGCCCGATGGCCTGGGGGGCGATGATCTCGAGGACCTCGCCGGACGTGGGCGGGGGGATCGACTCGGGGCTCTTCGCATCCGGCCCGGTGAGCGTGAAGTTGTTGTAGCGCGTCCCCTGCGGCAGGGTCAGGAGGACGTTCTCGCCGGCCTCATAGGTGAACTGTTCGCTGGAGGTCCCGGCCAGGTAGGGGACGGTTCGGTTCATGAGCACCAGGAAGGGCCATCCGGAATCCGGCAGGGGGAACTCGTTCCAGGCCGCGGGATCCCTGCGGTCGGCGCGTCGAGACAATGGGGTGCTCCAGAGGAGCGACCGGCCCGGCCTGGCCCCCTTGAAGGTCCGTTCCAGGAGCGCCGGGGCGTTGTCGGAGAGGTTGAGGAGGACACGCGCCTCCTTGGCGGGCTTGAGGGACCAGTAGCGATAGACCGGGGTGATGGCCAGGAGCGGCTCCATGTCCTTGGCGTAGCCCTGGAAGAGAGGGTGGGTGAAGTCGGCGATCGAGCCGAACATCGCCTCCTTGCGCGGGCTCTGCACGGTGTCGAGCCCCGCCGCGAGCACCTGGGCGGCCGTCGCGCCGTTGTAGTTGGCGGCCTGGCAGCGGTTGCCGAGCCCGACGACGAGCCCCCCACCCTGATGGACGTAGGCGTTGAGCAGCCCCCAGGCCTCCTCGTCCAGGGCCGGGACGTTGAGCAGGAAGACGGCGGCCTGATCCTTGAGCGTGTCGCGGAAGCGGGAGACGAGCTCGCCCGGTCGTGCCCGGCTGAGCTGGACGGTCCGCGGCGAGCCCGGGACCGGGTCGGGATCCAGGGCGGCGGCGACGAAGTCGGCGTCGATGGCGGCCTCGGCGATCAGCAGCACCTTGAGGGCCGGGCGGACGCGAAAGGTGAAGTATCGGCGGTCGTTGAAGTCGAGCGGGTCGGGGGCGCCGGTGAGCCGGACCTCGCCGCGATGGAGCTCCGCGTCCTGGAGCCGAGGGGGCGTGAGGAAGGTGACCTCGGGCTGCTGACCCGGCGGGATCTCGATGGGCTTGGCCCCCTTCTTGACGCCGTCCAGGTAGAACTCGACGACGCGTGAGGCGGGCTGGCTGCCGGAATTCCTGACGCGGACGCGGACCTCCATCTCCTCGCCCTGGGTGGCGACCTGCGAGGCCGGCTCGGCGGCGTCGATGGCCACGTCCTGGAGCTCCTTCGGCCCCAGCCGGATGATGAAGGTGGAGATCTTGCCGCCGTGCCCTTCCTTGAGGATCTTGGCGGCCTGGTCGAGCCCGGCGGCGTGCTCGCCCGGGTTCCACGCGGAGCGGGTCAGGTCGGTGAAGACGAAGACCTCGCGACGGGGCCGGTCGCACTCGGCCACCACCGGGTAGGTCCGGCCCACGGCGGCGTTCAGGGTGCGATTCACGGGGCGGATCGCCAGGTTGTCGATCCACTTCCGGGCCGCGGCCGGCGAGAGGCCCACCGGGACGCCGGGCTCGGCCGAGTTCACCGGGAAGATGAGGCTGGAGTCCGGGACCTTGTCGAGGATGGCGAGCGCCCGCTCCTTGGCCTCATCGAGCCGGGTCTTGTCGTTCTCCTTGTAGCCCATGGAGAGGCTGGTGTCGAAGACCAGGCCCAGCGCGGTGGGGACGGACTCGTCGCCGAGCGAGACCTGGGAGTTCAGCGTCGGCCGGGCCAGGGCCAGGGCCATGAGGGCCAGGACGGCCATCCGGGCCAGCAGGAGGAGCCAGTTCTTGATCCGCATCCGCTTCTTGGACCGCTTCTGCCGCTCGCGGACCAGGCGAAGCGCCGGGAAGATGACGTGCTTGGGCGTCTGCCGCATGAACAGGTGGAGGATGACCGGCAGGGCCGCGAGCGCCGCGCCGGCGGCGAGTCCCGCGTTGATGAGGGAGAATTCCATGGTGCGGTCACCCTCGGGCCTGTCGGCTCAGCAGGTACGACATCAGCGCCTTGTCGAAGGGCATTCCGGTGTGGAGCGACACGTAGTCCATGCGGGCGCGGATGCAGTCGGTCTTGAAGCCGGAGCGGAAGCTCTCGACCTCCTCCAGATAGTCGGCCTTGATGGCGTCGGCGTCCACCTCGATGGTCTCGCCGGTCTCGTTGTCCTCGAGCCGGAGCATGCCGTCGAAGGGGAAGACGGCCTCGGCCTCGTCCAGGACGTGGAAGAGGATCACGTCGTTGCCGCCGAACCGGAGGCGGTGGAGGGCCCTGCGGATCGATTCCGGCTCGCCCAGGAGGTCGCTGAAGATCATGATCAGGCTGCGATGGCGGATCATGCTGGCGACCTGGTTGAGGCTGGCCTCGATGTCGGTCTCGCCGGTCGGCCTGAGCTTCGCCAGCAGCGAGAGCATATTGGCGAGCTGCGACCGCTTGCTCCCCGGCGCCAGGCTCTGGCGGACCTTGGTGTCGAAGGCGACGAGGCCGACGGGATCCTGCTGGTGGATCATCAGGTAGGTGAGGGCGGCGGCCAGGCTGATGCAGTACTCGAACTTGGTCAGCTCCTGGCGATAGGTGTAGCCCATCGACCCGGAGAGGTCCATCACGATGTAGCCGGTGAGGTTGGTCTCGGCCTGGAACTTCTTGACGTAGAAGCGGTCGGTCTTGGCGAAGACGTTCCAGTCGATGTCCGAGATGTTGTCGCCGGGCGAGTACTTGCGGTGCTCGGAGAACTCCACGGAGAAGCCCTGGAAGGGGCTGGCGTGGAGCCCGGCGATGAACCCCTCGACGATGAACTTGGCGCGGAGGTCCAGCCGCGCCACCTGGCGGATGACCTCGGGCTTCAGGTATTTCTCGGCGGTTCCGGCCAAGCGGCGCCTCCTGGGGTGTCCGCCGGGGGGAGAGGTGCAACGTCCGCGTGCTCAACTCGGGGCGAGGGCCTCAGCCGCCCTTCTTCTCGTACTTCGGCGTCTCCGGCTCGCGGATCTCGGCGACGAGGCGCTTGATGATGCTGTCGGTGGTCTGGCCCTCGGCCTGGGCCTGGAAGTTCACGCTGATGCGATGCCTCAGGACCGGGATGGCGACCTTGCGGACGTCGTCGAGCGAGACGCTGTAGCGGCCGTCCATGGCGGCCATGGCCTTGCCGGCGAGGATCAGGTTCTGGCCGGCCCGCGGGCCGGCGCCGTAGTCCACCAGGTCCTTGATGAACTGGGGCGACTTCTCGTCGGCCGGCCGGGTCGCCCGCACCAGCCGCGTCACGTAGTCGACGGTGTACTCCGAGACCGGCACCGAGATCACCAGCTTCTGGAGGTTCACGATCGCCTTGGCGGAGAGGACCTTCTTCAGCTCCTGGGACTCACCCTTGGTCGTCGCCAGGAGGATCCGCTTCTCCTCCTCGAGCGTGGGATAGCCGATTCGGACGTCGAACATGAAGCGGTCGAGTTGGGCCTCGGGGAGCGGGTAGGTCCCCTCCTGCTCGATCGGGTTCTGGGTGGCGATGACGAAGAAGGGCTCGGGGAGGTGGAGCGTCTCCTGGCCGACGGTGACCTCGCGCTCCTGCATGGCCTGGAGGAGCGCCGCCTGGGTCTTGGGGGGGGTCCGGTTGATCTCGTCGGCGAGGATGATGTTGGAGAAGATCGGCCCGGGGACGAACCGGAAGGCGCGCTTGCCGGCCTCCGGCTCCTCCAGGACGTTGGTGCCGGTGATGTCCGACGGCATCAGGTCGGGGGTGAACTGGATCCGCTTGAATCCGACGTCGAGGATCCGCGCGATCGAGCTGACCATCAGGGTCTTGGCGAGCCCCGGCACGCCCACCAGGAGCACGTGGCCCCTCGTGAAGATCGCCGCCAGGATCAGCTCGACCACCTCGCGCTGGCCGATGATGACCTTGTTCAGCTCGGCAACCATGACGTCGCGGGAATGGCGGAACTCGTCGAGGAGTTGCGTGATCCGGTCGCCGGCTGTAGACATGCGAGAATCCGACCTGCCATCTCGAGGAAAAGCCCGGCGACGCCCCGGGCGAGTGGACGGAACGTGCCCGATCGCGACGTCGCTCGAGGCGAGTCGCGCCTCGAGAGCCCCCTCGGACGGCCCCCGGCCGACGACGGATGATCAGGTGCGACCATTGTAGAGCCTCGCGACCGGGGGATTCAAGCGAAGCGGGGCCCGATCGGCGGCTTGGCGCCACTCGTCCGGCATACCGAGAGAAGTCTGTGTCGTCGGAAAGGTGCGATCCTGGGCCGCCGGCCCGAAGGGCTCCACGCCTCGCCGTCTCGGCCCGGGACGCCTCCGGCGGTGGCTCGGATCGCGGACAGGCTCGCTCGTCATCGCCGGGACGCAGCGACACCACCCAAGCATCAATGCGAATCCGGACATAATTCTCCGGAATTCCACATTCGCCGCAAACTCTGGTTGGAAAACGAAGTTCGTCGTGCAACCGGCGCCCATACGGGTCCAACCCCGGGAAGACGGGTTGCCCTGCAAGGAGCCTCAGTCCTAGAATTGCGTGGAAGAGCAGAGCCCGAGCGGCCTCAAGGGGACACCCTTCCCGCCTCATCCACGGCCGCTCGCCGATGGGCCCTCCCGCCTAGGTTTCCCACCCGCAGCGATGATCGCGAGGCACCTCGCGGTCATCGGACACCCCGAATCGCGCCGGATGCGCCCCCGCGGGGATTCCCATGGACTTAACTAACATGTTAAAGTATTTTCACGTCATTTGTCGCGGTGTTGTGTTCGTCGGAGTGCTCACGACCCTGGTCGCCCTGATCGTCGCCCTGGGCGGGGCCGAGCGGGGGGGATCGAGGCCGCGGTGGACGGCTCGCTGGGGATCGATCTTCGAAGTCCGCCAGGATGCCTCCGGGAAGGACGAGGGGCGACTCTATCTGATCGATCGCGAGAGCGGCCGGTGCGACGGGCTGGCCCTGCCCTCGGGGGAGCGATGGGAATTCGTGGAGGTATCCCCGTGGTCCGACGGAGCGGCGCTCGAAGCGGTCGGGCGGTATTATCGCATCGACGCGGAGGAGGGCTTCGGGATGGCGAGGTTCCGGCTCCCGGGGGGGGAGATCATCGAGCGGATACGGGCCGACGTGCTGCCCACGAGCCGGCCCTGCTGGGTGCCCGGCCGCCCGGGCAGGACCATATTCGCGGCGGGCGACGGGCGGCTCTACCGCTGCGATTTCGCCCCGGGTAAGGAGGCCGCCGGTGCGATGGCGGAAGAGGGCGGGGCGCCCCGAGAGCTCGAGTGGCGATGCCCGCCGCCTTCGACCGTCCCCTGTTTCCTCGCCGATCCCTCCCTCTGCTCGGATCCGCGCTACGGGACGCTCGCCGTGGCCACGCTGATCTCCCTGCGGTACGACTCGAGGGGGAATCAGGAGCAGTCCACGTCCTTCTGGTGGTTCCGCCTGGACCCCGACGCGACGGCCATCGAGGCGTGCGGCCTGCTCCTCGACGATCAGCCGGAGCGACGCGGGGCCGGGAAGCGGCTGCAGCGCTATCCGATCCTGTCGGTCTCTCGCGACGGCGAGCTCGCCCTCATCCACCTAGGCCGCGACGACCGGGCGGATTCGATGGAGATGATCTGCGTGCCGCTGGAGATCGATCCGCGGACCGGGGGACCGCGGCTCCGGCCCGGAGCCCGGCCGACGACGATCGCGGAGGGCTGCGAGCCGATACCGCCGGTCGTGGCCGCGGACGGGCGGACGGCTTACGGCTGTTCGAAGATCAGCGGAGGACCGAGGAGGAGCCCGATCCGCCCCGAGCTGGGGGAAGGCCCCGCGATCGCGGGCATGTCCCGGGCGACCCCGCCGGCCCGGCCCTGAGATCCCCTTGTCGCGGGCCCCGGACATCGGTCATAGTAGGGTCCTCGATCGCAGGGTTCACCTCGACCACGACGGGGCCCGGGCTGGAGGCCCGCCATGCAGTTCCCCTCGATCCACCTGGCCAGGATGTTCTCCGCCGTCGCGGCCGCCGCGGTCCTCGGGGGCTCGTTCTGGACCGTCCCCGTGCTCGCCGGCGTGACGCGGGACGAGGTGGAGCGTTCCATCCGCGAGGGCGTCCGCTATCTCAAGCAGCAGCAGAGGGCCGACGGCTCGTGGCATGACGCCGTGGACGATGCCAGGACCGGCACCACTAGCCTGGTGACCCTCGCCCTGCTCACCGCCGGGGAGACGACCGACTCGCCGACGATCCGCTCGGCGCTCGGGTTCCTCAGGCGATTCGGCCCGGATGACCTCAACAGCACCTATGCCATCGCCCTCCAGACCATGGTCTTCGCGGCGGCGGAGCCCGATAAGGATCTGCTCCGGATCGCGAACAATGCGGGCTGGCTGGAGACCGCCCAGATCCGGGCGGACGACCCGGTCCCCTGGCCCGGATCCTGGAGCTACTCGCGGTCCAAGCGGTCCCAGCCGGGCGACAACTCCAACACCCAGTATGCCCTGCTCGGCCTGAACGCGGCCGTCGAGGCCGGCGTCCCCGTCAAGCCGGAAGTCTGGGCCCTGGCGCGCGGCTACTGGGAGCGGAGCCAGAAGCTCGACGGGGCCTGGACCTACAAGCCGGACCTCGAGGCCCGGAGTGCGAGCATGACCTGCGCGGGGCTCTCCAGCCTGGTCATCACGGGCTTGAAGCGATCGCAGGGCATGGAATCGCTGCGGGGGGACGAGATCGTCAACTGCGGCAAGGTGGGCAGCGGCAGCCGGGGCCTCCAGCAGGGCATCGACTGGCTGGCGTCCCACTTCCAGGTCGGGCAGAACGTCGGCAACGGCCAGCAGTGGAAGTACTACTACCTCTACGGCCTGGAGCGCGCCGGGCGGCTCGCGGGCATCCGGTTCTTCGGCAACCATGACTGGTATCGCCTCGGTGCCGAGGAGCTCGTCCACGACCAGAACCGGCTCGGCGGATACTGGGAAGGGGTGCTCGTCGAGGCCGATCGGAACGTGGCGACGAGCTTCGCCGTCCTCTTCCTGGCCAAGGGCCGGGCCCCGGTGCTGATCAACAAGCTCCGACATGGCCCGCGGGGCGACTGGAACAACGATCCCGACGACGTCCGCAATCTCGTCTCGACCGTCTCCCGCGACTGGAAGAGCCTCCTCACCTGGCAGGTCGTCGACCCCTCGACGGCCTCGACGGCCGACCTGCTTCAGGCCCCCGTGGCATTCCTCAACGGCCATCGGGTCCCGGATCTTGACGAGACGGCCCGCAACAGGCTCCGCGATTTCGTCGAGCAGGGGGGATTCCTCCTCGCCGACGCCTGCTGCGGCAACAAGGAGTTCGACGAGGGCTTCAAGGACCTGATGCGGCGCGTCTTCCCGGAGGAGGAATACAAGCTTCGCCCCCTCTCCGACGATCACCCGGTCTGGCGGGCCCGCCACCTGATCACGCCGGGCGCCTATCCGCTCTGGGGGATCGAGCACGGTTGCCGGACCGTCGTCATCTACTCCCCGAAGGACCTCTCCTGCTACTGGAACCAGGCCGAACGCTCACCGGACAACGCCGCCGTGATCCTGGCGACGAAGGTCGGCCAGAACATCGTCGACTACGCCACCGGCCGCGAGCTGCCCCCCGACAAGCTCGTCGTCCGCGAGGTGAAGGACTTCCGGGCCGAGCTGCCCCCCCGCAACGCGCTGCGGATCGCCAAGCTCCAGCACGGCGGCCAGTGGAACGTGGCGCCGCTGGCGATCCCCAACCTCATGGACGCGCTCCGCAGGCCGCCGCTCTCGTTCGACGTCGTCATCAACCACAAGGAGCTTTCGCCGTCCGACCCAGGCCTCGTCTACTATCCGCTGCTCTACCTCCACGGCCGGGCCGCCTTCTCGTTCAGCAAGGGCGACATGGACGCGCTGCGGCGGCACCTCCAGCCCGGAGGGGGGACGATCTTCGGCGATGCCGCCTGCGGCAGCCCGGCCTTCGACGCCGCCTTCCGACGCTTCGTCGCCGAGCTGCTGCCGGACGGGCCGCTGGTGGCGATCCCCCGCGACGATCCGGTCTACAGCCGCAAGGTCGGCTTCGACCTCTCGGACTGCCAGTACACGAAGGCCGCCGGCGGCGGCAAGGACTTCCCCCAGCTCGAGGGGGTCAAGATCGACGGCCACTGGGCCATCATCTATTCCAAGTTCGACATCGGCTGCGCCCTCGAGCGCCATTCCGGCCTCGACTGCAAGGGTTATACTTACGAGTCCGCGCTCCGGATCGCGGCCAACATCGTCATCCACGCGACGTTGCCGTGACCCCGGTCGGCCGATTGAATCCGCCCCTTCGAGATCGCCCCATGATTCGCCATGCTCGATTCCTGCCCCTCCTCGTGACGTCCCTCGTCGGCACGGCCTCGCTGATCGGCCCGGCGACCACCGCGCGCGGCGCGATCACGCGGGAGGAGGTCGAGCGGGCGATCCGCGACGGCATCCGCTACCTCAAGCAGGAGCAGCGGGATGACGGCTCCTGGCAGGACACCAACGAGCAGGCCAAGACCGGGACCACCAGCCTGATCACCCTGGCCCTCCTGACCGCCGGGGAGAAGCCGGACTCGCCGACGATCCGCAAGGCGCTCGACTACCTCCGCAAATTCGGGCCGCAGGACCTGAACAGCACTTACGCCATCGCCCTCCAGACCATGGTCTTCCAGGCGGCGGAGCCGGAGAAGGACCAGCTCCGGATGGCGGCGAACGTCACCTGGCTGGAGTCGGCCCAGATCAAGCGCAAGGACCAGATGACGGCCGGCTCCTGGAGCTACACCGCAGTCCCCCAGGGGGGGGACAACTCGAACACCCAGTACGCGTTACTCGGGCTCAACGCCGCCGCCGAGGCCGGCGTCCCGGTCAACGCGATCACCTGGGAGCAGGCCCGTTCCTACTGGGAGAAGGCCCAGCGGCGGGATGGAGGCTGGGGCTACCACGCCGGGGACCTGCTCTCGACGTCGAGCATGACCTGCGCGGGGATCTCCAGCCTGGTCATCACCGGCTCCAAGCGATTCCAGGGCGCGGAGTTCCTCGAGCAGGACGCGATCCGCAACTGCGGCCAGGGATCGATCAACTCGAACCTCCAGCGCGGCATCGACTGGCTGGCCTCGAACTTCAGCGTGGGCCAGAATTTCCCGATGGGGCAGCAGTGGAAGCTGTACTTCCTCTACGGCCTGGAGCGCGCCGGGCGGCTCGCGGGCATCCGGTTCTTCGGCAACCACGACTGGTATCGCCTCGGCGCCGAGGAGCTCGTCCGCGCCCAGGACCGGCTGGGAGGATTCTGGCGAGGCGTCGGCGAGGCCCCCACCGTGGCGACGAGCTTCGCCCTCCTGTTCCTGGCCAAGGGCCGCGCCCCGGTGCTGATCAACAAGCTGGTGCACGGGCCTCGGGGCGACTGGAACAACGACCCCGACGACATCCGCAACCTCGTCTCGGTCGTCTCCCGCGACTGGAAGAGCCTGCTCACCTGGCAGGTCGTCAACCCCTCCAGCGCGACGGTCGCCGACCTGATGCAGGCCCAGATCCTCTTCTTCAACGGCCACCAGGCCCCGGAGCTCGACGAGATCGCCCGCAAGAACCTCCGCGACTTCGTCGAGCAGGGAGGGTTCCTCTTCGCCGACGCCTGCTGCGGCAGCAAGAAGTTCGACGAGGGCTTCAAGGACCTGATGCGGCGCGTCTTCCCGGAGGAGGAGTACAAGCTTCGCCCCCTCTCCGACGATCACCCGGTCTGGCGGGCCCGCCACCTGATCACGCCGGGCGCCTATCCGCTCTGGGGGATCGAGCACGGTTGCCGGACCGTCGTCATCTACTCCCCGAAGGACCTCTCCTGCTACTGGAACCAGGCCGAACGCTCGCCCGACAACACCGCCGTGATCCTGGCGACGAAGGTCGGCCAGAACATCGTCGACTACGCCACCGGCCGCGAGCTGCCCGCCGACAAGCTCGTCGTCCGCGAGGTCCACAACTTCAAGGCGGATCCCGCAAAGCGCGGCGCGCTGCGGATCGCCAAGCTGGAGCATGGCGGCCAGTGGAATGTGGCCCCTCTGGCGATCCCCAACCTCATGGATGTCCTCCGCAAGGCCCCGCTCTCCTTCGACGTCGTCATCAACCACAAGGAGATGCTCCCCGGCGACCCCTCGCTCATCTACTACCCCCTCGCGTACCTCCACGGTCGGGCCGCCTTCTCGTTCAACAAGGACGACATGGACGCGCTGCGGCGGCACCTCCAGCCCGGAGGGGGGACGATCTTCGGCGACGCCGCCTGCGGCAGCCCCGCCTTCGACGCCGCCTTCCGACGCTTCGTCGCCGAGCTGCTGCCCAACAACCCGATGGTCCCCATCCCCAAGGATGACACGCTCTACAAGGTCGGCTTCGACCTCTCCGCCTGCCAGTACACGAAGGCCGCCGGCGGCGGCAAGGACTTCCCCCAGCTCGAGGGGGTCAAGATCGACGGCCACTGGGCCATCATCTACTCCAAGTACGACATCGGCTGCGCCCTCGAGCGCCATTCCGGACTCGACTGCAAGGGCTACGATTACAAGTCGGCCATCGAGATCGCCGGCAACATCGTCATCTATTCCACGCTGCCCTGAGGCGGCCCGCCCCGCTCGATCTCCCGCACCCGGGCGATGTACGCGGCGGAGTCGAACTTCTTCCGGGTGCTCTCGTAGCTCATGAAGCGGACCGTGCCGAAGATGGGACGCTCCGGCCAGGGGCGATCGTGCTTGCCGCCGATCGCCCAGGCGACGCCCGCATACCCGTTGGGGTCGCGGCCGTCCATCTCGTACCGGTCGTTCAGGTCGAGCGCAACCTCGAAGGCCGACTCCGCATCGGGGGACCATTCGAGGATCTTCTTCGCCCAGTACATCCTCAGGTAATTGTGCATGCGTCCCGTCAGGAGCACCTCCTTCTGGGCGGCGTTCCAGAGCGGGTCGTGCGTCTCGGCCTCCTCGAGCTGACGGGCCGAGTAGCGGACCGGCCGGGGATCGCCGGCGTGGTCGGCCAGGGTCTTCAGGGCCCACGCGGGGCACGCGGCCAGGCGGTCGTAATTCGGATTCCGAGCGACGAAGTTGACCGAGAGCTCGCGGCGGACGATCAGCTCCTCCAGGATCGCCGCGACGTCCTCCTCCGGGGCGTCGGATTCGCGGGCAAGAAGCGCGATCGTGACCGGGCTGATGTGGCCGAAGTGCAGGTGCGCGGAGAGCTCGGATGTGGTGTAGGGCGTCGGCTCGTTGCGGTCGCGGGCATAGCGATCGAGCCGCTCGCGGGCGAACCGCCGGAGCCGGCGGAGGGCCTCGCGCGTGCCGCCGACGTACCCAGGGACCTCGGCGGCGCCGCCGACCCTGAGCCGCGCCATGAGTCCGTCCGCGTCGATCGCCTCGCCCCGAAGCAACGCCGCTTCGGGCCAGGGATGCCGCGCCGAGACCTCCGGAAGGGGCCTGAGGAACTCGTCCAGGACTCGATGGATCTTCGGCCGGATCGTTCGCGCGGCGTACTCCTCGTTCGGGAAGAGGGAGGACGGTACCACAACGTCGGCATCCACCAGGTGGAAAGGGACGCGGAGGTCCCGCGCGATCCGCTGCCGCCAGAGCATGCCGACGCGGACCGGATTCTCGTCGCCGACGACGAAGGCCGCCCGGACCTCGTCGGCGAAGGCCGGCACGATGTCGGCGGGGGATCCCAGGCGGACGATCAGGGAGACTCCCCGCCTCGCCAGGTCGGCCCCCGCATCCGCGAGCCCCTCGACGAGGAACCGATAGTGCCGCCGCTGGGCGCCGGGATAGTCCGCGGTCAGGCCGAAGACCGCGATCACGGGCAGGCCCGCCGCGTTCCCAACGGCGATCGCCATGTTCAGCGCCGGGTTGTCGACGCCGCGCTGGGCCCGCTGCATCCAGTAGACGACGCACGAGCCCGCCGGATCGGGACCGCCGGGGCGGATGACGCGGACGCGGGGATGGGGCGCCAGGAGTCTCGCCAGGGTTTTTTCGTTCACGCCGGACTTTCGCTGATGTAACGTCGGCGAGGACCGAGAGCCGCCGGGCCTCGCGCCCATTGTAGTCGGCCGGCCAGCCCCGGGGATGGCCCGCGCAAGCCGCTCGCTCTTGCGGTAAGCTTCGGGGCGGATCGAGACGGTCACGCTCGCATCTCATCACCGGAATCGCGGGAGGGCGACCATGCTGGAAGGCCAGGTGAACGGCAACGGCGGCACGCGACCTCAGCCGGAGGCTGCGCTCGAGGAGAAGCCCCCGTCGGGCAAGGCCGGGAGCCGCCGCGAGGCGGCCTCGCTTCGAGGCCGGGCCTTGCGGTCGGAATGTCCCCGGAGCTCGCACGCGAAGTGGAAGCCGAAGGCCGACCGGCCCGATCCGATCGCGCTCCTGGAGGAATCCAGCAAGGGACGGATCCCGGAGCTGATCCCGGTCCGATACGGGCGGATGATGGCCTCGCCGTTCGCCTTCTTCCGGGGGGCCGCGATCACCATGGCGGCCGACCTCGCCGGCACGCCCGCGACGGGCCTGCGCGTCCAGGCCTGCGGGGATTGCCACCTGATGAACTTCGGCGGCTTCGCCACGCCCGAGCGCCGGCTGGTCTTCGACATCAACGACTTCGACGAGACCCTGCCGGCCCCCTGGGAATGGGACGTGAAACGGCTGGCGGCCAGCTTCGTCCTGGCGGGGAGGAACAACGGCTTCACGGCAGCCCAGTCGCGGGAGGCGGCGCAGGCGTGCGTCCGGTCCTACCGGGAGAGCATGGCGGCGTTCGCGTCGATGCGGGTCCTCGACGTCTGGTATCAGCGGGCCGACCTGGAGAGCCTCATCCCGCGGATCCAGGACGAAGGGGTGCGGAAGGCGGTCCGGAAGCGGCTCGACAAGGCCCAGCAGCAGAGCGCCCGCGAGCACGCCGACCCCAGGCTCGCGGAGATCGTCGGCCGCGAGGCGACCATCAAGGACTGCCCGCCCGAGATCTTCCACCTCCCCGCCGACGGAGAAGAGGAGTTCACCTCGCGGGTGCTGACGGCCTTCGCCGGCTATCGCGCGAGCCTGCCCGACGACCGCAAGCGGCTGCTGGACCGATTCACCCTCAGGGACATCGCCATGAAGGTGGTCGGGGTGGGGAGCGTGGGGACCTGGTGCTCGGTCGTCCTCCTGCTGGCGAACGAGGACGACCCGCTCCTCCTTCAGGTCAAGGAAGCGAGGCCCTCCGTGCTGGAACCCTACGCGGGCGAGAGCATCTATTCCAATCACGGCCGGAGGGTCGTCAACGGCTGCCGCCTGATGCAGTCGGCGAGCGACCTCTTCCTCGGCTGGACCGAACTGGAAGGGGGCACTCACTATCACGTCCGCCAGCTCAAGGACATGAAGATCAAGCCGGCGGTCGAGACCTACACGCCGGGGACGATGCTCCAGTACGCCGGCCTCTGCGGCTGGACCGTCGCCCGCGCCCACGCCCGCTCTGGCGAGCCCGCGGAGATCGCCGGCTACCTGGGCAAGGCCGAAACCTTCGACCAGGCGATCGCCGACTTCGCCGTCGCCTACGCCGACCAGACCGAGCAGGACCACAAGGCCCTGGTGAAGGCGGTGAAGTCCGGGCGGATCCGGGCGGTCATCGAGACACCGGCGGAGAAGGGCTCCGGGGAGACGAGATGAGAGCATGATGCACCTGTGCTCCCGAACGATGACAGCCGTCTCCTGCTATGCGAGAATCGTTCGGGGATTGCATCCGCCCCGGGGAGGAGACCATGGCAACACGGCTAACTCGGCTCAAGGCTCAGAATTACCGGTCTCTGGCCGAGGTTGATCTGCCCCTCGGGTCAATCAACGTCCTCTTCGGCCCCAATGGGGCCGGGAAATCCACTCTCCTGGATACGATTTGGTTCGTCCGCGATTGTGCTATCCGAAGCGTGAGTGCTGCGTCCAGTAGTCGGGATCATGGGATCGGGCTGCTGTTCGACGGCGCCGGCGCGAATTCACCTATCGTCCTGATGCTCGAAACGGAAGGCGTGCGTTATGAGCTGACCTTCAGCTTCTCGTCGGGACGAATCGAGCCGTACGCCGGGGAGAAGCTCGAATCCCTCCTTCGCCGGGATGGGGCACTGATCCATCGCCTGCCAGGCACAGCTAGAGCTGCGTTCCACCCTCTTGGTGTTGATCAAGCTAACACGATCGATCTCCGGGAGCCGGAGAAGTTCAGCCTCGGCCGTTATCTCGACTACACCCCAAGCGACGAGGCCGCGGAGCTTGACCAGATCCTCCACGACGTCCGCAGCTATCGCTCGCGGTCTTTCCATCTCCATCGCCTGAAGAGGGATGGCTCGCAGGCCGGCTATGAGACGAAGGTCTCGTATCTCGCCGACAACCTCTGGTCGGTTCTGCGCAACCTCGATTCTCGGAGGCGGCTCGACGACCGCTACGACACCATTATCGGCTATATGAGGAAGGCATTCCCTCGCTCCTTCGAAGATCTCGTCATCGAACCGACGGGCCCGAATTCGCTTTACGCGAAGTTCATCGAGAAGGAGCGGCGAGAACCGATCCTCGCATCCGGCGTCTCGGATGGACACGTCCAGCTCTTGATCCTGCTCACCGCACTCTTTTCAGAAGGCCGAGACCGTTACTCGTTGCTGCTCGTCGACGAGCCAGAAACCTCGCTCCATCCCTGGGCCCAGGCCGTCTTCGCGGAGGCCATGATCGAGGCGGCCCGGGACTGGAACAAGCAGATGATCCTGGCCACGCATTCGCCGGTCCTGATCAGTCATTTCACCGCGGACCAGGTTCTGAGCGTCGAGACACGGAACGGACGCACCGAAATCACTCCGATCAGCGCGATCGACGGAATTCAGGATCTCCTCGAACAGTACGCGGCAGGATCACTCTTTCTGAGTGGTCTGATAGCAAGCCAAACCGACAAGGAGATCATCCGGCCGGAGGTCCAGGAGACGGCGCGGTGAGTTCGCCCGGATGGACCTTCCACCGTTTCGCCTTGTTCGTCACCGGCGATGGTGAGCGAGAATTCCTTCACGCCCTGTTTCGACCGCTCACGCGAGACGGCCATTGCCACTTCGAAGTCGTCCACCAACTCGGCCAGCTCAGCCCGATCCGCTCAACGGGCAGGCAGGCGAGAATGCTGGGCAGTGGAAAGAAGATCGCCAACAGGGACGAGGATATCGGGCTGAAGGCCCGAAGGTACTTGAACGACGGCTTCGACTTCGTCCTTCTGGTCGATGATCTGGAGCAAGCACGATCCGGTGACGCGGACGCAGTCTATGAGCGGTATCGGACGGCATTCGACGTGATGTTGCGGCCCGTCCACCTCGAAGCCCGGGCCTCGGTCCACTTCCTCGTCAACATGATCGAGGCCTACTATTTCGGGGACGCCGCGGCCATTAATCAAGTCCTCGGGACGCAGCTCAATGACCACGAAGGCGACGTGGAGACGATACCTCACCCGAAGAATCAGTTGAAGGGCCTCGTTGCAGCACTCGGCCCGGACAGGAAGTTCGACGAGGTCGAGCACGGCCGCCGGATCCTCGAGGGACTCGACATCGCCAAGGTCCTCTCGCGCCCCGAGACGTGTCGCTCCCTGCGCACGGCTTTCGCCTGGTGCCAACGCGCCAAGGGGCAGGTTCCCACCGACGAGTTCCAGCTTTCACGCGGGGAACTCTCTACGATCACTCGCGATCAACTTGATCTGCTTCCGGCCGTCCCTCGTTGAACCTCCGCCCCCGCGACAGCGCGGACGGCTCACGGTGCGATCAGCCCGTCGTCCACGTACACCCGATACCCCTTGATCCGTCCGCCGACGTTCCCGTCACCGGGCCTGGGCAAGTAGCGGAAACCGGCGATCGGCATGCTGCGGCCCAGGTCGATCGCGAGGCGATGGGGATGAACGGGCTGCTTGTCGCTCCACTCGGTATGCCAGAAGCTGGCCGCCTGGCCGTCGATCGCGTTCTCGGCGGAGCCATCCTCCCTCGACTGCTCCTCGCTGTCCGCGAAGGCGATCCGCCAGCCATCCTGGCGGATAGGGGTCCCGGCCGGGTCGAGCAACGACAGCTCGGCGATCGCGGCGAAGGACTTCCCGTCGTGGGCATCGATCGACTCGATGCAGAAAAAGCGGCCCTCCCTGGGCTCGGAGAAGCGGATATCCTGGGGCGCCGTGCCGGACGAGAACTGACCTTCCCGGACGGGCCGACGACCCTCGAGCGCCAGCTTCACGGCCGGGCGACGGCCCCGGGCGAAGTCGAGTTCCGGGCGGAGCTGATCGAGGATCGGCTCCGAGAGACTCGCGACGGTGGGCCGCTCCGGGCCGAGGTAGTCGAGGATCACGACCTCGTTCCGCCCGGATTTCAACCATGGTCCGGGGACGTACATCGTCTGCGTCGGGCCGATGTTCCAGAAACGGCCCAGGCAATGGCCGTTCACCCAGGCCACTCCCTTGCCCCAGGGCCGCAGGTCCAGGAACGTGTCGCCGGGGGTCGCGATCTCGAGGCTCGCACGCCAGAACGCCGGCCCGACGCCGCGGGCGGATTCCGGGGCAGGCACGTATCGCAGCGATCCGAGCATGGCCCCGTCGAGCGGCAGCCGGTAGACCTTCCAGCCGTTCAGCTCGATCGCCGGGGCGCCCGACGCCAGCAGCCGGACCGGCCCGAGAATCCCCTTCCGATCGTGGACCTCGGCGCCGAAGTTCACCCGGCCCATCGGCTCCACGAGGATGTCCAGCACGGCCGGCTCCTTTCGCTCAGGAAGCCCCAGCCGGAACCGATTGCCGCGGCGGTCGAGGACTCCCACGCGGCGGCCGTCGAGCGAGACGTAACCGAAGTCGTGCACCGCGGCGGCCTCGATCGCGGCGGGTGACCCGGTGGGCAAGCTGGCGCGATAGAGGATCGCCCCGTAGCCCTGGTCGTAATGCTCCATGGTGCGGGGCGTCGCGTCCTCGACCGGAGCGGGGAGGTTCGCGAGGAGCGGCGCATACTCGGTGACCTTCACGGTCGGGATCGCGATCACCGGGTTGCGGGCCGGCGGCTCGGGGATGGACTCGCCCGGGAGGAGGTACTTCGCCATCAGGTCGCGGGTGGCCCGGAACTTGTCGGTCGGCCAGCCGGCCTCGGTGATCGGGGCGTCGTAATCGTAGCTCGACGTGTCCGGCTTGAACGGCCGGTCCGCGCCCGACCAGAGGCCGAACGTGGTGCCGCCGTGGGCCATGTAGATGCTGAACGATCCGCCCGTCCTGAGCATGAAGTCCAGGTCGGCCAGATACCGCGCCGTGTCGCCCCGATGATGAGGCGCGCCCCAGGTGTCGAACCAACCGGGGTAGAACTCGCCGCACATCAGCGGGCCCTTCGGCAGGATCTGGCGGAGCGCCCGGAAGCCGCCCGCCGGATCGGAGCCGAAGTTGACCACCGGGAAGAGGTCGGCCCGGTAGCCGTCTCGAAGCTGCCCCGGCGGGTTGCAGGCGAAGAGCGGAACGTCGAAGCCGGCCTCGATCAGCGCCCCTCGGATCGCGCCCATGTACTCGGCGTCCTTGCCGAGGAACCCGTACTCATTCTCCACCTGGACCATCAGGATCGGCCCGCCCTTCGTGACCTGGAGCGGCCCGAGGACCCGGCCGACCTCCTTGAGGTAACGCGACGCGGCGGAGAGGAATCGCGGGTCGCGGGTGCGGAGCGCGATGTCGTCCTCCCTGAGCAGCCACCACGGCAGGCCGCCCATCTCCCACTCGGCACAAGCATAGGGGCCGGGCCGGAGCAGCACCCAGAGCCCCACCTCCTGGGCGATCCGGCAGAACTCGGCCGCGTCGGCCTGACCGCTCCACTGGAACTCGCCGGGGCGGGGCTCGTGCAGGTTCCAGAAGAGGTAGGCGCAGACGGTGTTCAGCCCCATGGCCTTCACCATCTGAAGCCGATGCCGCCAGTATTCGCGCGGCACGCGCGGGGCGTGGACCTCGCCGCAGCGGATCTGGAACCGGCGGCCGTCGAGGAGGAAGTCATCCCCGCCGATGGTGAAGGTGTGGCGGGGGGGCTCGGCGGCGAGCGATGGGGTGGGACGAGGTCCGAGGATCATCAGCAACCAGGGAATCGCAACCTGCCACGTTGTCATCATTCGTCGCATGACCAGAGCCTTCCGCCATGGGTATCTCGGAGGAAGAGGTACCGTTTCGAGGCGAATTCCATTGTAGTGGCGAGACCCAATGATGGTGAGAGCCTGGAGCCACGGCGCTGCCGACGAGGCTGCTGCCATGTAGACTAGGAAGGAAAGACGCCCCACCTCGACCTGACCGGCTGATGGAGTACCCAGCGTGTACCTGCGTGAGTTCACCATCCAGGACGTCAAGTGTTTCGAGCACGTGCGCATCCCCTTCCCTCATGATGGCGATGACTTCAGCGGTTGGGTTGTGCTCCTGGGCGGCAATGGGATGGGGAAGAGCACGCTCCTCCAGGCGATGGGGATTTCCCTCGTCGGTCCTGTTGCTGGTCAGCGCCTCTTGATCAGCCCCGATGGTTGGGTCAGAAGGAACTCCGATTTCGCGAGATTCTCGGCCTCGATCGTGAAGGGTGGCCATGATACGGCGACCGGCCAGCCTCGCAAGAGACCCTACGCGACTGAGTTCTTCGTGACCGGGCGTCACGAGGTTTTGATTGCCGGCGAGCTATACGACCAACCACAACTCGTTCATCCGGTCGACGAAAAGGCGCGCAAAGGACTGATGGGAGGTCCGTACGCGACTCGGAAATCAGGCTGGTTTTCCTGCGGCTATGGTCCTTTCCGGCGCCTGCTCGGGGGTGCCAGTGAGGAATCACGGCTGATGTTCTCCGTCGGCCGCGAATCCCGTTTCGTCACCTTGTTCCGTGAGGCAGCAGCCCTCACTCAATGCACGGAATGGCTGCCCAATCTCTACAGCCGTTCCATCGACGTGCATCATCCCGACAGGGAGCGAGCGGAGGTCGCCCTCAAGGCCGCACGGCAGGTCATCGATCGCCTTCTCCCGGGCCAACTCCGCATCAGCAAGATTGATAGCGAGCGGGTCTACTTCCGGAGCGGCGGCGGGGCGGAAGTCGCCGTCCTGGATCTGAGCGACGGATACCGCAGCTTCCTTGCCCTGGTGATTGATGTCCTCCGACATCTGGAAGCTGCCACCGAGGACATGTGGGCGATCGTTGAGTTTGAAGGCGACGAACCTCGAATCACCGCCGAGGGCGTGATCCTGATCGACGAGGTTGATGCACACTTGCATCCGTTCTGGCAGCGAGAGATCGGCTTTCGGCTCCGCCACACGTTCCCGAAGATGCAATTCATCGTCACCAGCCACAGCCCATTCGTCGCCCAGGCGGCGACGGACGACGGCCTGATCGTGATGAGGCCGACCGGGAAAGACGGAGCCGTCGAGGCTCATCGTCCCGAGGTCTCGGTCAAGGGCTGGCGAGTCGATCAGATCCTTACGAGCCCGCTCTTTGGCCTGGATGCCACCCGCGATGAGGAAACAGAGTCCTTAATCCGCGAGCATGCCGGTCTCATCGCCCGGCGATCCTGGACCCAGTTGTCTCAGGTCGAGAAGAGACGCTTGACGAAACTGGAATCCAACCTCGCCAATCGGCTGACCGCGCCCGGTGAAACCGTGGACGAACGGGATCGGCAAGCGCAGATGGCACAGTATGTCGAGAAGACACTCCAGAAGCTCGGAACGAAGGAATGATCCGCCTCCGCCGCCCCGCCGACATCGCGGTCCTCAACGCCTCGACTCGCGCCTACCTCGACCGAAAATCGACCGCCGCGTCAGCCTTTCCTCCACACGACCCAGGGATCACCACCGCCTGGGCGGCATTTCTCGCCACGGCGGCTCGTCGGGACGTTGAACAGGCATTAAACGCCGTCACTCACGGCAAGTGCGCCTATTGTGAGAACATCGCCGCAAAGGACATCGAGCACTTCCACCCCAAGTCGATTTATCCCAATCGCATGTTCGCCTGGAATAACTTCCTCCGCGGCTGCAAGAACTGCAATAACGTCAAACAGAGCCAATTCCCGCTCGACGGAGTTGGGGGACGGCTTCTGATCGATCCGTGCGAAGATGAGCCGCTGGAGTACTTTACCTGGGACATGATGACTGGTGCGGCAGGACTCACACCAGATCCATCTCGAAACCCGCGGGCCATGGCAACTCACGAGCTGTTCTCGCTGGATCAGGAACCCCTGCGGGAGGAGCGACGCAACAAGGCACTGGACGTCCTCTATCTGCTGGCAAGGGTCGTGGAAGAAAGCCCCGTCCGCAAGCAAACGCAGGACCGGCTCCGCGACCATCTCAGCCCGAACCGACCTTGGCTCGGGATTATCCGGCAGCTCTTCAAGCAACCGCCTCCGGAGTTCAAACTCCTCGTCGAGGCCGCGACGACCAAACTGCCGGATATCCTGAACTGGTCGGGCGAGTGGCTCTAGGACCCCGCCATCCACCTCCCTCTTCACTCCGGCCTGATGATGATGTGATCGATCCCCATCAGGTATCCCTGGGAGCTCGGGTTGTTGCCCACGGCCTGGAAGCGGAGGACGTGCCGGCCGGCGGCCAGGTCCTTCGCGGCGAGGGTGAGCGGCTCAGTGGTGGTGATCTCACGGGAGAAGGTGTCCACCTCCGGCCCGATCGGCGCCCCGTCCAGGGACGCCTGGATTCGGGCGTAGTCCCACGATTTCGTGTATTTCACGACGACCTGGTAACGGCCGGCGCGGGGGACGTCCAGGCCCACCTCGGCCCAGCCGCCCTTGCTCCACGGCCGCACCCAGATCTGATGCGAATCCGAGAAGGCGGGGCCCAGATCCTGGATGAGGTAATCGGCATCGTGGGCCCCCAGCACCTGGGCCAGGACGCCATCGGCCGAGCCCGGGCCGAGGATCTTCGGCTCCCAGCGGAAGTAATCGAGCTCGATGTCGTGGCCGCTCGATCGTTCGTTGCGACCGACGACGCGGATCTCCACGTCCTTCTCGCCCGCCGGGATCGAGCCCAGCGGCAGGACCGAAGGGCCGGGCCGGTGCTCCGGGGCATACAGATCGAACTCCGGCCCGATCGGCCGGCCGGCGACGAACGCCCGGACGATCGCCCCGCCGGGCCCCAGGATCGGGCGAACGCCCAGCACGTAAGGCGGCGGGGCCTCCTTGACCGGCGTCAGCACGAATCCCTCGCCGATTTGGTTCGCATGGAATTCGAGCACGCGGCCGGAGCTGACGCCGACTTGCGGCTCGCCGGGCCTGGGCGGGGCCGCGCCGCCGGCCGCTCGCGCGATCGTCATGTCCTCGGCCTCGATCGCCCCGGCGGTCTTCTCCGCCGGCTGGAGGCGAAGGCAGTCCAGCACCGCATGGCCGGACGTCACGGCCACCAGGGCCGCCGCGTCCTCGCCCTTCTTCAGGACAAGGCCGCCGAGCTCGAGCACCCGGGTCTCCGGCCTCGCCTTGATGGGAAGCGTCCGGCCGCCGACTTCCAGCGAAAGCTCGGCAAGCCCGGCCTCTGGCGCCGTGTAGAGCTGCGGGAAATAGACGCCGTCGGACGGGACCGTCAGCGTCAGCTCGGCGAGCTTCTGACCGGCCGCGACCGTACCCAGGTCGACGGCCCGCTCGCGGTCGAATTCATAGGGTCGTTTCGCGTCGGTGACGATCGTCGCCCGGCCGGCCCGCATCGCGCCGTCGAGCAGATCCTCGGCCTGGCGGGCGAAGGTCACCCCCAGGCCGTAGGTGCGGACGTTGTCGGCGTTCAGGTCCGGGAAGACGTTCGGGTTGTACTCCATCGATCGGGGTTTCGCCGCGGGATCGTCGCCGCCGGTGTATTTCACGCCCTTCAGCGTTTCGTTGGGTGGCGTCCGCTCGGCCTGATACCAGAAGGCCGTCGAGCTGTAGTCGTACTGGCCGCGCGGCTCGCCGCCGTTGGGGCCGTAGTTCTCGATCGTCATCCGCATCCGCGTCGCGAACGGGACGAAATCCATGAAGTGCCATCGATAATTGCACGTCCGATGGACCTTGAACGACGAGGCGCCGAAGCTCGGCCCCGAGAGGTAGCGGATGCCCCAGGCGTCGCCGAAGTAGTCCTCGGAGCCGGTGCCGATCCAGGGCGGGAAGTCGTCGTCGTCGACCCAGACCTTCTCGTCCCCCTCGCCCCACCAGCCGCCGAGCGGATGGTCGATGGGCATCGCCACGCCGACGAAGTGCCCGCGGCCGGCCGTCTCCAGGAACGGATAATCGAACGTCATCGAGTCGGGCTCGTGCCGCCAGCGGGCGAAGAAGTACGCCATGTCCGCCGGCTGGCTTTCCTGGGGCGCCCATTCAATCTCGTAATCGATGGCCGCCGGCTCCTCCAGGAAGCTCGTGAGCGAGAGCCGGGCCGACTGGCGGAAGGGCATGGGAAAGAACTGGTAGGCGCGGCCCTGCTGGCAGCCGGCGACCACGGAGCCGTACTCGGCGGCCTCCCAGTCGAAGCCGAAGAAGGGCCCCAGCGGCGTGAGGACCTGCGGCCGGCTCGCGCCGTCCCACGCGCCCCGGAGGACGACCTTGCGCCAGGCGTACCGCTGGCGGGAATTCAGCTTCACGCGGATCGCGCGGATCGACCCGGCCGCGTGCAGGTCGCAGAGGTCCACCGACCGGCCGGGCTCGATCGTCACCGTCCTCGCGATCGAGGCCTGGCCGCTCAACCTCGGCTTGGGATCGCGGCCGGGAGCGGACCACGCCCGGACGGCCCGATCGAGGGCCGCCTGCTCGTCGGCCGCGAGCGGCAGGTGGAAGCTGGCGACGGATCGACCCTTGGGGTAGAGCAGGTAATTGAACTGATAATACTGCGAGTGCTTCTTGTCGGCCGTGATCTTGAGGTGCTTAGCGAACGGGATCGGCAGGTAGCAATCGGAGGCCGACTGCGCCCGGTCGCGGCGATAGACGAGCGGCCTGACGAACGGGGGCGTCTTGCCGTCGAAGAGGTCGGGGAAGTCCCACTCGTACGAGGGCGAGGTCGCGCCGTCGAGGTAGATCCGGATCTTGCCGATCGGATTCGCCGACCAGATGCGATAGACGACGCCGGGGCCGTCGACGTCCATCATCACGGCCTCGCCGTCGGGCTCGATCCGGAGATACTGGCTGGCGTCGCCGTTGGCACCCCAGCGTTCCCGGGAACCGCGGTCCCAGCTCGAGGAGAGGCCGGCCTTGCAGCCCTCCTGCAACCGGGCGAGACGATCCAGGTCCGTCAACTGGTGGAGGACGGCCGAGTAGGACAGGGGAACCTCCGCCTGGGCGAGCACGCCGCGGGACGTGATGAGCAGGGCCGCCGCGGGCAGCAGCGCCCTGGCGATGGCCCGGAGTAACCGATGGCGGCGGAGAGTTTCGGAGTTCATCATGGTCCTCGGAGGCTCGGCGTGGCGGGTATGTCGGGCGGGAGCCGCAGGACGCACCCATGAGGAGGGGCGGATGTCTCCCGCCCGCTGCTGGTAGATATACCGCGACTCGACGCCGGGAAACAGGATCCACCTCATCCAGGATCGTCCGCGCCGGGAGCGGTGGTCTCGGGATGTTCCCTCGGAGTTTCACACGATGGAACGACGCACGCCGAAGTACGCCGCGGCCCTCCCCGGCCGGGATCTCGCGATCGCGGCCATCGCCGCCACGGCGATCGCGATCCACCTGATCCTCCGGTTCGTCGTCCCATTGCCGGGTACAATCCATGGCGTGCCGGCGGCGGAGATCCCCCTGCTGGTGGCTCTCGCGAGCGGCATTCCCCTGATCGTCGACCTGGCGGCGGGGCTGGTCCGGCTCCGATTCAGCTCGGACCTGCTCGCGGGCATCTCCATCCTCACGTCGGTGATCCTCGGGGAATACCTGGCGGGGACGATCGTGGTGCTGATGCTCTCCGGCGGGCAGGCCCTGGAGGCGTTTGCCGTCCGCCGCGCCTCGTTCGCGCTCGACGCCCTGGCGGGCCGGATGCCGGCGATGGCGCATCGCCGGCGAGACGGGCACGTCGAGGACATCCCGCTCGCCGAGGTCGCTGTCGGCGACGCCCTGGTCGTCTTCCCGCACGAGACCTGCCCCGTGGACGGCGTGGTGGTCGAGGGGCGGAGCACGATGGACGAGTCTTACCTCACGGGCGAGCCCTACCTCCTGCCCAAGGCCGTGGGCTCCCCGGCACTCTCCGGCGCCGTCAACGGCGAAGGGGCGCTGACGATCCGGGCGGAGAAGTCCGCGGTCGATTCGAGGTACGCTCGGATCATGCAGGTCATGCGCGAGTCGGAGCAGCACCGGCCCCGGCTCCGACGGCTCGGGGACAGGCTCGGCGCCGTCTACACGCCGCTGGCCATCGCGATCGCGATCCTCGCCTGGCGGCTCAGCGGCGATCCCTCGCGGTTCCTCGGCGTCCTCGTGATCGCCACCCCGTGCCCGCTCCTGATCGCCATCCCGGTCGCCATCATCGGCTCGATCTCGCTGGCGGCCCGGCGCGGGATCGTGATCAAGGACCCGGCCGCGCTGGAGCAGATCGACACCTGCCGCGTGGCCATCTTCGACAAGACGGGGACGCTCACCTACGGCCGGCCCAGGCTCGCGGAGATCCTCCCCGCCCCCGGGTTCGCGGCCGACGAGGTCCTCGCCGCTGTCGCCGGCCTGGAGCGCTATTCGCGGCACCCGCTGGCCTCCGCGGTGGTCCGCGAGGCGGACGCTCGCGGGCTCCCGCTCGAGGAGGCCGATGAGGTCGGCGAACGGCCGGGCGAGGGGCTGCGGGGACGCGTCGGCGGGCGGGTGATCCTGGTGACCAGCCGGGCGAAGATGGCCGCCCTCTCGCCGGAGGCGGTCGACGCGCTCCCGCCCCCGGCGGGGGGCCTGGAGTGCGTGGCCCTGGTCGATGGCCGGTACGCGTCGACCTTCCGCTTCCGGGACGAGCCGCGTGCCGACGGCAGATCGTTCGTCGGTCACCTCGGCCCGCGGCACGGCTTCGAGCGCGTCCTGCTGGTCTCCGGCGATCGGGAGAGCGAGGTCCGATACCTGGCCGAGAAGGTGGGCATCCGCGAGGTCCATGCCGGGCAGAGCCCGGAGCAGAAGCTCGCCCTCGTCCGCGCGGAGACCCTGCGGGCCCGCACCGTCTTCCTGGGCGACGGCATCAACGACGCGCCGGCCTTGACGGCGGCGACGGTGGGGATCGCCTTCGGGCAGGCGACGGACGTGACCGCCGAGGCCGCCGACGCGGTCATCATGGAGAGCTCGCTGGAGAGCGTGGACGAGTTGCTGCACATCGGCCGGCGGATGCGGAGCGTCGCGCTGCTGAGTGCCGCGGGGGGCATGGCCCTGAGCGTCGTCGGCATGCTGGCCGCCGCCGCGGGGCTGCTGACGCCGGTGGCCGGCGCGATCGCCCAGGAACTCATCGACGTCCTCGCGGTGCTCAACGCCCTCCGCGCCGCGGTCCCCCCGCGTCGGCTCTCGGACTTCGCGGCGACGCCGCCCCGCCGTGACGGCCCCGTCGCATAGGACTTCACCGCTCGGACTCGATCTCCCGGGCGACGTTCTGGAAGTGGTTGCCCTCGGAGCGGAGGCCCGTGGCTCCCTCGCCGCGGAGGATGCCGACTCCCTTGGCTTGTCCCTCGCCGGACGCCCCGATCGTGTTCCCCTTGAAGACCAGGTCGCGGTGAGCCCCCCGGATCCGGACGCTCGCCGCCGGGCCCTGCGCCGAGGATCGGCCGTTGTCCAGGATGCGGTTCCCCTCGAACACGTTCCGGTGCGCCCCCATCGCCTCCGCCTCGTTGCGGAAGAGGACGCCGGGGCCGTCGTTGCCCACGATCGCGTTCGCCCGGAACAGGTTGTCGGTGTCCTTGTGGCCGATCGAAATTCCGGCCCCGCCGTTGCCGCGGAGATCGTTCCCCTCGAAGACGCCGTGCTTGACGCGCCAGCAGACGAACAGGCCGTCGCTCCCATTGCCGATCGACCGGTTGTTCCGCACGACCGGGTCCTGCGACCCGCTGCCGGGATGGATCCCCAGGTTCGCGTTCCGCTCCGCCGTGCAGCCCTCGACGGTGATCCCCCTCGAAACCTGGAAGCTGATGCCGTCGCCGTTGTAGCCTCGGACGATGCAGTCGCGGATGGCGACGTCCCGGCATTCGAAGAGGTAGATCCCCCCGCCGCGACAGCCGTCGAGCTTGCCGCGATGCTCGCGATTCCCCTCGATGGTCAGCCCCTCGACCGATGCCCCCTGGATTCCCCAGCCGCCGACGATCGGGAACGAGAGCCGGGCCGTGGCCTTCTTCGCGACCATGTAGTCGAGGTAGAGCGGCGTCGAGATCGCGAACGTCCCGTCGTCCAGCCGGGCCGTCAGGGTCGCGGTCGTGACCGTGAACCCGGAGCCGAACTCCTCGTCCTGGACCGAGACCCCGTCTCCGACTCGGAATGCCGAGGGGTCGCGCAGGCTCACCTGACGCTCGTTGCAGTCGCCGTCGCAGGCCAGCGGCGACTCGGCGCCGTCGCAGGCCGCCAGGACCGACGCCCCGGGGGTGCCGACGACCCGCACGCCGTCGCGCAGCCGCAGCGCATTGCGCATCGTGTAGCGGCCCGGCCCGATCCGGACGGTCCCGCCGCCGAGATCGGCGACGTGATCCACGGCCGCCTGGATCGCCCGGTTGTCGTCCCCGCGGATGTCGCCCTCGGCGATCCCGACGCGAACCTCGGCCTTCTGGGGCCCGGCGACGGCCCGCCCGGTCGCCATGGCCAGCAGCGCCGCGCACATCGCCCCCACCGATCGCATCCGACATCGCCCGAGCATGGCACGCCTCCGGTCCGATCCCGACGAATCTCCGCCAACGTCCGCGGACAGAGATCGTACTCGCGTCCGCCCCCTCGACGCCACGCGGTCGTTCGCCGCCGAGGCTGGGTTGAATCCCCGGTCATCCCGGCCGATAATGCTCGGAGAATGCCGACGAGCCGGGCCGGTCCGTCGGCGGCCGCCCTCCGATCCGGGCCGCGCGACGATCCGCGGCGACGCTCGGCCTCACTCTCGCCCGGATCCTCCTTCCGCACTCACCACAGGTTGCAGCAAATCATGGCACGTCGTCGGGTTGGACTCTGGCTCGTGGGCGCCTACGGCGGTGTGGCCACGACGATCACCCTGGGCCTGGCGGCGATGGCCCGAGGGCTGGCCGGCCGCACCGGGCTGGTGACCGAGCTCCCGGAACTCCGGGGGCTGCCGCTGCCGGAGCCGGGGGACTTCCTCGTCGGCGGGCACGACATCCGCCGGACGACCTTCGCGGCCTCCGCCGCCGAATTCCGCGACAACTCGGGCGTCTTCGAGCCGTCCTGGCTGGAGGCCTGCCGCGACGACCTGGCCGCCGCCTCCGCCCGGGTCCGCCCGGCGCCCCGGATCGGGCTCAGCCGGGCCGTCTCCCGGCTGGCCGACTGGCCCGATGCCCCCGAGTGCCGCACCGCGCGCGAGGCCGTCGACCTGATCGCCGCCGACCTCGCCGCCTTCGAGAAGGCCGAGGCGCTCGACCACCTGATCGTCCTCAACGTCGCCAGCACCGAGCCCCCCTTCCCCATCGACGCGACCCACCAGGAGTGGAGGGCCCTGAGGCCCCGCCTCGAGGACCCGAACACGGCGGCCCTGCCGTCGAGCTCCCTGTATGCCCTGGCCGCCATCGAGGCCGGCCACACCTACATCAACTTCACGCCCAGCCTGGGGGCCTCGCTGCCGGCCCTGCATGAGCGCGCGGCCTCGACCGGCTCCCTCCTGGCCGGCAAGGACGGCAAGACGGGCGAGACCCTCATGAAGACGGTCCTGGCCCCGATGTTCGCCCACCGCAACCTGCGGGTGCAGAGCTGGGTCGGCCACAACATCTTCGGCAACCGCGACGGCGTCGTGCTGGACGACCCGATCAGCAAGTCCTCCAAGGTGGAGACCAAGGACCGGGTCGTCGCCCAGATCCTCGGCTACAAGCCGAGCTCGCTGGTCACCATCGAATACATCCCCGACATGGGGGACTGGAAGACCGCCTGGGACCACATCCACTTCCAGGGCTTCCTCGGCACCAAGATGACGCTCCAGTTCACCTGGCAGGGGTGCGACAGCCTCCTGGCCGCCCCCCTGGCGATCGACCTCGCCCGGCTCGCCGACGTCGAGAAGGGCCGCGGGGCCCGCGGGCCGATGCCCCACCTGGCCTGCTTCTTCAAGAGCCCCGAAGGCGTTGAGGAGAACGACTTCTTCAAGCAGTTCGACGCCCTCCTCGCGCATTACCGCGACAGCGAGGCATCGTGATGCGAATCGCCTTCAGCAGCAACGCCTACCTGAGGCACACCTTCGACGAGGCGGCGGAGCGGATCGCCGCCATCGGCTACGAGGGCCTCGAGCTCCTGGCCGACGTCCCCCATGCCTGGCCGGCCGGCCTGCTCGAGGTCCAGAAGCGGGGCATCCGCGACGCGATGGAGCGGACCGGGCTCGCGTTCTCGAACGTGAATTGCTTCATGATGAACGCCGTGGCCGACCCGCGCCAGCCCTACTGGTATCCGTCGTTCATCGACGCCGACCGGAACTATCGCCAGATCCGGATCGACCACACGCGGCGGTCGCTCACGCTCTGCGCCGAGCTCGGCGCGCCCCACGTCACCACGGAGCCGGGCGGCCCGCTCGAGGAGGGCCGGTCGCGGCAGGCGGCCATCGACCTGTTCGTCGAGATCCTCAAGCCCCTGGCCGAGCACGCCGAGAAGAGCGGCGTCCTCCTGCTGATCGAGCCCGAGCCGGGCCTCCTGCTGGAGACCTCCGACCAGTACGAGGAGGTCGCGGACCGGGTGGATGCCCCCTCCCTGGGCCTGAACTTCGACGTCGGCCACGCCTACTGCGTGAGCGAGGACATCCCCGCCGCCATCGCCCGGCTTGCCGGCCAGATCCGCCACTATCACTTCGAGGACATCGCCGCCACCCGGGTGCATCACCACCTGGTCCCCGGCACCGGCGCGATCGACTTCGCCGAGGTGGTCTCCGCGATCAAGAAAACCGGCTATGACGGCTGGCTGACGGTCGAGCTCTACCCGTTCCAGGACGACCCCGACGCCGCCGCGAGGCGGGCCCTCGAGGTCCTCAGGCCCCTCGTCACCCCGGCGGCCGGGGGCTGACGTGGCCGCGAACATGCCACCTTCATCGCCATTGATGGCGGATCGACGCGCCCCCCGGGCCTGGCTCCAGCTCGTCCGCCTGCCGAACGTGCTGACGGCGGCGGCGGACAGCCTGGCCGGCTGGCTGCTCGCAGGCGGCTCGCTCGGAGAGCCCCGGCGCTGGGGGCCGCTCGTCGCCGCGTCCATGGTCCTGTACGCGGCCGGCATGGCGCTGAATGACGCCTTCGATCTCGAGGTCGATCGCCGCGAGCGGCCGTCGCGGCCGATCCCTTCCGGCCGCGTCCCCTTGAAGGCGGCCTTCACGGTCGGCTTCGCGGGGCTCCTGCTGGGCCCGCTGCTGGCCTGGTCGAGCGGATCGACGGCCGCTCCGGCCGTGGCGGCCGGGCTGGCCCTGGCGATCCTCGCCTACGACGCGGGAGGCAAGAAGACGCCGCTCGGCCCCCTGATCATGGGGAGCTGCCGGGCCCTCAACCTCCTGCTGGGGCTCTCCTCCGCCCCCTCGATCGGATGGCCCGCCTGGCTCGCCGTCAGCATGTACGGCCTGTTCGTCGCCGGGATCACGTGGACGAGCCGATCGGAGACGGAATCCGGCCGGACCCGAAACCTCCTCGGCGGCCTCGCGGTCCAGGATATCGCCCTCCTGGGCCTGGTGGTCGCCGCTTCGCAGGCGGGCCGCTTCGCGGGCGTGAAGGCTGGGTTCCCGCTGATCCCGGTGGAAGCCCTGCTCGTCCTGACGCTGGTCGGACTCGCCATCAACACATCGGCCGCGCGGGCGATCCGCGAACCGATCCCGGCCCGGATCCAGGAGACGGTGAAGGCGGGCATCTTCTCCCTCGTCTGGATCGACGCCGCGCTCGTCGCGGCCGTCCGGGACGTGCCCCATGCGGCGGCGGTCGCGGGGATCTGGCTTGCGGCCTACCTGATCGGCCGGACGATCTATTCCACCTGAGCGACCGGTAGACTCGCCATGCGACTCGGCTACAACACCAACGGGCTGCCCCACCACCGCCTCGCCGATGCCATCGACCTGCTGGCCGACGAGGGCTTCGAGAGCGTGGCCATCACCCTCGACGCCGCCGCGCTGGATCCCTACCAGGATCCCGGCGTGCTGGCCCGCGAGGTGGCCGCGACCCGCGCCCTGCTGGATCGCCGCGGGCTCGCCCGGGTGGTGGAGACCGGGGCCCGCTACCTGCTCAACCCCCGCCTCAAGCACGACCCGACGCTCATGGACCCGGACCCGGCCCGCCGAGAGATCCGGGCGGACTTCCTCCGAAGGTCGATCGACATCGCCCGGGCGCTCGACGCCGAATGCGTCTCGATCTGGTCCGGCCGGCTCCCCGACTCGATCGGCGAGGAGGCCGCATTCGACCGCCTGGCTGGTGCCCTCCGGCCCGTGCTTGACCACGCCGAAACGACCGGCATCCCCCTGGCCTTCGAACCCGAGCCGGGGATGTTCATCGACACGATGGGGCGATTCGCCCGGCTCGACGAACGGATCGGCCATCCCCTGTTCGGCCTGACGATGGACCTGGGCCACGTCCATTGCCTCGAGGAAGGCCCCGTCTCCGTCCACGTCCGGCGCTGGGTGTCGCGAATTCTCAACATCCACATCGAGGACATGGCCCGGGGGGTCCACGAGCACCTGATGTTCGGCGAGGGGACCATGGACTTCGCGGCGATCTTCGAGGCCCTCCACGAGGCGGATTACGGCCGGGGCGTCCATGTCGAGCTGAGCCGCCACGGCCACGCGGCCGTCGACGCCGTCCGCAGGTCCGCATCATTCCTCGAAGCCTTGCACGCTCCTCCCGGTCGGGATCGTCCCGGTTCTGGTGACACACCTTGACACCTGGGGGGAGGGCGCATTTATTTTTGAGGTGTCCGGTGCGGGGCGGCGCAATCCCCCCTCGACGGAAGATCAATCCCAAAAGCACGCGGCCGGCCGACAAAACCCTCTACCCTCTTGCTAGCCGGCTTCGATCCATGCTAGACTACGGAGTCAGCTTAGAGCATGGTCTTCTGGCCGTATTCACCTTGCTATCTTGAATCGACGGGACCCGTTCCCCCCGCCATCACCGCGGGGCCATCCTCCTGGTTCAGGTCCTGTCCCCTCCCTCGCTCCGACCGATGGTCTATCAACTTTTGTTTTCGAGACTCCACCGGTTGATTCGATTCGTCTTGTAATCCATGGCTTTGTATATCGCTCCCCGGTCCTGTGGCGGCGGGTTTGATATACGAGATGGGACAGATGTGAGTCGTGCTGCAATGCACCGCGAGCTTCGAATCGGCCGACTGGTTCTCGGGAAGGGATTGACCCCGGCGGTCAAGACCATGAGTTGGAGCGTGCACCGGGCTCTCCCTCGGACTTCGTTCTTTTCCTCCTTTATTCACGTCAGGGGCAATCGCGTCCTGGAAAGGTCTCAGACATGAGCAAACCTCGTATTGCATCGTCGCATCGCGGTTTCACGCTGATCGAGTTGCTGGTGGTGATCGCGATCATCGCCGTCCTCATCGCCCTCCTCCTTCCCGCCGTCCAGTCGGCCCGTGAAGCGGCCCGTCGCGCCCAGTGCGTCAACAACCTGAAGCAGATCGCGCTGGCCTGCCACAACTATGAGAGTTCGCAGGGCTGCTTCCCGATGGGCAACCGGTACATGGATGACACCTCCTATGTCGGAACGGCTTGCGCCGGCTGGTTCGGCCACTCTGCGTTCGGCCTGATCCTGCCTTTCCTGGAAAGCGGCGCCCAGTACAACGCCATCAACTTCAACTTTGTCGCCAATAGCGGCCGCAACACGACGGGCTATTTCACGCTCGTCAGCGGCTACTTGTGCCCCTCCGACATCCCCGCCCCGGTCTACACCACGCCGTGGGCGCAGTGCTCCTACGGCATGAGTCGCGGCACCCAGGAGAACATCTACGAGAACTGGGCCGCGGCCTCCTTCCCGGACCCCAATGCCGAGCAGCCCAAGAAGTGCAACGCCGCCCTGGGCAACGGCATGTTCGGCGCCGAGAACTCGGTCAAGGTCCAGGGCGTGACCGACGGCACCAGCAACACCACGCTCTTCGGCGAGGCCTCCCGGTGGATCGATGATCCCTCGAAGGGGACGAACTGGTATCACTTCACGGCGGTCTTCGGCACCACCAACATCGGTGGCTACTACACCGGCGACATCCGCGTTGAGACCGGTGCCTTCACCTATCCCGACATCAACGCCCCGCCGGACCGCACGGGCCAGTACATCAACGCCGTCTTCTGCGGCTGCGGGACCAAGAATTGCATCCCCTCCGACTGGCTCGATCCGACGTGCCTCCCGGCCGTCCGCAAGCTCGGCCAGTTCGCCTTCCGCAGCCTCCATCCCGGTGGCGTCAATTTCGCCTTCGCCGACGGGTCGGTGAAGTTCGTCAAGAGCTCCATCAATACTCAGACCCTGATGGCCCTCGGCACACGCTCCGGCGGCGAGGTGGTTAGCGCCGACTCCTATTGATCCATCGAGGTGCATCCTTCGGGCCGATCCGGCCGACAAATTCGTCGGCCGGATCGGCCTTTCCAAACCACTCGATTACCCCTCGATATCTCTTTTTCGGTGAATCATCCTATGCGACTTCGGACGTTCCCCTTGCTCGGTCTTGCCCTCGTGACTGCCCTCGAGATTGGCTGTTCCGACTCCAGCACCCCCGGCCCTGTCACGATCGATAGCTCCAAGGGTGGCACCCCCGCGTCGGCTCGAACGACGACCAACTCCGCGGGCAAAAAGGTCAAAGATCCCAGCTCCTTCAAGGGGCCTGAAGGCGTCGTCCAGTAATCGATCGACGCAGACAGCCTGAGGAACCACCCGTCCGCCAGTGCGAGGCCCTTCCTCAACACGACGAACGCCGGTCGATGATAATCGACTGCCTCCCTCATCCACCACGTTCAGGCGACCGGGACTCTCCGTTGCCTGAACGTGTCCCTTCCACTCGACCACGAGGGTTTGTCACGCCGATCCCAGGTCTGGCCAATCGATCGCAGGAACATCTCCTGCATCGCCAGCGGGGCCGGCACGGGGGCGAATGCTCCGGGCGATCGGCTTGGGCATTCGCTCGACAAGTTGACAGGTCCATGCGGGCACCTGCCATTCGAGTCCTCCTCAGCTTCGCCCGTTCAGGCCCCAGAGGCGCAGAGAGTCTGTCCTCTAAGCCTCGCACCCTGGGCACGCTCTACCCCCCTCCGACTCCCCCCCGGTAAGAGCTCTGTTTTATCCACATGTGGAGGGGCGACCGATGATCCGCTCCCCCTTGGCTCATCGGCACCCACGAGTGCTAGGAAGCCCTGTCTGAGGAGGCGGACATGGCGGGCGGAGCGGGCCGTCCGGTCCCCTACCCCCCGTGTAGCCTCTGCGTTACCCATAAGTAAGTGAAAGCCGACCGAGGCCGAGCGAGGTCGCACGGCGAGCAGGGCGGTCCATCCTGGTCCCCTCCCCAACACAGGGGGGAGGGGACCAGGATGGACCGCATCACTTGTGGGTAAAGATGAGCCTGGTAAGAGGGAGAGACGGGTTTCACTTCCCCCCTTACCAGGGGGAATTCAGCAGATCGCATGGGAGAGACTCCGGGGTCACCGCCTCGCGCCGGTGGATCACCTGGCCGAAGTCGAGCCGACTCACTGAGCGACCGCACCGCCTCCCATGCCGCGCATCCCTCCGCTCGGACGCTGCAACGAGCCGGGATTCGCGATCTCCTTGGCGGCGTCGCCAGCCAGTTGCCGCGTATTCGGCTGGGGATGCTGGTACGACATCTCGCGGAGTTTCGATTCCGCGGGGGCAGCATCCTTCCCCAGGCTCTGAAGCACGGCGATCGCCGCTTCGCAGACTTCCTGTGTGGGGCTATCCAGCGCCCTGATCAGGAGGGGAACCGCGGGCACGAGGGCCGCATGCACCGCAGGATCGGTCCGGGCTGATCTCGCCTGCTGAGAGAGGGCACGGAACAACCCCGTCCGCTCGCCGCTGTCGCTCGCCGAACGTCCCAGTTCCTTGAGAATCATGGCGATGACCGCCGGCCGATCCACGGCGATCCTCCCGAGTTCATCGAGCACGGCCTGTCGAGTCTCCTGGTCCGTGCTCTCTGCCGCCGCAAGGAAGCGCGGGATGGCGCCCGCCAGGACGGCTCGAGCGTCGGCGTCGTTCCCCCGGGCTAGCCCGAAGAGCCGGCCCAGGATGAGGATTGCGCGACGAGAGTCCCCCTCTTCCTTCGAATCGAGTGCCTCCAGGATCGGCGGCACGGCGGCCTGCACCAGCGCGCGGCTCCCAGCCGGGTTGCGGGCGGGGCCGCCGAGATCGGCCGAGGGGCTGGTGTTCTCGAAATGGTCATCCAGGGCCGCGAAGATGGCCTCCCGTCGGTCCTTGTCCTTGATGGCCTTCATCAGGGCCGGAATGACCGTCGCGTTGCGATAGAGGAGCGTCGTCAACGCCCGGGCCGCCCCCTGCCGGATCTCCGTCTCGCCATCGTCCAGAGCGTGGACGAGTGCTGCGGCGATCGCATCGGTTGCCGGGAACGATTTCAGGGCAACCGACGCGCGGCGGACGTCCGGGCTCGCATCGCTCAAGGCCGCGAGGATGATCGTGATCCCCGTCGGCGAATCCGGGCTGATCGAAGCGACCGCGTTCAGCAGCGCCACACGGGCCGCGGGGTCGGCCTCGAGGGCGAAGGCCTCAACCATCGAGGCCACCGAGTCCTTACCTACGGCACCGAGCTTCTCGAGGCTGGTGGCCGCGGCGGCACGGACCTTGGGATCGGGATCCTTCAGGAGGGAAATGAGGCCCGGCAAGACGCGGCTGGCGTGCCAGCCCAGGCCGCCCAGGACGGTGGCCGTCTCCGCGCGGATGGCGGGGTCCGCGGACTTGAGCCCATCGCCGGCGGCGATGGCCTTGACCGCCCGCTCGGCCGCCTCACGCTCCCCCGGCTCCGAGATCTCCTTTGCGATCTCTCTGAGGGTCCCGAGCCCCTCCTCGGCCTCGGGGCCGAGCCCCGCGAGGATCGCCAGCGAAAGGCCGCGGACCTTCGGTTTCGCGGATCGGACGGCTCTCATGAGCTGGGGGACGGTCTGTCGCCAGGCATCGCGATACCAGGAGGGGGCGTTCCGATCCCGGATCGCGTCCAGCATGAGCTCGGCGGCCCGCGTCGCGACGTCGTCATTTGCGCTGTTGAGGGATCGGGCCAGCGAGGCGAGCCAGACGCCGCGAGCCCGGAGCTGGTCCAGGTCATTGCCCTGCTCGTCCTTCATCCTCGCCCCCGGCAGGGGAGGGGTATTATGCATCTGGACCGAGCCCCATTGGTTGATCGCGGAGAGCCGCAGGCCGGCGTTCTCCTTCTCATCCTCGATGAGCTTCAGTACGGATTGGAGCGCCTGTTTCGCCGGCTCGAGCAACGCGGGCTGGCACGATTGCTGATAGACGGCGGCAGCCCGCACGAGCGGGATAACCAGGTCCGCCTTGGCGGACGGGGCATCCAGATCCATGAGCGCGATGAGGTCGCGGGCTGCATCCATGTATTGCTTCTCGACCTGATCCCTCGCCCCAGGCAACTGATCCCATCGAAGATTGCTGATATGGGTCGCGAGCCCCGTCCGGGTCAGGTCATCGGCCCCGCGCAATGCCTTGCACAGGGCCGGCACGATCCGCGCGTCTTTCATCCCGATCGCCACGAGGCCGCCAGCGGCGGTCAGCCGCACCTGTGCACTCTGATCCTTGTCCAGTGCAGCGAGCAAGGAAGGAACCTGAAAATCGAACTTGCTCTTGACCAAGAGCACGGCGGCGCTGTTGCGGACGCGCGGGCTCTCATCCTTCGCGAGGACCTCCGCGACCGTCCGGGCCACCTCCTCTTTCTGACCCACGACGATCCCCAGGACCTGGAGGCCGGCCTGGCGAAGCTCCTCGGAGCCATCCTCCTTCACGACCCGGGACAGACGATCGATCGCCGTCGTCGACGGGCCCTCTCCGCTCAAGGCCCCGATCGCATTGACGGCCGCAAGCCGCACGGTGGGATCGGGATCGTCGATCGCGGTGACCAGGGCCGACTCCGCGCCAGGATCGGAGAGCTTGCCAAGGCATGCCGCCGCGTTCCGGCGGCAGGCGACGTCCGGATCATCCTTCAGGACCTTCGTCAGGACCGGCAGGGCCTCGACCGGCAACTTCCCCATCTCCTGCAGGGAGGTCAGGGCGTTCACGCGCACCTCCGGATCGCCGTCGCCGCAGGCCTTCAGGAGTTCCGGGACGATCCGCGCGGCCTCCGGGGCGAACCGGGCCAGCTCGGTCGCGGCCGACCGGCGGCGGAACGCGAAGGCGCTGTGCAACCTCCCGAGCTGGGCGTCGAGCGAGGCGTCGGAGGACAGGAAGTCGGAGACGACGACGGCGGCGATCGCCCCCAACACAATCACCACAAGCGCCGCGATGGCGTTCCGAACCACGGTCCGATTCACGATCAGGTCTCCCTCCGGCCAGTTCTCCCCGGGCGAGGCAACCAGCCCCAGCCCGAGGGATTTCCCCCAGCGCCGCAGGCCGGGCGCGGGGTGATGAGTGTCGCCGCATCGTCCCAGGCTACGAGTATCTGCGCAATGATGCCCTCAAGACAAGTCGTCAGCGCGCTACCGATGTCCCCGCCCCGCGGTCTCTCCCCTATTGATTGACGGGTGATAGCCTAATAAAATCGGAGTGGATGAGCTGATTCGATGACACACTGACTGTCACCACTCGATCGCTCATTCGGGTCTCGAAATCATCCCTCCCCACCATCGTGCGAGGTCAATTCGTCTCCCGCAAAGCCGACTGGTTCCTTCCTTGTCCACACTCCTAAGAAATTCGGTTTCACGGTCCCCGCGACGTTCGTACACGGATCAGGCGGCGCCGGAGTCGCCTCTTCCTGGAATCAAGGCCGGCGCGGGGATAGCGGGCTCGGCGGCGGGCCCAGTCGACCGAGGTGATGATCTCGCACGGGACCAACCCCATGCCCTCGATGGGACCAGGTCCTCGAAAAGGAACGCACCATGAAACGCTCCCGATCCCGCCCCACGAACGGACGAGGCTTCACGTTGATCGAGCTGCTGGTGGTGATCGCGATCATCGCGGTCCTGATCGCGCTCTTGCTGCCGGCGGTGCAGTCGGCCCGCGAGGCGGCACGGCGGATCCAGTGCACCAACAACCTCAAGCAGATCGCGCTGGCGGCCTCGACGTATGAAACGGCGAACGGGGCCTTCCCCATGGGGAACATGAACTTCAAGTTCCCGACCTGCGGTTCAGCATATCCCTCCGACGCGACGATCCATTCGACCTTCGTCTCGATCATGCCGTTCATGGAAAGCGGGGCGCAGTTCAACTCCTATAACCTGATCCGGCCCTTCGTCTCGGTCTCCAACACGACATCGAGCAATGTGCAGGTGAACGCCTATACGTGCCCCTCGGACCTGGATTTCACGCAGGAAGACGTGGCGGCGGGGTACGTGCCCTACGTCCACATCTCCTACGGCACGAGCCGGGGCCGGAATGAGAACATCGGCTATAACTGGGCGAATTCGGCACCGCCGGATTCCACGGCGCCCTATTACAAGAGCTGCAACTGCGACCCCGGCGACGGCATGTTCGGTTGCGAGGCTTCGGTCGCCATCTCCGCGGTCACCGACGGGACGAGCAACACGTTCCTCTTCGGCGAGATGAGCCGCTTCAAGGACGAGCCGGCCTCGCCGTTCGCGATCGGCAACATCACGATCGTCTTCGCGGACGACTACAGCGGCAAGAGCGGGATGCCGACCTCGGGCGCCTTCGTCATCCCCCGGCTCAATGCCCAGCCGGATCGCACGGGGGCCGTCTACAGCGCCTGCTTCGCCTCCGCCGTCTATCCGACCGACTGGATCAACGTCCAGGCGTGCCAGAACCTCGGCCAATACGGCTTCCGGAGCCTCCACCCGGGCGGGGCGAACTTCGCGTTCGCCGACGGCTCGGTGCGGTTCATCAAGGATTCGATCAACCTGCCCACCTATCGCGGGCTCGGCACGCGTGCCGGCGGCGAGGTCACGAGCGCCGATCAGTACTGAGGCCCCGCGAGAACCCGACACCACACCCCGGGCGGCCGGCACGGTGCGCCCGGACGCTTCCCAGACGAGGTATCAATCCGATGCGAATCTCTCCGCGCCCCCTCGCCCTGCCGCTCGTCCTGGCCTGGGTTTGCGGCTGTTCCGAGCAACCGGCCAGGCCGGCCGCCGCGCCCGTCGCCGCCGCCCCGGCTCCGGCGTCACCGACCAAGGTCTCCCGCAAGCGCGAGCCCAAGCCGCTGGCCGTCGATGCGCCGAAGAAATCGAGGCAAAACTCACCGATCTCGGACTAACCGCGGCTTGATTGCGGCACCCTGCCGGCCCGGCCTGCTCATCTCCATGCCTCTCCGCTCAGGTATCGGTCCTGGCCGTCCTGAGCGAGCCGGCGCGAGATCGCCGGCACTGGGCGAAGAAGTCCAGGGGGTTCTCGAAGACGATCCGGCGGATGAGCGCCGGGGCGTGCCCCCGCCGCTTCATCTCGAAGATGAACTCCGGCACGGCGAGCGGGTCGCTGTGGCCCCAGTCGCCGGCGGAATTCACCAGGATCCGCTCCGGCCCGTATTGCTCCACCATGTCGGCGGCGCGGGCGGGCGTACACTTGGTGATCGGGTAGAGGGTCATCCCCACCCAGTGCCCGGCCTCCAGGGCCGGCCGGATCGTGTGCTCCTCCACGTGATCGATGCAGACCCGTTCCGGCGGGATCCGGCCGTCGTCGCGGATCATGTCCAGGATCATCCGGGTCCCCATGTGCTTGTCGACCAGGTGGGGCGTATGGACCAGCACGAGCTCGCCCGTACGCGCGGCCAGGTCCAGGTGGTCGCGGAAGACGATCGCCTCGTTGCGGGTGTTCTTGTTGAGCCCGATCTCGCCGATGCCGAGCACGCCGGGCGCGTCCAGGAACTCCGGGATCATGGCGATCACCTCGCGCGAGAGCGAGACGTTCTCCGCCTCCTTGGCGTTGATGCACAGCCAGCAGCGATGCTCGATCCCGTGGTCCGCCGCCCGCTTCGGCTCGAACTGGGTGAGCTGCCGGAAGTAGTCCCGGAACCCCTCCACGCCGGAGCGGTCGAAACCCGCCCAGAAGGCCGGCTCGCTGACCATCACGCACCCGGCCAGCGCCATGCGCTTGTAGTCGTCCGTCGTGCGGGAGACCATGTGGATGTGGGGGTCGATGTAGGTGGACATTTTACCTGAACTCTCGAAAGCCATGGGATCAGGCGAAGGCGTACTGCCCGACTCACCGCACCTCGTCCCCTGCCTCCATCTTCATCGCTTCCATCCACTTCGGATCATACTCCCGCGAGAAGATGAGCTGGATCGTCTCGGCGCGGTCGGCGTCCGGCATGAGGAGTGCTTCCAGGGCCTGGCGGATCTGGCCGAGGCGCGGATCCGGGTGCTCGGGATGGTGGGCGGGGGCGCGGTCGATCCGATCGAGGGCCGCGGCGACCTCGAGGATCTTGCACCGCGTCTCCAGGAAATCGCGGTCGAGGACGGCCAGGGCGTCGCGGACGTTCGTCATCGTGGGTGCCTCCTGGGTGCAGGGCAACCGCCGGCGCTCGCGCGCGGCGGGTCCGAGCCCCTCCTTCGCCATTTTCTCAGAATCCGGCGGAGGAGGCAAATCGGACGACCGCCACTTCCACCCGGCCATCGATGCACCGGACATTCGTCATAACTCGCAGGACCCGACCAGCTCCGATTGGCGGGCGGGAGAAAAGCTCAAGCCCCGAGCGCGGATTCTTGGTTCCCCCCGTACGATTTGCTAAGCTGGATGGTCGCGGAGCCCCGGCATGATGCTGGCTTCTTCGGGGTCCCGCGGGCGTTTTGATGGAGACGAGCCATGCGTTCGATTGTCTCGCGGCTGACGGTAGGCACGACCCTCTCCCTCATCCTGGCGATGGCCGGCGGCCCGGCCCGGGGGGATGACGTCCTCTACCTGGAGACCGCGGACTGGATCCCGACGTCCGACGTGGTGGTCCTGCCCACGTCCTTCGTCACGCCCAGCTCCTACGTGCTCCCCACGTCCTACCTGCTGCCCACCACGTACGCGACGGCCTACGTGACCGAGACCGCGTTCACCACACCGACCGCCTACGTCACCCCGACGACGGTCGTCACGCCCACGACCTACCTGGAGCCGACCTTCTACGAGACCCGGTTCCGTCGGCGGGGGCTCTTCGGCCGACGGCTCGTGGAGACGACCCGAGCGTACTACGTCCCGACGACCGCCTATTACCCGACGACCTACTTCTACCCGACGGTCTATGCCCCGCGGACCGTCGTGGATACGGCGGTGGTCCCCAGCAGCTACCTGGCCGCGTCGGCCGCGACCTCCTGCTGCGGCGATCAGGCCGCCACGACCGTCGCCCCGGCCGCTCCGATTCGCCGCGTCCCCGCCGAGAAGACCCCCGCGGCCTCGCCGGCAACGCCCACCACGCCCAAGACCGGCCAGGTCGAGCGACGGGCACCGTTGACGAGCGAGCCGGAAGTCGAGCCGATGAGCTCGGACGTGCCCGAATTGCCCGCGACCGACGCCGGCGCCCAGCCGACCAGCGCCAAGTCCCCCCAGGGCCGATCCGACACCTCGCCGCCGCCGCCGCAGGCCCCCGCCCGTCCCCAGGACTCCGCCGGAAAGACGACCCCAACGCCGCCGGCCGGCGGCAACGCGGGGGGAAGCACGCCTGCCAACACCGCCAAGCCCCAGGCCGGAGGCGGAGGCGGGACGAAGCCGACCAACACCAATCCGGCGCCGGGTGCCGCCAATGACACCCTCGCCCCGGTGGCCCCGGCGGATGGCGATGAGCTCGAGGCCGCGCCGCCGGCCGGCGGCTCCAACACGGTCCGTCGCGAATCCCAGCGTTACGTCCCCTCCCCGGCCTCGAGGAGCCTCCCCGCGGAACGACGCAACGTCCTCTTCGGCCGCGTCAAGGCCCGCAGCAACAATGAGTACGAGGAAGGGGTCCGGGTCACGCTGGTGAGCAAGTCCAACGCCTACCAGGACCGCGAGGGCCACAGCGACGCCTACGGGCGGTTCGCGATCAAGGTCCCCGACGGCGACTGGTCGGTCCGGGTCACCATGCCCAGCGGCAGGAGCTACGCCGTCAGCGAGATCACCGTCAGCAACGGGCTGATCAGCGATGATATCGGCCGCGATATCCCGAGCCTGATCATCACCCGTTGATCCCCGACGACGAGCCAGAACTGGGCGGCCGCGTGCCTCTTCCTTTTCACGGCGGCTGCCCGGTTCCCGGATCGCGCAAGGAGTCGCCGCCATGGACCAGACCGACAAGGAAATCCCCGAGATCCGCCTCTGCGAGGTGTCCAACGAGGCCGAGGCCGCCATGGTCGTCAGCCTCCTCAACGAGGACGGCGTCGCCGCCCGGAGCGACGCGACGGGCGCCGCACCCGCCTTCGGCGGGCTCCCGTTCGAGTCCGGCCACGTGATCCTCGTCCCCGCGTCCGAGGCCCACAAGGCCTGCGCCATCCTCGGCAGGTATCCCCATTTCAAGGACCTCAGGAACGTCCACGAGCCGCTGGACTGAATGAGTCGAGGAATGGCGGCGGGCTCGGCTCATGTCCCCCACCGTGGAAAAACCCCTCCGCATCGCCCTGGTCGTCAGCTATTTCCATCCCTTCGCCAGCGGCGCGGAACGGCAAGCGCTGGCCCAGGGTGCGGAGCTCGTCCGCCGCGGGCATACCGTCCACGTCGTCACGCGAAGCGTCCCGGGATATCCGATCGACGATGAGGAATACCGGGGCCTGTACATTCACCGCTGGATCCGCACCTGGGACCGCGGGCCGCTCTTCGCGATCAGCTTCGTCCGGGGGGTGATCCGGGCCCTGACACGGCTCCGGGGCGAGATCGACCTGGTGCATACCCATCAGGGCCTCTGGGAAGCCGTGGCCACGGGCCTTGGTCGCGTCCGCCTGCCCGGCCTCCCCACGCTCGTCCAGCCGGCCAGCGCGGGATACTACGGCGAGGCCGATGAGCTGAGGAGGACCCGGGGGGCGGGGCTCCTCCGCCGCCTGATCCTCCGCAACACGGCGTTCGCGGCCATCTCCGCGGAGATCGAGCGGCAGTGGCGAGAGATCGGCGTGCCGCCCGGGCATCTCGTCCGGACGGCGAGCGGCGTGGACGCCGATCACTTCCGGGCCGGCGAGAGCGCCGTCGAGGCGGGCCTGCTCCCTCGCCCTCGGGTCCTGTTCACCGGCAGGCTGCATCCTCAGAAGAACCTCCCGATGCTCCTGGAGGCGTGGGCGGAGGCCAGTCGACGGACCGCCGGCAGCCTGATCCTCCTGGGGCCCGGCGAGGACCGGGAAGCCCTGCGGCGCCTGGCCGAGGAGCTCGGCCTCTCCGGGCGCGTCCAGTTGGCCGGCCCGGTCGCGGATCCCGCCGACTATCTCCGGGCGGCCGACGTCTTCGTGCTGCCGAGCGTGGCCGAGGGGATGAGCAACTCCCTCCTGGAGGCGATGGCCACGGGCCTCCCCTGCATCGCCTCCGGGATCGGCGGCAACGTGGACCTGATCGCCGACGGCCGCACCGGCCGGCTCGTCGCCGAGCCGTCGCCCCACGCCTGGGCGGAGGCGCTCGTCGAGGTCCTCTCGGACCCGGAAGGCTCGAGGCGGATGGGCCTCGCCGCCCGCTCGGAGATCGAGTCTCGGTACGCGCTCGGCGTGGTCGTCGATCGGTATGAAGCCCTCTACCGTGACATGATCGCCGGCCGGTGGCCGGCGTCGGCGTGAGCCGCGGCTCGGTTCATGGTGTATAATTCCGCGGATTTCAAGGGACAGCACACCGTCGACGCACCAGGTTGGTCCCACGGGCCAGGCGCCGATGGTCCGCCGCCCCTTCCTGCCTCCTACCGTGCACTCGCGATGATCCCACGGCTCGGCGCGCCGATCGTTCTGGCCCATGGCCTCTTCGGGTTCTCCCGGATCGGTCTCGGTCCGCTCACGCTCACCACCTACTTCCGGGGCATCCCGGACGCCCTCCGCGCCGCCGGGAACCGGGTGATCGTGACGCGAGTCCACCCCATCGCGGGCGTGGAATTCCGCGCCCAGCGGCTCGGCTACCGGATCCGCACCGCACTCCCCGAGGGGCCGTTCCACATCATCGGCCACAGCATGGGGGGGCTCGACGCCAGGCTGATGATCGAGGAGCCCCACTGGCGATCCCGGGTCCTGAGCCTGACGACGGTCGGGACGCCCCACCTGGGGACTCACCTGGCGGATTTCGCCAAGCTCCGCGTCGGGCGGGTGTACCGGCTGCTCGAGCGGATGGGGCTGGATCCCCGCGGATTCCTCGACATCACCCGCCTCTCCGCCCGACGATTCCATCGCCGGCACGAGGCGCCGGCCGACCTCCCCTGCCACAGCGTGGCCGGGATTCCGCCGGATGGAGAGGTAACCTGGCCCCTGCACCGATTCCATGACATCCTCCAGGAGCTGGAAGGGCCCAACGACGGCCTCGTCTCGGCCCAATCGGCGGAGGCGTTCGGTTCCCCCCTGCCCGCCTGGCCCGCCGACCACCTGCGACAGATGAACTGGATGACCCCCGCGCCGGAATCGACCTGTCCTCCGATCCCGGATCTCTACGCCCGCATCCTCAATCAACTTGCATCGCTGGGCTTTGCCGCCGATCCGCGGGTGGCCTGAGTCGTCGACCCCGCGGAGGGCGTCGCGAATTGTCCACGCCGGGGATGCGTCCTCGGAACGGAACGAGCGGGAAGGACTTGAAGGATCCGGCACGAGAACGGATCATGAAGGAGTCTAGCCTGGCCCGGAGCCTGAAGCGGCGCTCCTGCGCGCGGCCTTGTCTTCGATCACGGTGAGCCCGACTGGATTTCAGTCCGGCGGAACGGGAGCGGACATGAAACGGCACCTCATCTTAATGCTGGTGGTGATCGCGGCCTCCACGACCGTCAATCGCGCGGCTCGCGCCCAGGTCACCGGCTCGATCCTCGACATGAGCGCCGAGATCGAGAGTCAGCGGAAGGAAGCCCGGTCGAAGCTCAAGGGGGGCTCGGCGATCGCTCCCCCGAGCAGTGCGGCCCGCAGCTCCTCGGCGGATCCTTACGGCCGGATGGACATGGCGGGGCACCAGCCACCCAGCTATCCCCTGCTCCGAAGCAACGCCGCCGGCGAGACCCCCGCCTACATGGCCCGGGGCGCCTACAACCCGAATCGCCGTCGCGCCGCGACCGGCGCGGCGGCGGCAAGCCGACCGGCCGGGACGGCCGCCGCCAGGCGAACCACCGCGTCGGGGACGTCTCCCGCCGTCTCGCTGGGTGGTCCCCCTCCGCTCCCCACCTCCGGTTCCTCGAAAGCGGCCGCATCGAAGTCGCCGATCCGCTCCCGCCGGAGTTCGACCGCGAAGTCGGCATCCGGGCCGCCGCCCCTGCCGTTCTGATCGGATCGAAGCAGGGCGGATGCCGGCCGTTTTCGCGACGACGCAAGCGTAAGGGGGCGGGCTTTCGTTCCGCTCCGACCCGCCCCCTGGAACGGTCGGCTCAGGACGTCGCCGGGGCCTCGGCCCTGGTCGGGTGGAAGGTAAAGTCCTTGCCGTCCCACCCGATCTCGACCACGTCTCCGGGGGTGACTTTCTGCTCCAGGAGCGCCGTGGCGAGGGGATTCGCCAGCCGCTGCTGGATCACGCGCTTGAGCGGCCGGGCACCATAGGCCGGGTCGAAGCCCTCCTCGGCCAGCCGCTTCTTGGCTTCCGCGCTGACCTTCAGGCTCAACTGGGCTTCCGTGAGCTGGTGCTCCAGCCGCCTGAGCTGGATCCCGACGATCTGCTCGATCTCCGCCCGGCCCAGCGGGTGGAAGATGATCGTCTCGTCGATCCGGTTGAGGAACTCCGGCAGGAAGGCGCCGCGGAGCAGGTTCTGGACCTCCTTCCGCATCGTGGCCTCATCGCCGGTCCCGGAAAGGTCGGCGATGACCTGGCTCCCCAGGTTGGACGTCATGATGACCACGGCGTTGCGGAAGTCGACCGTGCGACCCTGGCCGTCGGTCAGGCGGCCGTCGTCGAGGACCTGGAGCAGGACGTTGAAGACGTCGCGGTGGGCCTTCTCGATCTCGTCGAGGAGGATCACCGTGTAGGGCCGCCTGCGGACCGCCTCGGTGAGCCGGCCCCCCTCTTCGTAGCCGACGTAGCCCGGCGGCGCGCCGATCAGCCGGGCGACGTTGTGTCGCTCGCCGTACTCGCTCATGTCGATCCGGACCATGGCGGTCTCGGTGTCGAAGAGGAACTCGGCCAGCGCCTTGGCCAGCTCGGTCTTGCCGACGCCGGTGGGGCCCAGGAAGAGGAACGAGCCGATCGGCCGGTTCGGATCCTGGAGGCCGGCCCGGCTGCGGCGGACGGCGTCGGCCACGGCGTGGACCGCGTCCTTCTGGTCGACCATCCGGAGATGGATCTGGTCCTCCAGCTTGAGGAGCTTCTCGCGCTCGGTGGTGAGCATCCGGGCCACGGGGACGCCGGTCCACTGGCTGACGACCTCGGCGATCTCCTCCGAGTCGACCTCCTTCTTGAGCAGCCGGCGGGCCTCCTTGGGCTGGCCGTCCCCCTGGGCCTCGGCGTGGGCGATCTTCTTCTCGAGGTCCTGCCGCTCGGCGTCGAGCCGGGCGAGCTCCTGATACTGGCGCTCGTCGGGCCGCTCGCCGCGCTGCTGCATGGCGTGGAGGTTGTCCATCCCTCGCTTGAGGCCGGCCTGGGTCTCCGCCAGCCGCTCGCGGAGCTTCTGGACGTCGCCGAGCCCGGATTTCTCCATCTCCCACTGGCGGCGGAGGTCCTGGAGCTGCTTCTCGACCTGGGCGATATCCTCCTCGACCTCGGCCAGCCGCTCCACGGCGTGGGCCTCGGTCTCCTCCCGGAGCATCCGCTGGGCGAGCTGGAGCTGGAGCAGCCGGCGCTGGAGGACGTCGATCTCGGTCGGGACCGACTGGAGCTCCATGGAGAGGCGGCTCGCCGCCTCGTCGACCAGGTCGATGGCCTTGTCGGGCAGGAAGCGGTCGGTGATGTAGCGGGACGAGAGCTTGGCGGCGGAGACCAGGGCGGAGTCCTTGATCTTCACCTTGTGGTGGACCTCGTACCGCTCCTTGATGCCGCGGAGGATGGCGATCGTGTCGTCGATCGACGGCTCGCCGACGAAGATCGGCTGGAACCGCCGCTCCAGGGCCGGGTCCTTCTCGATGTGCTCGCGGTACTCGTCGAGCGTGGTGGCGCCGATGCAGCGGAGCTCGCCCCGGGCCAGGGCCGGCTTGAGCAAATTGGCGGCGTCCATCGCCCCGTCGGCCTTGCCCGCGCCCACGACGAGATGGAGCTCGTCGATGAAGAGGATGATCCGCCCCTCGGACTGGGTGACGTCCTTGAGGACGGCCTTGAGCCGCTCCTCGAACTCGCCGCGGAACTTGGTGCCGGCGATGAGGGCGCCCATGTCCAGGGCGATGAGCTTGCGGTTCTGGAGCGTCTCGGGGACGTCGCCGGAGACGATCCGCTGCGCCAGGCCCTCGGCGATGGCCGTCTTGCCGACGCCCGGCTCGCCGATCAGGACCGGGTTGTTCTTGGTCCGCCGGGAGAGGACCTGGATGACCCGCCGGATCTCCGCGTCGCGGCCGATGACGGGATCCATCTTGCTCTTCCGCGCCAGCTCGACGAGGTCGCGGCCGTACTTCTCCAGGGCCTGGTACTTGTCGTCGGGGTTCTGGTCGGTGACGGCCTGCCCGCCGCGGACCTTCTGGAGGGCCTGGAGGACGTCCTTCTCGGTGACGCCGAGGGCGTCGAGGAGCTGGTGCGCCTTGCTCCGGGTCTTGAGGATGCCCAGGAGGAGGTGCTCGACCGAGACGTACTGGTCCTTCATCCGATCGGCCTCGGCCTGGGCGGCGTCGAGGGCCGCGGCCAGCTCGGGGCCGAGGGACTGCTCCCCGCCGGTGACCCGGGGGAGCGCGCCCAGCCCCTCCTCCGCGGCCTTGAGGACCTGGGCGGGATTGACGCCGAGCTGCGCGAGCAGCGCCCGGATCACCGACTGGTCGGGATCGAGGAGGGTCGCCAGCAGGTGCATCGGCTCGATCCGCTGGTGGCCGCGGTCCCTGGCCAGCGACTGGGCGGCCTGCACGGCCTCCTGGCTCTTGAGGGTGAGTCGATCGAATTTGAATGCCATGGTTCTCAGCCTTTCCCCGAGCGGGACGCCCCGCGGCGATCGGATGTGGGACGCGGGGCGAGGTCCGGATGTTCCTGATCTGAAGAGACGGGCGACAAGGAACCGGACAGGCCCTCGCTCGGAGGAGGAACCTGTCCGTGGGTTGAGATCGGTCGAGGCGGTCGACGGCGGAGGGGACGGCCGCCCGGGGGGACGGCCGCCCGTTTGCCCTCAGGCGATCACTTCTTCTCCTCGAACTCGACGTCGATGACGTCGTCCGGCCGGGCGCCGCCGTTGGGCGCCTCGGCGGGGCCGTGGCCGGGGCCACCGGCCGCCCCTCCCGGGCCGGCGCCGGGCGCGGCGGACGAGGCGTAGAGGTGCTCCGCCATGGCCTGGCTGGCCCGCTGGAGCTCATCGACGGCCTGGTTGATGGCCGCCGCGTCCTCCCCCTTCTTGACCTCGTTCACCTTGTCCATCGCCGCCTTCAGGGCCGCCTTGTCGGAGTCGCCGAGCTTGTCCTTGTTCTCCTCGAGGAGCTTCTCGAGCTGGTAGACCCGCTGCTCGGCCGTGTTCCGGGCCTCGACGAGCTCGCGCTTCCGCTTGTCGTCGCCGGCGTGGGACTCGGCGTCGCGCTTCATCCGCTCGATCTCGTCCTTGGAGAGGCCGCCGGAGGACTCGATCTTGATCGTCTGCTCCTTGCCGGTCCCCTTGTCCCGGGCCGTGACGTTGAGGATGCCGTTGGCGTCGATGTTGAAGGTGACCTCGATCTGGGGCACGCCCATCCGAGCCGGCGGGATGCCTTCGAGGTTGAAGTCGCCGAGGGACCGGTTGTCGCCGGCCATCGGCCGCTCGCCCTGGTAGACCTTGATCGTCACCGCGGTCTGGTTGTCCTCGGCGGTCGTGAAGGTCTCCTTCTTCTCGGTCGGGATCGTGGTGTTGCGGGGGACCAGGACGGTCATCACGCCCCCCTTCGTCTCGAGGCCCAGCGACAGCGGGGTGACGTCCAGCAGCAGGACTTCCTTGACGTCGCCGGTGAGGACCGCCCCCTGGATGGCCGCGCCGATGGCGACGACCTCGTCCGGGTTGACCCCCTTGTGCGGGTCCTTGCCGAAGATGTCCTTGACGATCTGGTTGACGCGGGGCATCCGCGTGGAGCCGCCGACCATCACGACCTCGTCGATCTGGTTGGGCTTCAGCTTGGCATCGTCGAGGGCCTTCAGGACCGGCCCGCGGCAGCGCTCGAAGAGGCCGTCGGTCAGCTTCTCGAACTGGGCCCGGGTGATGGTCATCGTCAGGTGCTTGGGGCCGGAGGCGTCCGCCGTGATGAACGGCAGGTTGATATCCGCCTGGGCCTGGAACGAGAGGTCCTTCTTGGCCTTCTCCGCGGCCTCCTTGAGGCGCTGGAGGGCCATCTGGTCCTTCCGCAGGTCGATCGACTGCTCCTTCTTGAACTCGTCGGCGATGTAGTTGATGAGGGCCTCGTCCCAGTCGTCGCCGCCCAGGTGGGTGTCGCCGTTGGTGGAGAGGACCTCGAAGACGCCGTCGGCGACGTCCAGGATCGAGATGTCGAACGTCCCGCCGCCCAGGTCGAAGACCGCGATCTTCTCGTTCTTCTTCTTCTCGAGCCCGTAGGCGAGCGCGGCCGCCGTCGGCTCGTTGATGATCCGCGCGACCTCCAGGCCGGCGATCTGGCCGGCGTCCTTGGTGGCCTGGCGCTGGCTGTCGTTGAAGTACGCCGGGACCGTGATCACGGCCTTGCGGACCTTGTGCCCCAGGTAGCTCTCCGCCGCCTCCTTGAGCTTGCGGAGGATCAGCGCGGAGACCTCCGGCGGCGTGTAGTCCTTGCCGCCGACCTGGACCTTCACGAAGTCGCTGGCCCCGCCAACGACCTGGTAAGGCACCATCTTCTCCTCGCCGCGGACCTCGTCATGCCGGCGACCCATGAATCGCTTGATCGAGTAGACCGTCCCGCCGGGATTGGTGATCGCCTGCCGCTTGGCGGGATCGCCCACCAGGATCTCACCCTTCGACGTGAACGCGACCACGGAGGGGGTCAGCCGGCTCCCCTCCTGGTTCGGGATCACCGTCACGTCGCCACCTTCCATCACCGCGACCACGCTGTTGGTGGTCCCCAGGTCGATGCCAATGATCTTCTCGCCTTCCGCCACGACCAGTCTCCTTTCTCAACGTTGAGCGGTGATGAACGGAGTCGCGGGGGCACGCCCCACGGCCCGGGTCCCCCTCGCCTGTCGGATCTCCGCGGGCCGGGAGCCACGACTGCTACCCGAACAAGTCTCGACAACCGCAACCCAACCGTGCAACGTACGGAGAGCAACCCCTATGCCACTCGCCGCTCGCACCCAGTGATTTCCTGTAAATTATGATCCTCAAATCACTTGAGGATACCCGTCCGGACCGGAGCCCGTCCGACAAGATCCCGAGCAACTGCCACATTGACAGCACCCCCGAGACTCCTCCCGGGTGTCTGCCAAAATGACATCAACGCAATCTCTGCTCCTCAGCCGGTGGGAGTCGGACGGCGATCATATCGCGCCCGGGAAGCGGCTGGAACCTACCGCTGAGCCCTGCGGCGATGGGGCCCTCACCCGTACCCGTCATCGCCCCGACAGTCCGCTGGGGGAAGGGGACCGCCGCGCGACGGGCGCGGAAGAGCGACGGGGTCGTATGCGTGGGCTCACCCTCGCTGGCCTGTCCGCATCGACAGGCGGAATCCAACCTCGGGCCGGCGGCGCCGGGGAGACGCCCGGTCCGCGAACGGGCTACGGATCAACGGGTCTTCTTCTTGGTCGGGCTCACGGCCATCTGGTCGAGCACCGCGCGGACCTCGTTGGCCTGGGCGGGCTCGAGCGGATGAGACTTCAGCAGGTGGAGGACCAGGAGGCCGGGCTCGCCCTCATAGAGCTTGTCCACCAGGTTGGTCAGCCGCTTCTGGCGGACCTCCTGCGAGGAGATTGCCGGGCGATAGACGAAGGCGAGGTCGCTCCGGTCGCTGGTGATCAGGCCCTTGGTCTCGAGCCGATCGAGGAGCGTCGCGACCGTGGCGTAGGACCACTGGCGGCCGGCCGCCCGAAGCGTCTCGAGCGCCTCGCGGACGGTGGCCTGCCCCTTGTCCCACAGGACTTTAAGGACGTCCAGCTCGGAGTCGGGGATCGTTGGAGGACGCTTGGCCATCGGAGGTCTTCTCGGCTTTGGACAGGGGGATCGAAATCGCGTCGGATCGGATTCGGTGGGCGGCGGGAGTCGGACCGTGGGCAAGCTTTACCCACGTCAAAGCGTATCCTAAGACAGTTGTCTCACAAGGTCAATGGCCTATCCGGAATTCGCCGCGGTCGAGCGTGCGGGCCATGCAGGTATGGCCGGCCGGGGGGGTGTGGCCGGCAGAAAAAGTCCTATAATTCGAGGACCGGTGCGAATGACCTGGAGGTCTCGCTCGGCGGAGCTGATCCCTGTCGGACGGCTCCGGGCCGGGCATCGGTCGAGGACGGAAGTCGAGGGAGTCGCCCGGCGGTCGCACGCTCGAACGACGAGCAAGGAGAGAACAATGAAGCGACAAGTTCGATGGGGGCTGGGTCTGGCCCTGGGCCTCCCGCTGGCGGTCACGACCTGGGGATGCAGCGGCGAGCAGGTGGAGTCCGGCGTGAAGGCGACGGGCGACAAGATCGAGAGCGCCGGCAAGGGGCTCGAGTCCGGCTCGAAGCACCTGGGCGACAAGATCAAGGACGCCGGCGCGGGCGGCAAGGCCGAAGGGGCGGCGGCCACGGCCGGCGCCGCGATCGACAAGGTCGGCGAGAAGACCGGCGCGGTGATCCAGAAGACCGGCGAGAAGATCGGCGAGGCCGGTCCGGCCGTCGGCAAGGCCGTGGACAAGGCCGGCGAGAAGCTCAAGGACGTGAAGGAGAAGACCGTCGAGACCGCCAAGGATCTCAAGGAGAAGACGGGCGAGGCCGCCAAGGGGATCAAGGACTCGGCCAGCAACGCCTTCGAGAAGGTCGGCGAGAAGCTCAAGGAGGCCGGCGACAAGGTCAAGGGCGCGACGGACAAGGCCGTCGGCAAGCCCTGACCGCGTCCCCGGTCGCGAAGCCGGCCGGCCGCCTGCATGCCCTCTTGACGGCGACGGCCGGCGGCTTCGATGATGTCGGGTGCGGGCCTCGCCGACGAATGACTTCGGGGACCTTCTCCGCTCGATCCCCTCGCACGGGATGGCCGCGAGAGGGCCCTGCCGTCCGGCGGGCCTTCGTGGTCTTCCACCATGCACAGGGCGCGGAGGCGGTCGATGGGTCGAGCCAGCGTCGAGGCCACGCCTGCCCTCCATTGTCCGGACTGTGCGGCGGACCTCGAGCTGCTCCACGAGGACCGCGACGGCGTCTTCATCCTCGCCTGCCCGGGCTGCCGGGCCCGGTTTCGCGCCACCCGCGCGAGGCATGATGGCGGCGACGGCCGTGCCCACGGCGCGGGCCCTCCCCTCGTCGACGACGACGGCCCCGGCCGGGCGACCGTCGGCCCCGTCTCGCTGCGTTGGAGGGCGATGATCCTCCGCGTCCTGGAGCACCTGTACTGGACGGTCACGGCGACCGGCACGATGGCCATGCTCGCCGTCGGCGGCATCTTCCCCGTCCTGGGCGGATGGCTCCGCAATGAGATCTCGGGCTGGGCGGACATCGTGCGGATCATGGGCGGGACCTGGTTCTCCGTGGCGACCCGGGATCCGGACTCGGACCTCGGGCCGGTCCTGGGGCGCGTCGACGCCCCCCTGCTGTTCACCTCGATCGACGCCGTCGCCCGTCGCCTGGGGGTCCGGCCGCCCGGCCAGGTCAGGCTGACCTACCTCCCATGCTGCGGCGTCGTCGCCTGGGGACGGTCGCGGGCCCTCCTCGTCGGCCTCCCCCTGCTGCGGGTCCTCACCCAGGCGGAGCTCCGCGCCGTGCTCGGCCACGAGCTGGCCCACCTCGCCCGGGGCGACGCCACCGGCGCGGCCCGCTCGGCCCGATTCGTCGAGGGGCTGCGGCTCGCCCTCGAGCAGGACGGCGGCCGGTCCCGAGGCCCGCTCGCGGCCTGGGCGCGGTTCTGCCTCCGCGAGGCCTCCTGGCTGATCGAGCCCGTGGCCCGGGGCCAGGAAGACCGCGCCGACCGATCCGCCGCGCTCATCGCGGGGGGGAGCACCGCGGCCTCCGCCCTCGTCAAGGTCGCCCTGGTCCAGCCCCTCTTCCGCGAGGTCCTCGACTGCTACGACCCGAACCATCCCGAGTACCCCAACCTCTACGCCTTCTTCCGGGCCTTCTGGTTCCGGCTCCCGCCGGAGACGCTCTCGGCGATGCGGCTCCAGATCCTGACGCACGACGACATCGCCCACGACGCCACCCATCCCCCCCTGCCCGACCGGCTCGCCCGCGTCCAGTCCTATCCCGACCTCGTCTCCGCCAACGGAGACGCCCAGCCCGCGACCACGCTCCTCGGCGATCTCGAGATCTTCGAGCAGATGCTCCACAACCGCCTCTTCGGCGGACCGGCCGTCGAGCCGACCGTCTTCCACCGCGCAGGGTCGTGAAGGGCCGACGGCCAGGCCGAACCCTCCCCTCAGGGGTCGACCCGCGGGCCGATGTAGGATGTTGCGATCACGACGTCGTCATACCACTTCCGATTCGACCGCGACGGACTGGCCTTGATGTGCAGGACGATCGTCGCGTGGTTGATCTTCAGCCGCTCGTCGTCCCGGAGCCGCAGGCCGGGGAAATCCGCGACGAGCTTGCCGTCCAGCCAGGCGGCGATCCGGCCGTCGCGACGGCCCGGGGAATTGGCCCGGAGCATGAGCTCATAGCAATACCATCGCCCGAGCTCCGGCGTCACGTCGGGCCGGGGGACGAACGACGGGCCGAAGTCGCCGGGGATCGAGGTGTTCGGCAGCACGACACCGGTCGGGAAGAAATGGTCTCCCCAGACGTCGCGCTGGGCGGGATGGTAGCAGTACACGTTGAGCGGCCCGGGCGACCTCGTCTCGGGCTCGCCCCGCCAGTCCTCGAGGCTGGCCAGAAACTTGTTGCGGCCGTCGGCCCGCACGCCCGGCGTGGCGTAGGGCAGCGCCGGGCCGACCGCCGACAGGATCGCCCCGTTGTGGCTCGATCCCACCGCGTCGAAGCCCGGGTCGAACTTCGCGTAGTAGCGGAGGAAGAGGACGTCCCGCCCCGCCTCGAATCGCTTCACGAGCTCGTTGCTCACCTCGCCCGGCTGCCGCGGCACGGTCATCTCCAGCGCCCTCGCCCCGTGGCAGGCGTCCGCGGGCTCCGTGGTGATCCGAAGGTTGGGCTTGTGGTAGGCCATGTCCCACCTCGCCCCGGGCCCGCCCGACTCGAAGTCGTCGCGGAAGAGCACGCCGGGATCGGACTCGATCCCCACGTCGCCGCGATGCCTCGCGGCGATGCCGCGGTCGCCCTCGGGCAGCGTCTCGAGGCCGGCGTCGGGCGTGGCGGGCATCCGCGCCTTGAGGATCCCCCGCTGCGCCAGCCAGTCCAGGCATCGGTCCGTCCAGGTCGCGACCGGCAGGCCGGTCTTGCGGACGCCGAAGCCGTGCCCTCCCTGGCCGTAGACGTGCAGCTCGACGGGGACGCCCGCGCGGCGAAGGGCCCGGTAGAAGAACAGGCTCTGTTCCGGCTGGGCCCCCGGCTCGGCGTCGTCGGTGGCATGGACCAGGAAGATCGGGCAGGTCCCCTTCGGAATCCGGAGGTACGGGGCAAGCTCGTCGCCGTCTCGCCGCGCCAGCAGGTAGCCGGGGTAGGCCGCGATGGCGAAGTCGGGGCGGCAGCTCGCCTTGTCCAGCTCGTCGACCGGCTCATACGAGCGGCGATCGAACGAGGTCGCGGTCGCGATCGCGAGGTGCCCCCCGGCCGAGAACCCGACGATGCCGATCCGATCCGGGTCGATCCCCCACTCCCCGGCGCGACTCCGCACCAGGCTGATCGCACGCTGCGCGTCGTGCAGCGGCCCGGGCGCCGGCAGGGCCTCGGGCTCGCCCGGCCGCCGCGGGACGCGGTATTTCAGGACGATCCCCGTGATCCCGGCGGATCGGAGCCACTCCGCGACCTCCTCGCCTTCCTTGTCCCACGCCAGGTTCCAGTAGCCGCCCCCCGGGCAGACGATGATCGCGACCCGGGTGTTCTTGCCGGGCTCGGGCCGGAAGACGGAGATCGTCGGCCGGGTCACGTTCGTGATCCAGCGGGCGTCCGGAGTCGGGGCGTCGGCGGCGGTCCGCGTCCGTTCGGGGCCGATCGACGCGTGATCGCCGGGGACCTTCCCCGGCCAGACGTCCAGGACGACGGGGGAGACATCGCCGGCCCGGGCCGCGATCGTCCCGCCCCCGATCAGGGCCGCCCACGCTACGATCCACGAACGTCGCATCGCGTCCTCCTCTTCGGATCACGCCGCAGCAATCGGGCCGCGGATCGCGTCACTTCGCCGTCGACGGCTTGACGGCCCGCTCCGCGATGGTGAAGAATCGCGCGCGGGCCGCCAAGACGCCAGGCCCCACCTGCCCCGGGCGGCTCCGCTGCGGATTCGCCCCCGCCCCCCGATCCGACGAGGCACCCCGCACGATGAGACCCCATGACCGATCCCGCCGCTCTTTCCTCCGGAACGGGGCCGCGCTGGCCGCCGCCGCACACCTTTCCGACCGGCCGCTCCGGGCCGAGCCGCCCGACCAGAGCCCGCCGCTGTACGCCTACGTCGGCACGTTCAGCTCGCCGCTCCGCGACGTCCTCCCCACCCAGGTGGACCTGCCGCCGGGCAACGGCCGCGGCATCCACGTCTTCCGCGTCGATCGCGAGACCGGCGCCCTGGCGCCAACCTCCGTCCTCGAGCTGGGCACCAGCCCGAGTTGCCTGGCCTTGAACGCGGCCGGCACGCGTCTCTACTCGGCCAACGAGACCGATCGCGTGGGAGAGCCGAAGCAGGGGACCGTCTCCGCCTTCGCTATCGAACCGGCCGACGGCTCGCTCCGCATGCTCAACGGCGTCCGCTCGGGGGGCGCCGGGCCGACCTTCGTGAGCATCCACCCCTCCGGCAAGTTCGTCCTGGTGGCCAACTACTTCGGCGGGTCGGTCGCCGTGCTCCCGATCCTGGACGACGGCCGGCTCGGCGAGGCGACCGACGTGAAAACGGACGCCGGCGAGATCGGCCCCCGCAAGGCCGCGAACGCCCCGCCGGGGAGCTTCGCCATCAGCGGCCACGACCGCACGCATGCCCATATGATCCAGGCGGATCCCACCGGACGCTTCGTGATCCACACCGACCTCGGCCTCGACCGGATCTTCGTCTGGACGTTCGACGACCGGAAGGGGACGCTCTCGTCGGCGGAGCGGCCGTCGATCGCCCTGCCGGCCGGGGACGGCCCGCGTCATTTCCAGTTCCATCCAACCAGCCCATGGCTCTACTGCGTCCAGGAAGAAGGCTCGAATGTCGTCCTCCTCGAGTTCGACATCCTGACCGGCCGGCTGACCCCCAGGCAGACGATCTCCACGCTCCCCCCCAAATTCGCCGGCAGCAACTTCTGCTCCGGGATCGTCGCCTCGGCCGACGGCAAGTTCCTCTACGTGGGCAACCGGCTGCACGACAGCATCGCGATCTTCTCCATCGGCGCCGCGGGGATGCTGAACTACGTCGGCGAGGAATGGACCCGCGGCAGCTACCCGCGGAGCTTCACGATCGACCCGTCCGGCAGGTTCCTCTACTGCTGCAACCAGCGGGGCGACAACGTCGCCGTCTTCAGGGTCCGGCCCGGGACCGGCGGCCTGGACTTCACCGGCCACTACGTCCCGGTCGGCAACCCATCGGCCATCGCCTTTCTCGACATGGATCGGGGCGCGAAACGCGGGACTCCCGCGGCCCGTTGACCGGGCCGCGAGTCAAGCGGGAACGACGATGGCCTCTCACGGCTGGATCGGGATCGCCTCGCTATCGGGGCGGTCGCCGCGGAGGAGCCTCGCGCCCTCGCGGGTGAGCCGCAGATACCAGTCCGAGGGCAGCCCCTCGAAGGTCAGGAAATGGGCCTGCGTGGGCGGCGTGCTCGTCACCTTGAAGATCGCCGTCCCCTCGTCCACCTCGTCGAACATCGCCACGACGACCGACCGGACGCCCAGCCGGCGGAGGTCGCGGAACTGCTCCCAGTAGAAGGCACCTCGGCGGCGGGGGATCGTCGAGGTGCCCGGGGGCTTCCTCGTGAGGTTGTCCCAGCCGAAGCCGGGGTAGACCACCGGCAGCCAGCGGACGCCGTGGCCTTCGCAGTCGCGGCGGTCCTCGTCCCACCAGCCGGTCGAGGCATGGGCCTCCCCCTTCTCGTCCCGCCGCCAGTTGCCCACGTTCCAGGGCGAGTAGGCGTCGAACCGGTGGACGACCTTCCGCTGCTCCTCGTCCCGCCGCCAGTCCCAGTCGCCGCCGCCGATGAGGTAGGCCGCGTACTTGCCCCGACACTCCACCTTGAAGAAGTCCACGATCCGATGGGCCAGTTCCGGGGTCATGGGGTTCGACGGGCTCTTGCGGTAGAAGCCCCAGACCTGGACGACGGGCTTCCCGTCCTGGCGGAGATACCGCGGCCCGCCGACGAGGCCCGAATCGACCGACCGCTTCCAGTCGGACGTGAGCACATCATAGATCGTCTCCGGCGGCATCCCCGCGATGTCGTACGCGATGGCCCAGGTTCGCCCCGTGGCGCCGGCCGCCCCGGCGATCTCCTCGAGGACCTTCCGGCGTGTCGGGTAGAGCTCCGCGATCGGGCCGCCGGGCAGGCCGACCAGGAAGTGCTGCACCAGGGCGCCGTCGATCTCGTGCTCGGCCATCCAGCGGAAGTGGCGGAGGATCGTCGTCGGATTCGCGGAGCTGAAGAGCGTGGCGGGCGAGCCGTCCGGCAGGGTGAAGCCCGGGGCCGGGTAGCGCTCGCCCTCGCCATACGCGGCCATGTCGGGCCACATCTCGAAGGTGAGCGTCTCCGGCGCGATCCGCCGGCCGTCGCGGCTCCAGTGATACCAGCCGCGGCCGTCCCGATCGCCGGGGCAGCGGAACCAGGCCTGGTATCCGCAGAGGACCTTGCCGTCGATCGTCGAGGCATCGACGGATCCGTAGGTCGTCTGCGGCTCGGGTCGTTGGGCCATGGCCGAAGCCGCGAGGAGCGGGAGCACCAGCCGCCATTCGAGGACCATCCCGCGGGAGTATCGAGCGCGAGGCAGCACGGCGGGAGGGACTCCGAGGAGGGCAGGACCGGGATGAGCTTCCCGTCGGCTTTCAGAGTTCGTTGCGGGAGGTGAGCCGTCGAGAGATACGGCCGTAGAGGTCACGCCAGGGCCCCGCATTGGTCACCGGAATCGTCTCGAGCCGAGTGACGCTCTCCTGATAGGGAAGCGCGTCTCGCCTCATCTGTTCGAGGAAATCGGGGTCATCGAGCCGGACGCGAGCCCGGCCGGCGAAGTGGAGGACCGCGCAGCGGGCCGGGTTGTACGGGCGGTTGAACAGGGGAAATGCGACCTGATCCGGAGCAAAGTAGCGTGCCCCGTGGCGCCCCGCGAGGGCGGCCCAGGCCGTCTGCTCGATGACCCAGGCCGTGGCCTGATAGATGTCATGCCCCAGGAACCACTCGATGAAGTCGAGATCGAAGGCCCCTTTGCCGACGAACATGAAGCCGGAGTTGAAGGACAGAGGCAGGCGAATCCGGCCACCGCCAAAGTGGCGGTTGCGATAGCTGACGGAGTAGGCCGAGTTGGTATCCTGCATCGAAACGATACCCTCGTCCAGCCCGCGACGATCCATGCCCTCCGTCGGGCGGATGAACAGGATGTCGCTGTCGCACTGGGCGAACGGACCGCCCGCCAGGAGGCCGACGTCGATCAATTTCAGCGCCTGCCCGAACCTGGCCCGGTACGCCTGACAGTGGGGCTTGCCCCGGAGCGCAGGGCTGACTCGGTCATCGAGTTCTTCCCGCTCAAGGAAACGTACCCCCTCCAGTTCCTCTCGCAGCCTCGCCTTGTCGTCGGCCGTCAGGGTCCCGTCTTCCATCAGGAAGAATTCGAAGGCATCGCGAAGGTAAGTGCGCGCCGCCCGGAGGCAGCCGGTCGCCCACTTGACGTCGCGATGGTAGGTGAGGGTGAAGAATGGGGGGGGTGGGGGCGATGTCGCGTGGGCCATCCGAAATGCCTCGAAGGTTCGCTGCACCATCCGCTCAGGCCGACGGCGGCTTGCGTCCGATGATCGCAAGGTTGTCGCTGAACCATCGGCCGCGGAAGAATCGCGGGAGTCGGCGCACCGTGCGTGGAATCTGGATCGCGTTGGAATAGTAGATTTTCACGTCACCAAGCCCGCATTCCTGGGCGATCCGGATGAGGTCGAGCTCCAGGAGGGCCGTGATGTGGGCGGGATAGAGCCCCGGCCCTTCCTTGAAGAACCGGTAGTGGTGCCGCCCCAGCAGGCAGAGGAGGCTGACGAGGCTGAGCTGATTCGGCGTCGTGACCAGCACGACCCCACCCGGCCTGACAAGCCGTACGAGCTCTCGGAAGAAGGCCCGCGGGTTCTCCAGATGTTCGATGGTCTCAATCGAGGCGACCGTGTCGGCGTGCCCCGCAGGGAGCGGAACTCCCCCGGTGTCGAGGTCCACCTTCACGAACTTCAGCGCGTCGGGATAGCCCTGGTAGCGGATGACGTCCGCTCCGATGTAGTCCGAGAAGCTGTCCGCGAGGTGGGGCCAGAGTTGGGCCTTGCCGCAGCCGACGTCAACGAGCAGGCCGCCGGTGGGCCCGAACTCCTTCAACGTCCGGACGGCCATGCGATAGATTGCGGTAGAGCTGGTCCCGCCCGACTCGAGGGCCCGCGACTCTGCATCGTTCATGATGTATGCCGTTGCTCTGCGATGGTCTTCAGGGAAAGCACCTGCATCGATCCATCCGCGGAATCCGATGGCTGTACAAGCTTACGGGCATCCCTAAGCTCCTGTCAACTCGTCGGGAACGAGCCCGGGAATGGTCACGACCGGCCGCGTCAGACGTCGTGCCGGACTCGACGCGAGGTGGCAAGCTTCGGAACCAGGACGAGGGTGGAGACGATCGCTGCCAGGACGACCAGGCCCAGGATCGACCGCCAGGGCTGGGGTATAATCCGGTTGAGGCGTCCCCACCTGTACACCCACGACACGGAAAGGACCAGGAAGGCCAGGACCTTCCCGACGACCTTCCACGAGGGGAAACGGCATTCCGGCAGATCCGGGGCAGGTGGTCGGATTACGGACGCATTCTCTGTCGTCGTCGCCATGGCTTCCGGCTTCGAGTGCCGGGGCCATTTCCGGCGATCCGGCACAGATCCCGGCGGATCAGGACAATCCAGACGGGATGCTGAACGTCCCCGAACGGTGAGAGGCGCCGCCGAGATTCGAACTCGGGATGGAGGTTTTGCAGACCTCTGCCTTACCACTTGGCTACGGCGCCACAGGGTTGCGGAGGGCCGTCGGCGTCCGCGTACCTGGGCAAGATAGGCCCATCCTAGCGTGAGGGACCGGGCAGGGCAAGCAGACTTGGCGGCGGGTTGCATCCCCGGCGACGGAGCCGGCGGACGCTCAGGGCGACTTCGAGGCACCGGCCGGCCTCATCGCGGCGGGGAGGGAGCTCGCGGCCGGGGCCAGGAACGGGGCCTCGCCGGTGACCGCCCAGAAGAGTCGCGGCGGGCCCTCCGGGTAGGCCTTGCCCCGGGACCAGGTGTGGGTGATCTTGCCGTAGAGCGTCCGCACCTTGGCCAGCGTCTGCTTCTCTTCATCCCCCTTCTGGATCAGGCTGCGTAGCAGGCCCGAATCCACCTCGAAGCGATGATCGTGCCAGTTGGCCTTCTCCTCGGCCGGCATCGCGTCGTAGGTCGCGCCGCTGACGAGGTATTCCACGCCGATCAGCTTCGCGTCCGGGCCGGTGCCGTCGTACAGGAGGCACTGGCTCAGGTCGTCGTTGAGCGGCTTGCAGAAGTGATAGGCGACCTGGGCGTTGGTCGGCTCGGCCTTCTCCAGATGGACGCCGGCGAAGGCCAGGGGGCAGTGCAGGACCTCCTGGACCGGCGCCTTCACGTCGGACCAGCCGGCCTTCCCCTTCTCATGCCCCCCCTCCTGCCCGTTCGCGAACGCCCGGCCGACGCCCTGGGCGGTGAAGACCCCGGCCAGAAAGCCCACCAGCCCGATCAGGAGGAACCCGGCGTGGGTGCGAGAGATTGCCCTAAGAATGCTGCGCATGCGGTCCACCTCTTCGTCGATGAGTCGATTCGACCATGGCTCACAAGGCCCTCGGCGGGCCGACATCGTCTCCCCGGGCCCCCGGATTGTCCAGCCCCCCGTCATGATTGGCCCGGCCATCACCGAAGACTCGCCTCCGAAGCCCGCCGAAGCGGCTCGGCGAGCGCCTCGGCCAGCGAGGATCGGGACGATTCGGCGGCGAACTCCCGGCAGAGGCCGGAGAGGCGGTCGCGAAAGCGGACCCGATCGGCGGGCGGCCCGGCCTCCACGATCGCGGCCAGCCGCTCGGTGAGCTGGACGGGGAAGCGCGCGCCGGCCGGCCAGCGACGGCGGAGGACCGATTCCCAGGCGTCGAGGGCCGGGGCGAGCATGCCCCGGCCGGACGCGTCGAAGACCCGGGCCGTCGCCACGGTCTCCACGGCCCGCTCGATCCTGGGCCCGGCCTCCCCGGGCGGGATCTTCAGGAGCCAGTCGAGGAGCCGCCCGGGTTCGCCGCCGTGGAGGGCGGCATCGATCATCAGCTCGTCGAGCGCCGGGCGCAGGCCCGGCGGCAGCTTCGACCGCTCGAGGGACACCAGGGCGGATCGCCACACCGCATCGCCACCGCCCTCGCCCTCGCCTTGGCCTTCGCCGCCGGGACCTCCGCCGCCGCAGAGGGCGCCCAGGGCGGCCGTCAGGCACCCTTCCAGGCGGCCCTCCTCGTCGCCGCCCGGGGCGAGCGAAACATCCCTCGCGGTGATCTCGCGGACCATCCAGCCGGGATGGTCGCGGGCGAGCTCATCGGCGGGCGGAGTGACCCGCACGCGGCTCGATTCCTCGGATCCGGCGAGCAGGCGGTAGAGGGGGTCGCCCAGGTAGGCGAGCCTCCAGGGGCGGCCATAGACCTCGTCCTCCCCCTGCCGCAGGGCCGCGACCAGCGGCATCCCCCTGGCGGCCAGCCCGGCGACCAGCGTCGGGGGGCGGAACGCCTGGAGGTACGGCTCGTTCATCGAGCCGTAGTAGAGGAACGCCCCCTGGTCCAGCCATCGGCCGGCGATCGTCCCCGGGTCCATGGGGTCGGCCGCCGAGAAGCTGTGGACCATGGCGACCGCCGCGGGGACGCCCCGGGGTACGTCCGACGGCCGGCCCGGCCCGCCCGTGATGGTGAAGAAGTCGGGGCCGCCGGACGAGTTCACCAGGACCAGGCCGAACCGGCTGGCGGGGTCGAACGCCCGGTGCCAGGCCGCCAGGCTCGCCGCCGTCCCGGCGCGATGGAGCGGTTCGGGGGACGTCCGCCGGAAGCTCCCGAGGATCACGTCGGCCAGGTTCATCGCATAGGCGTCCCACGGGCCGCCGGACGGATAGGTATTCCAGAGGATGGTCCCGGACGGCTGGAGGAAGAGCGAGCCCATGGCCCGATAGACGCTCGCTTCGGGCCCGCCCAGCAGGCGGCCGACGAAGGCCCATCGCGTCCGCGACGCGTCGAGGTCCGCACCGGGCCCCTGGCCGGGGACCAGCACCCGGCCGATCAGGTCGTCGAGGGCATGCTCCCCCCGGACGGGCCTGGCGTCAGCGTCGTGGCGATAGCGATAGGGCCAGTCCATCGCCAGGGTGAGGAAGTCGCACCGATCGCCCATCGACGCGTGCGGGGCCGCCGCCGCCGCGGCCACGGACTCGACCGCCCGGGCGACCTGGACCGCCTGCGGCAGGGTGAGCACGTCGGCGAACCGGCTGGGCCCACCGGACTCGTCGACGAGGATCGGCCCCAGCCGGACCAGCGGCTCGAAGCGACCGGCGGCCAGGGCCGCGGCGCCCGCCAGCATGGGGCTGCCGGCGTCGCTGAGCACCAGGCCCGGCGGCGTCGGCCCGAGTCGCGAGGGGAAGCTCGCCGGGTCATCGAGCCGATCGTCGGGCACCGATCGATCCGACCAGCTCCGGGCCACCGCCAGCCGGGCCGCGACCCAGGGGGCGATCGCCGGCCGGGGCCGGCGCGACCGCACCCGGACGATCCGCGCGGGGCGGAAGGCACGCAGGAACGGCAGGGTCCAGGCCGGGTCATCGATCAGGATGGGGAAATACGCATGCTCATCCCAGTCCCCGAGCGCCTCCAGGAAGGTGGGGACGTCGGGGACGAGATAGACCTGGTCGAGGACCTTCCGCGCCGGCCCCCGCTCGCGTCGCCAGCGGTCGGCGGCGTCGAGCAGAGGGCGAAGCCTCGGGTCGTGGATCGTCGAGATCAGGCCGATCGACCGGGCCGGGCCCGGCCCCTCGCCCGGGCCCGGGGTGCCCGTCGCGGTGCCGCCCGCCGGGCCGACAGCCCCCCCGTCTCCCCCGCAGGAGAGGCCGCCGGCGACGATCGCGGCCAGGGCCAGCGCGAGGAGCGGCCGGGCGGCGACCTGGCTCCCTGGATCGCGGTCACGCATGGTGGCGACTCTCCGGCTCTCCGCGGCGATGCTGCCGGGGTGGAGCAAAGCCAGCCTAACCGTTATACTTCGAAGGCCCCGCGAGCAGGAACACGGCTTTGCCGGCTGCGGCGTCGGGGCCACCCTGCGCTGGATCGATGCGGCCGACCGGGCCGCGCACGTGACCGACGACCGGGCGTGGCCGCTCCTCGATGCCTCGTCCGGGCCGCGGGTCGTCTCCGCCGGCCTCCCGCCGGCCCCGAGATCTGCTTCGGAAGGGAAGGGCGTGATGAAGAAGGGCGGCATCCTCAACCCGGCGATCTGCTCGCTCCTGGCCGAACTGGGGCACACCGACGAACTCCTGATCGTCGACGCCGCGTACCCCCTGCCGACCGACGGGCACGTCATCGACCTGACCCTCACCCCGGGGATCCCCCGGCTGCTCGACGTGGTCCGCGCCGTCGCCGAGGAGCTCGTCATCGAGTCGTTCGCCGTCCCCGCCGAGATCAAGGACTACAGCCCCCGCCTCTTCCAGGAGATGGTCAAGCTGCTCGGCGACATCGACGTCGACGAGGTCCCCTTCCACGAGTTCCGGGAGCAGTCCCTGGACGTCAAGGGGATCATCCGGACCGCCGAGTTCAGCCCGTACGCCAACATCCGCCTGGTCGCCGGCAGCGCATTCTGAGGGCGGGCGAAACCCGGACGGCTCGGGCCGGGCCCGAGCCCCGTCCGCGAATTCCCGCTACCCCATGTCACCGGCCCTCCGGTTGTGCCACGATTGCGCCCCGAGGACTCGCCCCGCCCGCCGACCACGCCCGCCCTGAATCGTCCGCCAGCCCGACCCGAACGGAGCGACGACGCCACCCGCAGGGGACACCAGGATGTACCGCATCTTCATATCCGCGTGTTTTCTCCTTTTGATCGCGACCGCCGATCCGGCCTCCGCCGCCGATCCGCCCGGCGTGCCGTCCCTCGACGAGCTGGCCGGCGACTGGATGCCGACGGGGTCGCTCGAGAATCTCCCCTCGGTCTGCAACTTCGCGGGGGGCGTGAAGGCCACGGACAACCTCACGGGCTTCACCTGCCTGACGGTCCCGCCGGCCTCGCAGGGGGGGACGGCCGCGTCGGTCCTGCTGGACGGACGGCCCATCCCGGCGTCGGAGTCGCGATGGCTCCCCTACGAGGTCCGCCGCCGCACCGTCGTGGAGGGCGTGGCGATGGAGTCCGCCCTGCGGATGGCGTTCGAACGGCCCGGCGTCCTGATCCGGCTGACGATGGAGAACACGGGCAAGGCCCCCCGCACCCTGAAGATCGCCCTGGACCCGACCTGCCGCGTGCGGTCGTACGAGCCCGAGCGATGGCGGACCTGGGCGACGCCCCGCCCCGGCGAGGGTGAGGCCGCCGGTCCGACCCGGGCCTCCTTCGCGTCCGTCCAGCCCCCGGAGGGGGACCCTCCGCGGTGGACGATCACGCTGGCGCCGGGCGGGCGATCGGTCCTCGAGCTCGTCGTGTCCGTCGCCGCGGACCCCGGCCTGGCCCGACGATGGGCGGCGGACTTCGACGCCACCTTCGAGGCCGCCAAAGCCCGCTGGGAGGACCGCTGGCGGGCCGCCTTCCGGCCCGGCAACGACCATTTCTCCGGCCACCTGCCGACGCTGGTCACCGCCGACCCGCGGATCCGCCGCGTCTACTATCACGGGGCGCTCGTGCCCCTCCTGATGTGCCGCACGACCTTCCCGTTCAGCCGCCGATGCTACGTCACGGTCGGCCCGGAATGGGGCAGCACGCTGACCTATTTCTGGGACACGGGCATGTGGGCGACCGCCTGGGCGCTGCTCGATCCCGCCGTCATGCGCGAGCAACTGGCCCGATGGTTCGCGCTCGACCGCGATGCCTGCTACGCGGTCGACGGCCTCTCCGGCAAGGGGGCCGGGCCGTGGTACGCCGCCAACGACTGGAGCATCTTCCGCTGCCTCGACGCGTACCTGGCGACGACCGGCGACCTCGCCTTCCTCAAGGCCGATGCCGCGGGCAGGACGATCCTGGATCGCCTCGACGAGCTCGCCACCGCCTTCGAGAAGCGGCCACTGTCCGCGGGCAGCCCCCTGGCCGACTACGGCGGCAAGGACAACCTCCTGGAATGCTCGCCGACCTACGTCCGGGGCGTCCCCTCGCTCAACGCCGCCAATGTCGCCATGCTCCGCCGCGCCGCCGCCTACCAGGACCTTTCCGGCCATCACGCCCGCGCCGGCGAGCTGCGGGCCAGGGCCGAGGGGCTCCTGCCCGCGGTGCTCTCCCTCTACGAGCCCGGCCAGGGGGTCTGGAGCGCCGTCGACGGATCGGGCCGGCGGGTCCCGCTCCGTCATTGCTTCGACTTCATCATGATCGGCCACGCCCTCGACCGCGACCTGACCGGAGAGGTCAAGGCGGAGATGATCGGCTTCGTGGACCGCGAGCTCCGGACCGAGACCTGGATGCGCGCGATGAGCCTGAAGGATCCGGCCGCGGCGGAGTCCGACCGGCCCGACCACGGCCCGATGGGGAGCTACGACGGCTGGCCCGCGCTGACCATGGCCGTCTTCTGCCGGTTCGGCCGCGACGACGAGGCGGTCGAGTTCCTCCGCGCCGCGGAGCAGGTCACGCACGAGGGGCCGTTCTCGCAGTCGCACGACTTCGTGGGCCCGGACAGCCGGGGCCGGTCGCCGGTCGTCCGGATCGCCCGCCGCGGCGGCCAGGACTTCAACGAGGGCTGCGGCGCCGCCTTCGCGGACGTGATCATCGGGGACTTCTTCGGCTTCCGTCCCGACCTCGGCGGCGAAGCAAGCGGCTTCCCCCTGCGGGCGCCGACGTCGCCGCGCGGCTTCGAGGGCACGCTGCACCACGTCTCGTATCGAGGCGAGTCCTACGCGATCACGGCCGGCGGGCACGGCGTCCGCGGCCGGAAGGAATGACCTCCGACGGGACGCTGATCCACCGGGAGCATGACGATGAACGCTCTGTGCCAGTCCCGAGAGACCCATAAGCCCCCCCTGGTAAGGCGGGAAGCGGAACGCCGGCGCTCTCCTTCACCCGGCCTCGCTCTGCTCAGCGGTGAGGAGGCCAATTCTGGTCCCCTCCCCCCTGGTGGGGGAGGGCCAGGGAGAGGGGGAACGGGCGGGCCGAGGATCAAGGGCGGGCTGATACGGAGGGAACGGCTCTGCATCAACGCCGCGCGGCCTGGCAAGAGTGGTCGCCCCCTCTCCCTAACCCTCCCCCACGTGGGGGGGAGGGGACCAGAAGGCTCGCCTGGCCTCACCGGACTTGCCTGCACAGCCACGGCCTTGTTCCACCTCGGGATCATGCTGGTCCTCTCGACGGGCTGGGGACAGATCGCGGCGGCGAGCGACGGCCCGCCCCCGGCGGCGGCCGCGGCCTTTCGCGACGCCGAGGCGGCCTGGCACCTCCGGGCCGCGGCGGAGCCCGGCCGGCCGAATCCGCTGGTCGCCCACGGCCCGGTGCGGTTCGGGGTCGCGCTCGAGGGCGACGACCGCGCCGCCTCGCTCGCCCGCGGCGGCGACGGCTTCGCCGCCCGGCTCGAAGACGGGGGCTATCTCGAGATCGCCGGCCCGACCCTCGACCCGCCGGGGGCCGAGTTCACCCTCCTGGTCCGCCTCCGCGACGAGGCGGGGGCCTGGAGCTCGCCCCTCTTCGGCAGCTACGGCGGAGACGCCGCGGTCAGCCTCTACCTCCGCGGCGTGGATGGCTCGACCCTGCCTGCTCGCGACATGAACTACGCCGGCGGGATCGTCTCCACGCCGGCCGGCTGGATGTACGGCAACCCCGAGGGTCCACGCGCGATCAAGGGTTCTCGCGGCGTGGTCGAGTTCCTCTGGGGCGGCAAGGGCGGGGAATTCTCGCCCGCGCGAGACCACATGCTGCCGAAGGGCCTGCTCGACGGGCAGCCCCCGGCGCTGGCCGTCGACGCCAGGAACCGGGTCCAGCGCGTGATCTTCCCGGTCGAGCCCCTGGGGCCGACCGCCTGGCACGACCTGATCGTCCGGGGCACCGGAGCCCGCCTCGAGCTCTGGATCGACGGCGTCCTGCTCGATCTCGAGTTCCCCATCGGCACCACCCGGCCCGCGACCGCCCCGCGATTCCTCGCCGCGGGGGCCCTGCCGGGGGGGAAGATCCTGGCCGGCTTCCGCGGCCTCGTCGATCACGCCGCCCTCTGGCACCGGCCGCTGAGCGACGCCGAGATCGTCGGCCTGAGCGGCGGCCCAGCCCTCGCCCGCGAGCGAGAACGGGCGATCCTCGGGCCGATGCCGGCGCAGTTGCAGTACTTCCGCCCCCGGGGCCACGATTCCAAGGCCGGCGATTGCTTCCCCCTCTTCCATGACGGCACGTTCCGCCTCTTCTACCTGATCCTCCGGCGGAACATGCACAGCAAGTGGGACGGCGGCCACGGCGGCCTCGAGATCCACCAGGCCAGCACCCGGGACCTGGTCCACTGGGAGCATCACCCCGCCCCCGCGCCCGTCACCGAACCGTGGGAGGCCTGGAACGGCACCGGCAACACCGTCTTCCACGACGGCAAGTTCTGGATGTTCTACCCGACGCCCGACTACGAGGGACGCAAGGGGGGCATCCAGCTCGCCATCAGCGTCGACGGACGGGATTTCCTCAAGCATCCGACGCACCCCTACCTGCCGGGGGGCGACTGCGAGGTCTTCAACGACCCCGACCCGGCGAAGCGGACGATCCACCTGCTCAAGGCCGGTCCGACCTCCGGCAACGGCCTGCCGGAATTGAAGGACCGCACGCTCGTCGCCTGGGTCTCCCCCGCCGACCTGGATCAGGCGGGCGCCGGCGTGCTGACCGTCGAAGGGGCCGGGGACCAGGCCGGCCAGTTCGACTCGATCGTGCTCGGCGAGCTTTCCCGCCGCCGCTGGATGGCCGGCAGCAACAACATCCTCCGGACGCAGCGGGACCAGCACGCCAGCCCCGAGGAATCCGCGAAGCCCGGCGAATGGGTCCAACTGGCCATCGCTTGTCAGGGGAAGACGGTCACGCTGGTGCGCAACGGCATCCGTTATGCCCAGTACCAGATCGACGAGCCGCTGACCCTGAAGGCCGGAGGGAAGGTGCTGGTCGGCCTCCGGCACCTGGACCGTCGCGGCGATCCCACGGCGCACTTCCGAGGCGCGATCGCCGACGCCCGCGTCTACGACGCGGCGCTCACGGTCGATCAAATCGCGGCGCTCCGGCGCCACGAGCCGGGCGCGGTGAAGCCGGTCGTCTGGCTCGACTTCCGGGGCGGCGGCACCGCCGACCGCGCCGGCACGCTCCCCCCGGGCGAGCTCGAGGGCTCGGCCGCGGTCCGGGACGGGGCCCTCGTGCTCGACGGCTCGCGGAGTCGCCTGGTCGCGGGGGGTCGCAAGATCGCCCTGGCGCACTGGGTCTCGGACGACGGCGGGCGCTGGACCGAGCTCCCGGAGCCGTTCCTCGTCACCGACGAATCGGTGGTCCCGCAGATGTGCCCCCACTGGTTCCGCTGGAACGACTGGTATTACTTCATCGGCGGGGTCGAGGGGATCTTCCGCTCGCGGGCGCCTTATGGCCCCTGGACCCGCCAGCTCCCGGGCCGACTGGACAACCTGTCCGTCCCCAAGACCGGGGCCTTCGCCGGCGGCCGGCGGATCCTGGCGGGCTTCCTCGGCGACGACGGCTGGGGCGGGAACCTCGTCCTGCGGGACCTCGTCCAGAACGACGACGGTTCGCTCGGAACCCGTTTCGTCCCCGAGATGGTCCCGGAGGCCGGCCCCCCGCTGCCCCGACCGGCCGAGGATCTCGCCCTGACCCTCCCGGCGGGGCCCGGCCGCGCCGAGCATCTCTTCCGGGGAATCCCCAATGACGTCCGGGTGACGATGACCCTGTCGCCCCAGGGGGCCACCCGCTACGGCGTCCGGATCCGCGCGAGCGACGGCAAGGCTGACGGCACCGAGCTCAGCCTCACGCCCGCCGCCGGCCGCGTGGGTTACTCCGCGTCCACCCACAGCGCCAGCAGCGGCCCCCAGCCGGGCGGGCCATCCCTCGAGGCCGTCGCCGGCCTCGACCGGCCGATCCGGCTGGACCTCGTCTGCCGCCACGACATCGTCGATGTGGAGGTTGACGGCCGGCACACGCTCGTCAATCGCTACTGGAACCCCGCCGGCGACGCCCTGGGCGTCTGGGCCGAAGGAGGATCCCTCGTCGTCCGCGACGTCGTCATCCGCCCCCTGGTCGAGCACGTCCCCGCGGGTGCCCTCCGCGGGCCGGAGCGATAGATTCGCGGCCGGGACGACGTCCGCGGATTGGGTCCGTTCGTCGTCCCGCGTTTCCGGCGAACTCGACGCAAGTCCTTGCGGCGATTGGTCGCAGAGGCTCTTTTCGCGCAGGTTCGCCCCCGCCGAATTCGGCAAATCGTCCTCCGGCCGCCGGGTCGTCTCCGGCTGGCCCGCATCCTTCGGGAGGGCGAGGCTCCGTCCGAGCCCCGGGCCGGCCGTCGGATGGCAATCATGGTCGTGGGCCGAGTCCTTGCGGAGCCGGCAGAGCTCGTCGAGGACCTCCATCAGCTCCCGGCTCATCGCCGCGACCTCGCGCCGGGGGCCCTCGAGCGCGGCCTCCGCGGCGAGCGTCTCGCCTTCCTCACGACCCGCCTCGGCCGCGGTTTCCTCCAGGGCCTCGAGCCGCGCCTTCTCGTCGTCGATCACGCGGAGCAGGAACGCCCAGGCCGCACTCGACGACTTCGGCGGCGGCCCGATCTCGCGCCAGGCGAGCGACTCGATGAGGAAGTCCTCGGCCCCCCGCGCCGCCTGCCGGGCGGCGGCGAAATACTCCTCGCAGGCGGCCATGCCCTGGTCGTTGAGCGCATTGCAGGCCCGGAAGACGGCGTTGATCAGCGGGTCGATCGTGGTATCCCAGGCGTCGCCGCCGAGCAGCCGGACGAGCTGGTGCCGCTGGGCGGCCGAGACCTCGCCCCCCGCCCAGATCCAGTCGCGGAGGAACTGCCACTGGCCGCGGAGCCAGCACCGGCCCTGCTCCATGGTCTCGAGCTCGGCGACGATCGCCGCGGCACTCCGCCTCGGATCGTCCACCCAGCCGGTCCACGCCTCGAGCGACTGCACCAGCGCCCGGAACCGGGCCGTGTCCTCCGCCGAGGCCTGCTTCGGCTTCGTTCGCGTTCCGGGCCGGCCCGCCGCCCTGGCCAGGAAGGCCGATTCCGCCTTCTCGGCCTGCTCGATCTTCCAGGAGAGCGCGGCGGCCGTCGCCAGCAGCTCCCGCTCGCGATCGCTGCCGCCGAGGCCCGCGTCCTTGAGGAACTCCGCGGTCCTCCGCTCGAGCCCCTCCGCGTCCTGCCCGTTCGCCCTCGGCAACGGCGTGCCCTTCGGCCGCTGCCCCGGCCGGAGCCCGTTGCGCCGGGACCGGGCCCTGCCCGCCTTCGTCCTCGGTCCGGTGGACAGCCGCGCATTCCGCCGCCTCGCCTCGTCCTGGGCCGTGGTCGCCATCGTCGGGTGCCTCCGCGTCGGGGTTCCTCCGGGTGCGATGAGCGCGCGGCCTCGCGCAGCTCCTACCCTAATACAGTCCCGAAAAGTAGCCCGTCAGTTTCACCGTCCCGGAAAAATCACGGAAATCGACGCGGTCCGATCCTTCAATCCTCTCCGTTGGGACGGCGGGGCCGGACTCGGCCCGGCAAGAAAAAGACCCCGGGAGGGTCGGTCCCTCCCGGGGTCTCGCCTGCTCAAGGTCGCGCGGATCGATCCTCAATCCTCGAAGTTCGGATTTCCCTCCGCGATGTAGGCGCACTCGTTGATTTCGTCCTCCGTGTAGGGGACGGACTCGCCCGGGCCCTGGGGCGGGGACGAGGTTCCCGAGAGCTGGCTTGCCCCGGCTTCGCCGCTCGAATCGCCCGGAGCATTCTCAAGGGCTGATCCGACCGGGTCGGTGTGGACCCGGGAAATCGAGACATAGGCCAGGGCGAAGCAAACCTCCGTCATGGCCGACAGGATGACGAAATGCCACTGCATGACCTCGCAGTAGGCCGCCCAGAGGTGGAGGAGCGAGATCGCCAGGCAAACCTGTGCATAGCTCCTGATCCGACCTCGCGGCGGCCCGGAGGATCGGGGATTCCCAATCGCGTTCGAGGTGCTATAATCATTGTTAAGGGCGCGCACGGTAACCTCTCTGGCCACTGGCCGTTTGTGTCGCCGGACGAAATCCGCCCATACCCGGTAGTTCCCCAACCGCCGTGGGTATGAGTGGGCGCGAACTCCCTGCCGAACCGCTGGGCTCACGTTTCACAGACGCGGGCGGCAGCGGTTTTGCATTTCTCCTCGGAGAAATGCGCGATGATCACCGGACCGGCGGGCGGCCCGATCATTTCCACGAAACGGATGACACTCGCGCCAGGCGGGAAGAGGCGACCTGGAGCAGAGGACGCGAGGGTCGCGGACTTGCAGGAGGGGGCCGACGGCTCTGGCCGTGGGATGGGCCGGCGTCGCTGTCGACTCGCGGGATTTGATGGCTCGGTTCGAGGCCAGGAGAGTGGGGTTTTCGACGGGCGGGCTCAACCGGGAGCCGTCCTGGGATACCTCAACTGCCGACATGCCACTGGCAGGTCTGGCAGACTAGGTTGCGGTCGAAGCAGCTCATGCAGTGGCACCGGGCACAATAGTAGTCGTACGCGATCGGCTTCTGCGGCTCGCGGCCGTCCAGCATCGACGGGTCGGTATCGCCGCCGTGGCTGCGGGTGGCCAGACGATTCTCCTGGAGCCGGAATTCGAACGGCTTCGCCATGGGAGACCCCTCTCGGTTAGAATGGCGCTGAGTACGAAACGAGCGTTGTCGAAGGCGTCAAGGCGGGCTGATGTTCTCGGAAGAACACCGAAAGCCAACTGATCTAACGAGAATAATCGTAAATCCTCCTGGCGCTGTCAAGCAGGAAAATCCGAAGATTCCGAATTCGTCTCTCAAGCTCAATGGACATCAACTGTTCTTCTCGAAGAACCAGTAGGCCAGAGTCGACTGCTTCCCACGCCCCCCCGCCTCATATCAATGAATAGATGACATTTCGAATCTAACATTCATGATGGACGCGGCGTATTCCCGCGCACTCATGCCCTCGCCTCCGCCAATTCAGGGCGAGCCCCCGAAAATTCGGTCGTTCCAGGCCCCGCTCCTGACCGACCTGGATTCCATGGCGGGACCTCCTTGACCAACGGCTGGGGCACCAGGGCGGACCAGGGCCGGTCGTCAGACATCATGCCCAAGTTTCTTTACGGAAGGCCAAACGCCTCAACTCCGACTCTCCGCGCGCGAACGCTCAGCATTTCATGCCTGAGCCGGCTAGAACAGTATGTTAAACTTGTACGACTGATGCGCACACGACGTCTGACTGTGTCGGAGGCGATGGATGGCGGTCGAACGCGAGCTTTCGGATTTCGCTCATGAGCTGGAGTTGTTCTGCCGGGTTGCGGAGGAGCTTCAACTGAGGCCCGGGTCCCTGCGCGAGATCGCCACGCGGCTGGACATCAACTCGCCCAGCGTCGTGTCGAACTGCCTCAAGAGGCTCTCGGAGCGATACGGCAAGCGGAAGCTGGTCGACATCACGTCGACGAGCGGCCGGAACACGCTCACCGACGAGGGACGCCAACTGCTCGAGAAGGGCCGCGCCGCGCTCGACGGTTTGCAGAAGGTCTGGCATGAGGACCAGTCGGCCAGGCTGCGGATCGCCGCGTCGCACCTGCTGCTCGTCTACGTCCTCCCCAGCTTCATACGCCGGTATCTCGCGAAACATGAGAGGTTTTACAAGCAAATCGACTTCAATGATGCCTGTGCCTACGAGGAAACCCTCGAGCTCATCGACCGCGGCGGCCTGGACTTCGCCGTGGTCTGGAATCTGGAGGGGCGAGAGTCATACTGCAAGGCCAAGTACCCGTTCGTGAAGTACGAGAGATTCACGAATGAATTCGACGTCGTCGTGATCTGCGGCCCCCGCCACCGCTTCGCGGAGCGACTTCACCTCCAGGACCCGAGCGTCAACATCAAGGAGCTCGCCGGGGAGACCGTGTTCGTCCTCGAGGGTCAGCACCAGCCCTTCCTGGAGAAGCTCCCCTATCCCGACGAGAAGCGGGGAGGGAGGCGCGTCGAGCTCAAGGACTACTCGACGATCATCGCCCACGTCCGGATGGGCATCGACGGCGTCGCCCTCGTCCCGGGAGTCTATCGCGAGCTGGACTACTACCAGAAGCTAGGGACGCTGGCCCATCTCCCCGTCGTCTACACGGACGTCTCGGAGAAGGGCTCGGCGGACGGTGAACCGCTCCGCATGGGAGTCGCCGGCGTCTACAAGCTCGACAAGCTCGACAAGCCGGACCGGTCCTCGGACGAGGACGGGGCGCACACGATGTCCGAGGAGGCGTGGGAGCTCTACGGCGACATCAAGGGCTATTACGACAAGCCGTTCAACATGGCCGAGCCGGGTTGGCGGACGAAGAAGCGGGCCCCGGTGCGGCTCCCCAGGAGCCTGGACTTTCGGGAGTACGGCCAGGCCTACTTCATGGCGTTGACTTCGGAGCGGACCGTGAAGCTGCCCGAATGGCACTCGGCCATCCTCGATTGGGAGGAATCGGCACAGGGAGGGCGGTACTCCGGGAAGCTTCGGGTGGTCGATTCGCTCGCGAACACGGCGCTCTGCAAGTCTTACGCGATCTCGGCGGGGCCGATCTCCGACAGCGTGTTCTCGTTGACGGCCGAGCCGCTCTCTCATGGCGAGTATGCGCCGGCGATGATCGCCGTGTTCAACATGTCATTCCGGACCATCGTCCCCGGAGAGACGGGCCAGGCCCTGTTCGGGTTCTGGCACGGCACCGACTCCGACAACAAGCCGATGATGGCCCCGTTCATCCTCTGCCGTCGCGACGCGTCCGCACCGAGGCTCCCCCATTACGCCATCGCGGCGGTCGCCCGCTTCGGGATGCTGCGGGTCTCGACCAATCACGTGGACAGGCCTCCCCGGCCCGAGGATGGCTCACAAGCGGGGCTGCTCTAGCGCCAATACCGTTCAACGAAGGCTCGTCTCGTCTCGCATCGCGAAAGCGGAACGTGAACATCCTGGCAGGCAAGGAGTGTCTCCGGGTGGCCGTGGTGGAACACCACGGGACCGCCGTGGCCTCCAGGCGAAGCCCGTTGGGCGCGACAGCTTGCCGCACCGTGGTGTTCCACCACGGCCACCCAGGCTCAGCTCGGAGCCGACGTGACGTTGACCTCGGTCTCGTACCATCGCGGTTTGAGACTCTGCCGAAGCCCATGTGCCCCTACCCTTCGTTGAACGGTATTGGCTCTAGCGCCTCCTCATCGTTCAGAACTCGGGTTGCGGGATAGACAGGAATGTCTGTCCCCCGGGGTATGCAGCACAGCGAGTCGGAGATTTCGGAGGACAGGGGAGATTTCGGAGGACAGGCATCCCTGCCTGTCCCCTGGCCAACCCGACAATGGAGCGTCGACAACGCACTCGCCTCCGGTTGCCGGTCATCGTTCATCAAGCGTCAGGACCCCCAGGTCAACCGCATTCCCCGCCGGCTCCTGGCCGTCCGGCGGGACCTCGAAGTCGAGCTGGCAGGAAACGACGTGTCCCTGCGGGCCAGCGGCCTCCGGGACGATCCCATGAAAGCCCCCGAAGAGGCGATACTTGCCCGGGGGCAGGTCGTCGATGCGGAAACTCCCGTCGGGGCCGCTCGTAACCCGGAAGTTGGGTGGGGCGTAATCCTTCCCCTCGGTCAGCGTCCCTCCTGAGATCCAGGCGTGTTCCCAGGGGTGCTTCTGGTTCAGCCCATCGGCCATGCGGAGCCGGCCCACGACGGCCCGACCGGTGCCTCCCAGATCCAGGTGCACCGTTTGGCCCGCCGGGAAGTCCGCCGGGACCTGAACCGCCGAGGCAGCCCCCGGGGCTCCGCGGACCGACGGTGGCTCGAGCCATCGGCCGATCGCCCAGCGCCCGGGGAAGACGCGCTCGAAGACGAACCGGCCGTCGGGGCCCGTGGTGGCCTCCGACTGTCGGAATGCCAGAAGCTGGTTGCCGTCCGTGACCTCTTCGATGTCAATTGACAGCTTGACGTGCGCGGCGGGTTTCGCCCCCACCCGGAACGTCCCTTCCACCCGCGACCAGGGCTCGAGGCGGACCAGTCGGACGCGATCCCAGTCGTGGTCCTTCTTCGAATCGATCCAGGCATGGCCCGAGGGGTGGACGATCGCCAGCCGGAAGTCCTCCTTCGGCTGGGATAGGCGGAACGTGCCTTCCGAGTCGGCGTTCACCACCCGATAGGCCATCGGCTGCGCCTCGAAGTCGCCATTCGTGATCACGACCCCCGTCGTCCCCTTCAGGATCGCGATGCGGGCGCCCGCCGCCGGCCGGTTGTCCGGCGCGATAACCCGGCCGATGAGGCCGCGGGCCTTCGTCAGCGCGAGGTCGAGCGAGACGCGTCCCTCGTCGCTGCGGATCTCACGCGACTCCAGGCTCGCATAGCCGTCGGCCTCGATCCGGACGAGATGGCGGATGTTGTCGCCCCGCTGGCTCGGCCGAGATTCGAGGGTGCCGCCAACTCCCGGCGTGGACTGCCAGTCGACCCAGATCACCTTCGGATTGCGGTCGAAGGCGAGACCCGGGACGGACCGGAATCGCTCCACGGGCTGGCGCGTCTCGGCGTCAATCACCCGCCCGGCGATCACCAGCGGGGGCGGGAGCCGGAGTTCCTGCCGTTCGTCGCGGGCCATGACCTTGAGCACTGTCCGCTGCACCTCCCCGGGCGGGGCGAGGTAAAACGAGATCTCCTCCCGGGGCGCCTCGGCCCATTCCCAGCCGCCGTCCGCGTCGGTGTGCAGGGTCACGCCGCCGAGGTCTCGGGGCAGGATTCGGCCATCCATCCGGATCAGGTCGATGAGGGCATTCGAAACCGGCTTGCCGGTGTGATCGAGGATCCGGATCCGGAGCGGTCGGGCCGGCATCAGGGTCAGCTCGATCGGCGCGACGGGCCGCGATCCCACCGCCACGGACCGGGAAGCCATGGCTCGCCCCGGCGCCGTGGCGAGGAGATCGGTCGTGCCCGGAAGGCAGCCTTCCACCCGGAACGTCCCGTCCGGCCCGGTCGAGATCTCGTGGAACCTCGCTGCAGGCATGAGGCGCACGTGGAGCCGGGCACCGACGATCGGCCTGCCCCGCTCGTCCCGGATCTTTCCCTCGAAACCCTGGCCGCGGCGGAGCGTCACACTGTTCGCCGACCGCGAATCTCCCTCGACCGCGGCGGCCGCGCGGGTGAGCTTCACCATGGAACCTGCGAGCCCCGGAAGCACGATGCTCGCCGTGACCTCCGCTACGGACTCCGGGACGCGGTCATACCGCCAGCGCCCTTCACGATCGGTCGTCGTGGCGGGCCTGGAGTAGCGGGTGATCCGCTCCCCCGGCTGGAGCCTCGCCGCGATGCCCACGACGACCCGGGCCCCCTCGATCGGCTTGCCCTCCGGATCGAGAACGACACCACCGACGGTCCATGCCTTCTCCAGCTCGATCTTCAGCGGATTGGGCATCTCCTGGCCGACGATCCGGGTCAGCCAGTCGGCGGTGTAGAGCCCGTATCCGGGGATCGAGACGGTCACGTCCAGGGCGTTGCCGTGCGCCGGGATCCGGACGGCCAGCCGGCCCTCGCGGTCTGCATCCACGATCGCCGCGTCGTCTTCCCGCCTCGCGAACGTGCCCCGGCGGACGGCCTCGGACGTGAGCACGGGATAGGTCCGCAGGCTGACGGGAGCACCCGGGATCGACCGGCCGTCCGGGCCGACGACCGAGATCTCGACGTCCCGGGTCTCCTCGTTGTCAGGTTCTGCGGCGAGCGGGGTCGGTGCCGACGGATGGGGGTGCCCGCCGGCCGCGATGGTGACGGCGGAGCCGACGACCGCCGCGATGGCCAGGACGCCTGCCGCCCCGATCATCCGCATCTGCCGTTGCCGCCGCACGAACGCGCCGGCGAGCCGCGCCGCGGCCGAAGGCGCCACGGTCCGGGCCACGCTCTCCACGGCAAGGTCCCGGGCCACGGCCGTCGCGGTCGCGGCCCGAAGCGAGGGAGAGATCGCGGCTTCGGCCGTTTCCGTCGCACCGAGCCAGCCCGCGACGGCTGCTCCGACCGGGGCAACCCCGCGGCGAGCAAGCCGGCCGCGGAGCTTCAACCGGGCCCGGTCGAGCCGGCCGCGAAGCACACCGGCCGGCCAGCAAAGGCGGCGGGCCGCCGCGTCCTGGGGCAGTCCTTCCAGGTCGCAGAGGATGACCGGCCGGCGATATTTCTCGGGCAGCCGGCCGATCTCCTCGTCGAGGATCGACCGAAGCTCGAGACGCTCGGCCGATCGTTCCGAATGATGGAAGTCGACCGCTTCCGTCCGCGCCGCGAGCGGATCCCGCAATCGCCGGCGGGCGGCGTCCGCACGCAGTCGCGTCGCCACCTTCCAGGCCACGCCGTGCAGCCAGGGGCCGAGCGAACCGGCGGCCCGGAGCGATCGACGGCGGCGGACGAGGACCAGGAAGGTGGCCTGAAAGGCGTCGTCCGCATCCACGGATCCGAGGATCCGCCGGCAGACGCCCAGGACCATCGGCCCGTGCCGCTCCACGATCGCGGCGAAGGCCGCATCGTTCCCGTCCTCCGCGAATCGGCGGATCAGCTCCGGCTCCGAGAGCCCCGCGGCCGTGCCGGCGCGGAAGACCTGCTCCACGTCCCGGGCCAGGCTCCTCACGCCGACATCCGCCATCATCGAACCCATCGCCGTCCCCCCTCCGCGCTCGAATCCCACTTCCTCCATCCTTCATTGCCGCGAGGAGCCGACGCCACATGGTTTTTCCGATAGCCGGCGGCGAACTGAGGTCGGTCGAGGGGCGGCCTCTTCGCTGGTCTGCCGCCGCCTCGTCTAACCACCTCGCTGGAAGGGTAGGGGACGGAGGCGGATCCGCGAGGGTTCGATGATCGCGACGGCTCCGCCGTCGAGATCCGCCGTGATCGCCGGAAGGTTCGCGAGCAACAGGGCGACCTGGTCGGCGGGACGTCGCGGCGTGGCCCCGCGGAAGAGGATCACCGATGGCTTGCTCTCGGCGCGAAGGGCCAGAAGCGTCCCGCAATCCGTATCGGCCGAGATCACGACCCGATTTTCATCCGCCGCGCGATCGAAGATGACGGAATCCTCGGCCGCGGCAAGCCCGATCTCCCGGACATGGATCGCGTCGTGCCCCGCCTCCCGGAGGGCCTCCGCGATCGTCGGCGAGAGGGCATTGTCCACCAGGAACCTCATGGCGCGGTCACCAGCGGGAGCTCACGCTCCCTGACCGTCTCGGCCGCGAACAGGAGCGCCTCGCGGAGGTCGTCGGGCTCGAGGTCGGGATAAGAGCGAAGAATCTCGTCCCGGTTCATGCCCTCAGCGGTCATGCTCACGAGTGTGGCGACGGGGATCCGTAGCCGCCGGATGCACGGGACGCCGCCCATCTGGGCCGGGTCGATGGTGATGCGTGCGTATCTCATGGCATTCTCCTGTGCCGGGCTGGCCCGAAGCTGGGTCCAACGGCCCGTGATCGCATCCGCTGCCTCCCCGGGTATTCCCATTCGAACCTAGAGCAGTCGGTCACCATTCGCAAGCGAACGCTACCTCCTCCGTCCCGGATCCTCGATACTGGACGGGGCTCGGAACGACCCCAACTTCTTGATGTATGGACCTGATCATGACCTTGCGACCCTGGATCATCGTAGCGTTCGTCACGCTTGGGATCCCCGCCTCGGCCGCCTCGGCCGCGCCGCCGAACGTCGTCCTGATCTACGCCGATGACCTCGGCTACGGCGACGTGAGCGTCAACGGCGCCCGGGCCGGGCTGACGCCGCACGTCGATCGGCTGGCGCGCGAGGGGCTGCGGTTCACCGATGCGCACGCGACCTCGGCCACGTGCACGCCGTCGCGGTACGGGCTGATGACGGGCGAGTATCCCTGGCGGCGGCAAGGTACGGGCGTGCTCCCGGGCGACGCGAAGCTGATCATCGAGCCCGGCCGGACGACCCTGGCGAGCGTCTTCCGGGACGCCGGCTACCGGACGATGGCCGTCGGCAAGTGGCACCTCGGGCTCGGCTCGGGGGACCTCGACTGGAACGGCCGGATCGCGCCGGGGCCGCTCGAGATCGGGTTCGACGAGTGCTTCGTCATGGCCGCGACCGGCGACCGCGTCCCATGCGTCTACGTGAAGGATCACGAGGTCGTGAACCGCGACCCGGCCGACCCGATCGTCGTCCGCTACGACGCGGCCATCCCCGGCGAGCCCACCGGCCGGGCGAACCCGGAGCGGCTCCGCCTCCACCCCAGCCACGGGCACGACATGGCGATCGTCGACGGCGTCAGCCGGATCGGCTTCATGAAGGGGGGCGAGAAGGCCCGCTGGACGGACGAGGCGATGGCGGACACCTTCACCGCCCAGGCCGTGGAGTTCATCCGCCGCAACCGGGACCGGCCGTTCTTCCTCTACCTGGCCACCCACGACGTCCACGTCCCGAGACTTCCGGCCGCCCGGTTCCTGGGCAAGTCCGGGATGGGCCCGCGGGGGGACGCCATCGCCGAGTTCGACTGGACCGTGGGCGAGGTGCTGCGGGCCCTCGACGACACGGGCCTGGCGGCGTCCACGATGGTGGTCCTCACCAGCGACAACGGCCCGGTGGTGGACGACGGCTATCGCGATCAGGCGGTCGAAAAACTGGGCGGCCATCGCCCGGCCGGCCCGTTCCGCGGCGGCAAGTACAGCAAGTTCGAGGGGGGGACGCGGATGCCGTTCATCGTCCGCTGGCCGGGCCGCGTCCAGCCCGGGACGTCGCCGGCGCTGGTCTGCCAGGTGGACTTCGTCGCCAGCTTCGCGGCGCTGGTGGGCCGGGCGGGGACGATCGCGACGGCCCTCGATTCCCGCGACCATCTCCGGGCCCTGCTCGGCGAGGACGCGAAGGGCCGCGAGACCCTGATCGAGCAGGCCGGCGGCCTGGCCGTCCGGCGGGGCCGGTGGAAGTTCATCCCGGCTTCCTCCGGGGCCCGGATCCTCGCCAACACGGCGACCGAGACGGGGAACGCCCCCGCGCCGCAGCTCTACGACCTCGACGCCGATCCGGGCGAGACCCGGAATGTCGCGGCCGAGCATCCCGACCTCGTGGAGCAACTCCGCCGCGACCTCGCGGAGGCCCGCGGCGAGCCGCATCGCTCGAAATGAGTGCGGTCGGGCGTCTCGAGCGTATCGCGGATGCGTGGAGCACGCCCCGTGCGAGCCTTCCCTACTTTCCGTCCTTCCGTCCGTACGTCGGCCTGCTTTGTCTTCTCTTCTCGGTGCCTCCGTGCCTCTGTGGTTAGCCCTCCCCGGGGCGGATCGCGACCAGGCAGCAGGTCCGGCCCGGATCCGGGCGCGGCCAGCCGGCCTTCTCGGGATAGTGGCCGGCCTCCAGGTAGGCCTTGAGGTGCTCAGCGTCCTCCGCGGTGACGCCCCGGGCCACGACCGACGGGCAGGACGTGGCCAGCCGCTCGGCCTTCGCGGGGGACAGCTTGAGGCCGACGTTGGAGGCATTGCGGAAGCCCCCGGACTCGCGCCAGACCGTCCGGCTCGGGACGCTCGCGGTCATCAGGGCCGCCACGACCGGGCCGTGGAAACCGGGCTCCACCGATTCGAGGACGACATCGTAGGTCATCCTCGCATCGTACCCGCGAGTGGGTGGAAACGAAAGAAGGCGGGCGTCGGTGAGGACGTCCGCCTTCTTTCGTTTGACGAGAGGCACGTGGCGGGATTCGTAAGCCGGATTCTGTCCCGGCCGGGCTTTCACGGGCTAGCCGCTCGGGCCCTGCCGGGGATGATCATTTCTCTGGGACGCCGGTCTCCCGACGCCTCGAGCGACCTACCCGGGAGTCGATGACGGATCGGGTCGATCCGTACGCAAGAGGCGAAGCCGCCCTGGCTCGCCCGGTCGCCCGGGTCTGCCGCATCGAATTCGCCGATTCGCGTTGCCCCCTTATTTGGTCTTGCTCCTGGTGGGGTTTGCCAAGCCAGGGCGGTCACCCACCCTGCTGGTGAGCTCTTACCTCACCGTTTCACCCTTACCGAGGCCCCCTCACGGGCCGGACGAGCCGGCCGCGACGAGCCCCCGGCGGTCTATTCTCTGTGGCACTTTCCCTATCGGCTCGGCGCCGATGACGCCTCCCCGACGGTGGGCGTTACCCACCACCGCACCCTGTGGAGTCCGGACTTTCCTCCGGGGCACGTCCCCGGGCCCTCCTTCACGATCGGGCGATCGCTCGCCCTCTCGCACGACAGGACCCCGGCGCCCCGGCGATCATCGTGCCCGCCACGAGCACAGTCACCATCATAAGGCAGTCCCGCCCGCCCGACAACCGAGGTTGGCGAGACAAGACCGGTTACCTCTATCCATGAAGACGCCGCGGGGGCGGAAAGGTTCGAGACAAACGAGTTTCGGACGATGAATCCGCCTCCCGAGTGAAACTCCACGCCAGGGAGGATTCGATGGGGGCGACTGTTCGAGCGTCCAGGACGTCAACTCCCACGATTCGGGACCGATGGAAGTCCGGGTGTCACGAGCCGCCGTCGACTCGCCGAGCGATCGAGGAGGAGCTCCAGCACCTCCGCGGGGGATCTCTCTTCGAACGCCGCGAGCTTTCGAACGGCTTCGGCGACCGTCTCACCATAGTCGTCGTAGCTCTCGTCGAGCGGGATGATCAACTGATGTAGGGGAGAGCCCGGCCGATGATAGACGGCGATCGGCCCGTTCACATCCAGGACGCGGATCCATCCCAGGCTCTCGGCATAACCCTCAATCGCGTCCGCTCTGACGTGACTCGCCCGGCCGGACGCCAGTGGTGCGGGATTCATGGACAATCTCCTCTCTCCGGGACACTCGCGTCATCAGCCGCGTGAGGCTATCGACGGAAAGGACCTGATGGCTGGGCAGATAGACGGTCTGCGACGATCGATTCGCACTCGCAGACGCCCCCTTCAAGCTCATCCAGTACGCGACTCCCCACAGCGAGACGGATTCCTCCCCGTGCTCCAGCCATCGGGCCGGATCCGGGTGCAGATGGAGGACAACGAGCAGGCGAGGCGAATAGACTCTTATGCTCCTCAACCTATTGTACTGTTTGAGCGGTAGCCTGTGAGGAAAATAGCCTGCTTGGAAGATGGGCGGCCTTGCGGTGGCCTTGAGCTGCACATGTAGATCGAACGAGGTGAGTAACGAGCCCGGATCGAGGCGCCGCCCATCTTCGCGAACCACGGCATCCGCGGCCGCATTATCCAGATGACGGTTGGAGACTTCGCATCCGAACCCCGCACGGCTTGCGACCATGTGCAGATATGCATAGCTCAATTCTGATTCGACGTCCTGGGCGGACAACAATTCCCCACCTCCGACCGAAAGGCCTCATCGCTCGGTTCTTGGCGCTTTGTCCTTGAGCCATCTGGACAGGGCGTCATCGCACTGCAACGACAATCCTCCGACAATCCATCGCTCCGATTCAAGACTTGCATCCCGCATGACCGATGGTAGTGGCACGCCGCGCATGACGCGCGGTGCTGCGCCCGCAGCATCCCCATCATTCCGGTGATGTAGGGGTTCTGGGGAAAGTCCAGGCGGAGGCCGGGGTTCATGCGGCAGCCGGGAGGATCAGTCTGGGCCGAGCGGGCGCTGGTGGCGCTTTTCCTGGCGAGCCTGGCCGGGACGCTCAACCTGGTGGTGATGATCCATCGGGACGCGGCCAGGAATGCCCGGGAGCGGGCGCGGATCGAGGCGGAGCGGGTGGCCCAGACCGCGAAGGCCGCCCCGATCGTCACGCCGCCGGCGGCGAGCCCTCCCCCGGCGGTCGCGGCGAAGCCAAGGCCCGAGGATCGGCCCACGGTCCGGCCGCCGAGCCCGGCGCCCGCGCCTTTGCCCGAGGATCCCACCAAGGTGAAGCTCGCGGCGCTGGCGAGCGCAACCGCCCGGGAGATGGCCGCGGCGAAGGAGGCCGACCGCAAGGCGGAGGCCGCCGAGCAGGCCCGCGCGCGGGCCCTGGCGGAATCGGACCGCTGGAAGCGGCGGGAGATGCTGGTCACCCAGCAGGTGTCGACGATCGCCGACCGGGTCAAGAAGATCGACCAGCAGGTCGACGACCTGGCCTTCGAGCGCGACGTCCTGGCCCGCGAGCGCGACGCGCTCAAGGCGGCGGTCGCCAAGCAGAGCGGCAAGGGGTCCTACGCCGTGCTCCCGTACAAGGGGCCAAACGGGAGCTGGCGGCGGCCGATCGTCCTGGAGTGCGTCAACGGCACGGTGGCCGTGCGGCCCAACGGCCCGGTCTTCTCGATGCTGGACCTGGCCTCGATGGGCACCCCCCGGTCGAGCCCGGTCATCCTGGCCATCGCCCGGGAGCTGCTCCGCGTCCAGGGCTCGGACTCGCCCGACGGGGCGCCCGTCGTCCCCTACTTCGTCTTCCTGGTCCGGCCCGACGGCATCCGCCCGTACTACGAGATCCGGGCCCGGCTCGAGCCGCTCGGGATGGCCTTCGGCTACGAGCTCGTCGATCAGGACCTCAAGGTCGACGTCCCCGACTTCGACGACCTCCGGACCTGGGACGGCACCATCCCCCTCGACGAACCCATCGTCTCCGCGCCCGACGGCAAGGACCGCAAGGGTTCGGGCAAGGGATCGGGCTCCGCCGGCAACGGCCTGGCCCAGGCCGATGCGGGGGGACGCTCCGCAAGCGCGGGGGAGGACGGCGGCCTGAACTGGCCCGACGGCGGCGCGGGAGCCGGACGTGAAGGGATCGCCGGCCGCGGCGGAAAGGCCGGGGCCGCCGAGGATGACTCGCCGGAGGCTTTCGTCTGGCCGAGACCGGGCGGACGCGGCTCGCGGCCCTCAGCCGGATCGAACCCGACCGACGCGAACGAGAACGACGGCGGCGGATTGGGCCTGGGCGAAGGTCCTGGCCCCGGCTCCGGCGCCGGCGCCGGGCTCCCGGGACCGCGGCCGAAGGTGGGCGGAGGCGGCAAGGGAGGCGGCACCGGCACGAAGGGCACGGGCAAGGGCTCCGAGGACGGCAGCCGTCCGGGACTCGGCGGCGCCGTCAAGGAATGGACCGCGGCGTCACGGGGGTCAAGCTCGAAGGGCCGGATCGACCCGCGGCTCGGTGGCGGGACCGGAACCGGCTCCGAGGAGGATCTCCGCGCCAAGGGGTGGAAGGTCGTGCCCGACCTCGAGGCCGCGGACGAGTCCGGGGCGGCGAGCGGCGGCACCGCGGCTCCTGGCGTGGCTCCCCCTTCCGGGTCCTCGCCGATCCCGGCGCCGGAGCCGCTGGTCCTGGACGGCCCGACCGGCGGAACCGGGGCGGGCAGCCTGGCGGGGCGGGGACGAGGCCGGACGACCGGCGAGGCCATCGCGGGTTCGCCGACGGCCGGATCGTCCGCGGCCGGCGAGGAACCGGGGGGCCTCGAATGGCAGGCGGGATCCGGGAAGCCGCCGGCCGCGAGCGGGTCGGCCGGCGCGGCCGGGGCGGCCGGGGCGTTGGCGAACCAGGGCCAACCGGCGGCGGGGAACGGCGGAGCCGCGGAGCTGGCCAGGGCACTGGCCGCCGCGTCCGCCAAGGCGAAAGGCCCGGGCGGAAGCGCCGGGCCAACTTCGGCCCCATCGGGCCTGGGGGTCTCGCTCGGTTCGCTGACGGGCTCCGGCTCCCCCTCGCCGTCGTCGCCCTCATCGACGAGCGGCGCGGCGGCGCCGTCGATCGGCGGGCTGGTCTTCGGCTCGGATTCGGGGCAACAGGGTTCTCCGGCTTCCTCGCCCGGCGATGCGAAGGGGGACGGCTCGCCCGAGTTCATGCCGCCGATCAAGAGCCGGATCCCGGACGGGCCGTCGAAGACGATCGAGGTGCCGTTCGAGATCACGGTGGCCTGTGAGCCGACCGGGCTCCTGATCCATCCCGGCGGCTACCGGATCACGGCGAGCTCGCTCCGGGATCGGAAGAAGGACAGCCTGCTGGTCCGGCAGCTCCTGGCCGTCGCCAACCAGCGGGCGGCCGCGGACCCGACGATCCGCCCGCTGCCTCGCGTCAAGTTCCTGGTGGAGGGGGGAGGCTCGGAGACCTTCTGGTCGGCCCGGAAGCAGATCCTGTTCTCCGGGCTGGGCTGGCCGATGTCGCTCCAGGTGACAGGCGACCAGGGCCCGAGGCTGATGGAACCGCAGGCCTGGTGATCCCGGCCCGATGGGTTGAGATGAGACGACGGAGGGAGAGGAGAGGATGGCGTCGATGGTCCCGTCGCGATACGACCGCCTCCGCCCCGTGGCGACCGTGGCCAGCCTGCTCGCGGTCGTCGCGGGCCTGACCGGCTACCTTCGGCTGCGGGACCGCTTCCACCCCGCGGCGAGCGTGCCCGTCCAGGCCGCCACGCCGGACCCGGCGGAGCCCCCGCCGCAGGTGGTCGTGGTGCCGCCCGTCGCGGAGGAGCCGGCGAAGTCCGAGGCCCCGCCGATGCCGCCGGCGCCGGCCCCCCCTGCCCCGCCGGAGCCGCCGAAGCTGGACATCGCCGCCGTGGCCCGAGCGGAGGCCGCGCTCGACGCCGCCGGCCGCGACCGCGACCGGGCCGAGGCCCGCGAGAAAGCCGCGGCGAGCCAGCTCGAGTCGGCCGTGAATCGGGCGGCGCTCGACGCGGCGAATGCGCGGAAGCTCGCGCTCCGGATCAAGGATCCGTCTACCCGGATCACCCAGGTCGCCGCCCGCGGCGGCTTCATCCGCTCGGACGTCGAGAAGATCAAGAAGGAAGTCACGGCCTTGCGCTCGCTGCCGCGTCCCAAGGCGACGTCGATCCTGACCAAGAGCCCGGTGTCGCGGCCCGCCGCCGGCGACGAGTTCCACTTCGAGCTGAGGCGCAATCGGATCAGCTTCATCAACCTGGAGCGGCTCCTCGAGCTGGCCAAGTCCGACGCCCAGGTCCGGATCCGGATGGCCGATCGGACGGGCCTGATCCAGTCGCAGGTCGGCCCGGTCGGCGCCTTCTCCCTGGCCTATGTCCTGGGCCGGGCGGGCGTGGGACTCGACGAGCTGATCGAGCGCCAGAGCATCCGGTTCGACCTCAAAGGCTGGGAGGTCGTCCCGGACCACGAGAATCGCGGCGAGAGCTACGAGGCGACCCGGAACCCGATCTCCGCGTATGGCCAGGCCGTCAACCGGCTCAGCCCGGGCCGCTCCGTCGTCACCTTCTGGGTGTACCCCGACAGCTTCCCGCTCTACCGCGCCCTCCGCGCCGAGCTCACCGACCGCGGCTTCAGCGTCGCCGCCCGCCCCTTGCCCGAAGGCATGACGATCCGGGGCAGCCCGATGGGGTCGGTGTCGGCGGCGCAGTGAGGCGAGTGGATCGGACTCGCTTGTGGCTTGCGGCCTCCCGTCGTCGGGCCTCGGTTCGTTCTTCCGGTTTCCCATCCATAGCTGGTGGATCAGGATGACCCGATCGGCTTCTGGCCATGGAGCCGAAGTCGGGCCACCGTTCGAGGCAGGCCAGCCGTCTCCAGTCGGGCCAGGAACTCCTCCTCGGTCATCGGTGGATTCTTCAGGGCTTCTCTCTGAAGCCGGATCGCCTCGAGGAACTCGTCGGGGACTGCATCCAGGAGTTGAGCCAGGAAGGGGTCGGGATGGAGGGCCTTGACGCCGTATGCATCGAGGACCCCGGATGGGAAGTCCGCGAGGTTGAAGGTGAGGATCCTCGAGGCGCCGGCGCGGATGGCCGCGGCCAGCACGTGCCGATCGTTCGGATCGGGGAGTGTCAGGTCGTCGTGGATCTCCGCGGTCCAGCGAGCGTGGATCGTCCCGGCCTGTGCAAGTCTCACGATGAGGTCGCGGACCGGCGCGGAATACAGGACGCAGGCGTCGATGACGGCCGTCGGGACGGGCTCGATCACCATCAGTATCCCATGCCCAGCTCCTGGGCGTCCGCCGCGAGCTCATCGGCGATGCGGCGGCGGGCCTCGTCGTCTTTGCGGCGATACTCCAGCAGGTCGTCGAGCCGCACGTGCCGATGCTGGCCGACCAGCCGATAGGGAATCTGCCCCGCCTCGAGCAGGCCGATGACATACGGCCGAGAAACGTTCAGCAGCGTGGCCGCCTGCTGGGTGGTCACTTCCTCCTGCACCGGCACCATCGTGACGGGCCGCCCCTGGGCCATCTCCGCCAGGATTTCTCGGAGCGCACGGGCCGCCCTTGCCGGAAGTGGAGCTTCCACGCCTGCGCCCCGGACGCCCGAATCGCACACCCTGAGCTCGCCCGGCCCGGCCTCGAGCATCCCGTCGAGCCGGCTCAGGGACTCTCTGGCGATCCGGATCTCCTCCGCCGTGAGCGTCGTCGTTTCAGGAACCGATGACATGCGATCCTCCCCGGCTTGACTCCTCCATTCTAACTGGAACCGCAACGGCCGCAACGAGCGAATACATCGCCCGGTCACGCGAGCAGCTCCTTCACGACGTTCCCATGCACGTCCGTCAGGCGATAATCGCGGCCGCCGTGGCGGTAGGTGAGCCGGGTGTGATCCAGGCCCATCAGGTGGAGGATCGTGGCGTGGAAGTCGTGGACGTGGACCGGGTTCTCGGCCACGCGGATGCCGTGCTCGTCGGTGGCGCCGTGGACGATCCCCCGCTTCACGCCGGCGCCGGCCAGCCAGGAGCTGAAGGCCCAGTTGTGGTGCTCACGGCCGCGGTTGTACGGGGTGTTGTTGAACGGCGTGCGGCCGAACTCCGTGGTCCAGACGACGAGCGTGGAGTCGAGCAGCCCCCGCGCCTTGAGGTCCCGGATCAGGCCCGCGATCGGCCGGTCCACCTGCGGGGCGAGCTTGCCGTGATCGGCCATGTCCCCGTGCGAGTCCCAGTTGCCGCTCGAGCCCGTGTGGATCAGCTCGACGAACCGGACGCCCCGCTCCACCAGGCGGCGAGCCGCCAGGCACTGCCAGCCGAAGCCGTCGGTCTGGCCGCGCCTCAGGCCGTAGAGATCGAGCGTGGCGTCCGACTCCGCGGCCAGGTCGAGCGCCCCGGGGACCTCGGCCTGCATGCCGAACGCGGTCTCGAACGAGCGGATCCGCGCCGACAGGTTCGAGTCGTCGGCCCGGTCGCGGAGGTGGTCCTCGTTGAGGGCTCGCAGCGCGTCCAGCTCCAGCTCCTGCCGCCGGCTCGTCGGCACGCGGCGGGCGAGGTCCGCGATCGGCTCCGCGCCGGGGACCACGCGCGTCCCCTGGTGGACGGCCGGCAGGAAGTCGGAGGCCCAGACCTGGGTCCCCGCGTAGGGCATCTGGGGGGCGAGGACCAGGAACGACGGCAGGTTCCGGTTCGTCGTCCCCAGCCCGTAGCTCAGCCACGAGCCGATGCTGGGCCGGGCGAAGGCGAACGAGCCGGTGTGCATGCCGAGCGTGGCGTTGTAGTGGTTCGAGTGGCTCGTGTGCATCGACCGGATCAGGGCGATGTCGTCGACCTGCTCCCCGATGCAAGGAAACAGGTCCGTCACCTCGATCCCGCTCTTGCCCCGCGGCGAGCCGGCCCAGCCGGGCCGCTTCAGGTAGAGCGACTCGTACCCGGCCCGGTTGCGGGTCTCCGGGTGGTCGAAGGTGACCTTCTTGCCGTGGTCGGCCGCCAGCCGGGGCTTGGGGTCGAACGAATCGACGTGCGAGACGCCCCCGCTCATGAACAGGAAGATCACCGCCTTCGCCTTCACCGGGAAGTGCGACGGCCGCGGCGCCAGCGGGTCGCCGGCGGCCTCGGCGGCGAGGAGCTCGTGGAGCAGGCCCGGCATCAGGATCGTCCCGGCCACCGCGGACCGGACGAAGCCGCGTCGATGAGTGCGAGGCGAGGGATCCATCATCGGTCTAGTCCAGGTAGAGGAATTCGTTCGAGGCCAGCACCGCCCGCGCCAGCGCCGACCACGCTTCCCTCGTCCGCTCGGCCGGCGGGAGGTCCTTCAGCTCGGCCGCATAGCGGGCCAGGAAGGCGGAGGCCGTCGCGCGATCCCGATCACCTGGGACACGCTGGAGAGCGATCCGGCAGAGCGCATCGAGCCGGCCCGCGTCGTCGGGCCCGGCGGCGATCGCCCGATCGGCGAGCCGGCCGGCCTGCCGGTGGAAGAACGGGTCGTTGAGGAAGAAGAGGGCCTGGGTCGGGACCGTCGTCCGCTGCCGCTCCGGGGTCGTCGCGTTCGGATCGGCGCCGTCGAAGAGGCCGAGGAACGGCTGCCGACGGTTCCGCAGTGACACCATGTAGACGCTCCGCCGGTCGGTGTCGTAATCGGTGTTGAACGGGTTGTGCTGGGTGAACGACCACGAGCTTTCCGGCGGGAACGGGTGCGGCCCGCCGGGCGTGAGGTCGAGCGAGCCTCCCGCGACCAGGAGGCTGTCGCGGATCTCCTCGGCGCTGAGCCGGCGGCGGCTGAAGCGGCCCCAGAGCCGATTCTCCGGGTCGAGCTCCAGGGCGGGCCGGCTCGCGAGGCTCGATTGCCGATAGGCCGAGGAGAGCATGATCCGCCGGTGCATCGCCTTGACGGACCAGCCGTCGCGGATGAACCGCGAGGCCAGCCAGTCGAGCAGCTCCGGATGCGTGGGCGGCATGCCGCGGGTGCCGAAGTCGCTGGGCGTCCCGACGATCCCGCGGCCGAAGTGCTGCTGCCAGATCCGGTTGACCATGACCCGCGCCGCCAGCGGGTTGCTCGCCGAGGCCAACCAGCCGGCCAGCTCGCGGCGTCCGCTCCCCTTGCCCGGCGTCACGGCCTGGCCGCCCAGGATCTCCAGCCATCGCCGGGCGACGACCGGCCCGCGCTTCTCGGGATCGCCGCGGAGGTGGATCGGCGAGTCCGTCTCGGTCCCCTCGGCCACGGCATAGGCCACCTGCGGCTTCGGCGCCCGGGCTTCCAGGTCGGCCTTCGCCCGGGCCAGCTCGGTTCGCCGACTGGCGAGCCCGGCCAGGCATTGAAGGGCCTCGCGGCGGTCGCCATCGAGTCGATCGATCGACCAGGCCACGCCGTCCGGGCCGCCGGGATGAGCGTCGGCGATCCGGCCGCGGATCTGCACGCGTCCCCGGATCGGGCTGACCCAGGCCACCGCGACCGGGCCATCGGGCGCGGGGTGGACGAAGACGGATCGCGGCGGCAAGGTCGTCCAGACCGGCAGCGGCAGCTCGCGGGCGTTGACGAAGACCGACGGCGTCTCTCCGTCCCGCCAGACGTTGAGGCCGAGCTTGCCGTCGAGGTCGCGGACGGGCTCCGGCAGCGGCCCGCGACCGGGCCGGCCGTCGAGGAACCACCAGACCCCCGCGTGCCCGAGACGGTCCGCATGCGGGTTGCCGGCGAGCAGGTCGTCGAGCACGTCCGCGGCGAGGCTCCATCGTCCGGGGCCGTCCGCCTGCGCGACCTCGAGCTCGACCCGCGTCGAGTCGGCCCCGTGGTTCCCGATTGGCGCGACGACCAGGCGGAGGACCGTCCCGGGCTCCACCTCGACCGGATCGATCTTGATGGCCGACGAGTCCCCGAACGCCTGGCTTCCTCCATCCGGGATCGAGCCCCGGGCCACGAGGTCAGCCTCGCTCACGCCGGGCGGGAAGAGCGCCCGGGACGCGGCCGCGACCCGATCGGCGACGCGCTTCATGTCCGCCTCGACCGCGGCGAGCGCCTCGCGATGCGGCCGGATCGTCCGGTCCCAATCCGAGGCCGACTGCATCGGCACGAGGTCCCGCGGCTGCTGCTTCGGCTCGCAGCCGGGGAAGCTGAACCGGGTGCTCTGGAGGATGCCGGAGAGGGCGTAGTAGTCGCGCGTACCGATCGGATCATACTTGTGATCGTGACAGCGGGCGCAGGCGATCGTCAGGCCGAGGAAGGTCTTCCCCATCGTGTCGATCACGTCCTCGTGCGTCAGGTGCACGTCCTGGTCGATGTCGTGGCCGAAGCGGCGGGCGATCGCCAGGAACCCGGTGGCCACGACCCCCTCGGCATGCCGTTCGGCCGGGCCCTCGGCGGCAACCAGGTCGCCGGCCACCTGCAGGCGGACGAACTCGTCGTAGGGCAGGTCGCGGTTGAAGGCGTCGATGACCCAGTTGCGATACCGCCATGCGTGGGGCGTCGGGTGATCCGAGTTCTCGCCCGCGGTGTCGGCGTAGCGGACCAGGTCGAGCCAGTGCCGGCCCCAGCGCTCGCCGTAGGCGGGCGATGCGAGCAGCCGATCGACGAGCCGCGCGAAGGCGTCGGGCGCGTCGTCGCGGACGAACGCGTCCACCTCCTCGGGGGTCGGCGGCAACCCCGTGAGGTCGTACGTCGCCCTCCGGATCAGGGTACGCCGGTCCGTCGCGGGCGCCGGCCTCAGGTCGCGGCTCTCGAGCTTCGCCAGCAGGAAGCGATCGATCTCGGACCGCGGCCAGGCTGCGTCCCTAACGGCCGGCGGCGGCGGATCCTGGACGGGCCGGAACGACCACCAATCACGGGCCGCCGTCGCGCCGGAGGTCGCGGGCTCTGCGGCCCTGGCCATCGCCTCGCCGCCGGTGCTGGGCCAGTCCAGGCCCCGGGCGATCCACCCCCGGATCGTCGCGACCTCGGCGGCCGCGAGGGCCCCCTTCGGCGGCATTCGGAGCTCGTCCTTCTGCTCGACCGCCCGAACGATCAGGCTCTCCTCGGGCTTCCCCTCGACGGCGGCCGGCCCGCTGTCGCCCCCCCTGAGGATCGCCGCGCGTGAGTCCAGCCGCAGCCCTCCGGAGGCCTTCTCGGCCCCGTGGCAACGGATGCAGCGCTCGACCAGGAGGGGCCGGACCGAACGCTCGAACGTCTCATCCGTCCCGGCCGGCGGGGCCGCGGCGACGATCATGCCGGCGAGGGCGAGCCATCCGGACATCTCAGGGCCTCCCTCGGGCCGGCCTCCGCGGTGGCGGAATGTTGAAAAAACGTTAAACCAAATCGTACAGACGGCCTCCTCGCGTGTCCACCATGTCGGAGACTCGAAGGCCCGCACCGCGCCCTGATCCGCCGATTGCGGAGACTCATCGGCCCTCGGGAGGACGGGGATGAGGACGATCCGCCCGGTTTTCATCCCTTGCACGGAGGACGGCATGCGGATACAGTTCTTTGGTTGAAGCTGGAGCGAGGTCTCGCAACAGCCTTCCTTTCCTGGTCTCCCAATCCGTCGCGAGGCACCAACGGGATGAGCGTGCGGCCCGCCCGGCGCGGTTACCGTAGTCCCGCGGGTCCATCCATGGCCCTGGCGCTGGTGCTCTGCGCCTGGACCTCGCACGCCAGGGCCGGCTGCTCTCATTACGTGGTCGCGAATGCCGATCCGGGGCCGATCTCGCTCCGAGCGGACCTCTTCGACCTCGCGGGCGTGGTTGACTTGCCCAGCCAGGTCCCCGCTCGCCCGAAGCCCTGTTCGGGGGCCTTCTGTTCGGGCAAGCCCGCCGTTCCCGTGCCGATGTCCGCGCCGATCGTGCCGTCCCGTCCGGGAGACGCCGTGGTTCCTCGGCGGCCCGCCCTGCCCGCCGCGAACGGACCCGGGCAGCTTCTCGCGTCCGCGGAGGAAATCGTCCGCGGCGTGCGGGAAGGACCTTCGATCGAGCGCCCGCCTCGCTGATCCCGCCTCCCCAATGCGCCCCGGCGCGCCTTTCCATGCCGTGTCGTCCCGCGCCGCGGTAGATGCGGCGTCCTGACATCCTTGCGCGGATCCCGGCGGTCGACCGGGTTGATGCCCGCGAATTCGTCCCCCCCGCTTGCGCCCCAGGTCCGTGATTCCGGCATGCGCCGGCGCCGGTTTCGGCTGGCCGCCATGCTCCGTCCATTCCTTGACATCTTCCGCTTCTTCCTAGCCAGGAGACCGAACTCAAATGAACGCGCGACGTTCAGGATTTACCCTGATCGAGCTGCTCGTGGTGATCGCCATCATCGCGGTCCTGATCGCCCTCTTACTCCCGGCCGTCCAGTCGGCCCGCGAGGCGGCCCGCAGGGCCCAGTGCATCAACAACATGAAGCAGATCGGGCTCGCCTGCCACAACTACCTCAGCAGCTACCAGGTCCTTCCTTCGGGGAAGGTGCCCGCCTATTTCAACGTTCCGGGCGCGGCGACGTATGCCCGCTGGTCGCCTCAGTCCTCACTTTTGCAGTTCCTTGAGCAAGGCAACGTCTTCAACGCGCTCAACTTCGCCTTGCCGCCGGCCACGCCGGCCATGAATGGAGTGGTCTCGACCTTCATGCCGGCCTATTCCGGACCGAACGGTGAGAACCTGACGGGCTGCCAGATCCAGATCAACGCGTTCCTGTGCCCTTCGGACGAGCCGCCGGTGGCCGGCTGGAACGGCGGCATCAATTACCTGGGCAACATCGGGACCTACGTGTGCGACCTCGGCGACTCGAACCCGTGCTCGGTCTGCACCGACAGCCCCGTTCCGAAGGGGATTTTCTACTACGGCAGCAAGGTGGGCCTCGCCGCCGTGACCGACGGTACGAGCAACACGGCCTTCTGCGCCGAGAAGATCCGCGGCCAGGGGACGCCGAACTTCCAGACGGACCTGCTGATCTCGCCGAACCAGCCGACGATGCTGGATACCTACCAGGTCTGCACGGCGTTGCCCAAGGGCTCGCCACCGCTCACCAGCGTCCAGGGGATCTCCTGGTCGCTGGCGGACATGTGCTGCACCACGTACAACCACGTCTCGACTCCGAACACGAATTCGTGCGCGGGGTTCCCCAACAGCGGCATGCAGAACATGTCGATGCAGGTACCGCCGTCGAGCCGCCATCCCGGCGGCGTGAACATGCTCCTCGGCGACGGCTCGGTCAAGTTCGTCAAGAACTCGGTGAGCCTGGACACCTGGAGGGCCCTCGGGACGCGCAACGGCGGCGAGGTCATCTCCGCCGATGCGTATTGATCAAGGGAGCGGCCTCATGATCTCTCGACGCGAACTCGGGGCGGCCGTCGCGGCCGCCCTCTCGCTCCTCCTGTCGCCCGGCTGCGGCAGCTCGACGAGCGCCTATATTCCGAACGCCGCCACGGCGCGAGACGACCTCGACGCCGCCCTCGCCGCCTGGCAAAAAGGAGGTAAGCCGGCGCAGCTCATGAAGGGCGAACGCCCCATCAATTTCGTCGATTCCCAGTGGGAGTCCGGCCTGGAGCTCGAAAGCTACCAGATTCTCGAGGAAGCCCCCTCTCCGTCCGAGACCGAAAAACGATACGGTGTCGTCCTCAAGATGAAGAAGCCGCCGGCCGAGAAGCGGCTCGAGTACGTCGCGGTGGGACGCTCGCCCATGTGGATCTTCCGCGACGAGGACTACGTGAAGCAGGGGGGCATGGGCGAGGAGCCGAGGGCAAAAGCCAATGTCAAGCGTTCTCCGGCCCGCGGGCGTTGAGGCTTACGGCCTGGATCTCGCGGGGCGGGCTTCGTGCCCGCCTCGTCCGCGAGAGCTTGTAGTCGACGGGGGCCCGCGCGTTCGCGGACGCCTTCGCGCCGTCCTGCTCGGCGTCGCCCTCGTAGCCCTTCTCGCCGGTTGCCATCGGGAGCCGAAGAACCCCTACGAGCGCTACGTCCCTTCGGCCGAAGCCGCGCGGGCGAACCTCGTCCGCGTGATGGACGGTTGGCTCAACGGGCTTTCGGCGAGGGAGTCCGGTAGCTCGAAGCCGGAGGTCCACGTCGTCGACCAGACGCGCCGGGCGGACCAGAAGCTCGCCCGATACGAGATCCTCGGCGAGGTGCCCGCGGACAACGCCCGCGCGTTCGCCGTGCGCGTGACGTATCAGGGCACGGACGAGCCGGAAATCCTCCGGTTCCTCGCCGTCGGCGTCGACCCGATGTGGATCTTTCGCCGTGAGGACTACGACAACATCTGGAAGCACGACGAGCGGATGAAGCCGGCGGACCGCGCCGGCGAGGCCGCCGGGAAGCCATGACCCACGACCCCGCAACGATCACCGAAAGCCCCATGATGGAATCGCCCTCGCGGCTGAAGCGATTCACGAGGGTGATCCTGCTGGCGGTCCGTACGCTTCAGGTACGCCTTCGCTTCATCCTGATCCTGGCCGCCGCGTTCGCCGTGGTCGGGCGGTGGGACACCCTGCGCAACTACGTCGACCGCTGGATGAGCGGGCTCGTCGGGGGCGGGGACGCAAGCCGATCGGCGCCGCCGAACTCGGAGTATTTCTGCCCGATGGATCCGGCCGTCGTCTCGACGTGGCCAGGCAAGTGCGACATCTGCAACATGGCGCTGGTGCGTCGCAAGGTCGGCGACGCGGCCCCCCTCCCCTCCGGCGTCCTCGCGAGGATGCAGCTCTCCCCCTACCGCATCCAGCTCGCCGGCATCCAGACGGCCCTCGTCGAGTACCGGCCGGTGGCGCGTGAAGTCGCGCTGAGCGGAATCGTCCGGGACGAGGGTCTGGTCCGGTGCCGCGTGCTCGAATCCGACCGGCCGTTCGTCGTCGCCGGCCAGGCCGCGGAGGTGACGGTCGACGACGGTGCGCGGCAGCCGGCCGCGAAGGGCAAGGTGATCGCGGTGGCGGTCGACCCGCGCGAGTCGCGCACCAACGCCGAGATCCGGCTGGACGAGCCCGGCCGCATGCCTGCGTCCGGCACGCGAGTCGTCGCCACGGTGCGCCGGCCCGTCGCCGAGCTCGAGCCGTTCCGATCGCTGCCGTCCGACCTGCCGCCTCTCGTCAAGGGGGAGTTGCTGGCGGTCTACGCCTGCCCCCGGCACGCTGAGGTTCTGGCGAGCGATCGGGGACGTTGCCCCGTCGATCGCAACGACGAGCTGCAGCGCCGGCCACTGCTCGCCAATCAGCGCGTCCGCTGGTGGTGTCCGATGCATCCGAACATCACTGCCGAGAAGTCCGGGGCCTCGTGCGAGGCCTGCGGCGGCATGACGCTGATCCCCCGGATCATCACCTACCGGCCGCGGGGCGAGGTGCTCACCGTGCCCGAGTCGGCCGTGGTCGATACGGGCAATCGCGCGGTCGTGTTCGTCGAGGGGATGCCCGGCATGTTCGACAGCGTCGAGATCGTGGCCGGCCCGCGCTGCGGCGACGTCTACCCGGTGGCGAGCGGCCTCGAGCCGGGCCAACGCGTGGCGACTCGGGGCGCCTTCCTGCTGGATGCCGAGACCCGATTGAATCCCGGCCTCGCCGCAGGCTACTTCGGCGCCAGCCGGGGCGCCCGCGACGACCCGGCAGGCAAAGCGGGCGAGTCGCGGAAGGCCGCCGATCCGGGCGTCTGCCCCGTCTCGGGGAAGCCGCTCGGCTCGATGGGCCCACCCGTCTCGGTCACGATCGACGGACAGACCGTCCCGCTCTGCTGCAAGGGCTGCGAGGCCCGGTTGAGGGCGTCTCCCGAGAAGTATCTTCCAGGGAAGCAACCCCGCTGAGACCGGCGGCCGGCCCCTCGACGAAATGCGGGCGCATGATCGAACGTCTGATCGCACTCTCGATTCGCCATCGACTCGCCGTGATCGCGGCCGGATTCGCGCTCGCGCTCTGGGGCGCGTACGCCGCTTACACGACACCGGTGGACGCGATCCCCGACCTGTCGGAGAACCAGGTCGTCGTCTTCACCGAGTGGCCGGGCCACAGCCCGCGCGAGGTGGAGGACCAGGTCGGCTATCCGCTCTCGCTCCATCTCCAGGGGATTCGGGGCGTCCGGACCGTGCGGTCCTCGAGCGATTTCCACTTCTCGATGATCCACGTCATCTTCGAAGACGACGTCGACTTCCCTGCCGCACGAGGACGCGTGCTCGAGCGCCTGTCGCAGGCCGGCCACATCCTGCCGGAGGGCGTGGTACCGCACCCGCCGCCCGATGCCGTCGCCACCGGCCAGATCTACTGGTACACGATCGAGGGGGGTGGCCTCGACCTCGGCCGGCTGCGGGCCGTGCAGGACTGGTTCGTCCGGCCGCAGCTCGCCGCCGTGCCGGGCGTGGCCGAGGTCGCGAGCGTGGGCGGCTATCCCATCGAGTACCAGGTGAACGTCGACCCGCGCAGGCTGCGGACGCGAGGCGTCACGCTGTCTGAGGTGGTCCGCGCGGTCGGCGAGTCGAACGCGACCGTCGGCGGGCCGATCGTCCAGAAGGGGAACGCGGAGTACATCGTCCGCAGCCTCGGCTGGCTCGGCTCCCGCGCCGGGGCCGACGACGACGCCTTCGACCCGGCCCGCGCGGCCCGCGACCTGGAGGCCGCCGTCCTGGCCGCGAATCCGGACGGATCAATCCTCCGCGTCGGCGACGTGGCGACCGTGGCCATCGGCCCGGGACCCCGCCGCGGGATCCTCGAGAAGGACGGCAACGAGGTCACCGGCGGCGTGGTCCTGATGGCGCACGGCGAGAATCCCCTGGTCGTCACCCGCCGGATCAAGGCCAAGATCCGGGACCTCCAGCCGGGCCTGCCGGAGGGGGTCCGGATCGTCCCCTTCTACGACCGCACGCCCCTGATCCGTGGCGCCATCGGGACGGTGACGGGCACGATCGCGGAGGCGATCGCGACGGCGACGATCTGCGTCGTCCTGATCCTGCTCCACGTCCGCGCCTCGTTCGTCATCGCCCTCACCCTGCCCCTGGCCGCGCTCGGATCGTTCGCGATCATGGCCGCGCTCAGGGCGCTCGGGATCGCGAACATCGAGACGAACATCATGTCGCTGGCCGGGATCGCGATCTCGGTCGGCGTGCTCGTCGATTCGTCGATCGTCATGGTCGAGAACGCCATGCACCGGCTGCACGACGAGTTCGGCGACCGGCCCGTGCGCGGCGACGTCCGCGCGGTGATCCTGCCGGCCTGCCAGATGGTCGGCCGGCCGATCTTCTTCTCGGTGGCGATCATGGTCCTCTCGTTCCTGCCTGTCTTCGCGCTCGGCGGGATAGAGGGGAAAATGTTCCGACCACTGGCCTTCACCAAGTCGTTCGCGCTGGTGACGGTCGCGCTGCTCGCCGTCACACTCGTCCCCGCGCTCTGCACCTACCTGCTGAGGGGGCGGATGCGGGCCGAGCGCGAGAGCTGGATCGTGCGGTCCGTGATCGACGTCTACAGGCCGATCCTGTCCTCGCTGCTCGACCGCCCGGCGCCGCTCGTCTGGCTGCTCGGCGTGACGTTCGTCGCCGGACTTGCCCCGCTCGGCAGCCGCACGCTCTTCCTGGTCACGCTCGGGCTGGCGCTCGTCGCAACCGCCGCCGCTGCGCGGACCTGGCCCGGCCGCGCGCTGGCGTGGGCCGGCCTGATCGTGGTCGCGCTCGTCGCGGACCGCGCGATCACGCCGCTCGGCCGCGAGTTCATCACGCCGGTGGACGAGGGGATGGTGATGAACATGCCGGTCACTGTAGCGCGGGCCTCGGTGACCGAGGCGGCCGACGACCTGAAGGCGTCGGACATGATCCTCTGCCGGTTCCCCGAGGTCGACATGGTCGTCGGCAAGGCCGGCCGGGCCGAGTCCCCGACCGACCCCGCACCGATCGAGATGCTCGAGACCATGGTAAACTTCCGCCCTCGGGCCCACTGGCCCCGGCGCAAGCTCCTCCCCGCCGACGCCGGGCGCCAGACCCGCGCCGTGCTCGCCGCGCTGGTCGCGCGCGGCCTGGTCGCGACCCCGGTCGATCCCGAAGCCCTGATGCGGCAGGCCACCGACGCCGCCCTGCCGCTCTGCGACGCCACGCTTCGCGAGTTCGCCTACCAGCGGAACCGGGAGTTCGAGCGCTCGCTGCCGGGCGTCATCACCGATCCCGACGACCCCGGCTACGCGCCCCAGCAGGCCCGGTGGGGCGACCATGTGCGGCAGCTCGACCGCGACCTGGTCCCCCGCGCGGCCGAGGCCTACACGCGGATCGTCGCCGAGGAGCTGGTCGAGCGGGCCGGCGCGACCGACCCCGCGATCGCCGCCGGACTCCGGGCGATCCGGGCGCTCCGCGAACGCCCGATCACGCCGGCCACCGGTGCTCCGGCCCCGGTGCACGGTTCCGGCGTGCCTCTCAACATCGAGCCGATCCCGGCGCTCGCCGCGGTCCAGACCGAACTCTCGAGGCCGTTCGCCGCGGGCCTGCTCCTCTGGCGGAAGGAGCGTTCCGACCTCATCGGGTTCGGTGCCGAGCTCGATCAGGCCGTGCCGATGCCGGGCTGGGCCAATGTCTGGACGATGCCGATCCAGAACCGGGTCGACATGCTCGCCACGGGCGTGAACACCGCAATCGGCGTCCGCGTCCAGGGCCGCCGGCTCGAGGACATCGTCCGGGCGTCAGAGGAGGTCGCCGCGGTCCTGCGGCGGCTGCCGGGCGCCGCGGACGTGATCGCCGATCCCGTGCGCGGGAAGGGGTATCTCGAGATCCGGATCGATCGCGACCGCGCGGCCAGGGCCGGCGTGGCGGTCGCCGCGCTCAACCAGGCGGTCGAGACCGCGCTCGGCGGCAAGGTCGCCGCGATGACGGTGGAAGGCCGAGAGCGCCATCCCGTCCGCGTCCGCTACGGCCGCGACTGGCGGGGGGATGAGGACGCGGTGCGGGCCCTGCTGGTCCCCTCGCTCCGGAAGGAGGCGGATGGCCGCACCGCGCTCGTCCCCCTGGTAGAGCTGGCCGAGGTCCGCGTCGTCGAGGGTCCGGCCACGATCAAGAGCGAGAACGGCCTGCTGCGGAACTATGTCCGGCTCAACGTCCGCGACGGGAACGCCGCCGATTTCGTGGCGAGCGCCCGCGAAATCGTCGAGCGGGAGGTGAAGCTGCCCGAGGGGACGGTCCTGGGCTGGACCGGTCAGTTCGAGCACGAGGCCCGCGCCCGCGCCACCCTGCGGGTGATCGTACCGATCGTGCTCGCCATGATCTTCCTGATCCTGTACCTGACCTACCACGACCTGGCCGACGCCGCGCTGATGATGCTGGCCATCCCGGGCGCGATCGCCGGCGGCGTCTTCTTCCAGTGGCTCTTCGGCTTCAAGTTCTCGGTGACGGTCCGGGTCGGTTACATCGCATGTTTCGGCATGGCGACGTCGACCGGGATCATCATGCTCGTCTACCTCCGCGAGGCCGTGGCGAGGGCCGGCGGCCTCGCCGCCCTCGACACCGAGGGCCTCCGCCGCGCCGTCCTCGAAGGGGCCGTGAACCGGCTCCGACCCAAGCTCCTGACCGAGGCGACCATCATCCTCGGCCTGGCGCCCATGCTCTGGGCCGACGGCGTCGGCGCCGAGGTCATCCGCCCCATGGCCGCCCCGGTCCTCGGCGGCGTCCTGATCGCCGACGAGGTGATTGACCTGCTCCTCCCGGTCGCCTTCTACCGGGTCAGGCTCGGACGTCTACGGCGATTGGGGCGGGCCGAGGCGTCGGCCGATACGAACGGGTGAATCCCGGCAGGGCAGGGATCCAGCCGATGCGTCGCTTTCGTGCTCTCGCTGACAATCTTGCAAGGTCGGCCCGCTCGACGGCGACGGATCCGGCGGCTCAGGTCATCGCGGGATAGTCGACGTAACCCGCCTCGCCGTGGGTGTAGTAGGTCGATGGGTCGGGTGGATTCAAGGGGGCGTCGCCCGCGAATCGGGCCACGAGGTCGGGGTTCGCGAGGAAGGCCTGCCCGAATGCGACCGCGTCGGCCCGGCGCTCTCGGATCGCCTCGACCGCGTCCTCTTTCCGGTATCCACCGTTGGCCACGAGGATGCCGTCGTAGGCCGCGCGGATGTGCGGGGTGACCCGGGGGCCGTCCGGGTTGTAGAGGCGCCCGGGCCGGATCGCCTCGGCCACGTGGAGATACGCCAGGCCGGCGGCGGAGAGGACGCGTGCCACGTGCGTGAAGAGCCCGACCGGGTCGACGTCGGTCATGCCCTTCTCGTTCATCGTGGGGCTGATGCGGACCCCGGTCCGGTCCGGGGCCCAGGCCGCCGTGACGGACCGGACGACCTCGACGAGGAACCGGGCCCGGTTCGCGACGCTGCCGCCATACTCGTCCGATCGCCGGTTCGACGAGCTGCGGAGGAACTGGTCGATCAGGTAGCCGTTGGCGGCGTGGATCTCGACCCCGTCGAATCCCGCGTCGCGCGCCCGCCGCGCGGCCGCGGAGTAGTCGTCCACGATCCCGGCGATGTCCCCGGCCGACAGTTCCCGGGGGACGACGTAGGGCTTCTTGCCGCCCGGCGTGTGGGCCTCGCCCTCGGCCGCGATGGCGCTCGGCGCGACCGGCAGCTCGCCGCCGAGGAAGTCGGGATGGGAGACGCGGCCCATGTGCCAGAGCTGGAGGACGATCCGCCCGCCCGCGCCGTGCACGGCCTCGGTCACCCTTCGCCAGCCGGCGACCTGGGCGTCGTTGTAGATCCCGGCGGTCCCGACCCAGCCGTAGCCCTGCTCGCTGATGGCCGTCGCCTCGGTGATGATCAGCCCGGCCGAGGCCCGCTGCGTGTAGTACTTCGCCATCAGCTCGTTCGGGACCCGGTCCGTCGCCCTCGAACGCGTGAGCGGGGACATGAAGATGCGGTTCGGGGCCTCGATGGCCCCGAGCCGCAAGGGCCGAAACAACTCGTCGCCGACCGCCATGATGATGCTCCCGAAGAAATAAGGTTCTGAGCGAAGACTCGCGTCACCGGCCCCGGGCCGAAAACCGCCGCGGATCGCGGCGGGCCGCCTCGACCTTCGCCTCGCCGGCGCCCTTCTTCACGCCCTCGACGGTCTCGTCGTAGTACTTCGGGCCGGCCTCGACGACCCATTCCGCCAGGGCGAAGGGCCTGGCGAATCCCTCCTCCTGGAGACGCCGCTCCGTCTCGTAGGCGAGCAGGACGCCGCGAGTCACGGCCCGTTCCACCTCGCCGGTCGCGATCGCGGAGCTCCCCTGGTCGCGGATCAGGGGGGCGAAGGCGACCTTCGTCACCCCCAGCCGCGCCGCTTCTCGCAGGGCGGTCCGACCGACGCGTTCCATCCTCTCGCCCGACAGGGTCGACTCGTCGCCCAGGCCGATGAGCAGGAGGCGTTTCGGTCGGATCGTCCCCGCGGGCACGTCGAAGAGGATCGTCTCGAGCTCCTCGCCCCCGAACTCGCCGCGCGATCGGAGGCTGCCGATCAGCCCTCCCAGGTGCTTGTCGAGCTCGACCGGCGCGCCGGACATCCGCGCGTCGGAATCGGGCGTGCGCTTGAAGTAGCAGACCACCTGGAGCGGGACGTCGGCATCGTACGGGCCCTGCATGCGCACGATCAGCGTCGTCTGGCGCGGGCCGTCGATTCTCGTCTCGGCGGGCGGCTTCGCCTCCTGGGCGATGGAAGGGACGGACCATCCGAAGAGGAGGGCGACCGCGAGGAAGGAGCGGGGCATGGGCGTCTCCGAGGATCTGCACTCAGAACTTGAAGGTGAGCCAAACGGTGGCGTAGTCGACGTCCTTCCCGGGGGTGGTTTCCTTGAGAAACTGGCCCGGGAAGATGCGGACGTAGCTGGCCAGGAGCGTCGTGTGCGGATTCAGCGTCCAGACGGCGGTCAACGCCGGGCTCGACCCGATGGTGCGGGCACGGCTGGTCCGACCGCTCGCGATCAGCGAACCGGAGAGCCGGTAGACGCCGTCGTCGAGACTCTCGCGCCAGAAGAACGCCCAGTCGGCGGACAGGGTCAGGCTCTCGCCGGCATGCAGGTCGAGGGTCGGGTGGACGTCGATGATGTTCTGCGGGCCGAACGGTCCGGTGAGGTTGTAGTACGCGCCCGAGGGGAAGAGCGGGTTGAACGTCTGGAGATTGGCGGAGTTCGCGTCTCGGTCGCCGCTGGCGACATCGAATCGGACCCCCAGGGCCGGCCGGAACGGCATGTCAGCGAAGTTGTAGCGTGCCGCGTTGGCCGCGGTCCAGGCGCTGATCTCGCCCGAGCCGAATCGGCCGAATTGATAGACATATTCGAGGTTGTATTCCCAGGGCAGCGGCCGTCCCCAGATCCGCGTCCCGATCGAATGACGTAGCTCGCGCCCCGGGTCGCCGTCGAAGCTCGCCGCGAGGTTCTGGAACCCGAGGTAGTACAGGTCGACGTCCAGCAGCGTCCCGTCGCCGACCGGCCGGACGCCGTAGAGGCCCCAGAACATGACGGCCGGGTTCGGGATGTCGTCGAAGACCCCCGGATTGTTGAGGACCGGCTTGGCCCACCACCCGTCGATCGACCAGGGGCCGAGGTGCCCCAGGGCGCGGGCGCCGTCGAACGACCTCCGCAGGTTGGGCCCCTCGCGGACGTCGATCAGCCGGCCGCTCCCGTACCGGAACTCCTGCCGGCCGAGCCGCCACGTCAGCGACGAGTCCGACGCCTCCGGTCGCCAGATCCAGTCGACGAACCCCTGGTGGGCGTCGAATCGGTTCACGTCGATGTCGGGCCGAGGCCCGCCGATGCGGCCGCTCTCGAAGCCGCTGATCGTCTGGAAGAACACCCGCAACCGGTCGCCCGCGTGCAGGTCGGCGTGGAGCATGTAACGCTGGAGGAAGTACGTATTGAAGCCCTCGGCATTGCCGGGCCCCTCGCCGAACGAGTCGTTGTGGTAGGACTCGAACCACTCGCGGACGTCGCCGCCGAACGTCAGATAGAAGCGATCCCGGCCGAACAGCGGGATGTACTTGAGCGGGTCGAAGAAGTCCGTGCGCCGGGCGGGGTCGGCCAGGAAGCGGAAGTCCTCGTCGTACCGGAGGAGCTTGAACGGGGGGCGGCCTGCCGACGCCTCCGGGACCGTCGCCGTCACGGCCGCCTGGCCGGGGCCGAGGCGCGGGACGCCCGAACCATCGCCGACGGGGCGACTGGCCGACTGGGCGCCGTCGTCGGTCGTCCTCGCGGTCGCGGGCGGATTCGCGGGTTGCTGCGCCCACGCCGGCGTGCCGGACCAGGCCAGGCCGAGCAAACCGGCGAGGGCCAGCCCGTCTCGGCGAGGTCGACGCCGTGCCCGGAGCGCGGCGCGAACCTCCGTCAGAAGGCCCAGCATGCACATCCCCCTCCCCAGAAGGATGCGCCCGCGGGCGAGTTCGAAGAGCGAGGCCGCTCCTGGAGGAGAGACGATGCGCGGGACGTGTGACGGCACCGCGACGAGTGCGAGAGGGCCGTGGGGATGGCTGACGCCCGGTCGCGGTGATATCCGCCGTAGAATCCGACCGGCGACCAGTCCGGCGTGACCGGCGGCGGCGCCGGCCCGAGGGACGCGAACGGCCCGGCTCCGTGGACGATCCGCCCGCCGACCACGGTGAGGAGCGACTCGATGCCCCGGATCTCCGGCTCCGGGACGGCGAAGTAGTCGGCCGAGAGCACCGCCAGGTCCGCGAGCCGACCCGGCGCGATCATCCCCTTCGTCGCCTCCTCGCCCGACATCCAGGCGGACCCGCTCGTGTAGAGGCGCAGGGCCGTGGCGCGGTCGAGTCGGTTCGACTCGGGGTAGAGCGCGAGCCCGCCGACCGTCCGCCCGGTCACCAGCCAGGACAGGGAGACCCAGGGGTTGTAGCTTGCCACGCGGGTCGCGTCCGTGCCGGCCCCGACGGGGATGCCCATCTCGAGCATCCTCGCCACCGGCGGCGTGTGCGAGGCCGCCTCGGCGCCGTAACGGTCGACGAAGTACTCCCCCTGGAACGCCATGCGGTGCTGGACCGCGATCCCCCCGCCGAGCGCCTTGATCCGCTCCAGGCTCCGCTCGGTGACGGTCTCGGCGTGGTCGAAGAACCAGCGCAGGCCCGCCAACGGCACCTCGCGATCGACCGCCTCGAACACGTCCAGGAACCGGGAGATCGACTCGTCGTAGGTGGCGTGGATCCGGAACGGCCAGCGGTGCTCGGCCAGGAGCTTCACCACGCGATGGAGCTCGGCCTCCATGCCCGGGGCGAGGTCGGGCCGGGGCTCGAGGAAGTCCTCGAAGTCGGCGGCCGAGAAGACGAGCATCTCGCCGGCGCCGTTCATCCGGTAGTAGTCGTCGCCGGCCCCCGGCCTGGTCATCCCGACCCACCTCGCGAAGTCGTCGAACTCGCCCTTGGGACGCTGGGTGAACAGGTTGTAGGCGACGCGGACGGTCATCTCGCCGCGGCGGTGCAGGTCCTCGATGATCGCGTAGTCGTCGGGGTAGTTCTGGTAGCCGCCGCCGGCATCGATGACGCTCGTCACGCCGAGCCGGTTCAGCTCGCGCATGAAGTGCCGCGTCGAGTTGAGCTGATACTCGGGCGGGAGCTTCGGCCCCTTGGCGAGGGTCGCATAGAGGATCATCGCGTTCGGGCGGGCGATCAGGGCGCCGGTCGGATTCCCCCGCTTGTCGCGCTGGATCTCGCCGCCGGGCGGGTCGGGCGTGTCCTTCGAGTAGCCGACCGCGCGGAGGGCGGCCGCATTCAGGAGCGCGCGATCGTAGAGGTGGAGGATGAAGACAGGCGTGTCCGGCGCGGCCGCGTTGATCTCGGCGAGGGTCGGCATCCGCCGCTCGGCGAACTGGAACTCGTTCCAGCCGCCGACCACGCGGACCCACTGCGGCGCGGGCGTCCGGAAGGCCTGCTCGCGGAGCATCCGCAGCGCCTCGGCCAGCGACGGGACGCCATCCCACCGCAATTCGAGGTTGAAGTTCAGCCCGCCCCGAATCAGGTGGAGGTGCGAGTCGTTGAGGCCGGGGATCGCCCGCCGGCCGCCGAGGTCGACGACCTTCGTCGCCGGGCCACGCGCCGTCATCACCCCGGCCTCGTCGCCCACGACCAGGAACTTGCCGTCGCGGATCGCGAGGGCATGGGCATCGGGGTTCGACGGGTCGAGCGTCGCGATCGCCGCGTTGTGCAGGATCAGGTCGGCATCGGTCGGGGCCATCAGTCCTCCTCGATCGGTGAGAGATGGAGCCAGCCGCGGAACCATCGCGAAAGGGCCGGCATCACGATCCAGGTCAGGGCCGCGACGACGACGGCGTTGAGCCCGAGCAGGCTCGCCCACCACGGCCATCCGTCCATCCACGGGCGGACGACGGCGTTGAGCGTGCCGACCGTCAGGCAGACGCCAACCCAGGTCACGACCGCCATCTTCCAGCGTGGGGGCGGCACGAACGCGGGCTCGCCGGGCAATCGGAACCAGGTCTCCAGGCCGGTGACCTCCTCGATCGCGGGATCGTCGGCCAGGAGCGGCCGGACCTGGCGGATCCAGGATTCATAGGGCCCCCACCGCTGAAACTCCCGCCACGCCCGCTCCGAGGCGAAGCTGAGGATGACGACGTATTCCCGGCCCCCGGCCGGGGGCGGGACGACATGGACGCCGAGATGGCCGGGGAACGTCACCGAGACGGGCGAGAATGCCCGGACGGCGGCCTCGAATTGGGATCGGCGGTCCGCGCGGACCACTCGCCGGATGATGATGCTGAGGGCACCGCCGGGGCCAGCGGGGGCGGCCTCGGGGATGACCTTCCGATCCTGAACGTCGCTGCTCACTTGCCGGCCCCATACCGGACGTCGAGCGGCGGCTGCTTGTGGACCATCGTATAGGCGTACTCGACGCCCTGTCCATACGCGCCGGAGTGTTCCAGCACGATCCGCATCACCGCGTCGTAGGTCTCGCGGCGTGCCCAGTCCCGCTGGAACTCCAGGAGCACCTGCTGCCAGGTGACCGGGACGGCGCCAGCCTGGATGATCCGCTGCATGGCGCAGCGGTGGGCCGCCTCGCTGGTGCCGCCGCTGGCGTCCTCGACCGCGTAGACCTCGTACCCCGCCTCCATGGCCTGGATCGCCGGGAACGCCAGGCAGACCTCGGTCCAGAGCGCCGCGATCACGAGCTTCTTCCGCCCCAACCGCTCCACCTCGGCGACGAACGGCCTGTCCTCCCAGGCGTTCATCGAGGTCCGTTCCAGGGGCTTGCGGCCGGGGAAGAGGCCGGTGAGCTGCGGCCACATCGCGCCGCTGAATCGCTCGGTCTCGACGGTGGTCAGGATGACCGGGACGCCGAAGACCTTGGCCGCCTTGGCCAGGCCGATCGTGTTGTTGAAAAGGGCCTGGCGATCGATGCTCGCCACCCCGAACGTCATCTGCGGCTGATGGTCGATGAAGACGACCGTGCAGTTCTCCGGCGTGAGCAGGCTGTGGATCGGATTCGACAAGATAAGGCTCCTGGGCTGGGGTGCTGCGGACCGTCCTCTCGTCCTGCTAAGCGTGGCCGGGGTTCACGCCGTCGGGTACAATGCCAGCCATCGACACAAGTTGCTTCCGGTACTCGCCATGGAACATGACCCGACCACCCTCGTCGTCCAGCGCTATCTCGACGAGCTCGCCCGCGGCGAGCCCTCCGAGCCGGTCGTGCGGGCGCTCCTGGAGCGGTCGGCCTGCCGCCTGCGGCGGCTCTGCGTCCTGTTCCTGGCCAGGAGCTATCCCCGGCTCATGAAGCCGCCGATGAGCCTGGAGGCCGAGGACCTCCTCGGCGCCGTGGCCGAGCGGCTGATGAAGGCGCTGCGGGAGGCCCGGCCGACGAGCGTGCGGCAGTACTTCTCCCTGGCCGGGCAGCACATGCGTTGGGAGCTGAATGACCTGGCCCGACGCTTGGATGAGCAGCCGTCGGTGATCGAGCTGCGTGACGACCTCGCCCTCGCCGCCGCATCGAGCGACACGGGTCTCTCCGGGGACGGGCGGCGGATGCTCGCGGCGATCGAGGGCCTCCCCGAGGAGGAGCGCGAGGCGTTCGACCTGATCCGCATCCAGGGGATGACGACCGGGGAGGCCGCCGAGGTGCTGGGGACGTCGGAATCCACGGTCAAGCGGCGGCTGCGGAGGGGGCTCGACGGCCTGGCGGAGGCGCTGGACGACCTGCGGCCACGCGGCGAGGCGCCCGGCGGACGTCGACGGGCGTCCGGGCCGTGAGCTCGAGACCAAGAGGGTGATGCGGTGGCGACCGACTTGCGAGTCAGCGAGCTGCTCGAGGAACTGCACGACACGGGCCGGACGCCGGAGGAGGTCTGCAGCGATTTCCCCGAGCTGCTCCCCGAGGTCCGCGACCGCTGGCGCCGCGTCCGCCGCCTGGAGGCCGAGCTCGACTCGTGGTTCCCGCCCGAGCGCGAGTCCCCGTCGCGCGAAGCATCGACCGCCGAAGGGCCCCCTGACCTGCCGGCCGTCGCGGGATACGAGCTGGAGGCGCTCCTCGGCCGGGGCGGGATGGGCGTGGTCTTCCGGGCCCGTCACGTCCGACTGAACCGCCCGGTCGCGATCAAGATGGCCATCGCGGGAGCCTATGCGTCCCCGCGGGAACGCGACCGGTTCCAGCGGGAGGCCGAGGCCGTGGCCGCCCTCCGCCACCCGCACGTGGTCCAGATCTACGACGTGGGCGACGCCGAGGGCCGGCCCTACTACGCGATGGAGTTCGTCGCGGGCGGGAGCCTCGCCGCACGGGAAAAGCCGACCGGCCCGCGGGAGGCGGCCGCCCTCGTCCTGACGCTGGCCGGTGCCATGCAGGCCGCCCACGCCGCGGGCATCATCCATCGCGACCTGAAGCCCGCGAACATCCTGCTCGAGACGGACGGCACGCCGAAGGTCGGCGACTTCGGCCTCTCCTGCCGGATCGACGACGCCTCCGGGCTGACGCTGAACGGCGCCGTGATCGGCACGCCCAACTACATGGCCCCGGAACAGGCCGCCGGCGATCCGGATGGCGTCGGGCCGGCCGTCGACATCTACGCCCTGGGCGGGATCCTCTACGAGCTGCTCACGGGCCAGCCCCCCTTCCGGGGGAAGACGCCCGCCGAGACGATCCGGCAGGTCGTCGCCCAGGATCCCGCCCCGCCCACGTCGCTCAACCCGAAGGTCCCTCGCGACCTCGAGATCATCTGCCTCAAGTGCCTGAGCAAGGATCCGGCGCTTCGCTATGCCTCGGCCGAGCGGCTCGGGGCCGATCTCCGCCGCTTCCTGGACGGCGAGGCCATCGAGGCCAAGGCCGAGGGACGGGCCGCCCGCGTCTGGCGACGAGTCCGACGCAGCCCGGGATGGTACGCGATGTTCGGGGGCGTCCTCCTGCTCGCCGGTGCCCTGGCCGGGGCCGGCCTTTGGATCGTCGTGGACCGGGCCGAAGCGGCCCGCCGGGCCGCGGTCGAGGTGGCCGACGACGAACACGCCGCGAGGGACGACCTCCGCGAGATGGCCCGGGCGATGGAGCGGGCGGGCTGGGCCGAGGCGAGGGCGGCGTTCGGGCGGGCCGAGGGACGCCTCTCCGGGCGCGGGACGGGGGAGATCCACGCGGCCGTCGAGCGGGCCCGTCGCGACCTCGAGCTGGTCGCCCGACTCGACGCGGTCCGCATGAACCGGGCCCGATCGATCGGCGGGTCGTTCGACGACGCGGGCGCGGACGAGGCCTACGCGCGGGAGTTTCGCCGCTTCGGCTTCGGCGGGCCCGAGGAGGCCCCCGAAGTCGTCGCGGCCCGGGTCGCGCGCTCGGACGCCCGGTACGCCGTTCTGGACGCCCTCGACGACTGGCCTGTATCCAGGGCTGATGCCGGCCGCAAGGCGTGGGCGTTGCACGTCGCCAGGCTCGTCGTCGGGCAGGACGCCGGCTGGATCGGCGACGCCCGCGACCCGGAGCTGCGGAGGGGGCGAGGCTCGCTCGAGCGGCTGGTTGCAACGGCGCCCGTCGCCGACCAGCCCGTCCCGCTGCTCCTGGCGATCGCCGGGGACCTTCGAGCCGCGGGCGGCGACTCCCTGGACTTCCTCGAGAAGATCCAGCGAGCCCGGCCCGGCGACTTCTGGGCGAACCTGGCGCTGGGGTCGGCGCTCAACCGTGCCGGCAGGCATGCGGAAGCCATCCGCTATCACCAGTCAGCCCTGTCGCTCCGGCCCGACACGGCCGTGAGCTGCAACAACCTCGGGAGCAGCCTGACCGCCTGCGGCCGCCCGGGCGAGGCGATCGAGTATTTCCGGGCCTCGCTCCGGATCGACCCGACCGCCGCCATCCCGATTTACAACCTGGCCTACAACCTGCGTCACACCGGTCGACTCGACGAGTCCATCGCGCTGCTCCGCTCGGCCGCGGAGCGCGACCCCGACAGTGCGTTGCTCCATGCCGGCTTCGGCGACTCACTCGCCGCGGCGTCGCGGGCCGAGGAGGCGATGGGCGAATACCGCCGGGCCATCGAGCTCGATCCGAGGCTCCTGATCGCCCAGCCGACCCTGAGGACGACGTTCCTGCGGCTCTTGCCCCCGGAAGAAGCGCGGGCGACCTGGCGAAAGGCGATCGACGCGGCCCCCGACACGATCCTGGCTCGCGACGGCTACGCCGAGTTCTGCCTGTTCCTCGGGCATGAAGGCGACTACCGCGAGGAGCGGAACGCCCTCCTCGAGCGCTTCGGGAGGGTCGACGAACCCCAGGCGGCCGAGCGCATCGGCCGCGCCTGCCTCCTGCTCCCGCTCCCGCCCGCGGAGGCCGAGAGGGCGGTCGCGTTGATCGAGCGGGCCCTGGCCGGCCGCCCCTCGCCCCCGCCGGTTTGGACCCGGCCCTATTTCCTTTTGGCCAGGGCGCTGGGCGAATATCGTCGCGGCCGTTTCTCGGAGGCGGTCCCGCTGCTCGACGGCGAGGCCGCGACCGTGCTGGGGCCCTGCCCGCTTCTGATCAAGGCCATGGCGCAGAAACGCCTGGGGCAAGACGACGCGGCGCTCCGATCCCTCACGGCCGCGGTCCGAGGCCACGACTGGGATCTGGCCCGGGCCGACAACCGCGAAGCCTGGATCTATCACATCCTGAGGCGGGAGGCGGAAGCCACAATTCGGGGGCACGGCTCGGGCGGGGACGGGCTCGATCGGAAGGGGGACGCGGCCCAGCCCTGACGCCTGTTCGACCATCCGCCTGCCGGTCGACAGGGCCACGTACCGAGAGATCGTCGATGATCCGTCGCGGTGACGCGCCCGGCTCGACGCGGCCCACCGCGACGGCCATCCGGCAGGATCAGCCGACCTTCTCGGTTTCCATCTCCTTGAGCAGTTCGTTGACGGCCTTCTCCAGCGTCTCGTCCCGCACATCGATGTAGCGGATCACCCCCTTCGGGTCGAGGACATAGATCGTCGGGTAGTGATTGACGTTCCACGCCTCGAAGAACTTGGCCTTCGGGCCGCCGGGGAACCAGTGGGTCCAGGGCATCTTCTCCTTGGCGAGGAAGTCCGCCAGCGTCTTCAGTTCGTCATCGGCGCTGATGCTCACGAGTTCGAATGGCTTCCCCTTGAGCCGACCGACCATCTCTCGCTCGTGGGGGATCATCGCCCTGCAAGGGCCGCACCAGGTCGCCCAGATATCGAGCACGACGACCTTCCCCTTCAGGTCGCTCAGCCTCACGGTCTTACCGTCGAGGTCCTTCATCACGACCTCCGGGGCCGAGACTCCCACGACGAGTTCCGTGTAGAACTCCGGGTATTGCTCCCGCAGGGTCTTCTTCAGCGCCTCCACCTTCGGCCCCTCGCGGAGGGCGAGCTTGTAATACTGTTGCGGGGCTCGATTCTTGGAGATGCTCTGCTCCCAGCCCGCCTTCACCTTGGGGTCCTTCAATCGATCGAGGAACTTGGCGAAGGACTCGCACATGCCGAGCTTACGCTTGAGCGCGTGGGCTCGAACGGCGCGGTCGGGGTGGCTCGCGGCGATCTCGTCGACGACCTCCCACGACAGGTCATCGTGCCGGATGACCAGCAACCCGATGAAGTCCTTGATGGCTGGCTTGGTGAGATAGTACTTCCGCAGGAGCTTCACCGCCTCGGCTCCCGACGGGTTGGGCCCGTCATCATCGAAGCTCGTCTTGATGGCAAGTCGGAGGGCCGGCAGTGCGTCGGGGCCTTCGGGATCCTTCCGGGCGATCGCCAGGAATCTCGGCGAGAAGCCGGTACTCGGCGCGGCCCTGTCGAACTTGAAGGCCTTGACGGCGGAGCCTCCCTTCTTCCGCGCCGCCTCCAGGCTGGCCTCGTATGCGTCGCTGTAGGCCTTCGTCGCGGCCTCATATTCCCGAACGAGCGCCGCGAGACTGTCGTCGGCGGGCTTCGGCACCGGGTCGTCGGCGGCCCGAGCGAAGGTGGAAGACGCGACGACCAAGGCGAAGCGAAAGACAATCGATCTCATGCGGGCTCTCCTGAAGATGACCGTGACGTCGACTCGATCCGGGCACGGAATCGGGGGCGGAGTCGGCAAGGCCCCGGGCATCCCCCCGCCACGGGCCTCGCCCCGTTCGAGCGTGGCGCGGGCCCTCGGTCAGTACTGGTCGGCGCTAATCACCTCGCCCTGATTGATGGTGGCGAGGGCCTGCCAGACGCCCGGCCTGGCGAGGGGCGTATAGCTGAAGGTGCTCACGGTGACCCCCAGGTTAGGATTGAAGACCGACGACACGGTGTACCAGGCCTTGTTGACCCCCAGGTTGCCGCCGCCCCGATCCACCAGCGGCCAACTGTTGATCGAATCCTTGATGAAGCGGACCGATCCGTCGGCCATCGCCAGGTTGAGTCCGCCGGGATGGAGGCTTGATGGGAGAATGTTGCTGTAGAGGCCGGCGTAGATCGACTTGCCGTCGAAATACCGACCGGGGTTCGGGGCGAACTGGGAACTGTAGGTATCACCGGCCCCGGTCGCGTTCCAGAAGGAGCGGTAGGCGGCGATCAGGGCCGAGTTCTTCAGGGACCCCCGCCCTCCCGAAGGGTCGACCCACCTCCCCGAACTTACCTCGGAGAAGAGCGATGTGTTGCTGGTACCGTCGGTGATCATCGGGATCGTGACCTTCTGCATCGACGTGTTACTGAACATCCCGCGGACGCCGAGGCCGCCGTTGAACGGGCCGCCCGAGCCTCGGTAGCTCATGCCGTACTGGTACCAGGTTCCCGGCGGCAGGACGAAACCATGGCTCTCCCCCAGGGAACCCATACCCAGCGGATCCGGTGCCGACAGATTGATGGGTTGCTGCTCGTCGGGGTCACTCGGGCAGAAGAGGGTGGAGACGAGGACCCCTGAGATCGTGATGTTATTCGGGTCGCTGGCGTAGAGGGCCTGGTTGAACGCGTTGTACAGCGCAGTCTGCTCGAAGTATGGCAGCATACGGACGAACATGGTCTCGCTCGCGGCGCCGTTTACCATGTAGTCGGGCGCGATCGCGACCTGGCCGTCGAATGGATAGCAGCCGTTGGCGTTCTCATAGTTCACCGCGGCGAGGGCCAGTTGCTTGAGGTTGTTGCTGCACTGAAGGCGCCGGGCGGCCTCCCGGGCCGACTGCACCGCGGGTAAGAGCAGGGCGATCAAGACGGCGATGATGGCGATGACCACCAGCAATTCAATGAGCGTGAAACCGCGCGGACGACGCAGGGGGGAAGACGCGGATGGCATGGGATGAAACTCCTCGGGGCCCGAGATGAGCGGATGGATGTCGTAAAGATGCGGGAGGGTGGAGGAGAGTGAGGACCACCTTCGGAGACGGTCGGAGCCTGGGCTCGGCTGGGGGGGCATGTCGTGCGGGATGACGGCTCTGGACGGGCTACTTCTTGCGTGACAGGCCGGACTTCCTCTCGACCTTCGTCGAAGGGGCGGGTTCGTCGTCCGGATTGAGAATGGCGTCTCGGAACAAGCGTCTGGACTCCACGCCATTCCTGGCCTTGCCTACTTTGGCCTCGACCGCCTGCCTGTTGGCCGCGACCTCCGATTCGGAGAGGGACTCCGAGTTGCCACATCCGGCGGTCATCGACGAGACGGCAGCGAGGAACGCGCAGGCCGCGAGATTCGGGGGCGTCCGGACCGATGATCCTCTCACCTGCAAGCTCTCCTTCGCGGTTCGGGTGTCGGTTACTCTCGACGCTCTATTCAGAAGTCCGTGCGTTCCAGGCTGATGCGGAGCCGGCTCAGGGCGCGGAAATAGCGTGCCCGGACGCCGGACTCGGCGAGCCCGAGGGCGTCGGCGATCTCGCTGGTGTCCAGATGCTCGAAATGTCGCATCAACAACACCTCGCGGTCACGGGCCGGCAGGGACTCGATCGCGCCCCTGAGCCGCTCGCGAATCTCCTGGTGCGCCAGGTTGTTGCTCGGGCTGGTCTCGGGGGAGACGAGCTGGGGGACGATCGCCACGCTCGACTCCTCCGCTCGCGCCAGGCTGGGCCCTCGACTCTCCCGGGAAACGCTCCGCCGCTGGGCATAGAGATGCTGGCGATGTGCATACGTGACCCGTTCGTTTGCGATGCCGCGGATCCAGCCAAGGAACGGCAGCGGGCGTTCCTCGAGATACTCGTCGAGGCGGCCCGCGGCCACGGCGAGCGTTTCCTGGACGACGTCCGAGGCATCGACCCGCGGCGACAGGCGACGGTCGAGCCGCGCGGCCACCATGCGGCAAAGGTGGTCGCGATAGCGTTCGAGCAGGGCTTGCCTCGCCGCGGCGTCTCCCTCCCCCGCCTGCTCGACCAGCTCCCTCGTGACCCGTGACGCGTCGCTCATGCCTTGAAGCTCTCCGGTGTCTCTAAGCTAATCTGGTAAAACCCGCGAGAATCGCTGCAAGAATTTTCGATAAAATCGCAAGTTGTTCAATACTAATGACTTACAACCACGCAGCAGGCAAGCTCTCGGTGGGCTCGACGAGCGGGGGGCGTGGGCCCAATAGCTCGAGCATTGGGCTTTGCCGGCTCCGCCGGAATGTGGTTCTCGATCCTTGGCGCCAGGCTCCCCGGGGGATGGTGCCCCGGCGCCCGCTGGATGGCCGCCTCCTCGGCTCGCGGGCTCATCGGGCGGGGGGCGTAGCACGAGCCTTGAGTAGCGCGTCGAGTTCCCCGGCCGTTTCAAGTGTCTCCGGGTAGGTCGGCCCGAGGACACGTCGCCGGGCCTCGAGACAATCGCGGAGCATCTTCTCCGCCTCGTCGTGCTTGCCCTGCCCGCGGAGGGCCTTGCCGAGGATGAACATATCCAGGAGGACGTACGGATGATCGGGACCCAGCACTCGCCGGCGGGCGTCGAGGCAGGGCCGCAGGAGCGCCTCGGCATCGTTGAATCGACCCAGCAGCACGAGGACATCGCCCAGGTTGTGCTGGGCCGTCAGGGTATCGGGGTGTTCGTCGCCCGCGGTCGACCGCCGGAGCTCGAGGCACTGGCGGAAGATCTGCTCGGCGTCGCGGAACTTGGCCTGCGACTTCAGCACACACCCGACGTTGTTCAGCGACCGCAACGTCTCCTGATGCCTGGGCCCCAGCAGCTCTCGTCGGGTGTCGAGGACGCGTCGGTTGATGGCCTCGGCTTCCGGATAGCGGCTGCGTACCTGCTCGACGTTGGCCAGGAAGGTCAACGCCTTCAACGTGAGCTTGTGGCGCGGTCCGAGCAGCCGTTCGATTTCACCCGCGGCTCGGCGAGCGGTCGGCTCCGCCTCGTCGAGCCGGTCGAGGTGGGTGAGGCAGTCGCCCAGATTCGCGAGCGCTTCGAACCCGTCGGCCCCCGGTCCGCCGGGACGCGCGGCCAGGAGTGCCCACGCCGCGCGGTACTGCGCCTCGCTCTTGCCGTATCGGCCCAGGCCGTGCTCCGCTTCTCCGATCGCCATCCGGATCGACGCCTCGATCTCGGGCTGGTCCGTGAACGAGGCGCCAACCTTGGCCTCGGCCCGGTCGAGGGCCTCGATCAGCGTGATTCGCGTGGCGGCCGAGTTGTTCGAGGGGTTGGCCTGGCCTAGGAGCTCATCGATCAGGAAGCGGTTGACGGCCTCGGCCCTGGCCCGCTGCAATTCCTTCAGATCGCGTTCCCGAGCGGTTTCCTCATGAGACATGAGCAGCAGTTCGCCCCGGCGCTCGGACTCGCGCTGCTGGTGCACCGCCTCTCGCCAGTTCCAGGTTATGCCGGCGACCCCGGCCGACAGCACGAGCACCAGTGCCGCGGCAAGGCTCGCCAGCGCGGGCTTGCGCCGGCACCAACGCCACGCCCGCACCGCCGGGCCGACCGGCCTCGCTGCGATCGGCCGGCCGTCGAGATAACGCGTCAGGTCGTCGACCAGATGCCGCGCCGTCTCGTACCGGTTCGCGGGCTCCTTCGACATCGATTTGGCGACGATCGTCGCCAGGTCGCGCGAGACGGCCGGATTGAGCCGTCGCACCGGCGGGGGCTCCTCCTCGGCGATCCGGCGCAGGATCTCCTGCTTGTCCGTGCCCGGCACCGCCGGGCCCAGCGTCAGCAGTTCATACAGCGTGGCTCCGAGCGCGTAGATGTCGGTGCGGCGATCGACGAGGGCCCGCTTGCCGAGCGCCTGCTCCGGCGCCATGTAGCGCAGCGTGCCGGGGATGTCGCCGGTGAGCGTCAGGCCCGCATCGCCCTGCACATCGGCCATGCCGAAGTCGGCGATCCAGACGTCCCCCTTCATGTCGAGCAGCAAGTTGGCGGGCTTGACGTCGCGGTGTATGATCCCCTCGTCGTGGGCATAACCCAGCGCCTCGGCGGCCTGGATCCCGAGGCGGACGATCGTTTGGATGTAGGCCCGATCGCAGACCGAGCGGGGGTCGGCAGGCCCTGGACCTCGCGCGGTGTGTCCGGATTCATCGGATTCACGGCGGGGGTCGAAGTATCCCGTGAGGAGCCCGAGGGCAAGGGTGCCGGAAGGCGAAGGCTTGCCGGAAGCGGGCCACGCAGGCTCGTCACGAGAAGGCTCGGAGGGGCACCCGCCGCCTCTCCGCGACGAGGAATCCCGGGGGCTCGAAGGCGGAGCCATGCTCACCGATGGGACCTCCGTCAATCCCCGCAGCTCGATGATCAAATGCGCGAGGCTCTCCCCGTCGACATACTGCATCGCGTAATAGGGCGTCTCGCCCACCGCGCCGACCGCGTGGATGGGCACGATGTTCGGATGCTGCAACAGCCCCGCGACGTGTGCCTCGAGCTGGAATCGCTGCACGGCTCGCGGGTCGAGCGCCGCGGCCGGTGCGATCACCTTCAGTGCCACGCGACGGCCAAGCGGGACCTGCTCGGCCTCGTAGACAACCCCCATCCCGCCTCGGCCGATCTCGCGGACGATTCGGAAGTCGCCGAAGACTTTCCGACCTTCGGCGTCGCGGCCCCCCGCCGGCAGGACGGGCCCGGCCCCCCTGTGGTCACGCCCCAATGCCGCAACTCCGTACAGCGTGGGTAGCAGGACGCGGATCTCCTCAGACCATCGGGGGTACTCGATCGCCACCTGTTCGGCGTCGATCGCCTCGCCCGCGTCGATCCTCCTCGCCAGTTCGTCGAAGAGCAGCAGCAGGGCCGGATCGAGATCGTTCCCTCCCACGGCCGAGCCGTCCGCGGAACGAATGCGAGGCATGGACTCATCGGCGACCGCTCGGGTCGCGGACACGCGAGCCTCGCCCTCCTCGGATTCCCGAGGCGGCGAGACGCTGGGTAGGCCGAGCCCTTCCGGATTGAACATCGCTCGTGTCTCTCGGCGTGCTGATCAGTGATGCTTCATGTGGATGATAGGGATCGAACGGTCGGATCCGAGACACGAAGAGGCCCGCGATGGCCATCGGCAAAGCCGCGCCGAAAACCCCGGCGTTCGGCTCCTGATGCCTGCGATTGTAACCTCGCGCGAGCCGAATCGGCCAGGGCTCGCATCATGAACATAAGGCCAGAACACCTCCCAGGAGGTTGTCCAGGATGGGCAGCGAGAGTCGGAGATAGGACCGCAGAAACGGACGGAGACGAAATCTGCGGCGATCCGTCCAGTGCTCCTGGACGGCGGCAATCGCCCGGACCTGCTCGATGGACTCCCCTCGAGGCTGATGCCATCAAGGGTCGACACGACCCCTGGTCGACGGGCTGCGGCCGTTCGGCGTCGGGACTGCGATGGTACGCCGGGGCGAAGCTCGCGGGCGTTGCCGTTGATGCCCGACGAGGAGGGACAGCCTGGGACCCGGGTGGGTCGCCCCGCCGCCACCGGAAGCGGGCCACACGCCCCCACTCCATGAACATTGACCATCTGATAAAATATCCATGTCGATCACGCTGGAGCTTCGCGGTCTGTCCGGGGATGACCGGCCGGCACCCAGGGCGGGCAACTCGACACGCGTTCCCTGTTCGGCTGCACCAGGGGCCCATCCACGGCCGATAGACTGGAACAGATGTCGTTCGGAAAAATGACGGGAATCGAGTTGCCCCGGGGCCCGGAGGCGCGAATGACCCACGAAGAAGATGCCTCGAAAGTCGCTCGTTTCCGGGCCGCGCTGGGGCGGTTCCTCGAACGGGTCGCGGAGGATCGGTACGTCCTCGCCGTCGTTATGGTCCGGAGCCTGTCGGCCGAGACGATCTGGGCGCGGGAACGGCTCGGATTGTGGATCATCGAGGCCGACGGCGTCAGCCGGCGGCTCCCGAGCGACGGCGAGGACCCGCGGATCTTCCGGATCCTCGTCGAGGACGGCATCAACATCCACGCCGAGGTGATCCCCCGGACCCGCTTCAAGCAGATGGTCGAGGGGATGTCGCGGACCGCCTTCTCGTGCAACTTCTTCGCGCATCGCGAGATCGTCCACAGCAAGGATCCCTCGATCGAGGGCTGGTTCGAGAAGGCGAACCAGGTCGCGATCAAGGACCGGGAACGCGAGCTGCTGGTCTTCTCGACCTGGACCATCGACGAGCTTCGCCACGCCCGCAAGCGGCTGGAGCTGAAGGGGGATCTCGAGCTGGCGGCCCAGGGGATCCTCTCGGCCGCGCACAGCGTCGCCCACACGGAGATCATCCGGCGAGGCGAGATCTGCGAGCAGGACGTCATCTATCGGGCCATGGAAGGCGACCCCGAGCTGTTCCGGCCGATCTACCTCGACGTGCTCGCGAAGCGGAAGAATCGGCGCGTGCTCGCCGCGGCGCTGGACGCGATCGAGGGGTATCTCGAGGCGCATCATCGCGAGCACATGAAGCCGCTCCTGGCGTTCCTCAAGAAGCAGAACCGGGTCGTGCCGCTGTCGGAGATGAGCGACCACTTCGCCTTCACCCAGATGCACCCGGGGCACCTGGAGGCGGCCTGCGAATGGCTCGAGCGGAAAGGGTTGTTGCAGAAGGTCTCCGCCCCGTTCAAGCTGACCAAACGGAGCCTGGGACGGGTGGAAGAGCCGGCCTACATCCTTGAGGCCTAGCCATGCGAACGACCATCCAGGTCCGCGGTGCCCGCGAGAACAACCTGCAGAACGTCGACGTGGAGATCCCGCGCGACCGGCTCGTCGTCGTCACGGGCGTGAGCGGCTCGGGCAAGTCGTCGCTCGCCTTCGACACGATCTATGCGGAGGGTCAGCGGCGACTGCTGGCGTCGATGTCGACGTTCGCGAAGCGGTTCATCGGCCAGTTGAAGAAGCCGGACGTCGACTTCATCAATGGGCTCTCGCCGGTCGTCTCCATCGACCAGAAGACCGTCGGGTCGAACCCGCGGTCGACCGTCGGCACCATGACGGACATCTCCGACTACCTGCGGATGCTGTACGCGACGATGGGGACGCCGCACTGTCCGTCGTGCGGCGAGGCCCTCGCCGTCCGCTCGCCGCATCAGATGATGGAACACCTGCTGTCGCTGCCCCGGGGCGCCGAGGTGGAAGTGCGGGCGCCCGTCTACAAGATCCACGGCGAGGACTACGAGTATCTCTTCGACCAGATCCGGGTCAACGGATATCGGCGGGCGCGGATCGACGGCAAGCCGCATGACCTGGGGGACCACATCGAGCTCGACGAGGACCGGGACCACGCGATCGAGGCGGTGATCGACACGTTCGTCATCGGCCCGGGGATCGACCATCAGATCGTGACCTCGCTCGAGCACGGGCTGAAGCTCGGCGACGGCCTCCTCGGCTTTCACATCACGAGGCCGAAGAAGGCCGGCGCCGAGCACGAGCGGTTCTACAAGGGCTTCGGCTGCTCGCGCCATCGCCTCGTCGCCGGCGAGATGAACCAGGCCCAGTTCACGTTCAACGATCCGGCCGGCGCCTGCGCGACGTGCTCGGGCATCGGGACGGCGATGCGGGTGCATCCCGCGCTCCTGGTGCCCGACCCCGGCCGATCCATCAACGACGGGGCCTTCGTCGCCGCGGCGATGAGCAACAACCGCGACAGTTGGGGCGGCCGGATCCTCCACAGCCTGGCGATGCACTTCGGGTTCAGCCTCGACACGCCGTTCAAGGACCTGGCCGAGCGGCACGTCCAGGTGCTGCTCCACGGCACCAGGGGGGAGCAGTTCGAGGTCCTGCTCCCCCCGGGGGCGAAGCTCGGGCAACAGCACGTCGGCAAGCGGATCAAGTTCAACGGGATCGTGAACCAACTGGAGCATTCGTACCGCCAGTACCGCAAGCAGGGGACGTCGAACGCCGGGATGGACGAATACCTCAAGAAGGTGATGGTCGAATACGACTGCCCGGAGTGCGGCGGCGCCCGGCTCAAGCGGTCGCGCCGGCTGGTGACGGTGTCGGGCCGCAACCTGTTCGAGATCGGCGAGATGCACCTCGTCCAGTTGCTCGACTTCCTGCGATCGCTCCGGCCGACGGACCGGCACGCGGCGATCGCCGAGACGATCGTCCGCGAGGTCGGCACCCGGCTCGAGCTCCTGATCGCGATCGGCCTCGATTACCTCAACCTGAATCGCCGATCGTCCACGCTCTCGGGCGGGGAATCACAGCGGATCCGGCTCTCCTCCCAGATCGGCTCGGGCCTGATGGGGATGCTCTACGTCCTGGACGAGCCCAGCATCGGGCTGCATCCCAAGGACAACGCGAAGATGATCGAGACGCTCAAGCGGCTCCGCGACCTGGGCAACACCGTGATCGTCGTCGAGCACGACGCCGACACGATCCGGGCGGCGGATCACGTGGTCGAGATCGGCCCCGGCCCGGGGGTCCACGGCGGCCGGATCGTGGCCGAGGGGACGGTCGAGCAGATCCTCGACGACGAGTCGTCGCTCTCGGGCCTGTATCTGAGCGGCCGGAAGGCCATCGAGGTCCCGGCCCGACGCCGGCCGGGGCTCGGGAAGTCGATCGTCGTCGCGGGGGCGAGGCAGAACAACCTCAAGGGCCTCCGCGTCGAGATCCCGCTGGGGCAGTTCGTCTGCGTCACCGGCGCGTCCGGATCGGGCAAGAGCTCGCTGATCCACGACATCGTCTACAAGCGGCTGTATTCCCTGATCCACGACAGCCGCGTCTTCGCCGGCGAGCACGACGAGCTCACCGGGGGGGAGCACGTCGACGACGTCATCGACGTCGACCAGTCCCCGATCGGCCGGTCGTCGCGGTCCAATCCGGCGACCTACATCGGCTTCTACGACGCGATCCGCACCCTCTTCTCCGAGACCGACCAGGCGAGGAAGCGCGGCTACACGGCGTCGACGTTCAGCTTCAACGTCAAGGGGGGCCGGTGCGAGGAGTGCACCGGCGAGGGGACGATCACGACCCAGCTCTCGTTCATGCCCGACGTCGAGGTCCTCTGCCCGACCTGCAAGGGCGCGCGATACAGCCAGGACACGCTGGAGGTCGAATATCGCGGCAAGAACATCGCCCAGGTCCTGGACCTGTCGATCGAGGAGAGCGTCGCCTTCTTCGAGGATCAGCCGGTGATCGCCCGCAAGGTCTCGGTACTCAACGAGCTCGGCCTCGGCTACCTCACGATCGGCCATCCGTCCACGATCCTCTCCGGCGGCGAGGCCCAGCGCGTCAAGCTCGCGGGCGAGCTGGCGAAGCTCAAGCGCGGCAAGCACAACCTGTACATCCTCGACGAGCCGACCACCGGCCTCCACTTCGCCGACATCGATCGCCTGCTGCTCAGCCTCAATCGCCTGATCGATCTCGGCCATTCCGTCCTCGTGATCGAGCACAACCTCGACGTCATCAAGACCGCCGACTTCGTCATCGACCTCGGCCCCGAGGGGGGCCACAAGGGGGGCCAGTTGATCGCCGCCGGCACCCCCGAAGAGATCGCCGCCTGCATGGCCTCCCACACCGGCCGCTTCCTGGCCGAGGTGATGGGTCACTCGCGAGGTCGAGCTCCCACGGCGAAGTCGAGGCGAGCCCGAACCTGATCGGCGAAGGCTGTTCCGCTCTCCTTCGGGGCCCTTGCATGCCCCCCAGGACCTCTCGACTTGACCATCGTTCGCAAAGATGCGAACAATGGCCAAGGGAGGTGGGAGGATGCCTCGAACTCACGTCGTCTTTTTCCAGGATGATGAAGGCGTCGTTCCGGTCCTCGAATGGTTCGACCACTTGCCGGAGAAGGCGCTGGATAAATGCCGGGTCAAGCTGGAGCGTCTTCGGGAACTGGGTCATGAGCTTCGCCGCCCGGAGGCCGATTACCTGCGCGATGGGATTCACGAGCTTCGCGTTCGAGTCGGCAGCGTGAACTATCGCATGCTCTATTTCTTTCACGATAAAGTTGCCGCCGTGGTGTCTCATGGCCTGGCGAAAGAGAAACGCGTTCCGCCCGGCGATATCGACCGCGCCGTCACGGCGAAAGAGCAGTTTGCGAGGGATCCTGGCCGTCACACCTATCGAGAGGGTTGACCATGCCGAGAAAACGGCCGCCGACAGATGACGCCATCGAGGCCATGCACCGCAGGTATTACGAAGGCAAGCCGGAGCGGCTCGCCGCTCTGGAAGAGGCCAGGGCCGATGACGAGGTGGCCCGCAAGATCTACCAGCTTCGCACCAGGGCGGGCCTCAGCCAGCGGGAGCTTGCCAGGCTGGTCGGCACGACCGCCTCCGTCATCTGCCGGCTGGAGGACGCCGACTACAAGGGCCATTCCCTGCCCATGCTGCGTCGCATCGCCGCCGCCCTCGATCGACGCGTCGAGATCCGGTTCCTTCCGCTCCGATCCGAGCCATGACGCCCACGCAAGCCCAGCCCCTCGGCCCGCAACCGCCCTCGGGCTTCACATCGGAGCTTTTCCATTGTTTCATACCAGACCATCCCGGCGAGCCCGGAAACGCCATGTCGATCATCCTGGAGTTCCGAGGTAAGGACATCGGTCAGTGGCAACTTTCCACGAACTGCCTGAGACAGGCCGAACGACTCGGCCTTACGAACCCTGAGACACGGACCACGGTGAACCACGGGCTGTATCAGGTGGAACCGAAGGAGGCCGCCCGTTCGGACCTGTCGAAGGTCCTTCGCGCCATTGAGACGTTCCTCAAAGATGACACGAGCGAGACGATTCAGAGCATCTGGGGATGAGCGCCGGTAGTCAGGACCGTCCACTCTCGAGTGCTGGGAGGGCCGCGAGGGACGTTCATGCGGTATGATGAAAGGGCCACGATCCCTTCCAGACGGAGTCGCCGATGCGCAAGATCACTCCCTATCGGCTTGACGTCGCCGGGTACGACGCCCTGGGCGCGGCGGGAACGTTCGCGGATCGGAAGGTCGAGCTCCTCAATGGATTACTCGTCATGATGACGACCGGCCCCGCCCACGATAACGCCGTCACGGCGCTGGGCGATCTCCTGCGGGAACGCCTCCCCAAGAGCGACTGGACCGTCCGCGAAGAGAAGCCCCTCATCCTTTCCCGGCACTGGAAGCCGATCCCCGACCTCGTCGTGGTACGCGGCCCACGCTCCCGGTACGCTCGTCGCACCCCCGACCATCGCAACGTCGCCCTCGTCGTCGAGATCTCCGACACGACCTACGCCAAGGACTCCGGCCCCAAGCGCCGCGCGTACGCCCGGTCCGGGATCGGGGATTACTGGATCGTCGACCTGGGCCGCCGCGTCACGGAAGTCTACCAGGGAGGGCCCCAGGGCCTGCTACTCCGCACGACGATCACCGAGCACGAGACGTTGCCCCTCCGCCTCGACGACGTCGATTTCGCCCCGATCCCCACGGCCGAACTCTTCCCCTGAACCGAGCCGCACCGCCAAGGGAAGTCGGTTGTGATCTGGCCGCCGCACCGCACATGATCGGGGCGAGTTGCTATGGTTCGGCGCCCGGATCCCTTTCGGTTTGCGACGGATCGATGCCCAGCCACAGTGCGGCGCCGGCGACGACGATCCCGCCGGCGATGGCCAGGCTCGTCCGCCAGCCCGAGTCGGGATCGGAGGCCGTGGCGAACAGCGAGCCGAGCAACGGGGTGAGCGCGGGGGAGATCATCCCGCCGAGATTGCCGCCCATGTTCATCAACCCGGCGGCCGTGCCGCCCAGCGGGGCGCCCAGCTCGACGGCCGTGGTCCAGAAGGCCGCCTCGCACGCCCCGGTGAAGGCCGCCGCGACGGCGAAGGCCGCCAGGGTCGCCGTCGGCCCCGGCGCGAACAGTCCGAACTCGAACGCGATCCCGCTCCCGAGCATCCCGACGACGGGCACCAGCGCCCGCCGCGCACGGGGCGAAAGGGAGCGAGGGGCCCGGTCGGAGAGCCAGCCCCCGGCGATCATCCCCACCCCCATGACGAGCGTGATCATCGTCGAATCATTCCGGGCGGATTCGCGACTCAGTCCCTGGATGGTCTCGAAGTAGTATTCCATCCAGTAGAAGAAGAGATACTGAAAATAGCAGAAGGCCAGGTAGCTGATCGTGATGCAGATCACCCCCCGTCGCCGGAGGACGCGGCTCGCCGATGCCGGGTCGTGCGAGGCCGCGTGGACCATCGTCGGCCGGCTCACCCGCAACCCGCCGGCCAGGGCGAGGGTCACGGCCAGGGATAGTCCGGAGGAGACGAGGAAGGCGGTCGGCCAGCCGATGCGATCCATCAGCGTCCCGAAGACCGGATACGTGGCCGCCATGCCGACGCAGGCCGCGAACGTGACCAGCCCATTCGCCAGGGCCCGCGACCGCGCCGGAACCCGGTCGGCGACCGTCCGGGCGGACGCCGGGTGCAGCGGGGCATTCACGGCGCCGAGCGCGGTCCGGACGACGAGGAGTCCGAGCCAGAGCGCCGCGGCGTCCTCCGCGAGCAGGCCGGCGATCCCCGTCAGGGCGACGAAGAAGGTCGAGCCGATCGTCAGCCCGAGGAGTGCCGACCTCGCCCCGAAGCGGTCGATGAACCAGCCGCCGGGGACCATCATGACGGTATAGGCCAGCAGGAAGGCGGAGTAGACCAGGCCCATCCGCTCGGTGCTCAGGCCGTAGTCCGGGATGATCCGCTCTGCCCCGGCCACGGCGATGGCGAGCCGATTGAAGTGCCCGCAGGCCACGACCAGCATCAGCAGCGGGATCGTCCCGGGCCGGCTTGCCGGCGCCTCCGAGGGTGTTTCCACGCGCGGTCTCCAGGGGATCGTGAGGAACCGATCAGCGGGGCGAGACGCCGAAATAGCTGAGGACGTTCTTGAGCAGGCCGGACCACCTGGGGTCGAGGGCGAGCAACGACCCGGCGTTGATCGACCCGGCGTGGAAGACGCGACCGCCGCCGGGACGCTCCCAGTAGATCAACTCGGCCGCGACGGGGATCATCGGCCCCTTGCCGGGCGGGACCCAGCGCTGGAAGTAATCCCAGGCGAAGGCGACCTTGCGGATGTCGGCGTACCCCTCGGCCAGGAGCGTCATCCCGGCCGGGTCCTCGGTCGGTTGCGAGGCCCCCGGCGGCGCGGGCTCGACCAGGAACTTCGCCAGGGTTGAGACCCGGACGTCCCCCTCGTGCCCGATCGGCTGCGGCAGGGACCTCGCCGGCGCGGCGGCCAGGGCATCGCCCGCGCGGAGGCCCAGGTCGATGGGCCGCCGGAAGAGGAAATGGTCCGGATTACGGACCAGGTATGGCCCGACACCCTGCGTGCCCACCCCCTCGAGCGAGAGATACTCCAGCCCGAACAGCTTCCACGCGGGGTAGCCGCACTCGCGCGCCATGCCGCCCCGGCGGCCGTCGTGACTGTGCCACGCCTCGCCCCGGCGGTCGGCCCGGACCTGCGTCCCCGGCGCGTCCGCCTTGCGACACTCCAGTACGCCCGCCTCCTCGTCGAGCGAGACGCGCCAGAACGCCGTGTTCCCCGAGAGCACGACCACATTCCCGCCTCGGTCGAGGAATCGCGAGACCGTCTCCATCGCCTCGGACGACCAGTATTCGCTGTGGCCGACGACGAACAGCACCCGATAGCCGTCCAGCACGTTCGGGTCGAGGTGGAGGTCGTTGTCGCTGAGAGCGTCGTGATCGTACCCGTTGGCCTCGAGCCAGGTCTGCGTGGCCCGATCCTGGCGGCAGAGGTGGCTGTAATCCCACTCCTCCGGGCCCATCCTGGTGTAGGGGCCGACGACCGGCCAGGGCATGCGGAAGCCGACGTGGTAAGTCCCCTGGCCGGCCCGGTGCGGCCGGTAGAAGCAGTAGGCGGGCGGCTCGCCCGGGCTGTTGGCGAAACCGTTGTTGCCGATCGACTTCCTGAGGCCCGGCCACGTCGGGCTGAACGGCGTGGCCGAATAGGCCCGCCAGGTGTTCGTCGAGAACAGGAAGGCGACCGGCGCCCTGGGCCGGGCCGGCGCCTTCTTGACGACGAAGACGCTGTGATAGAGCCGCTCCTGCCCGTCGAGCTTGAAGCGGAACCGAGCGACGTAGGCCCCGGAGCGGGCGGCCTCGGGAATCCGGAATTCGTGCGTCGGCGTCCATCGGCAGTCGTAGAGGTCATCGGACGCCAGCCGCAAGCCGTGGCCACGCTTCGGGTCGGTCGACGGGTCGTAGGTGCCGAATCGGGGGACGTCGGCGTCGAAGCCCGGGCCCCCGATCATCCAGGTCCCCCGGTTGACGATTCGCGCATGGCGGCCGTGCGGGGAGGCGTCGGCCGCACGGTCGCCCCGCTCCTCGTCGAGCGGCCAGCACGCCAGCAGGGCCGGGTCGGCGGGACGCTTGAGCCCTTTCGCGGCGAAGCCGGCCCCGATCTCCTCGGCGGACAGCGCCCGGCCGTAGATCGCCGGCATGGCGATGTCGGCATCGAGGAACGCCGAGGCCTCGCCCTTATGTCCCCCCGCACCGATCCGGAGCGCGGCGGCCCCCGGCCGGGCCTTGATGGACACGGGCCATCCGGCCACCTCGCGCCCGTCGACCCAGACTGACTTCGAGGTGCCGTCGAATCGCGCCACGACGTGATGCCATCGGTTCGACGCGACCGAGCTCGGCGTGTTGTCCGGGAAGTGCTTCAGGCCCTCCGGATTGATCTCCATCCGGAGTTGGCCGGGGGGCGTCGTGTGGAGGTGGCGAGCTTCGAACGGGCCGCCGTCGCCGAGGTAGAAGCCGAGCGCCCCGTCCTCGTTCACGAACAGGCCGAATCCGCACGCATCGGGCTCGTCGAACTGGCCGAGGATCGCCTGTCGGCCGGTGGTCCTCCAGCGGCGGACCCAAACCTCCAGCGTCAGCGCCGCGAGCGGGGCCTGGGGGTCGAGCGGCTTGTCGATGAACAGATAAGAGCCCGGATGGATCGGCTGGACGGCGCCCGTCGAGGCGCCGAAGTCGTGCGCGACCTCGTCCCGACCGGGGCCGTCGATGTCGAGGCCCAGGCGGCAGACCTGGAGTTCGTAGGGATACGAGCTGCTCACGTGGAATCGGGCCAGTTCCCCCGCGTCGACGCTGACGCGATCGGCATAAGCGTGGATGCCCTCGACGATCTGCGGTGTGTGCGGGGGGATCGCCGCCGGCCGGGAGGCGGCGCGGGGCTCCGCCGCGTGCGGCTCGCGGGCCGCGATCGCCGAGGTGGCCATTGCGCCGGCGGCGGTGAGGAACTCGCGTCGGGTCGGCCCGGACATCGGCGATCTCCCTTCGATCGGGTGGGGCTCTGCGAGAGGACGAGCGGGCTCAGGCGAGGATGCCCTCGACGAGCTCGCCGTAGACGTCGGTCAGGCGGAAGTCGCGGCCGGCATGGCGGTAAGTCAGCCGCTTGTGGTCGAGGCCGAGCAGGTGCAGGATCGTCGCGTGGAGGTCGTGGACGTGGACCTTGTCCTCGACGGCGAAATAGCCGTACTCGTCGGTCTTGCCGTGGGTGATCCCGAGCTTGACGCCTCCCCCGGCGAGCCACATCGTGTATCCGTGGGGGTTATGGTCGCGACCGTCGGTCCCCTCGCAGGTCGGCGTCCGGCCGAACTCGCCGCCCCAGATGACCAGCGTGTCGTCCCAGAGGCCATGCCCCTTGAGGTCGGCCAGGAGGCCGGCGATCGGCCGGTCGATCGACCTGGCGAGCTTGCCGTGATCGGCCTTGAGGTTGTTGTGGGCGTCCCAGCCGCCGACGTTGCACTGGACGAACCGGACGCCGCGCTCGGAGTATCGCCGGGCCAGGAGGCATTGCAGGGCGAAGTCGGCGGTCACGGGGTCGTCGAGGCCGTAGAGGTCTCGGGTTGCCTTCGATTCCCTCGAGAGGTCGTGAAGCTCCGGGGCCTCGGCCTGCATCCGGAAGGCCAGCTCGAAGGATGCGACCCGGGCGTCCAGCTCGCTGTCGGGCCCGCGGAGCGGGGCGCGTCGACGCTCGGCGTCGGCGATCAGGTCGAGCTCCAGTCGCTGGATGTCGCGGCGGCCCGACGCATCGCCGATGAATGGAATCCTGGCATCCTTCGGCTTCATCCCCGAATGGCCGAGCGTCGTCCCCTGGTAGATGGCCGGGAGGAACCCCGAGCCGAAGTTGTTCGCGCCGCCCTGGGACAGGTCCTGGCAGATCGTGATGTAGCCCGGGACGTTCTGGTTCTCGGTCCCGAGTCCGTACGTGACCCACGACCCGAAGCTGGGCCGGACGAACGTGTCGCTCCCCGTGTGCCACTCGAGCACGGCCCCGCCGTGCCGCGAATTCGAGCAGTGCATCGAATTGATGACGCAGAGGTCGTCGACGCGGCGAGCGACCTCGGGGAAGAGCGAGCTGACCCACGTCCCGCTCCGGCCGTGCTGGCGGAACTCGAACGGCGAGCCGACGAGGTTCCCCATCCGGTTCGGGAACGAGACGACCCTCGGCCGCTTCTCCGGCGCCAGCGGCTTGCCGGCGTCTCGTGTGAGCCTCGGCTTGTAGTCGAACGTGTCCAGGTGCGACGGCCCCCCGAACATGAACAGGAGGATGACCCGCTTCACTTTCGCCGGGAAATGCGGCGACTTCACCGCGAGAGGGTTGACGGCGCCCGCGGCCCTCGCCTCGTCGGCCAGCATCGCCGACAGGGCGAGGCCGCCGAATCCGGCACCGGCCTGCTCCAGGAATCGCCGACGGGATGATAGGTTGCCACTCATCGCGCATCTCCCTCGGTCTCGTCCGGGGACATCATTCGATGTACAGGAACTCGTTGGACGACATCAGCGCACGGCAGAGTCCCTGCCACGCCAGGTTCCGTCGATCCTCGGGCTTCTCGGACGCCAGCGACCGCGCGTCCTGATATCGTCGGAGGAACGCCTCCCAGCCCCTCAACTCGTCCTCGCCCGCCGGCCGGGCGAAGAGCCGCAGGCAGAGGTCGCGGAGCCGGTCCTCATCCGCGATCCCCGCCCGGTCGAGCAGCGCCCTCGCCAGTTGTGCGGGCGCCGATTTCATCAGCGGGCCATTCATCAGGAAGAGGGACTGCGAGGCCACGGTCGTGGCGACCCGGTCGCCGTTGGCCACCGCCGGGTCGGGGAAGTCGAACGCCTGGAACTGGTCGTAGAGGGCGCCGCGGAGGATCGGCAGGTAGACGCTCCGCCTCCGCGACTCGTAGAGCGTCGGCCGGCTCGCATCGCCGGTGGCCGTCAGGTTCTGGAACGGCTTGGACGCCATAGGCGGGCCGCCCGACGCCGGGTCGAGCAGGCCGCAGACGGCCAGGATCGCGTCGCGGAGCGTCTCCGCGTCGAGCCTCGACCGCCGCATCCGCCAGAAGAGCCGATCCTCGGGGTCGACCTGGGCGGCCTTCTCGTCCCAGGACGTGCTCATTTGATACGTCTGCGAGAGCAAGATCCGCCGGTGCAGGGCCTTGATCGACCAGCCGTCGGCGATGAATCGGGTCGCCAGCCAGTCGAGCAATTCGGGGTGGGAAGGTACCTGGCCGAGCCTGCCGAAGTTGTCCGCGGACGGGACGATCCCCCGGCCGAAGTGCCACCGCCAGACCCGGTTGACGAGCACCCGCGCCGTGAGCGGGTTGGTCGGGCTCCCCAGCCACCGTGCCAGCTCGAGCCGGCCGCTCTGCGACGACGGCAGGGGGGCCTGGTCGGAGCCGGCCAGGATGGTCGGGAAGCCGCGACGCACGACGGGCCCGGGGGTCAGATGGTTGCCGCGAAGGAAGACGGGGACGTCGCCGACGCTCCCCTCGGCGACCGACATGGCCTTGGGGATTCGGGCGTATTCGGCCTTGGCGTCCTCGAGGAGCCTGGCCCGGGCCGCGCGCTCCTCGGCGGGCATCGCGTTGGTGTTGCCGTTGACCAGGGCGTTGTCGTGGCGGTCGATGATCGTCTCGAGGTCTTCGAGTCGCAGGGCGGCCTGGGCCGTCTCGAGGCCGGTCGCGTTCCACTTGGAGTCGACGCGGAAGCTGAGCATCGTCCGCGTGCTCTTGAAGATCCCGGCGAGGGCGTAATAGTCGGCCATCGCCAGCGGGTCGAACTTGTGGTCGTGGCAGCGAGCACAGCCCATGGTCAGCCCGAGGAACGTGCGGCACGTCGTGTCGAGCTGCTCGTCGACGATGTCCATCTGCTGCTTGACCGGGTCGTCCTCGGCGAGCATCTTCGGGCCGATCGCCAGGAAGCCGGTCGCGACGACTCGCTCGTCGCGACGCTTCGGGTCGGAGCCGGCCAGGATGTCGCCGGCGAGCTGTGCTTCGAGGAATCGCGGGAACGGCTCGTCGGCGTTGAAGGAGGCGATGACGTAGTCGCGATACCGCCAGGCGTCGGAGTAGGCGAGGTTGTCGTCCATCCCGTTGCTGTCGGCGTATCGGGCGACGTCGAGCCAGTGCCGGCCCCACCGCTCGCCATAGTGGGGCGAGGCGAGCAGCCGGTCCAGGACGCGGTCGAAGGCGTCCGCCGACGCGTCCCGCACGAACGCCTCGACCTCCTCCGGCATCGGCGGCAGGCCGATCAGGTCGATCGTCGCGCGGCGGATCAGGGTCCGACGGTCGGCCGGAGGGGAGGGATGGAGCCCGGCCGCTTCCAGCCGGGCCAGGATGAATCGGTCGATCGGCGATCGCGCCCACTTCGGGTCGGCGACGCCGGGAAGGCTCGGCGACGTCAGCGGCTGGAAGGCCCAGAACGCGCGCGCCTCCTTGCCCCATCCCGCTAAGCCGCCGGCCGGCGTGGCGGCGTCGGCCCGGGCGCCGGACTCCGAGGGCCATGGAGCCCCGGCCTTGACCCACGCGGCGATGGCGTCGATCTCGGCCTGGTCGAGCCTGGACTTCGGCGGCATCGCCACGGCGCCGTCGTGACGGATCGCGAGCAGGAGGAGACTCCGATCCGGCTCGCCCGGGACGATCGCCGGGCCCGACTCGCCGCCGCGGAGCAGCGCCTCGCGCGAATCGACGCGGAGCTTCGCCTTTCCCTTGCCCGACGCCGGGCCGTGGCACTCGTAGCAGCGATCGGCGAGCGTGGGGCGGACCTTGTCCTCGAAGAACCTGGCGGCCGCATCATCGGCCGCGAGGGCGGGCGCAGCCGATGCCCACCCTGCAACGAGCCAGGACGTCGCGACGATGATTGTCTTCCGGCGTGTGCTCACGGGATCGCCTCCGAGCCGAAGCCGTTTCCAATCAGCGGGACACCATGCCCAGGGCCCGTCGCTGTTGCAGGAGCAGCGAGCGTTCGCAGTGGTCGCGCATCGCCCGCTCGGACGCGTCGGGGTCGCGGCTTCGAATCGCCTCGACCAGCTCGATGTGCGTCCGGTTCGGGATCGGGATTGCCTCGTGACCCGGCGAGGCCTCGACGGCCAAGAGCCGGACGAGGTGGCAAGAACGGAGCACGCCTGCCAGCGTCGGGATGCCCGAGAGGTCGGCGATCCGCAGGTGGAATTCCAGGTCGCGCCGCCGCGCCTTGGAGAGGTCCTCCTCGACGTCGACCAGCCGGTCGACCTCTCGCGCCAGTGCCTCCAGCTCGTCAAGCTCGCGGCCGGAAATCCGATCGGTGCAGCGACGGATCGCCTCGCACTCGATCGCGATCCGGAGGATGTGCTGGCAGCGCACGGTCTCCGAGTCGAACCGCTTCACGCGCGCCCCGTAGTTCGGCTCGAAGTCGACGAGTTGCTCGTGGACCAGCTCTCGGACCGCCTCGGAGACGGCCCCGACGCTCATGCCCAGCGACTTCGCGATCGGCCGCAACGTCAGGTGCGTCCCCGGCGGGAGGCGGCCGTCGAGGATCTGCTCGCGGAGTTCCAGGAAGGCGTGGCGTGCCTTCGACATCCCCGCGCCGGCCAGCACGTCAGTCATGAGAGGCCTCCCCCGGCCCCATCGGCCGGAACCGGCGATCGAAGAACCGAAACGTGGCGCGCTCGGCCTGTTCGAGATGGGCACCAGCCAGGCCATGGCCGCCCCCCTCGATCCGGACCAGCTCGGCGTCGACCTCGGCCGAGACGAGCCGCTCGTAGATCCAGGCCGACTGGGCGAACAGGACGTCCCTGTCCGCCGTCCCATGGACCAGGAGGGACGGGGCCGCGTTGGGCGTCACCCAGAAGAGCGGGCTGGCGCGGACGTGGAGCCTCCGCGAGTCGGCCGTCAGCTCCGCCCCCAGGAATCCGCGGAACGCCTCGGCCGCCCCCTTCCAGACGCCATACTCCCGGGTGAAGTCGCTGGCCTGGGCCCAGGCGGCGATGCACGCCACCCGGCTCGACGGGGCACCCGGTGCGGCGTCCCCGTCGAATTCGCGGACGTCGTTCGTCACGCCGAGGAACTGGGCCAGATGGCCGCCGGCAGAGGCGCCCATCGCGGCGATCTTCTCGGGATCGATGCCGTACTCCCCGGCATGGGCGCGGACCCAGCGGACGGCCGCCTTGACGTCGTGGATCTGGGCCGGCCAGCGATGCCTTGGGGCCAGGCGATAGTCGATCGTCACCGCCACGTAGCCCCGGCGGGCGAACTTGCGGCAGAGGTCGTCGTAGTCCTCGCGACGACCGCCGGAGAAGCCGCCGCCGTGGATGCAGATCACCGCCGGGAACGGCCCGTCGCCCGAGGCCGGTCGTGCCAGGTCCAGCCGGAGCGACTCGCCGCCCGGCTCCGAGAAGATGATCCCGGCCTGAAACCGGACATCCTCACCGCGGGCCGATGCCGAGGTCAGGACCATCGCGACGATCCCGAGGCGCAGGACGTTCATGAGGAGACTCCCGCCGCGTCGCCGGCGGCCAGGGGACCGAGCGATCGCGAGCACCTCGCGACCATCTCTCGGCCGAAGTCGCCGAGGTCCTTGCCGAGCCGGTGGCGGACCGGAGCCACCCCCAGGCGACGGGCCAGGATCTCGCGCGAGGCCGTGACGAAATGGTTGATGGACCGCTCGACGTAGACCAGGGTCGGCAGGATCTCGCCGTAGGCCGCCTCCGCCTCGACCTCGCGGCCGTCCCGGAAGGCGTCGAAGATGCGCGCGGTTCGGTCGATCGTCTCGACGCCCGGGATGATCCCCACGGCCCCGGCCCGAAGTTCGTCGATCATGTCCAGCCCGCCCCGGCCGACGAAGACGCGGAGGACGCCCCCGGTCTCCTCGATCAGCCGCGCCGTGACGTCGGGCGGATCCTCCGTCTTCAGGAGGCTGATGTTGGGGTGCTGCCTGTGGAGCGAGACCAGGCCAGCCGCGGTGAGCTGGATGCCCAGGTAGATGGCCGCGTTCTGCACGGCGATCGGCACCGGGACCGCGTCGGCCACGGCGCCGAAGAACCGCAGGAGCTCAATCTCCGGCAGGTCGGACACGGACGGCGGCTGGAGGATCAGCCAGGCGGCGCCGTGCTCGACGGCGAACCGAGCAAACTCGATCTGGCCCCGGACCGTGTTCTCGCCGACCGTGACCGAGAGCGGGAGCCGTCCGCCGAGCGCCTCGGCGACCGATCGAACGACCTCGCGGCGCTCGGCGGACGAGAGCTTGTTGACCTCGGTCCCGAGGCCCATGACGCCGATCCCGTGGCAGCCGTGGCGGACCGCCGCATCCACCTGGGGGCGCCAGAGCGCGTGGTCGACGCGATCGTCGGCCGTGTAGAACGGGACCAGCATCGGGTAGACGCCCGAGGCATCAGCCTTCATCGCGGCGATCCTCCATCACGGGGCAGCAGGTACTCGGCGACGACCGCCTCATTCAATTCCACCCCCATCCCGGGCGCGTCGGAGAGCGTGATGTGCCCGTCGCGGGCGACGGCGTCACCGATGAACAGCTCGGACAGGAATGTGTCGCCGTCGCGGTAATCCGGCGGGAGGTACTCGGAGAGCGGGGAGTTCAGGTGCGCCATGATCAGGTGCTGGTTATGGTAGTTCTGCGAGTGCGGCACGACCGGCAGAGAGAACGACGCGGCCAGCGCCCAGATCTTGCGCGCCTCGGTGACGCCGCCGACGCGGTTGACGTCGAGCTGGACATAATCGACGCACCCGCGAGTGATCAATTCCTTGAATCCGTACCGCGTGAACTCGTGCTCGCCCCCGGCGATCGCGGTCCGGGTCGAGGCGCGGATGCGGGCGTAGCCGTCGAGGTCGTCGGGCAAGACCGGCTCCTCGATCCAGGCGAGGTGGTAGTCGTCGAGCAGGCGGATCATCTCGATGGCGTACTGCGCGGTCCAGCCCATGTAGGCGTCGGCCATCACGTCGACGTCGTCGCCCACGGCCTCCCGGAGCGTCCGGACCAGCTCGACGTTCTTCCGCATCCCCGCGCGGCCGTCGTACGGGCCATAGCCGAACCGCATCTTGACGGCGGTGAATCCGGCCTCGACGTAACCCCTGGCCATGCGGGCGAACCGGTCGAGGTCGCGGTCGGCGTAGAGGTAGCTCGCGTAGGCACGGATCTTCTCCCGCGTCCGACCGCCGAGCAGGTTATACACGGGCTGGCCGGTCGCCTTGCCCAGGATGTCCCAGAGCGCAATGTCAATCCCGCTGATCGCTTCAAGGATCAGCCCCTTGCGCCCGATATTCACGGTCGAGCGGAACATCAGCTCCCAGAGCAGTTCCACGTCGAACGGGTTTCGGCCCAGGATGAGCGGCGCCAGCAGCCGCTCGACCGCGTCGGCCATCGCCCGCGAGCCCAGCCCGATGGCCCCAAGCCCCGTCAGGCCGTCATCGGTCGTGACTCGCACCAGGACATGGAAGACGTCGTCGTCGCGGGAGTCGATCGTCCTGTTGAACAGCGCCGCCCCCTGATCCCGTTGCCGCCGCCCTTCCTCGTAGAGCGCGTCAAGCGGCGAAGTCGCCCACCAGGTGAAATCCTCGAACTCCGGCTGTCTGATCCGGAGGGCGGCGACGGATGCGATCTTCAAGACCATGCCCCGTTTTCAGACTACGTCCGAACAATGTTCGAACATAGATTCCGGCACCAGGTCATCCGCGTCAAGTAACTCCTCCGAAAACTTGGGTGAGGCAGGTCAGGCCGGGCCGCCCGGGGAGCTTCGGGATCGTCACGTCAATCGTAATACCCTTCGAGACAGATCCCGTCGCCGCCGGCGATCGAGATCCAGTCGCGGCGCGTCTGGGCCGGCTTCGTGGCCTTCATGAACGTCGCGTCGCCGCCACCGAACGCCGCGTTGACGCCCCCGGCGTGGGTGAGCTTCGAGCCCGGAGAGAGGCCCAGGATGAGGGCCTCGTCGGCATCGATCGGGGCCATCCAGGGGACGGCGTGCGGCTCGTCGACCTCGATCGCCAGCAACGTCCATAGGAGCCCGTCGGTGATCTCGTCCAGCCGCCGGGGCCGGCCCGGGACCAGGCAACCGCCCTCGGCCGCGTTGGCCAGGTACGTCGTGGTATTCTTGGGCGCTTTTGATAGGTAGCAGCGGTAGACGCTCGGCATGGCCGCCCGTGCCTTCGCGTTCGCCGGATCATCCCAGGGCTTCGACAGGTCGATGGACTTGTAGAGTGCCTCCTGATCGAGGTAGGGCAGAATCAAGGTCCGCCAGCTATGGAGCCGCCGGCCGTTCGCGTCCACCGTGCAGGCGGGCGGCAAGGCGTGGTAGTCGTCCTCGTAGCTCCGCATCGCCAGGGCGATCTGCTTGAGGTTGTTGCCGCACCAGCCGCGAGAGGCGGCATGTCTGCCGTGCTCGTACGCCAGCGTCGACAGAATCAGCCACAGCACCATTACGCCCAGACAGCCCAGGTGCTTCAGGATCTGGTATCGCCGACGCCGCGGCTTCTGGATCGTGCCGGCGAACTCCGGATCGTGGTCGAACGTGCCGGGCATGATGGAAACTCCCCGGTCGCTGGGCTCAAACGCGACGCTTTCTGTGACGCCAGACGCGGTCCGCGATGCGATCGGGAACGGGGCACTGGCGGGGTCAACGGCCTGCGCCCGGCTCGGCTCCCTTCCCGAGACGGCCCACTCCATCCTACAAACGTCGCGGTGAATCATCGAGTGGGGGGCGCCCTGGAAACGCGGCGATCGGCCGTGGTCTAATCGCGGCGGGTCTTGCTGGCGGTCCGGGGGGCTACTCATGCGGCGAATCGTGCTCGCGATCGTGTCCTCGTTCATCCTGCTCGCCGCCCTTCCGCTCGCCCTCGCCGTGCGGACGATCGAGCGGGACGACCTGGCCGTATACCGTCAGGCCGGGCTCGTGGGAGGCGACCCGGCGCGGGGGAAGGCCGTCTTCCAGTCGACCGAGGTGGGCTGCGCCAAATGCCATGTCGTCGAGGGGGATGAGCGGCGGGCGGGGCCAAGCCTGCAAGTTGTCGGCGACAAGTACAGCCGGGAACAACTGATCCAGTCGGTGCTGGAGCCGAGCGCGACAGTCCACCCCGATTACGGCACGATCGTCGCATCGACGAAGGACGGCAGGGTCTTCACGGGCGTGCTGCTGAGGCGGACCGAAACGGAGCTCCGGTTGCTCGACGCCGAGAGCAAGCTCGTCACGCTGCCGATCGGCGACGTCGAGGCGGAGAAGCGGAGCGAGGCCTCGTTGATGCCCGTCGGCCTGGAGAAGACCCTGAAGGTCGGGGCGTTCGCGGACCTGATCGCCTACCTCGCCTCGTTGAAGCAGTCGGAAGGGACGCCGGGGTTCGACGGCATGCCGATCGAGATCCCCCCCGTCGAAAGGCCGATCCGGCTCGCCCCGCTGTTCGGCGAGGGCATGCGGTTCGATCACCCCGTCTGGGTCGTCGCCGTGCCCGGCGGCGGCCGGGCGTTCCTGGTCGTCGAGCAGAAGTCGCGGAAGATCTGGCGGGTCGAGGAAGGCAACCCCGGCGACCGGAAGGAGCTGTTCGTCGACCTCAGCGGCGAGGCGACGACCGGTGACTTCGAGGGGGTGGTCTGCCTCGCCTTCCACCCGAACTTCGTCGAGAATCGCAAGTACTATGTGAACTATCACGTCCGCAACCAGGGCAGCTTCTTCTCGCCCGTGATCGTCGAGCGGCAGGCGACGCCCGACCTCCGGCGGGACGCGGGCGTCTCCTCCAGGCGGATCCTCCAGATTCACCAGGACACCGACATCCACTGGGGCGGCATGCTGGCGTTCGGGCCGGACGGGTTCCTGTACATCGGCGCGGGCGACGCCGGGCCGCAGGAGGACCCGGACGGCCATGGCCAGAACCCGCGCCTGCTGACCGGGTCGATCCTCCGGATCGACGTCGACCGCCGACAGGATGGCAGGGAGTACGCGATCCCGGAGACGAACCCCTTCCGGAACGCCGGCCCGTCCGTGCGGCCGGAGATCTGGGCCAAGGGCTTCCGCATGCCCTGGCGGTTCAGCTTCGACACGCTCACCGGGGACCTCTGGGTCGGCGACGTCGGCCAGAATCTGTTCGAGGAAGTCACGATCGCCCGCGCCGGCGAGAATCACGGCTGGAATGTCCACGAAGGGTTCATGACGTTCTCGGACCGCTACCGCAGGCCGGGCGTGGCGTACACGCCGCCGGTGCTGGCCTACCGGCGCAAGTACGGGCCCTCGGTCACGGGGGGATACGTCTATCGCGGGACGCGCAACGCGTCGTACCAGGGCGCCTACATCTTCGGCGACTTCGAATCCAAGCGGATCTGGGCGATGACCCAGGCCGGACGCCGGCTGACCCGGATCCGGCAGATCGTCGAGTCGCCCCAGCGGATCGTCTCCTTCGGCGTCGACCACGGCGGCGAGCTGCTGCTCGTCGGCTACGAGGGGACGGTCTTCCGGCTGGTCCTCGGTGATTCCGACTTCGGCCCGCGGCCGACTCGCGTCAGCCTGCTCCGAGACGGTGCGCCGGCCGCCGCGCGCGTCCGGATCGTCGGCAGCGACGGCCGGCCTTACGGCCCGGCGGGTGCCCCGCTGCGGAAGACGACCCGGGGCGATTCGTACTTCTACGCCGACGGATCCTTCGAGGTGGACCTGCCTCCTGGGCCGGCGCGGATGCGGGTCGACGGCGGCATCGAGTCGGTCCCGCAGGAGTTGAACCTGGACCCCGCGAGCCCCGACGCCCAGGCCGTGCGCCTGGGCCGCTGGGCCGACCTGGCGGCACGCGGCTGGTACTCGGGCGATTCGCACGTCCACCTGCACACCGGCGGCCCCATCGGCGTGACCCCCGCGGATGCGCTGGTGGCGGCCCGCGCGGAGGGGGTGAGCTTCGTCAACCTCTGCGCGTCGAACAGCGCCGGCGACGACGTCCGCGACGCCGAGCTGATCACCGGCAAGCCGCACGCCGTGTCGACGGATCGTCACCTCGTCGCGTTCGGCGAGGAGCTGCGGAGCACCATCTACGGGCACATGCAGTTCTTCGGCATCGGCCGCCTGGTCGAGCCGCAATACACCGGCTTCGACGGGACGCCGAACCGCAACGACTTCCCGGCGAACTTCGCGGCGGCCTCCGAAGCCGTCCGCCAGGGAGGCGTCGTGACCTACGGCCATCCCATGTTTTCCGGCCAGTCGTCGCCGTTCGGCAAGGACCCGTCGGAGCCCAGCGGGGCCGCGCGGGAGCTGCCGATCGACGCGGTGCTGGGCGTGGTCCACGCGGTCGACCTGATGTCGTACAACAGCGACGAGGATCGCTCGACCGAGCTCTGGTATCGGCTCCTGAACTGCGGCCTGAGGCTCTCGGCGTGCGTCGGCACCGATGCGCTGCTGGACCGCTCGACCGACCCGCTCGGGGGCGACCGGGTCTACGTGAAGGCCGACGGGCCGCTCACGATGCGGGGCTGGCTCGAGGGCCTGAAGGCCGGCCGGAGCTTCGTCACCAACGGCCCCATGCCGATGCTCGAGGTCGACGGCAAGGGCCCGGGCGAGGCGATCGCGCTCGAGGCGGCCGGCAAGGTTCGCGTGATCGCGACCGTGGAGAGCCGGGTGCCGTTCGACCGGATCGAGGTCATCGTGAACGGGGAGGTGGCGGCCCGCAAGGACTTCAATGCGGGCGACGCGGGAGGGGTGCGGTCCGGCCGCCTCGAGGCCGAGCTGCCCTTCGAGCGGAGCGGCTGGGTGGCCCTGCGGGTGCGGGGCCCGGATCACCCGGACCTCTTCGACGGGCCCGCCTGGGCCCACACCAGCCCCGTGTACGTCGCGGTGGCCGGCAAGAAGATCGCCAGCCGGCGGGATGCCGAATTCTTCGTCGGCTGGATCGACCAGATGCTCCGGGCCGTCGCCGCCCGCAACCGCTTCGCCACCGCCGACGATCGTCGCCAGGTCGAGGTCCGCTTCCGCGAGGCGCAGGAGAGATTCCGCGCGATGGCGGTCACGCCGTGAGGGTCCCCATCGAATCGCCCGGCCGATCGGGGAGCCCGCGAAGGAAATCGCGGAAGAGGATCGTCTCGGACAGGTTGTCGCACTCGTTGCAGTGCTCCCAGTCGGTCCAGACGTATTCGACGCCGACCCAGCCGGGGTAGTTGAGCGCGCGCATCCGGTCGACGACGCGGCCGTAGTCGATGACGTTGTCCTTGAACGATGCCTGGAGCCGGCCGGGGCGGGCGCCGCGGACGTGGAAGTGGCCGGCGTGAGCGAGCAAGGGCTCGATCGCGGAATCGGGCAGGCCGGCGCGGGTGAAGTGCGTGTAGTCGAGCGTCAGCGTCAGGCCGGGGACGCCCGTCACCAGCCGCTCGGCGCCGGCCGGGTCGGGGGCGATCGAGCCGACGTGCGCCTCGGTCCCCAGCGCGATCCCGCGCTGACCGGCCTGGTCGACCCGCCAGGCGAGCTCCTCGACGGTCCGGCCGAACGAGGCGTCGTATCCTTCCTCCTCGAAGTGGACCCCCGGCAGGATCGTGACGTGGCGGCAGCCGCAGACCGAGGCGTAATCCAGGGCCTCCAGGAAGGTGTCGCGGGCCTCCGCCCGCCGGGCGGGCTCGGGGTGATTGATCGCGCAGGGGCGGAAGTCCGGGGCCAGTTGCAGGAAGACGTCGGCGACGTCCAGGCCCAGGTCGTCCGCCTTGCGGCGGAGCTCGCCCGCGGACCGCGACACGTCGACGAACTCGCGGGAGGGCCAGAGGTGCGAGCGGCCCTCGAAGAGGCCGATGTCCACCCCCTCGAACCCCAGCATGGCGATCAGCCGCAGGGACTGGTCGTGGGAGAGCAGCGGGAAGGTGAAGTCGGCGCAGGCCAGTCGGAGTTTCATGGCAGGTCGCTCGGCAAGGTGACTCGGGAGGTCTCCCACTCGGCGGCCGCGAGGTAGCCGCCATCGACGGTCAGCGAGGTGCCCGTGACTCCCGCCGAATCCTCGCAGGACAGGTAGAGCACCGATCGGGCGATGTCGTCCGGCGGGAGGGCCCGGCCGGTCGGCACGCGATGGAGCCGCCTCGACAGGGTCGCGGCGGGGTCCGGAGTCGCGTGCAGGTGATGGCGGAGCATCGGCGTGTCGGTGATCCCGGGGCAGACGCAGTTGCACCGCAGGCCGATGTCGGCGTAGTCCAGGGCGATGGACCGGCTCAGCCCGAGCACCGCGAACTTGGACGCCGTGTAGGCCGGCGTGCCCGCCTGGCCGACGAAGCTGCTGATCGAGCCGATGTTGACCACGTAGCTGCGCTCGTTGAGTCGGAGGTGGGCGAGGGCGTGCTTGATCGCGAAGAAGATGCCGCGGACATTCACCGCCATCAACCGGTCCCAATCCGCGGCGTCGTACTCGTGGAGGAGCTTGCCGTGGACGATGCCGGCGCAGTTGACCACGATTTGCAGGCCGCCGAAGCGACCGGCCACGTCGTCGATCGCGGACCGGACCGAGTCCTCGCGCGTGACGTCGCAGGGGACGAACAGGGCCTCGCCGCCGGCCGACCGGATCGCGCGTTCGACATCGCCGCCGCGATCGGCCTGGAGGTCGGCGAGGCCCACACGCGCGCCCTCGGCCGCGAAGAGCCGTGCGGTCGCCTCGCCGATGCCCGAGGCCGCCCCGCTGATCCAGGCCGTCTGCCCCACCAACCGACGGCTCATGCCGGTCCTCCTCGGGTCACCCTCGCGCGACCGCGATCACCGCCGCCCTTCCAGCCTCAGCCTGTCCCATTTCGTCCGGAAGCCGGGCCGATCGAACACCTCGGGGTTGACGACCCCGCGGGGCCGACGGCCCTGCGCCAGCTCGACCATGCCCAGGCAGACCGTGCGGCCGATGTCGCGAAAGAGCTCGTCCGTCCAGGCGATGCAGTGCGGGGACAGGAGCACGTTGTCGAGCTCGCCGAGCGGGTGCGGCCGGGTCACCGGCTCCTCGGCGAAGCAGTCGATCGCGGCACCGGCGATCCGGCGCGCACGGAGCACCTCGACGAGGGCGGCCTCGTCCACGATCCCGCCGCGGGCGGTGTTCAGCAGGAAGGCCGTCGGCTTCATCAGCCCGAGCTCGCGGGCGCCGATCAGGCCGCGCGTCTGGTCGTTGAGCGGGCAATGGATCGAGACGAAGTCCGCCGACGCCATCAGCTCGTCCAGCGTCACGAGCCGGACGCCGAGCCCGGCGGCGGCCTCCGGATCCGCGTGCGGGTCGAACGCCAGGGGCGGATTCATGCCGAAGCCGGCCAGCAGCGGGAGGAGCGCCCGGCCGATCCCCCCCAGGCCGATGATCCCGAGCGTCCGGCCGCGGAGCTCGCAGCCCATGTAGCCCGAGCGTTCTTGCCACTTGCCGGCGCGGACGAGGGCGTCCTTGGCGCGGACCCGATGGGTCAGGGCGAGCATCCAGGCGACGGTCGCCTCCGCGACGGAGCGGTCGACGGCCCCCGCGGCGATGAACAGGACGACGTCCGCGGCCGTGCAGGCGGCCACGTCCACGCTGTCATAGCCGACGCCGAACCGCCCCAGGGCCAGCAGGTCGCCGGCCGTCGACAGGCTGCGGGCGCTCACGCGGGGCGTCAGGACGATCAGGCCCGCAAGCCCGGCCGACTGGTCCGGCCCGAGCTCCGGCCGGTGCTCCGCCAGGTACTCCACCGCGATGCCGGGGACGCCCTCGAGCACGTCCAGCCCGATGTCTCGGTAGACCGGCCGGCCATCCGGGCCGATGAAATCGCCGGTCAGTCCCACCGTGAAGCTCACCGCCATGGGTCGCCCTCCGCGGTCGCGCAGCCCTCGTCCACCACGATCCGCTCCGGGCGTGGTCCCGCATAGACCCAGAGCATCTCCATCGGCCCGTCGGACTCGTTGATGAAGTAATGGACCCGCCCGCGCGGTTGCAGGGCCGTCGCGGCGTCGCTCATGGCGTGGCGCCGGCCCTCGACGACGCACGTCGCCCGGCCCGAGAGGATGCAGATCGACTCGTCGAAGTCGTGGATGTGGGCCGGGAGCCGGCCGCCGGGGTGGAAGAGGCCGTAGCCGCCGCTCATCTCCATCCCCTCCATCAGGTCGACGTTGAAGAAGTCGATGAACTCGGTGTTCGGACCGGCCGCGAACCTCGGGGCCGTGGCATGCCGGTTGATCCGCTCGGCGCCGGGCGTGCCGGCCGACGCCGCCGGCATCGACGTCCGCGGCACGGGCCGTTCGACGAGGGTCCGGACCGGGGCGTCCGTCGCCATGGCGATGTGGAAGACCGCCGGCTCGCGAGCCGACAGGTTGCGGACATGATGGGCCAGGCCCGCGGGGATGACCGCGTTGTCCAGCGGGCCCAGCTCATAGTCGCGGCCGTCCGCCTCGATCGCGGCCCGGCCGCGAACCAGCGTGATCGACTCGCCGAACGGGTGCGTGTGGCAGGGGAGCTCCGCGCCCGGGGCAAACGTGACCAGCCCGGTGGTCAGGTTGCGGGCGCGATTGTGGGTCCCGACCAGGCACTCGAAGACGACCCCGCGCTCGATCTCGGTCCTGGGCCCGGAGCCGACCGGGGCGATCACTTCCGGCCGGTCGGGCCGGAATGACTCCGGCGGCCGGGCGAGCGGGACGGGGCCGGGGGCCGACGCCGGCCCCGGGGCCGGCGATGCCCCGAGGCGCCGATCTCGCCCCGCGGCCTTCAGGACCCGGTGCAACGCCCCCAGGAAGAGGCCGCCGTCGAGCCCGACGCCGATCATCCGGAAGCCCTGCTGACCACGGCGCACCAGGTCCTCCTCGCCGGCCGCCACCACGCCGCAGTGCTTCCCGGCCCGCCGGAACACGTCCTTCGCCGACAGGATCGCCTCCGCAACCCCGGGCCCCTGCCACTGCCCGCGATGGCCGACCGTCGCGGACAGGTCGGCGGGCCCGAAGAAGAAGACCTCCACGCCGTCCACCCGACTCATCGCCTCGACCTCGCACAGCGCCCCCACCGTCTCGATGATCGGCACGACCAGGACGTGATCATTCGCCGTCGCCGCGTGTTCCGCCAGGCATTCGCCCCAGCCGGTCGCGCGCTCCGCGCCGATCCCACGCGTGCCCTCCGGAGCGTACCGCGCGCAGGCCACGGCCCGGCGGACCTGGTCGGCGGACTCGACCCAGGGGACGACCACGCCGTCGGCGCCGAGGTCGAGCGCCCGCTTGATCAGCCCGCCGTTCAGCTCGGCGATCCGGACCAGGGCGACGGTGTCGCTCCGCGCGCAGGCCCGCAGGTGCTCGACGATCTCCTTCCAGTCGAGGTGGCCGTGCTCGGCGTCGATCACGACCCAGTCCAGGCCCAGGCCCACCGCCATCTCGGTGATGCTCGGCGACTCCAGCGTCACCCAGAGGCCAAGCGCGGGGACGTCGGCGGCGAGCCGGCCCCGCAGTTTCCCGATGGCGTCCGGATTCATGACCTCAGCCCGCCGCTTGGTGGTGCCCTTGACCGGGCGGTCGCACATCTGATGATCAGTGCTCATCACGTTAGGGTGCCGGCGAGGGGGAGTCAAGCGGCCGATCATCGCCCGGGTCGAACGGCCGTGCCGACGCACAGGCATTCGGCTTGACGAATCCGGTTGACGCATTTATCGTCCGAACACCTCTCCATTCGACGCTCGAAGGCCACCGATAACTCGAGACGTGCCATGGTCATCTCCTTCGAATGCCCCCGCTGCGCGAAGCGATACTCGACGTCTCTGGAGTGGGCCGGCAGGAGGGTGAAGTGCAGCCGGTGCGGCGAGCGTGTGCAGGTCCCTATGCCCCCCGCCGACGAGACCCCGGACGACCAGGGGACGGCCTCGCCCGGCTGGTGGGAAGAGGACGACTCGCCCGTCGCCGCCGCCCGGTCGGGCCGCCCCGCGGGAGCCGGAGCCTCGAGCCCGGCCGGGGCACGCAGCCCGGCCGCCGGCCGGATCTCGAGCGAGCGGTCCTGGGACCTGCCCAGGAATCTCCGCATGCTCCTCGGGATCGCTGGCATCCTGGTGATCCTGGGGGCCCAGGTCTATCCCCTCTATCGCAGCCATCGGAAGGATCAGGAGCGGCAGCGCGCCCTAGCGGCGAAATACTCCGCCCGGAAGGGGAGGATCCTCCCGAGGAAAACGGTGCCGGAGGGCCTCGACCTGACGGACTGGACGTTGCCCTCGTTCGGCGAGCCGACGGCCGCCGTCGATATCGAGCCCGGGATCCTGTTCCGCGAGATCCCCATTCTCACGCCGCCCGGCGAGGCGGAGCCCCGGCCCGGTCACCGGGGAAAGCTGTGGCTCTACCTGCCGGGCGGAGAGCACGCCCCGCATTCACTGCCGTGCGTCCTGATCACCGGAGCGGGCTCGAAGTTGATCGCCGGGATGGACCTTCACGAGTCGGCTCGCGCCGAGCACCTGCCGTACGCCCGCGCGGGGATGGCCGTCCTGGCCTACGAGCTGGACGGCATGCTCACGGAAGCCGCGGAGGCTGACGTGAAGCTGACCGTCAAGGCGTGCTCGGACTTCCTCCGGGCTCAGGCTGGACTGATCAACGCCCACAACGCGATTCAATACGCCATCCGGCACGTCCCGACGATCGACCCGGAGCGTCTCTTCGTGGCCGGTCACAGCTCGGCGGGAACGCTTGCCCTCCTGGTCGCCGAGAACGAGCCTCGCGTCGCCGCCTGCGCGGCCTATGCACCTGCGACCGCTCTCCCGGAACACATCCCCCTCAACGCCATGGAAATGCTCACGCCGGTCATCGACGGGATCGCCGACCTCTACGGACGATTCAATCCGTCCCAACATGACGACAACCTGACGTGTCCCATCTTCCTGTTCTATGCAGAGGACGACGCGAGGTTCGCCAGCAAGGTCCGAGCCTTCGGCGAGAGGCTCCGCGCCAAGAAGAAGGACGTCTCGATTTCGAGCGTCCCCGCGGGAGGCCATTACGAGTCGATGATCGATGAGGGGATGCCTCGGGCCATCGAGTGGCTGAAGTCTCTTCCCCGGCGGGATCATCAGCCCAACACTCATCCTTGAGGCCATGCACCTGGGACGATCCGGGGAATACCGGAGCACGAGGATGGCCTCCACCGCGGGCGCGGTTCGATCGTGAGTAGCCGGGCCGGACGTCATCACGCCCCGCCGTCCGCCCCGGCCGGTCCGGAGAGGATCGCGGCCAGCCTGTGCAGGTCGATCGGCTTGACCAGGTGGTGGTGGAAGCCCGCCTCGCGCGAGCGGGCGCGGTCCTGGTCCTGGCCGTAGCCGGTCGTGGCGATGAAGGTGGCGCCGCGGCAGCTCGGGTCGGCGCGGAGGGCACGCAGGACCTGGTAGCCGTCCATCCCTGGGAGGCCGATGTCGAGGATGACGACGTCGGGGAGGAACCTCCCCGCGAGCTCGATGCCCGCGGGACCGTCATGGGCGATCTCCACCTCGTGGCCGTCCAGCCTGAGCAGCTCGGCCATCGACCAGGCGGCGTCGACGTTGTCGTCGACGAGGAGGATCCGCCGGCGTGACGCCCCCTGGCCGGCCGGTCCGTCGCTCGCCGCGACGGGCGCGGAAGCCGAGGAGTCCGCGGGAGGTTCCGAGATCGTCGCGGGGAGGGTGATGGTGAAGGTGCTCCCCCGCCCCGGCCCGGCGCTCTCCGCCTCGATGCCGCCGCCGTGCAGCTCGGCGAGCCGCTTGACCAGGGTCAGGCCGATGCCGAGTCCCCCCTCCGACCTGGCCAGGGAGCGGTCGTCCTGGGTGAAGAGCTCGAACATCTCGGGGAGCCGTTCCGGTTCGAATCCGAACCCGGTGTCCTGGACGCTGAGGACGAACGTCCCCTCGCGGAGCGAGGTCCGCACCGCGATCCGGCCGCCGTCCTCGGAGTACTTGGCGGCGTTGTTGAGCAGGTTGACGGCCATCTGCTCGAGCCGCGTCGGGTCCACCACGATCGCGGCGTCGCCATGGTCGAACGCGACGGTCAGCCCGTGCCCGCGCGCCTTCACGAGCGGGCCGACGGAGTGGACGGCCCGCTCCAGGATCGGGCGGACGTCCGTCGGCTCGGGCTTGAGGCGGATCTTCCCGCTGGCGATCCGGGAGACGTCCATCAGGTCGTCGATCAGGCGGGAGAAGTTGCCGACCTGGGCCTCGATGACGCGCCGGGCCCAGTCGTGCTGCTCGGCGAGCGCCTCGGCCCCGAGGATCTGCACCGCGCCGGCGATCGCGGAGAGGGGATTGCGCAGCTCGTGGGAGAGGGTGGCCAGGAACTCGTCCTTGCGGAGGTCGGCGTGCCGCAGGGCCTCGGCGTAGGATCGGCTCTCGGCCAGCAGCCGGGCGTTCTCCTCGGTCGCGGCCCGGAGCTCGTCGCGCTGGCGGGCGAGCTCGCGGCGCTGGCGGTCCAGGTTGAAGAAGACGTCGGCCTTCATCCGCAGGATGTCCGGATCGAGGGGCTTCTGGAGGAAGTCCACGGCGCCGGCCTCGTAGCCCCGGAATCGGCGCTCGCGGTCGGCGGTGCCCGCGGTGAGGAAGATGATGGGGACGCGCCGGGTCCGCTCGGTGCCGCGCATCAGCTCGGCGAGCTCGTAGCCGTCCATCTCCGGCATCTGCACGTCCACCAGGGCGAGGGCCACGTCGTGCTTGAGGAGGAGCTCCAGCGCCTCGAAGCCGGAGCGGGCCTTCAGGAGCACGACCCCGCGCCGCCGCAGGAGCGCCTCGAGGGCGAGCAGGTTCTCCTCCAGGTCATCGACGAGCAGGCAGTGGACGGGGTCCATCGGGGTGTCGATCATGGGCCGCTCCGTGCCTCCATGAGCCGGGCCGCGATCTCATCCAGGGTGAGGGCCTGGGCGCCGGGGCAGGCGTCCAGGGCCGCTTGCGGCATGGTCGAAGAATAGGCGAGGTCGGGGCGCTGTACCAGCCCGATCCCGCCGGCATCCATGATCGCCCGCAGGCCGCGGGCGCCGTCGTTGTTGGCCCCCGTGAGGACGACCCCGATCAGGCCGGGGCCGAACGCGTCGGCGGCGGACTCGAACAGGACGTCGATCGACGGCCGGGAGAAGAGGACCGGCTCCTCGCTGGAGAGCGAGAGCGAGCCGTCGCCCTCGACCAGCAGGTGATAGTCCGGCGGCGCGAGATAGACCGTGCCGGCCGCGATCGGCTCCTTGTCCTCGGCCTCCCGGACGTCCACCAGACAGCGGGCCCCGAGCAGCCCGGGGAGGAGGCTCTCGCGATCGGCGGGCAGGTGGACGACGATCAGGATCGGCAGGCGGAACTCGCGGGGGAGCTGGGGGAGGATCGCCAGCAGCGCCTCCACGGCGCCGGCCGACGTCCCGATGACGATCGCCCGCGTGCTCGCCGCGCTCACCACTCACCTCGCTTCTGGTAGATCCGCTCCTCGCGGACGAAGTCGGCGAAGGCGTCGGCGTGGGAGGAGAAGCGGAGGCTCTCCTTGGCCCCCAGCCCGAGGAAGCCCTTGCGGGCCAGCGAGTCCTTGAAGAGCCCGACGGCCCGATCCTGGAGGCCGCGATCGAAGTAGATCATCACGTTCCGGCAGGAGACGAGCTGCACCTCGGCGAAGACGGCGTCGGTCACCAGGCTGTGGTCCGAGAAGACCGCCCGCCTCCGCAGGCTGCGGTCGAAGACGGCGGACCCGTAGGCCGCGGTGTAGTAGTCCGACAGCGACGACTTCCCCCCGGATGCCCTGTGATTCCGCGTGAAGGTCGGGATCCGGTCCATGGCATAGACGCCGGCCTCGGCCCGGGCCAGGGCCTCGGGGCTGATGTCGGTGCCGTAGAAGAGGGTCCGCTCCTCCAGGCCCTCCTCGCGGAAGAGGATCGCCAGCGAGTACAGCTCCTCCCCGGCGCTGCAGCCGGCCACCCAGACCTTCAGCGAGGGGTACGTCCTCAGGTGCGGCACGACCGATTCCCGGATCGCCCGGAAGTAGTCCGGGTCGCGGAAGAAGTCGCTGACCTGGACCGTGAGGAACGAGATCAGCCGCGGCAGCGTCGCGGCGTCGTGGAGCACCAGCTCCTGGAGCCGTGAGAATGTGGGCACGCCGAAGTGCTCCCTGGCCTGCACGAGCCGCCGCTTCATGGACGCCATCGAGTAGCCGCGGAAGTCGTAGTGATACGCGCGGAGGATCGCCTCGAGGAGCAGGCGGATCTCGATGTCCTCGGTCTTCTCGTCCATGGCCATCCTCGCATACGCCGTCCCGGTCCGCTTCGTGACGCCCCCCCGGGGCCCGCCTCCCCATTCATCGCGGCATCCAGACCCGGACGAGCGAGAGGAGCTTCTCGACGTCCAGCGGCTTGGCCATGTAGTCGTCGGCGCCGGCGGCCAGGCAGCGCTCCTGGTCGTCCTTCATCGCCTTGGCGGTCAGCATGATGATCGGCAGCTTCTTCCACTCCGGGCGATTGCGGATCTCGGCGGTGGCGGCCAGGCCGTCCATCTCCGGCATCATCACGTCCATGAGCACCAGGTCGATCGCCGGGGCCGCGTCGCCGATCGTCGCCTCGAGCGCCGCGATGGCCTCGCGGCCGTTGCGGGCCACCTGCGCGACGGCGCCGCGGGACTCCAGGGTGCGCATCAGGGCGAAGACGTTGCGGACGTCGTCCTCGACCACCAGCACGCGGCGGCCCTCGATCGTGGCGTCGCGGCTCCGCGCCTTCTCGAGCATCACCTGCTGCTCCGCCGGCAGCTCGGAGACCACCTGATGGAGGAAGAGCGTCACCTCGTCGAGCAGCCGCTCGGGGGACTTCGCCCCCTTGATGATGATCGACTTGGAGTAGCGACGGAGCCGCTGCTCTTCCTCGGGCGAGAGGTCGCGGCCGGTGTAGACGATGACCGGCGGGAACGAGTACGTGTCCTCGCGGCTGAGCGTCTCCAGCAGCGAGTACCCCGAGGCGTCCGGCAGCGAGAGGTCCAGCACCATGCAGTCGAAGGTCGAGTCCTTGAGGAGGGCCAGGCATTCGGCGGCGGTGCCGGCGCCGACGGTCTGCACCTCGTGCGAGCCGAGGAGCTTGCCCAGGCTGTCCCGCTGGACCGGGTCGTCCTCGACCAGGAGGACCCGGCGCATCCGCTGGGCCAGGCGGGATTCGAGCTGCCGGAGGGCCTGCGCCAGCTCCTCGCGCTTGACCGGCTTGAGCATGTAGCCCACGGCGCCGAGCTCCCGGGCGACCCGGGAGTAGTCCCCCGCGGAGACGACGTGGACGGGGATGTGGCGGGTCCGGGCGTCGTGCTTGAGCCGGTCCAGGACCGAGAGCCCGGAGTGGTCCGGGAGCCCGACGTCGAGAACGACGGCGCTGGGGAGGTACTGCACGGCCATCGCCTGGCCCTGCTCGGCGGTCGCGGCCACCAGGCACTGGAAGCCCAGCTCATGGGCCAGGTCGCGGAGGATGCGGGCGAACGCCTCGTCGTCCTCCACGACCAGGAGCGTCCGGCGGTCGCCGATCAGGACCTCGCGGTCGTCCGGGACCTGGGCGGGGGCCCTCGCCGCGACCGGCGCGGCCGCCGGCCGGGGGGCGGAGGACGTCGAGGCGGCCGGCTCGACGGGCTCGGCCGCGGCCGCGTCGGCGACCGCGGTCGGGCTGGGGGGGGCGGCCGCGGCCGGCCTCCTCGGCTCGGGGGGGCGATAGGTCCGCGGCAGGATCGCCGTGAACGTGCTCCCCTTGCCGGGCTCGCTCTGGAGCCGGATCTCGCCGCCGAGGAGCCGCGCCAGCTCGCGGGAGATGGACAGGCCCAGCCCGGTCCCGCCGTACTTCCGGTTGGTGGTCCCGTCGGCCTGGCGGAACGCCTCGAAGATCACCTGCTGCTCGTTCCCCGCGATGCCGATCCCCGTATCCGCGACCGCGAACTCGATCCGCCCGTCCTCGCGAGGGGCCGCCTCCAGCCGCACCTCGCCGGACTCCGTGAACTTGACCGCGTTGGAGAGGAGGTTCTTGAGGACCTGATCGAGCCGCTGGCGGTCGGTCTCGATCGTCTCCGGGCAGCCCGGCCGGACGTCGAACCGGGCGCCCAGCCCCTTCTCCCGGGCGAGCGGCTCGAAGACCCGCGCCAGGCCGTCCACCAGGTCGACGATGCGGACCGGCTCGGCGCGGACGTCCATGTGCCCGGCCTCGATCTTCGAGAGGTCGAGGATGTCGTTGATCAGCGTCAGGAGGTCGTCGCCCGCGGACCGGATCGTCTCCGCGTACTCCACCTGCTCCGCCGTCAGGTTCCCCGTCGGGTTGTCCGCCAGCAGCTTCGCCAGGATCAGGGACGAGTTCAGCGGCGTCCTCAGCTCGTGCGACATGTTCGCCAGGAAGTCGGACTTGTACCGGCTGGCCCGGGCGAGCTCGCGGGCATGGACCTGGAGCGCGTCCTTGGCGCGCTGGAGGTCGTCCCGCTGGGTGCCGAGGATGGCCGTCTGCTCCTCGAGCTGGCTGTTGGACTGCTCGAGCTCCACCTGCTGCTGCTCGAGCCGGACCTGGGACTCCTTGAGGGCCCTCCCCTGCTCCTCCAGCTCCTCGTTGGAGACCCGCAGCTCCTCCCCCTGCGCCTGCAGCTCCTCGGCCTGCCGCTGCGTCTCCTCGAGCAGGTCCTGCAGGTGCGTCCGGTAGCTGGCCGACTGCACGGCCACCCCCAGCGACCGCGAGACGCGATCCAGCAGGTCCAGCACCAGGCCGTCGGGCGGGTGGAGGAAGCCGACCTCGAGGACGCCGTTGACCCTGGCGTCGTCGACGGCCGGGGCGATCACGAGGTGACGCGGCCTGCCCCTCCCGAGCGCCGAGCCGATCGTCAGGTAGCCGTCGGGCACGTCCCGGATCAGGCGCGTGCGGCGGTCCGCGGCCGCCTGCCCGAGCAGGCCGTCGCCCAGCCGGAAGGCGGCGGGCACGTCCCCGTCGGCGGGCACGCCATGGGTCGCCACCCGGCGGAACTGCCCCCCCGACGCCGCGAAGAAGGCCCCGGCCTGGACGCCCATGTAGCCGGCCAGGAACCCGAGCACGCTCTCCCCGAGCTCCTCGAGCCGCCGGTCGCCGGCCAGCGCCTCGTTGACGCCGATCTGGCCGGCCTGGAGCCACTCCTGCCGCTTCCGCTCGATCGCCCGGCGGCGGACCAGGTGGGCGATGAAGCCCGAGAGGGCCGTCCCGAGCAGCCCCGTCAGGACCCCGCTGGCGATCGCGACCTTGTAGGCGGACTCCATCTCCGCGATCCGTTGCTGGCGCCTCGCCCGCTCGTCCTCCTGCATCCGGCCGACCTGGGTCCGGACGGCATCCATGGCCTCCTTGCCGCGATCCGTCACCACGATCTTCCGGGCCGCCTCGAACCCCTGCGACCGCCGCACCTCGATCGTCTCGGCCATCTCGGCCAGCTTGCCGGCAACCTGTTCCTTGATGGCGGGCAGGCGGGCGGCCTGCTCCGGGTTGTCGGCGACCAGCCGCTCCACCTCGCCGAGCCGCTGATCGATGACCGTCCGGGCCGAGACGTACGGATCCAGGTAGCGATCATCGCCGGTGAGGACGTAACCCCGCTGCCCGGTCTCGGCATCTTTCATGAGCGAGATGATGCCGTCGAGCCTGGAGAGGATGTCGTGCGTCGCCACGACCTGCCGCGCGACGAGGTAGAGCGTGCGGGTGTTCCAGTAGGCGATCCCCCCCATCGCGGCGAACGAGAGGACCACGGCGAGCAATCCCACGAAGAGCCCGCCCCTCGTCTCCTCCGCCGCGGCGCGTCGTATCGATTCCGGCATCCCGCCTCCGAACCGCGAACCCGTCGGCCGCGACATCACGTGTGGGCGGCCCTTCGAGGAGTGCATTCTACGGAATGGGCCCTGCTCCGGAACATCCCTGCCGCCCCCCTGGGGGCGAAAGAACCGCCCCGCCCGGCGATCGAGGCCCGCTTGCGGCCCGTCGCGGCAGGTCGTATGCTCGTCCCGGGCTCGCCCCGAATGGCTCGGGGGGCCGGGAGCGAACGACGATGGGACTCGACCGACGCACGATCTTGACGACCGGGGCGACCCTGGCGGGAGCGGCCATGCTGGGAGCTGAGGTACAGGCCGACGGCGCGAAGCGCCCCGAATTGCCCGAAGGGGCGGTCATCCTGACGGCCGCGATCAAGGCCAGGGCGGACGAGGTCGAGGCGGTGAAGGAGGCGTTGCTCTCGCTCGTCGAGCCGACCCGCAAGGAGGCCGGCTGCATCTGCTACAACCTCCACCAGTCGAAGTCCGAACCGACCGAGTTCGTCTTCTACGAGATCTGGTCCAGCCAGGCGGACCTGGACGCCCACGGCAAGGCCCCCCACATGAAGGCCCTGGGGGCCAAGCTCAAGGACCGCACCGTCAAGGGGGGCGGCGTCACCTTCTTCAAGCTGCTGGGCTGAACGAGGGGCGCCGCGAGCCGTCGATCAGGGCGTGCCCATGCCAAGGGGCCTGCGCAGGAGGGGCCGGGCCAGCCAGCCCTCCGGGGGCTTCCCCCCCCGGCCTTCGCCCGCCGGAAGAGATCGGCGGCCCGATCGTTGCGGCCGGCCTCCGCTTTTCCGCCGGCGGGATCCACGCCCCTGGTTCCGACGGGCTGAAGCCGCCGTCGTCCGAGCCGAGGCCGGGGAGGCTACCTCCCCGCGGCTTTCAGGTAACGATCCAGGAACGCGAAGGTCTCCGCCTTGGTGCGCGACAGCTCCGGCTCGCCCCAGCCGTGGGAGGCGCCCAGGAGGAGCTCGACGCGGCCGGGCACGCCGGCGGCGGTCATGGCGTCGGCCAGCTTCGTAGCCTGGGTATGCGGGACGAGCGGATCCTTGGTGCCCTGGAAGGTGAGGATGGCCGCGTCGCCGCTCGAAACGAAGGTCAGGGGAGACGCCTTTGCCGCGAGCTCCGGCTTCTCCTTCGCGGTCGCGCCGAGGAAGTCAGCGACCAGCGGCCGCGAGCGAGCCGGGATGTCGTCGGCCGCGAGGTCGGTCGGGCCGAAGAAGTTGACGACGGCGAGGATCTTCGTATCCGACTTGCCTTCCGCGTCAGGGCCGGCCCCTTCGAGCCCGTCGCTCGGGCCGGTGAGGCCGAGCATCAGCGCGAGATGTCCGCCGGCGGAGAAGCCCATCGCGCCCAGGCGGTTGGGGTCGACGCGATGCTCCTTGGCGTGCGACTTGACCCAGCGGACGGCCTCCTTCACGTCGTCGAGCTGGGCCGGGAACCGCTCCTTCGGGCAGAACCGGTACTGGGGCGAGACGGCCACGTAACCGTGCCGGGCGAGGTCCGGCATGATGATCTGGCAATCCTTCTTGTTCCCCCCGCGCCAGGCCCCGCCGTGGATCACGAGCACCGCCGGATAGGGCCCCCCCTCCTTCGGGCCGGTGATGTCCAGCTTCAGCTCGGCCTCGCCGACCTTCGTGTAGGTGATGTCCGTGAGCGTGACGATGTCGCCGGCCGCCCTGGCGGGCGGCTCCTGGGCGAGCGCGCTCGGGGCCGGGATGATCCCGGCAAGAAGCCCCAGATTGATCATGATGCGAAAGCGCATGGACATTTCGTCGTCTCCGGTCGGACGGTCATCGTGGCGGGTTCGGGCCCGACGATCACCATAGCGGCGATCACCGCCAGGCGGAAGGGAGTCGTCGGGCGGCCTCGTCGCGCCGAGATGGCCCGCCCAGAGCTCGGCCGGGATCACGCCCACGCTCGAGCCACGGCCCTTCGGGAGGGCGAGGGTGGCGAGATGAAAGGTTGGTATTGCCTGCCCCACACCCGGGATGCGGACGTGACGGTTTCTGTTGCGCCTGACGCGGCCCGCGATGCGGTTGGGAACCAGGCCCCGGCGCGATCGCCAGCCGGCGCCTGG
>NZ_JAALJH010000109.1 GCF_011064615.1 Aquisphaera insulae | reverse complement strand
CTAGCCATTCGACCCCCGCCCTCGCAGCCCCGCGCGGGCCAGGATCCGCGTTGAGCGGCTCAGGAACGGCCGAGCGAGCGGCCGCGGAAGGCGCCGACGAGGCCGAGGCCGACGACCAGCGAAACCAGGGCGGCGGGTTCGGGAATCGCCGCGGTCAGGGCCTCGACGTTGTCGAGGTAGACGATCGAGGCCTGGCCGTCGTCAAAGCCGTTGAGCAGGAACTCGAGCGTGACGTCCTGCGGCAGCGAGAGGCCCGACAGATTGAAGAGGGTCACCTGAAGCCAGCCATCCGCGAGAGCCGTCACGCTGACGGAGGTGGTGTCGAAGTAGTCCGCCCCCCCGATGTCCTTGCTGTAGAACGCGGGGAGCAGCGGATTCGAGGGGACGGGGAACGGGTTTCCCATGGCATCATAGAGGGTCGCCTGGAAGCTGTCCGGGACGGTCCCGGGCGTGGCCGAACCGGACGAGGCGACCTTGTACTGGAACCGGAAGCCGGTCACGGCGTCGGCTGCGGTGAGGTGGATCGTCTGCTCGAGCTCGACGAAGGCTGAGGTCTGACTCTCCGTGAACACCGCGAACCCACCGCCATCGGTCGGGGGGTCGCCATAGGTCGTCTGCCAGCCGACGAACGGATTCGCGGGATCTCCCGTCGCCTGTGAAAAATCGCCGTTGACGATCACGTCCGCCCGCACGCGTCCGGCCGAGACGAGGAGCAGGGCCGACAGGACGAACGCCGGCCGGATGAAGTTGGGAAGTTTCATGCGATCCCCCGGTGACATTCCCCTCCAGCAAAGATGACGCCGGAGGAGGACTTGGAAACGCGGTCAAGAATCAAGGGACGAGTGAGATCGGGAAGGCGGGCTTGGTCGGTCGCGGGTCCACTTCCGGCACGGACAATCCCAATTCATCGTAAGCGGTCGACAATCTCTCTCGCAATCGTGTTGACAATGTTCAACGCCGGGTTCGAGCCGTCGGTCTTGCATGGGTTTGTTCTTGAGACGGGCCCGGTGACGACAAGTCCCCACCGGCCCGGCGCACGGCGGCGGACAACCCGGGATGGGCGGAAGCCGATCGCGCCGCGACTCGCCCCGCGGGGACGTCCGGCCGCCGCGATCGAAAGTGGTGACTCGGGGACGAGCAGCCCCTTGGGGGCGGACGGGCGGGCGGCTTATACTGCATCGAACAGGTTCGGAGTCACCTGCAGGACACGGGAGGCCGACCGATGAGAGAGCCGAGGCGACGCGGGGCCAGCCGGAGGCACTTTCTCAGGAGCGCCGCCGGGGCCGCGACGGTCGCGGCCGGTGCGGTCTCGTCGGCCCCGGCGAGGGGGGCGAACGAGCGGATCGGCATCGGCCTGATCGGCGCCGGGTCGCGGGCGACCTACCACCTGGAGACGATCCTGGGCGTCGCCTCGGCGCAGAACGTCCAGATCAACGCCGTCTGCGACGTCTGGCGGAAGGCGGGGGAGGCCGCCGCGGAGAAGGTGAAGAAGTCCGCCGGGAACGAGGCGAGGACCTTCACCCGGTTCGCCGAGCTGCTCGATCAGAAGGACGTGGACGCGGTCGTCATCGCCACGCCCGACTTCAGCCACGGGACGATCCTGGCCGCCGCGCTGGACGCCGGCAAGGACGTCTACATCGAGAAGCCGATGACCATCGACGTGGGCTCCGCCGCCAGGGCCGTCGCCCTCGCGAAGGAGAAAGCACGCGTCGTCCAGGTGGGCACGCAGCGGCGGAGCGACGGCCACTTCCGCGCGGGGGCGAAGGCGGTCGCGTCCGGCGAGCTCGGGGCGATCAACCGGGTCTCCGCCTCGGTCGATTTCAACGAGCCCCGCTGGCGGCGGCCGACGAGCGACCTCCTCGAGAAGGACGTGGACTGGGGCGCCTACCTGCTCCACCTGCCGAAGCGTCCCTTCGACCCGAAGATGCTGCGGATGTGGCAGCTCTACCGCGAGACCAGCAATGGCATGCCGGGGCTCTGGATGACCCACTTCGCGGACGCCCTCCACATGCTCACCGGCGCGAGCGTCCCGAGCTCCGCCGTGGCGCTCGGCGGCACCTACGTCTGGAAGGACGGCCGCGAGCACACCGACACGTTCCACGCGATCCTCGAGTATCCCCAGGGCTTCCTCTTCGACTGGGGCATGGGCCTGGGGAACGCCGCCGGCGGGCACTTCACGCTCCACGGCACCAAGGCGACGCTCGACGCCGACCGCTGGCAGGTCCGCCGCGAGCGGAGCAGCCAGGGCCCGCACCCCCTGGCGCCGGAGCCCTCGGCGTCCCACATGGACAACTGGCTGGACTGCCTGCGGACGCGGACGCCCACCAATGCCCCGATCGAGACCGGCTACCAGCACGTCGTCGCCACCGTGATGGCCGCGAAGGCGCTCGAGTCGGGCCGCCGCCAGTCCTACGACCCGGCGAAGAAGACGATCTCCGCCATCTGACCGGAGAGCCGGGAGGTCGCCCCGCGATGACCCATTCCCGCCGCGACTTCCTGAACGGGGCCCTTGCCGCGAGCGTCGGGGCGACGGCGCGGGGTGCCTCGTCGGTGCCCGAGGCCGGCCCGAGGATCGCACGCGTTGACACGTTCCCGATCGTTTATCCGACGATCGGCCGCTTCAAGTTCCTCGAGGGCCCACGCGGCGAGCCCGGCGGCCGGCCGGCTGTCCTGGTGAGGCTCACGGCCGAGGACGGCACGACGGGCTGGGGCCAGAGCGTGCCGATCCCCCGCTGGAGCTACGAGACGATCGAGGGCGTGGACTCGACGATCCGCAAGTACCTCGCCCCGCTCCTGGTCGGCCGCGATCCGCTCGATTTCGACGGCATCCACGCGGCGATGGGCAAGGCCATCGCGCCGTCCTTCTCCACGGGCCAGCCGATCTGCAAGGCGGGCATCGACCTGGCGCTCCACGACCTGGCCGGCAAGCTCCGCGGGACGCCGGCCGTCGGGGGGGACGGGTGGCGGAAGGTCGCGGGCAAGCATGGTCCCGGCAACGGGCGAGTCCTCCTGAGCTGGACGCTCAACCCGAGGTCGCTGGACGAGGTGGAGGGGCTGGTCGCGAAGGGGAAGGAACGCGGATATCAGCATTTCAACGTGAAAGTGGCCCCTGACCCGAAGGTCGACCTGGAGCTCTGCCGGATCGTCCGGCGGCTGGCCCCGGACGGCTTCCTCTGGGCGGATGCCAACGGCGGCTACGACGAGGCGACCGCCCTGGACGTGGCCCCGAAGCTGGCGGACCTGGGCGTGCCCGTGCTCGAGCAGCCGCTGCCGGCCAACCGGCTGGGGGGCTATCGGAGGCTCCGCCAGCAGAAGGCGCTGCCGATCCTGATGGACGAGGGGATCGTCTCGTCCGTGGAGCTGATCGAGTTCATCAAGCTCGGCCTCCTGGACGGCGTGGCCATGAAGCCGGCCCGCTGCGGCGGCCTGACCGAGGCGAGGCGGCAGATCGAGATCCTCCGCGACGAGGGCCTGATGGTGCTGGGGAGCGGCCTGACCGACCCGGACGTCTCGCTCGCGGCCTCGCTCCGGCTGTTCGACGCCTGCGGCCTCGAGGCCCCCGCGGCACTCAATGGCCCGCAGTTCCTGTCCGGGTCGGTGCTGAAGGCCCCGTTCGAGGTGTCGGGCGGTATGCTCCGCGTGCCCGAGGGCCCGGGGCTGGGCGTCGAGGTGGACGAGTCGAGGATCGAGCCGTTCGCGGTGAAGCTGGGGTGATCGTCATGGATCGTTCGCGCACGAGAGGAATCGTCATGCCCTTGAGGTTGAGGCTCGCCGCGGTGTTTTCACTTTGGCTCTTGCCGGCGATGGCCGGCGTCGCGACGGCCCAGGAGCCGGCGACGCGGGACACGACCTCGAACGCCTTCCGGTTCGCTCCGGTGGACGACGGGGCGCTCGGGCTCTGGGAGGGGGATCGGCCGGTCCTCGTCTACAATCATCGGGCGAAGCCGGTCGGGGGAAAGCCGGTCAATCCGGCCCGGACGGCGTACCTCCATCCGATCTACGGGCTGGATGGCGAGGTCCTCACGGACGACGGGCCGGAGGACCATCCGCACCACCGCGGCCTCTTCTGGGCCTGGCCGCACGTCACGGTGGGGGACGAGCACGTCGACATGTGGGTCCTCAAGGGGATCGAGCCCCGGTTCGGCCGCTGGCTGTTCAAGGAGGCGGGCAAGGATCGGGACGTCGCGCGGCTCGGCGTGGAGAACGGCTGGTACGTGGGGGGCCGCAAGGTCCTGGGCGAGAAGGCCGTCATCGAGGTCCATCACGCGTCGAAGGAGGGCCGGGCGATCGACCTGGACATGACGTGGACCCCCACCGACCGGCCCGTGACGCTCGGCGGTGCCGAGGGGAAGAGCTACGGCGGCCTGACCTTCCGCTACGCGCCCGGCGACAGGACGGCGATCACCGTGCCGTCCGGCCTGACGAAGGACGACCTGTACATGACCCCCCTGCCCTGGGCCGACCTGACGAGGACCTGGCTGGGCCGCCCCGAGCGATCGGGTGCCGCGGTCCTGATCCACCCGTCGCACCCCGGCTTCCCGCCCACCTGGCTGACCCGCCACTACGGCGTCCTCTGCGTCGGCTGGCCCGGCGTCAAGCCCGGGACGATCCCGCCGGGCGAGTCGATCCGCTGCCGCTATCGCATCTGGATCCACAAGGGGGATCTCGACGCCCCGGCGCTGGAGAAGGTGTTCAAGGCGTATGCGGAAACGACGAAATAGATCGAGCCTGCCTTCTCGAGCCCCCAGATGGCCAGGATCAACGGTTCGTCACGCCGCGGTGTTCGAGGTGATGCGGGACTCCCGCGTGGGGTCAGGCATTGACTTCGACGTACACCGACTCGCTCGAAGGTTCGGGTGCAGTCTCGCCCGCCTCTGCAAGACATTCGAGGTGGAATGAGATGGCCTCACGCATCAGGGCGATCGTTTCCTCCCGCCCCTCGGCGGCGGCGACACACCCATCCAGGTCTGGCGAATAGGCGGAGTATCCCGTCGACGTGGGCTCAAGGACGATCAGGTATTTCATCGCATCAGCCCTGCCTGGCGGGGAATGCTCTTGAGCCTCTTCGGAGCCAACTCAGCAGGAAACTCATTCGGGGATCTCGCGAGTGCTCGGCTTCCTTCGGGCTTCCTCAATCTCGGCGAGGATCTGGTCATCCTCGACCTCCTGGCCTTCGGTGAGGCCAGGATCCTCGACGATTTCGATCGTTCGACCGTGGACAACGCCCCGGCTTGGCTTGATGCTCATGGTGAGTCTGATCCTCCCCATTGACGACGGGTCTCTCGGCAGGCTCGAAGGTTCACGGAGCAAGCCAGTCCTCAAGGCGGAGGCCGGGGATATTTCGATAATCAGCGATGTTGTGCGTGACCATAGTCAGGTCGTGCGTGAGGGCCACTGAGGCGATAAGCAAGTCCGCCCGGCTGACCGAGATCCCCACCTTCAGGAGTTCAGCCCGGACCTTGCCGAACTGGTAGGCACAAGCCGAGTTGAAGTCGAGCAAGGTCAGGTCGGGCAGGAGTTCGTTCTCAATGCGTCGGATCGACTCCGAAGAGTCGGGCCGCTTGAAAGCCCAGGTGCAGAGCTCTCCGAGGGTGATAGAAGAGATGCACAGGCCGCCGGAATGCTGCATGAAACGGTGCATGAGCCCGGCCGGCCGCTTCAGGTGCGCCGAGCAGATGTCGGTGTCGAGGAGGAAGTTCATTCCTCAATGTCCCGACGAGTGTCTCGGCTCCGATCCCGATGGAGTTCCTCCAGGACGCGGTCATCCTCTTCGCTCCAGTCCGCCGCGAATGCGCCGGCGCAGCGACGAAGTCCCTCGCCCCATGGTTTCGGTGTTCCGGTGGATTCGCGAGAGGGGAGAGCCTCAACTCGGATCTCGACGTGTTGCCCGTCGTTGAGACCAAGATCCTCGGACAACTCGATTGTCCTACCGTGGACAACGCCTCGAGCCAGCCTGCCCGCCATGTCACACCTCCTCGAGTCTCTAGCCGGACCTCTCTCGGATTCATCCTATTCGAGGAGGACAAGGGGCCTCAAGGGTCGGCTCCGAGGTTCACATCATGCACAAGAGATCGTTCTTCAGGCGATCCTAGAACACTCGACGGCCTAGGCCATTTGTCCGGAAGAATGGCCTCCGATGGCCGGCGCAGAGTCAAGGCATCCCCTGCGTTCAGAATTGGCAAAGCGCTACTCGGGGAGGGCGTCGCGCAGCTCTCGGGAATCCACAAGTTGAGAATGAGAAAGGGGTTGTCGATCGAAATCCGACCTTGACCCATCTCAGGCACGAAACCTGCTTCCTGCTAAGGTTTCGGTCTCCCGTTCCTCCGACATCGTGCTATTCGCCGCCGGTCGACGCGCTGCCGCGTTGCTCGCAACCTGGATCAGCCTGACCTCGGGCGGCGATGTTTGGGATACTCCATGCCCCATCAGACTCCGCGCCGTCCGAGTCCTTCCCCGCCCGGCGACCGGCGGGTGGGACTCTTCGATCCGAGCTTCGAAAAGGATGCCTGCGGGGTCGGTTTCGTCGCCGACCTGAAGGGGCGAAAGAGCCGGGGGATCGTCGAGAGCGGGCTCCAGGTGCTGAAGAACCTCCAGCACCGCGGGGCCTGCGGCTGCGACCAGGATACCGGCGACGGCGCGGGGATCCTGATGCAGATGCCCGACGCCTTCTTCCGGGGCGATCCGGCCTTCGCCGGGGTCCTGCCGCCGCCCGGCGACTACGGGGTGGCCTTCGTCTTCCTGCCCCGCGGGGCCTCCCAGCGGCTGATCTGCCATCGGACGATCGAGAGCCTGGTCACGGCCCAGGGTCAGACGGTCATCGGCTGGCGGGACGTCCCGGTCGTCTCGTCGTCGATCGGCTGGCTGGCCCGGTCGCAAGAGCCCGTGATGGAGCAGCTCGTCATCGGCCGCGGCGAGGGCACCGCCGCGGGCGACGCCTTCGAGCGGGCGCTCTACGTGATCCGCCGCCGGGCCGAGAACTGGGCCCACACCGAGAGCATCGCCAACGACGCGCTCGGCTTCGCCATCGCGAGCTGCAGCGCCCGGACGATCGTCTACAAGGGGATGCTCAAGCCCGACCAGGTCGAGGCGTACTTCCCCGACCTGTCCGATCCGCGGATGGAATCCGCCCTGGCGATCGTGCACAGCCGTTACAGCACGAACACCTTCCCGCGGTGGTCGCTCGCCCAGCCGTTCCACTTCCTGGCCCACAACGGCGAGATCAACACGCTCCAGGGGAACGTCCACTGGATGAAGGCCCGCGAGTCCTCGCTCCGCAGCAAGGTCCTGGGCGACGACCTGGGGAAGACGCTGCCGATGCAGTTCGAGGGCCTGAGCGACTCCGCCGCGCTCGACCAGGTGCTCGCCCTCCTGGTCCAGTCCGGCCGGAGCCTGCCGCACGCGCTGATGATGCTGGTGCCGCAGGCCTACGAGTCCGACGGCTCGCTCGACGCTTCGCTGCGGGCCTTCTACGAGTATCACGCCGGGCTCGTGGAGCCCTGGGACGGCCCGGCGAGCCTGGTCTTCAGCGACGGCCTCCGGATCGGCGCCATGCTCGACCGCAACGGACTGCGGCCGGCCCGCTACGTGGTCACCGACGACGACCGCGTGGTCCTGGCCAGCGAGGTGGGCGTGCTGCCGGTCGCGGCCGAGAAGGTCCGCCTCAAGGGCCGGCTCCAGCCGGGCAAGATGCTCCTCCTGGACCTGGCCGCCGGCAAGATCCTCGGCGACGACGAGATCAAGGCGGCGGTCGCCGGCGCGCAGCCCTATGCGAAGTGGCTCCAATCGCACCGCAAGACGCTCGACGGCCTCCCGGCCCCCGCCGCCCCCAACGGGCAGGGCAACGGCCAGGTCGACGCGTTCGATCCGATCTCCCTGCTCGCCCGCCAGCAGGTCTTCGGCTACACGCGGGAGGACGTCGTCCGGATCCTGCTGCCGATGGGGCAGGACGGCAAGGAGCCGGTCTCGAGCATGGGGTCGGACATCCCGCTGGCGGTCCTCAGCCTCCGCAGCCAGATCCTGCCCAACTACTTCAAGCAGCTCTTCGCCCAGGTGACCAACCCGCCGATCGACCCGATCCGCGAGAAGGTCGTCATGAGCACCGAGACGCTCGTCGGCGCCCAGGCGAACCTGCTGGACGAGACGCCGGATCACGCCCGGGTGCTCCGCCTGGAGACGCCCACGCTGACCAACGCGGACATGGCCCGCCTCCGCGTGGCGCGGTCGCCGGGGTTCGTCGCCGAGACCCTGCCGACGCTCTTCGATCGCGCCCTCGGCCCGGCCGGCCTGGAGCCGTCGATCGCGACGCTCTGCGAGGCGGCGACCGGGGCCGTCGATCGCGGGGCGACGATCCTGATCCTCTCCGACCGCGGGCTCGGCGAGGGCCTGGTCCCGATCCCGCCGCTGCTGGCCGTCGCCGCCGTGCACCATCACCTGATCCGCGAGGGGAAGCGGACGCGGTGCGGGATCGTCGCCGAGACCGGCGAGGCGCGCGAGGTCCACCACGTCGCCCTCCTGATCGGCTACGGCGCGGCGGCCGTGAACCCCTACCTGGTCTTCGAGACCTACGAGGGGCTCCAGGCCGAAGGGCTCCTGCTCGACCCGCAGGGCGCGGCGCTCGACGTCGCGAAGGCGGAGGCGAACTACGTCAAGGCGGTGGACTCCGGCCTGCTGAAGATCTTCAGCAAGATGGGGATCAGCACGCTCCTCAGCTATCGCGGCGCCCAGGTCTTCGAGGCCATCGGCCTGTCCCCGGACCTGGTGGGGCGGTTCTTCCCGGGGACCACCACGCCGATCGGCGGCATCGGCCTGGAGGTGATCGCCGAGGAGTCGCTGCGGCGGACGGCCGCCGCCTACCCCGCCGAGCCGGGGCCGGAGGCGGCGGAGCTCGACCCCGGCGGCGAGATCATGTGGCGGCGCCGGGGCGAGTACCACGCGTGGAACCCGGAGACCATCCAGAAGCTCCAGCACTCGCTCCGGAAGAAGGAGTTCGCCAGCTACCGGGCCTTCGCCGACGCCTGCAACGAGGAGGACCGCCATCGCTGCACGATCCGCGGCCTCCTCGAGGTCCGCTACGGCAAGAAGCCGATCCCGCTGGAGCTGGTCGAGCCGGCCTCGGTGATCGTCCGGCGGTTCTGCACCGGCGCCATGAGCTTCGGCAGCATCAGCAAGGAGGCGCACGAGGCCCTGGCGATCGCGCTCAACCGCATGGGCGGCCGGAGCAACACGGGCGAGGGGGGCGAGGACCCGGCCCGGTTCCGCAAGGACGCCAACGGCGACTCCCGCAACAGCGCGATCAAGCAGATCGCCAGCGGGCGGTTCGGCGTGACGGCCAACTACCTGGCCAACGCGATCGAGCTCCAGATCAAGATGGCCCAGGGGGCCAAGCCCGGCGAGGGGGGCCAGCTCCCCGGCCACAAGGTGGACGCGTTCATCGCCAAGACCCGGTACAGCACGCCGGGCGTCGGCCTGATCAGCCCGCCGCCGCACCACGACATCTACTCGATCGAGGACCTCGCCCAGCTCATCTTCGACCTCAAGAACGCGAACCCGCACGCCGAGATCTCCGTCAAGCTCGTCGCCGCCGCGGGCGTGGGGACGATCGCCACCGGCGTGGCCAAGGGCTACGCGGATCGGATCCTGATCAGCGGCGACGGCGGCGGCACCGGGGCCTCGCCGCTGTCGAGCATCCGGCACGCGGGCATCCCCTGGGAGATCGGCCTGGCCGAGACCCAGCAGACGCTGATCCAGAACGGCCTCCGCGGCCGGGTCCGGATCCAGGCCGACGGCCAGATGAAGACCGGCCGCGACGTGATCGTCGCCGCCTGCCTGGGGGCCGAGGAGTACGGCTTCGCCACCGCGCCCCTGATCGCGATGGGCTGCATCATGATGCGGAAGTGCCACCTGAACACCTGCCCGGTGGGGATCGCCACCCAGGACCCGGTCCTCCGCGCCCGGTTCAACGGGACGCCCGAAGACGTGATCAATTACCTCTTCTTCGTCGCCGAGGAGGTCCGGGAGCACCTCAGCAAGATGGGCTGCCGGACGCTCGACGAGGTCATCGGCCGGACCGACTACCTGTCCGCCGCCGACCTCTCCGGCCACTGGAAGGCGAGACACCTGGACCTGCGGGCGCTCCTGGAATCCGCCCGGGTGGCCTACGGGACCCCCACCCGCCAGGTCGAGCGGCAGCCCGACGTCCTGGCCGATCAGCTCGACTGGGAGCTCGTCCGCCACTGCAAGGACGCGGTCGAGCACGCCAAGCGGGTCCAGCGGTCGCTGCCGATCTCGAACCGGAACCGGACGACCGGGACCCTGCTCAGCTTCTTCGTCACCAAGAAGCACGGCGAGCACGGCCTCCGCGAGGACACCATCGACCTGACGTTCAGCGGCAGCGCGGGGCAGAGCTTCGGCGCCTTCCTGACGCGGGGGATCACGCTCCGGGTCCGCGGCGACACGAACGACTACGCGGGCAAGGGGCTCTCCGGCGGCAAGATCGTCGTCTCCCCGCCGCCGGAGGCGGCCTACGAGGCGGAGCGGAACATGGCCGTCGGCAACGTGGCCCTCTACGGGGCGACCGGCGGCGAGGCCTACTTCCGCGGCAAGGCCGGCGAGCGGTTCGCCGTGCGGAACAGCGGGGCCAAGGCGGTCGTCGAGGGGATCGGCGATCACGGCTGCGAGTACATGACCGGCGGCGTGGTCGTCGTCCTGGGGGAGACCGGGCGGAACTTCGCCGCCGGCATGAGCGGCGGCATCGCCTTCGTGCACGACCCCCACGGCCGGTTCCGCGAGCGGTGCAACCTCGAGATGGTGGACCTCGTCCCGGTGGAGGACTACAAGGACGTGGGGATGCTCAGCAACCTGATCAATCGCCACGTCCACTACACCGGATCGACGGTCGGCGGGGCGATCGTGGACGACTTCTCGACCGCGCTGGGGACCTTCGTCAAGGTCTTCCCACGCGACTATCGCCGGGTCCTGGAGCAGAGCCGGATCGTCCAGCGGCAGTGGGAGCTGATCAATGGCTGACCCTCGCGGGTTCCTCAACATCGACCGCCAGAAGCCGACGCCGCGGCCGGTCCACCAGCGGATCAAGGACTACCTGGAGCTCTACCAGCCGATGCCCACCGAGGGCGTCCGGGCCCAGGCGTCGCGGTGCATGGACTGCGGCATCCCGTTCTGCCAGCACGGCTGCCCGCTGGGGAACCAGATCCCGGACTGGAACGACCTGGTCCATCGCGATCGCTGGCGCGAGGCCCTGGCGGCCCTGCACGACACCAACAACTTCCCCGAGTTCACCGGCAAGACGTGCCCGGCGCCGTGCGAGGCGTCGTGCGTCCTGGCGCTCGAGGGGGAGGCGGTGACGATCAAGGAGATCGAGGCCTCGATCGTCGAGCGGGGGTGGGAGAACGGCTGGATCGTGCCGAGGCCGCCGGGGCGCGAGACCGGCAAGAGCGTGGCGATCGTCGGCAGCGGGCCGGCCGGGCTGGCCGCCGCCCAGCAGCTCCGCCGGGCCGGGCACGCGGTCACCGTCTTCGAGCGCGACGACCGCGCCGGCGGGCTGCTCGCCTACGGCATCCCCGACTTCAAGATGGCCAAGGTCCAGGTCGAGCGGCGGGTCAACCAGCTCGTCGACGAGGGGATCCGGTTCGTCCTCAACGCCGAGGTCGGCACGGCGATCGACCCGAAGTCGCTCTGCGACGACCACGACGCCGTGCTCCTGACCGTCGGCGCGACGCGGCCGCGCGGGCTCGACATCGCCGGCCGCGAGCTGAAGGGGATCGAGCAGGCGATGACCTTCCTGACGCAGCAGAACCGGCGGGGCTTCGGCCTCCCGCCGGCCGGCGCGTCGATCATGGCGACGGGGAAGAACGTGATCGTCATCGGCGGCGGCGACACCGCGGCCGACTGCGTCGGCACCTGCCACCGCCAGCAGGCCCGGTCGGTCCTCCAGCTCGACTACAACCCGATGCCGCCGGAGGGGGAGAACCCGGACACGCCGTGGCCCCTCTGGCCCAAGATCCTCCGCGTCACCCCGGCGCACGAGGAGGGGGGCCGGCGCGACTGGCAGATCAAGACCAAGGCGTTCCACGGCGACGACCGGGGGAACGTGAAGGAGCTGGCGGCGGTCCGCGTCCACCAGTATTACGACGAGGCGGGGGAGCGGCAGTTCGAGGAGATCCACGGCTCGGAGCTGATCTTCCCGGCGGAGCTCGTCCTGCTGGCGATCGGCTTCTCCGGCCCGGAGGGCTCGATCCCCGGGGCGCTCGGCCTGGCGATGACCGAGCAGGGGGCGATCCGCTGCGATCGGCGGTACATGACCAGCCGCGAGGGGGTCTTCGCCGCGGGGGACTGCCGCCGCGGGCAGTCGCTGGTGGTCTGGGCCATCGCCGAGGGGCGGGAGGCGGCCCGGAACGTGGACGAGTTCCTGACCGGCCGGCCGAGCGCCCTGCGGGCGCGGGACCGGTCGCCGACCCAGGTCGCGGGGGAGGCCGCCCCGGCCGCCGCCGGCCGCTGAGCGGCGGGGCCGCGGCGCCTTGACGCTCCAGGGTTCCTACTTCATATTTCATGCCATCGCGGCCCCCGGGGCCGGGCCGGGGTGGCGGACGCCGGGCCGGCCCGGGGCCAGGCCGGCGGGCGAGAGGACCGGAAGGGGTGACGGAGATGTCCACAGGTTCGACGGCCCAGACCCAATCGCAGGGCCCGGCCCAGTCCCAGTCCCAGACGCAGGGGACGTCGGGGCCCTCGCTCTTCGAGGACTATGCCCTCCACCCGAAGGCCTGGGACGAGCTCTTCGCCGGGGCGAGCCGGTCGCACGACTTCTGCCGCGTCCTCTTCGACCGCCTGGGGGGGCTCGACGTCCGCGACTTCCTCGACAAGCGGACCTCGGCGGACCTCGCGTTCATCAACAACGGCATCACGTTCTCGGTCTACTCCGACCGCCGCGGCACCGAGAAGATCTTCCCGTTCGACCTGATCCCCCGGCCGGTCCACGGCGGGGAGTGGGACAACCTCGAGAACGGCCTGATCCAGCGGATCCGGGCCCTGAACATCTTCCTCGACGACGTCTACCACGACGGCCGGATCCTCAAGGAGGGGATCATCCCGGAGGACCTGGTCGTCCAGTCCAAGGGCTACCGGCCGGAGATGATCGGCTTCAGCCCGCCGGGCAAGCAGTACCTCCACGTGGTCGGCACCGACCTGATCCGCGACCGCGACGGGCAGTTCCTGGTGCTCGAGGACAACGGCCGGTCCCCCTCCGGGGTCAGCTACGTCCTCGAGAACCGCGTGGTCATGAAGAAGATCTTCCCGCAGCTCTTCCAGCAGTGCCGGGTCCGCCGGGTGGAGGACTACCCGCGGCGGCTCCGCGAGGCGCTCAGCTCGGTCGCGCCCGACGGCGTGGAGGAGCCGACCATCGTCCTGCTCTCGCCGGGCCAGTACAACTCGGCCTACTTCGAGCACTGCTTCCTGGCCCGCCACATGGGGGTGGAGCTCGTCTTCGGGCAGGACCTCTTCGTCCACGACGACAAGGTCTACCTGCACACGACCCGCGGGCCGCAGCGGGTGGACGTCATCTATCGCCGGATCGACGACGCGTTCCTCGACCCCAAGGCGTTCCGGCCCGACTCCATGCTGGGCGTCCCCAACCTGATGCGGGCCTACAAGGCGGGGAACGTCACCCTGGCCAACGCCGTCGGCACGGGCGTGTCCGACGACAAGGCCATCTACCCGTTCGTCGAGGACATGATCCGCTTCTACCTGTCCGAGGAGCCGATCCTGAAGAACGTCCCGACCTACATCTGCGCCCGGCCGGACGACCTGAAGTACACCCTCGATCACCTGCCGGAGCTGGTGGTCAAGGCCGTCAACGAGTCGGGCGGCTATGGCATGCTGATGGGCCCCTGGGCCACCTCCGCCCAGATCGCCGAGTTCGCGGAGAAGCTACGCGAGAACCCGCGGAACTACGTCGCCCAGCCGGTGGTCACGCTCTCCACCAGCCCGACCTGGACCGACGACGAGGGGCTGGCGCCCCGGCACGTCGACCTGCGGCCCTACATCGTCAGCGGGACGTCCACCTGGGTGCTGCCGGGGGGCCTGACCCGGACGGCCCTGGTGAAGGGGTCGCTGGTGGTGAACTCGAGCCAGGGGGGCGGCAGCAAGGACACCTGGGTGATGGAGAACGGCCGATGATCAGCCGAGTCGCCGAGCACTGCTTCTGGATGAGCCGGTATCTCGAGCGGGCCGAGAACGCCGCCCGGCTCCTGGAGGTCAACCAGACCCTCCTGCTCGACTTCGCCGTCCCGGTCGAGCAGCAGTGGCGCCCCGTCCTGATCATCAGCGGCATCCACGACCGGCCCGAGGACATGGACGGCGAGGCCGTCCAGAACTTCATGACCTGGGAGGTCGACGACAACCCCTCCAGCATCGCCTCCTCGATCGCCGCGGCCCGCGAGAACGCCCGCAACATCCGCGAGGTCATCAGCGCCGAGAGCTGGGAGCGGATGAACTTCTATTACCTCTGGATGGAGAGCCCCGGCGCACGCGCCCTCTACCACACCGATCGGACGGGCTTCTACAACCGGATCCGCCGGATCAACCAGCTCATCGCCGGGATCAACGAGGGGACGATGTCCCACGGCGAGGCCTGGGACTTCTACCGCCTGGGCCACTACCTGGAGCGGGCCAGCCAGATCGCCCGGATCCTCGACGTCAAGTACCACATCCTGCTGCCGACCCTCGAGCACGTGGGGACGCCCGTGGACAACGCCCACTGGGTGGCCATCCTCACGAGCTGCTCCGGCTACGAGCCCTACACCAAGGAGCGGTTCGACTCCGACCCCGGCGTCGCCGTCCCCGACTTCCTGATCTTCGACTCGCTCTTCCCGCGGTCGGTCCGGTTCTGCCTGAACCGCTGCCGCGCCGCCGCCTACGCGATCTCCGGCCGCCAGCCGGGGCGGCCGGGCAACGCCGTCGAGCACGCGCTGGAGGACCTCTCGAGCTGGCTCAACCTGACCAAGATCGACGACTTCATCCAGGCCGGGTTGCACGAGGCCCTGACCAGCATCATCGACCGGATCCACGGCATCGGCGACGCCATCCACCGGACCTACTTCGACCAGCGGTCCAACATGATCCCGGAGGAGTGGGCCGCCGCCGGGGCGGCCGCCGACCCGGGGGCTGTGCCTCAGTCGACGGCCTGATTGTGATTTCCAGGACATCTCACGCGGAGTGGGGAGCCCCTATCTGGCTCTCCCCCTTACCAAGTTTATCTCTACCCATATGTGCAAGAAATCCCCGGCTGAGGAGGCGGAAATGGCGGGCGGGGCGGGCCTTCCGGTCCCCTCCCCCCCGTGTGGGGGAGGGTTAGGGAGAGGGGGCTACCACACCGGCCGACCGGCCCGGCGTTGATGCCGAGCAGTCTTCGTCGGAGCGTCCCGTCTTTCATCCTCGGCATGCCCGTTCCCCCTCTCCCTAGTGCTCTGTCAACACGAAGAATTCGGGTTTCAGGACAGGCAGGAATGTCTGTCCCCCGGGTTTAAAGCCAGGTGTGTTAGAGGTTTCGGAGGACAGGCATTCCTGCCTGTCCCGTGGTCAACCCGAGAATTAAGCACTGACAAAACACTAGCCCTCCCCCACCAGGGGGGAGGGGACCGGAATGGACCGCCTCACGTGTGAGTAAAGCAGAGCTTACCAAGGGGGAGTTGGAGGGGGTGAACGGCACAGGCCGAGGCGATCGAAGAGGACCCCCCTGAATCCCCCCTTCGTAAGGGGGGAACGGAATCCAGAGACCTCCCCTCCTAAGCCCCTCCTGCCGCAGCCGTCACCGACCAAAGGACCCGAACGACTCATGGCCATCCACGTCGCGCTCCATCATCGGACGGTCTATCGCTACAACCGCCCCGTGACGCTGCTGCCGCACGTCGTCCGGCTCCGCCCGGCGCCCCACTGCCGGACGCCGATCCTGGGATACACGCTGCGGGTGGAGCCGCCGACGCACTTCCTCAACTGGCAGCAGGATCCGTACAGCAACTACCTGGCCCGGCTGGTCTTCCGCGAGCCCATGGCGGAGCTCTCGATCGTGGTGGACCTCGTCGCCGAGATGACGGTCATCAACCCGTTCGACTTCTTCATCGAGGAGTCGGCCGAGAAATTCCCCTTCACGTATGACCCGTCTCTCGCCCGCGAGCTGATCCCCTACCTGGAGACGGAGCCCGCCGGCCCGCTGCTCTCCGCCCTGGTGGAGGACCTTCGCGGCTCCGGCCTGGCGACCGTGGATTACGTCGTCGCCCTCAACCGGGCCATCCACGAGAAGATCGCCTACCTGATCCGGATGGAGCCGGGCGTGCAGACGCCCGAGCAGAGCCTGACCCTGAAGAGCGGCTCGTGCCGGGACTCGGCCTGGCTGCTGGTGCAGGTCCTCCGTCGCCTGGGCCTGGCCGCCCGCTTCGTCTCGGGCTACCTGATCCAGCTCAAGGCCGACATCCCGGCCGTCGACGGCCCGTCCGGGCCGCAGGAGGACTTCACGGACCTCCACGCCTGGACCGAGGTCTACCTCCCCGGGGCCGGCTGGGTCGGGCTGGATCCCACCTCCGGGCTGCTCGCCGGCGAGGGCCACATCCCGCTCGCCTGCACGGCGGATCCCCTCACGGCCGCCCCGGTCACGGGCTCCTACTCGTGGAGCCGGACGCCGGAGGACGACCCCCACGACACCTGCTCGGCGGAATTCTCCCACCACATGGAGGTGGCCCGCGTCCACGAGGATCCGCGGGTCACCAGGCCCTACGGCGAGGACCAGTGGGCGGCCATCGAGCGCCTCGGCCACGAGATCGACGAGTACCTGAACGCAGGCGACGTCCGCCTGACCATGGGGGGCGAGCCGACGTTCGTCTCGATCGACGACATGGACGGCGACCAGTGGAACACCGCGGCCCTCGGCGACGACAAGCGGCGGCTCGCCGGCCAGCTCCTGAAGCGGCTCAGCGACCGCTTCGCCTCCGGGGCCCTGCTCTTCCACGGCCAGGGGAAGCTCTACCCCGGCGAGCCCCTGCCGCGGTGGGCCCTCGGCTGCTTCTGGCGGGCCGACGGGGTCCCCGTCTGGCGGAATCCCGACCTCCTCGCCGACCAGGAGAAGGACTACGGCCACACCCCGGCCGACGCCGAGCGGTTCCTGAAGGCCCTGGCCGCCCGCCTCGGGGTCGACGCCGACTGCGTCCGGCCGACCTATGAGGACCACTTCTACTACCTCTGGCGCGAGCAGTCCCTGCCGGCGAACGTGGACCCGGGCGACAGCAAGCTCGACGACCCGGTGGAGCGGCACCGCCTCACCCAGGTCTTCGACCGCGGCCTCGGCGAGGTCGTCTCCTACGTCCTGCCCCTCAAGGCGGAGGAGGTGGAGGAGCATGAGGAGGGCGATGGAAATCCCGCCGGCGGCGAGGGCCCCGCGCCCGCGGCCGAGCCCGAACGGCACGTCGCGCCGGTCCCGTCCCAGCAGCCCCAGGCGGGGCCGAGGCCCGGGCGGACCGTCTGGAAGAGCGACCGCTGGGCGGTGCGGCGGGGGAACCTCTTCCTGATGCCGGGCGACTCCTCGGTCGGATATCGCCTGCCGCTGCCGTCGCTGCCCTGGGCCGCCCCGGCAGACATCGAGCCCTCGGACGAGGTCGACCCGTTCGCCCCGAGGGGTCCCCTGCCCGCCCCCGCCCGGCCGGAGGCACCCCGCAACCGCCGGCAGGACGTCTCGTCGGTCGCCCAGGCCCCGGCCCGGCCGGGCGGCCCGTCCCCGGAGGAGCTCCGCGCGGACTTCGAGGCCGGACAGAGCGTCAAGGGCGTGGTCCGCACGGTCCTCTGCGTCGAGCCCAGGGACGGCCGCCTGCACGTCTTCCTCCCCCCCCAGCGCAGGCTCGAGGACTTCCTGGAACTGATCTCCGCCATCGAGGACACCGCCGCGGAGCTCGGCATGCCGGTGATCATCGAGGGCTATCGCCCCCCCAACGACCACCGGCTGCTCCACTTCAGCGTCACCCCGGACCCGGGCGTCATCGAGGTCAACATCCACCCGTCCCGGTCGTGGGACGAGCTGGTCACCAAGACGACGATCCTCTACGAGGAGGCCCGGCTGGCCCGGCTGGGGACCGAGAAGTTCATGCTCGACGGCCGCCACACCGGCACCGGCGGCGGCAACCACGTCGTCCTGGGCGGGACGACGCCCGCCGACAGCCCGGTCCTCCGCCGCCCGGACCTGCTCCGGAGCATGGTCACCTACTGGCACAATCACCCGTCGCTCTCTTACATGTTCTCCGGCCTCTTCCTGGGCCCGCACAGCCAGGCCCCCCGGATCGACGAGGCCCGCAACGACAGCCTCTACGAGATGGAGATCGCCTTCGGCGAGATCCCCGACGAGGGGGAGGTCCCCCCCTGGCTGGTGGACCGGGTCTTCCGCCACCTCCTGGTGGACATCACCGGCAATACCCACCGCGCCGAGTTCTGCATCGACAAGCTCTTCAACCCGGACTCGTCGTCGGGCCGGCTCGGGCTGGTGGAGCTGCGCGGGTTCGAGATGCCGCCGCACGCGCGGATGTGCCTGACCCAGCTCCTCCTGATCCGCGGCCTGATCGCCATGTTCTGGAACCGGCCGGTGAAGGACCGGCTCATCCCCTGGGGGACCGAGCTCCACGACCGCTTCGTGCTGCCGCACTTCATCGACGAGGACTTCCGGGTCGTGATCGAGGACCTGCGGCGATTCGGCCTGAAGTTCGAGGCGGAGTGGTTCGCCCCCCATTACGAGTTCCGGTTCCCCCTGATCGGCTCGGTCAACCTGGGGACGATCCACCTGGAGCTCCGCACCGCGATCGAGCCGTGGCACGTGCTCGGTGAAGAGGCCAGCAGCAGCGGCACGGCGCGGTACGTGGACTCCTCGGTGGAGCGGCTCCAGGTGAAGGTCCGGGGGCTGACCGAGGGCCGGCAGGTTGTCACGTGCAACGGTCGGCGGGTCCCGCTGCATCCGACCGGGACCATCGGCGAGTACGTCGCGGGGGTCCGTTACCGGGCCTGGCAACCGCCGTCGTGCCTGCACCCGACGATCAAGGTGAACTCGCCCCTGGTGTTCGACCTGTACGACCCGTGGCTGAAGCGATCGCTGGGGGGCTGCACGTACCACGTCGTGCACCCGGGCGGCCGGTCCTACGAGACCTTCCCGGTCAACGCCAACGAGGCGGAGGCCCGCCGGCACAACCGCTTCTTCCCGTTCGGCCACACCCCCGGGGAGATGGACGTCCCGCCGGTCGAGCGGCACCCGGCCGCCCCGCTGACGCTGGATCTTCGTCGGCCGGCGCGGTGAGGCGGCCGTTCACAGGCCGGCGGGAATGTATCGCCGCCGGGGCGGTGCTGGCGTCTCGCGTGTCAATGATGTTGTGTTGTGGTTGAGGGGGGACATGGCGTGCCGATCGCGTCGAATCCTACCCCAGGATGTCGCCGACGAGGATCTCACCAACAACAGCACCATCAACCTCAACGGGGACCGAATCTCCGACCCCGTAAATCGTCCATCCGTCCGGCTGGCTCGCCGTAAAAACCTCGATGCGTTTCATTGCGAGATGAACGATCCAGCAATTCGGAATGCCGGCTTTGAGGTAACGAGGAATTTTCTCGGAGTGATCATACCAGTAGGTGGAGTCCGCCACCTCGACGACCATCACGACATCGTCGGCCGTCGGCCGCCGGTCGTCGTAGGTCGGTACGAGGGGGCCTCGGGCAACCATGACGTCCGGGCGGGGTGCCCAGCTCTGGAGGTCAAGGTTGATCTCGCGTGCCACAAACCAGCGGTCTGAGGGGAAGAGAGCGGACAGAGCACGCTCGGCGAGGATGGAACGTTTCGTGTGGGGTGGGTTGTCCGTCATCGAGATCAGCAGCCCCCCCACCAGCTCGACCCGTAGATCCTCAAAACACCCCGCATCGTTCGCCTGCCAGTACATCTCCGGCGTCCATTGGACTTGCGGCAGAATCATCTTGACGTCGGGCTTGAAATCCAGGCTCAGGGCTGGCATGTCTCCTCCTCATTTCGCCATATGGCATGACCATTTTACCGCGTTTACCCGGCAGGGCAACGCGTCGATTGACTCCAGGAGCTGCGACTCCTACGAGAATCGGCGGTCACACGGAATTGGGCCTCAGAAAGGTGCCAGTCGCCGATATCAAGATATTGCCTTTTCGGTCTGCGGCGCCTTTCCCGTTCCCCCGGTTCCTGACACTTTCCCGCCTGCGACTTCCCTTGCGTGCCTGGCTTGCGATGCGCATAGGGTAGGGGTTCACTTCTTCGTGATTCGCTCTGAGATCAGTTCTTGCCCTCCTTCTCGTGTCCGTCGTCCCGCAATTCCCCGGAGGCGGCCTTTCTCGCAGGGGCGTCCTTGCCGAGACCTTCGAGCGCTCGTTGAAGTGCCTGGGGGGCAAGGAAGGACGGCTTCCCATCTTTGCCGCGCAGGATCATCCCGGGCGACTCGACTCCGACCCGACCGAGAGCGAGGAAGGGCGCAACTTTCGGTTGCCCTTCCATGGCCAGGAACAGGCTTCCGCTGGGCCAGCTCTCCAGCCGAACGGCCCCCTGGCCCGTCGTGTCCTGGACCTGGATCGCGGATCGACCATCGGGCATGACGACGAGCGACACCTGTTCATTCTGCTTCTTGCCTCGAAGAATCGAATCCGCCCTCCCATCGGAGTGGATGGCCTGGGAGATTCTCTGCATTCCGTTCGCATCCCTGAGCAGGAGGCCGCTCGATCCGTCGGGATAAGCATTCAGTGATAGGCCAGCTTTCTGACGAGCTCCTCGAATCGAGAACTGAGACACGTCATCAGGACGCACTGACATCTGGATCTGTCCGCTCTGGTCCGGATTCTGGAGGTCCAGGCCCGCGCGACCGTCCTCGAAGAGTCCGAGCGTCAACCGTTGACGGCCCGCGTCCGCGAAGGCGACGGCGGTCGAGGTCCCCTTCGCATCCTGACCCACGACTAGACTCGGTTCATCGCCCCGAACACGGGGCGGAAAGACCACCAGGGCCGGACGTCCATCCTCGAATTCCCCGACGACCAGGCGATCGGAGTCATTCTGATCGCGGATCGCGATCGTGACGCTTTTCTCCGAACAGGTGAGGGTGAGTCGCGGTCTCCCCTGTGGATCAGAGAGTTTGAGCCGAGCCTTGCCCTCCGCATCGACCAGGAATTGGCCGCGAGTTTGCCCGTCCGGCCCCTTGAGGACAAAGGACTCGGCCTCGATCACCCTGGGCGATCGGGTCGAATCGCCGCGCCCGAACACCTGCACGGAGAGGATGAGAACCAGCGTCCATGCCAGGAGGTGCTTGCCACTCAGGGCATTTCCTGGCCGACGAAACGCACGCGGGAGGTCCTTGACACTCATCGGTTCACTCCATCGATGACCACAAAGAGGCAGAATCAGCGGCCACGCGGAATCGGCGGCCATGGGAATCGGCGGCCACGGAGGGAATCGGCGGCCACGCGCCTAAGCCAGGAAACCTGGGGCAAATCGGCCTTATCGCCAAATCGGCCTAATGGTCTCCTGGTGTCCTCCGGCTATCGATTTTTCCCATTTTACCCCTCTTGAGTGCCTGGGCACCGACCTTGCACGGCCCCGGCGAAAACTGCATGGCGGACTACGGGCTCCCCCTCGCCTTGAGCTTTCCGATGAGTTTGAGGCGGTCGCGTTTCCAGCGACCTTCGTGGGGATCAAGAGCGATGGCTCTATCGAAATCGGATAGTGCCGTTTCAAGTTCGCCTAATGCGATGCGACAATGCCCTCGGCAGTTCAGTAATGTGGCCAGGAACCAGACGTCTTCCGGGCGTGTCGCGTCTTTGTCAATCATTGCGGTTAGATAGTCGCAGTTCTTTTGCAATATCTCTTGACTATGTATGGCTTGAGCTCTGTAGAGATTTGCATAGGCCAGGAGCAAGCAAGGGTACAAACTTCTTGGATCGACGGTGTCTACACATTCGCTGAAATCCAGAGCGGCCCAATCCGCGTATCTGTACCGTTCCCCTTCGGATAGCAGGTTCCACTGCGCGGAGCAGAATGCGAGGTACGCTTGCCCCCGCAATCGAATTGCGACATCCCAGCCGGAAAACCGATCGCCTGCCAGGATAGGATTGAGAAGTTCCACGGCTTCCCGTGAATTCCGGGCTCGAATGAGCGAATCCGCACTTTTCATGGCCTGTGCAATTTTCTCAAGCCTGTTTACGTCGGGGAGGCATGTGACCGATTTTCGTAAGTCTGAACTTCGAGGGCCAGGAGTATCGGCTAATCCGTAGGCGTCAAGAACTTCCTGGATCGCGTCTGCTCGAACGCCTTCGCCGAGCTTTATGGACGGTGGTCCTACACGAGAAAAGACGGCAATAACAGTCCCGTCCTGCAAGAAAATTGGAGAACCACTCGATCCAGGTTGACCTCGATCAGAAATATATAGAAACTTAGTGTCAATATCCGGCACTAAGGGACATGGAGGAACTGGGTGCGAGCTCTTCCAGAACCCGGCAAGTGTCGCAACGCTGAGACGGGCGCCAGGAGGTCGCTCGGGCCAGCGCGATGTGTCAGCGCCTACGATTCCATACCCGAGGAAAGCCGCCGGTTCGTTGACGAGTCTTTCCAACCGATCCTGAGCACAGATCGGCAAGCCGGGGGGAAGGGCAACACCGTCGTCGCGAACGTGCAGGACGGCGAGATCAGCTGTTGGAAATTCAACAGGACCTAATCGACGATCGGGGCATGGCGTTGTTAGAAGGTTATTCGCCTTCCTCCGCACCAACGGATGACACCATGCATGGTCAACATGGTGCCTTGTCTTCGTCCCATCCGGAATGACTCGCAAATTCTTGACATCCGTAATATGATCGAGAACGTGAGCCGCGGTGGCGAGTAGTCGCCGTTCCGGTGACACGACAAACGCTGTGGCGAATACGTATTGACCATTTTCATCAGCGGATCCGCTATCGTAGAGTAGGCAAATCGACGGTGACATGCGTTGAGCGATGTCGCCCCACTTCGTAGTGGGTGCACCCATTAAATCATCGACGTCATCACCGTGGCATGTTGGCTCCATTGCAAACGAGCAGATGGGTCCGGCTGATTCTCCGGATTCTATGTGAGATGGTGAAAATAGCGTGACAATGAAGAACAGGCCGGATAGAGCTTTCATAATCCTACGCTCTCGAAGCATTTAACGTCCCCGTCTTGGGATCTAAAGCCCTCGCCAGTAGGCGACTACTTGTAGTACGGTGGGGAAATGGAGCACTTCCGACAGACCGCCTTTACGCGTTCTTGACCTTAGGTATCACTTCGTCGGGATCACGAAGTATCGCATGAAGTTGCCTTCACAAGGACTAGGGCTTCCGCCCGCGGCAGCTTGTGCGAAACATCCGCTCGGAGATGGAGGTCGTGATCATCAAGGGGCTTGAAGGCCGGAACAAAGTGCGTGTGTTCGCCTCATGTATCGCCGAGCTATCCCAAACAGCGGTTCTATGGGAAGTCTTCGGGGAAACTGCTCCAGGAGTTCAGCCTTTTTAAGAAGCAGTGCTGGGGCCGGCACCTGCGGGCGAGGGGGGTTTTCGTGGCGAGTTCGGGAGTCGTGACAGACGAGGCGACCATGGAATACATCCGGACGCACGAGGCTTCGAAGCATGATGAGGACTTCCGAATCGACGGCGAATGACGAGTGCCAAGTTCAGTCGAGTTTGCAGTTGACTGACGAACCCACCGGCTTCCAGCCGGTGATGGTTTAGTTCCCTTGGCTCCCGCGAATTTTCGTTACAGCATGCTGGACTTTGAAGCGACGGCTTCTTCTGAATCCCTAAAGTCCCGGCCGTGCGGCTTTTTCGACTCGCCAGCCCTCTCTGGAATGCGGCAAAAACCATCAATGACACTTTTCGGTTTGCTTCTGATGATCGAAACCGCTTCCAAATCGGGTAAAGTGACCTGTTTTCCTAGCCCTCCCGAAACTTCTCTTCTCTCTACCCGGAAAGGGTCATCTACGGATTCCCGCCCATCCACTCCCAGTAGATGTCCGGACGCATCTTTCTCAGCTTGAGGCGAGCCTTGAATGGATCTTCCTCCCCAACTGCACCCGGGCCTCCGGCTGGATTCTGACCTGCTCCGCCGCCGCCATTTTGCCCCCCGCCTCCCCCTCCACCGCCTCCTCGTTGACCTCCTACTCTACCTCCACCTCCCGGAAGAACCGGCTGAGGAAGGGCAACGGGCTCTCTCAATTTCTTGTAGTAAGGAATTCCAGGCTCAAGGCCGCCGCGCCCCTGTCCTGGCCTAACCGTTGACACAGGCACATCGCCAACCCTGTCTCCGTAGATCTCTATCTTTGGATACCAGTAGGGTGGGACCGGTCGTGGTTCGCCGGATTTGGGCTTGTCTTCGCCCTCGGGCGGCTCTCCGAACAGACCCGACGGATCGACGAAACCGGATGGGCTATTCCGGACGTAGCGATAGACGTTCAAGTCTCCGGCGGAAAGGTCCATGGGATCTCTATTTAAGAAGCCACCACTGTTCGAATCGTAATATCGAGCTCTGTAGTAATATAGTCCCGTTGCCGCATCATACTCCCTACCTGTGAATTTGAACCGATCCCCATTGGCCACCGACGAATCCGTCGGCGTGCCGAACGTCGAATAGGTGATGTTGTCCACGACGGTAGGATACGTCCCGCTCGTGCTCACGTCATCGGTGATCGATCCCAGCTTGTCCGCCATGTACCAGGTCACGGCCGCGTTGGCGTCGGTGCGGGCCAGGATCTCATCGACGGCGGGGCCGTAGAGGTAACGGGTCTTGAGCGTCGAGCCGGTGAAGTCGGCGTAGGGGTTTGCGACAGTCCCGGCGCCGACGTACTGGGTGTACAGCGTCGTGCCGCCGTTGGTCGTCACGGCGATCCGACGATCGAGGGCGTCGTAGGCGTACGTCACCGAGTTCAGCGTCGTGCCGGCGGGGTTCTTCTGGACGGCCGAGGTCAGCCGGTTGTGGTAGTCGTAGGCGTAGGTCCAGTAGTTGCCCGTGGCGGTGTCGGTCTTCCGGATCGTGTTGCCGGCATTGTCGTACAGGTAGGTCGTGCCGGGCGACGCCGTG
>NZ_JAALJH010000108.1 GCF_011064615.1 Aquisphaera insulae | reverse complement strand
CGTTGACCTCGGTCTCGTACCATCGCGGTTTGAGACCCTGCCGAAGCCCGTGTGCCCCACCCTTCGTTGAACGGTATTGGCGTTAGGCCTCGGCTGCGGGCCGTCAAGGCCGAGGTTCACGGCGCCGCGGAGATGGCCCCGACATCCCAGAACTGGAGCATCGGCGAGCGCCTGTTCGCGCCCCGGACATGCATATCCGGGTCGCAGGTCAGGGCCAGCGTCGCACCGTCACGCGACAGCCCCACTCGGAAGATCGGCGGAAGCCCGAGTGGCTCCAGGAGGACTCCGGAGCGGCCGGAAGCAAGGTCGAGGAATCGGACCCGGCCGTCCAGGCCCGCGAGCAGGAGCCGATTGCGGCCGGCGTCATGCACGAGATCGTAAACTCGCCCTTCGCGCCAGACCTCGCCGCGATTGCTCTCGGCCACGAACCCGAATCCGGTCGGTCGTCCGGACCTGGACCGAGCCGTAGAAACCGCCCATGGAATCGCTCCCGCCCCGCCCTCCGGCCCTCCGGATGAGAACGGAGAGCCGGAGCGAGTCGACCTCAACTCGCCTTCCCCATCAGCATGTTGAGGATGTACATCTCGAGCTGTTCATACTGGCGGTTCTTGCGGAAGGCCTCGACCTTGGCCTCGTCGACGCTGCGGACGATGTCCAGCAGGCGGAGGAACAGGGTCTTCGAATGGGCGAGGTGATACGTCGACTCCTCGAACGAGGTCGTCCGCATGGCCTTGACGTCCAGGCCCACGCACTCGCCGTTCCGGCCGAAGCCGTTCTTCTCCAGGACCCAGACCGTGTTGAACGCCCGCCGCAGGTCCACCGAGCCGAACACCTTGTCCTGGTCATATTTCAGGCCGTTCTGGTCGTTCAGGTGGACGCTCCAGAGCTTGCCGTGGTAGAGCGCGAAGGCCATGTCGTCCGACGGGTCGAGCCCGGCGAGGATCGAGTGGGCACTCTCGATGAGCACGCCCGACCGCGCGGGGTCGATCGTCTTGTAGCCGATGGCCATCATGTGGCCGACCGTGGGCAGGTAGGCGGAGTCCATCGGTTCGTTGGGCTTGGCCTCGCCCAGCACGCGGATGTCCGGGTCGTGCTCGAGGATCGCGTTCCAGGCGTCGACGATCCGGGCGACGCCCGTCTTCGCGTCCTTGGCCTCGCGGATGTAGGTGCCCTCGCGGGCCAGCCAGAGGACGTAGTTCTTGCAGCCGATCTCGCGGCCGACGTCCGCCGTCCGCTTGGCCCGATCGATGGCGTACTGCCGCTCGGCCGGGTTGTTCGAGGTGAACCCGCCGTCGATCGTCCGGGGGTCTTCCCAGAGCCTCGGGGCGATGATCTCGACGAACAGGCCCTCGCCGTCGAGGATCTTCTTGACCTCGGCGATGCGCTTCTGGGCACTCGGCCAGTCGAGGTCGGCGGGGACGACGTCGTCGTCGTGGAACTGCACCGCGTCGAAGCCGAGCTCCTTGTAGGCGCGGAGCTTCCGGGCGTACTCCATGTCGGGCCGGACCGGCGGGCCGAACGGGTCGGCGCCCGTGCTGATGTTCCAGGGGCCGAAGGAGAAGCGGTAGGTTGTTTCGGTGGGACGCATCGGGCTCGATCTCCAGGGGAAAGGTCTGCGGACCCAGATATCCCATCGCAACGGACCACGCGAGGCAAGACGGTAGCGGCGGGGACGCACCGTACCGCCCTTGCCGGGAGGACCGAATCGGGGCCCTCCGGCCGTCCGCCGGGCGTCGCCGATCAGGCCCCGTTGACACGGAGATCTTCGGCCGGGGAAGATTCTCTTGCCGGCCGGATCGTGCCCGCGACGGGCGGGGATGCCGACGGCGGCCCCACGCGGCTCGATCACACCGGGCGGACTCCCGATGCGGCTCTGGCACCTCAGCGCGATCATCCTGATGCTGGGCCTCGTCATGGCCATCGCCCGCGATCCGGTGGGCTGCGTCGCCCTCATCGTCTTCGTGACGGGGCTCGGCGAGGTCATCCTCGGCACGACGGCGATCATGGCCCTGTTCCAGACCATCGGCGCCCTCGGCATGGCCCGGGGACTCCTCCAGCACGGGCAGGCGGTCGCCGCCACCACCTTCGTGCTCGTCCTCGCCACGGGCGTCATGTCGCTCTGGCTCTTCGTCGGCGCCTGGCTCGTCCGGGCGGCCTTACCCTGACCGCAGTGAGCCCCCTCCGGTGAGACCTCCGGATCGGAACGGATTCGAACCCAACCATGACACAGAGCACCTACTCTCCCGACAAATTCCCCTCGACCTGGCTGCCGGAAGGGACCGAGCTGAAGACCTGGGACCAGATCGAGCCCTGGTATCGCAAGCTCCTGGCGATGCCGATCGCCTCGGTCGCCGACCTTGAGGCGTGGATGGCCGCGGCCGACGAGCTGAACGCGGCCGTCGGGCAGGAAGGATCCAAGCGGTACGTCGCGATGACCTGCCAGACCGACGACCCGGCCCGCGAGGAGGCCTATCTCTCCTTCGTCCGCGACATCGAGCCCAACCTCAAGCCGCTCTGGAACGAGGCCCGCAACCGCTACCTCGATTCGCCGTTCCGCGCGCAGCTCCCGCCCGGCCGTTACGAGGTCTTCGACCGCGCCGAGGAGAACCGCCGCAGCCTCTTTCGTGAGGCGAACATCCCCCGCGAGACGAAGCTCGCGGAGCTCGGCCAGCAGTACCAGAAGGCCATCGGCGCCATGACCGTCACCTACGACGGCCAGGAGAAGACGCTGGCGCAGATGTCCCCCTACCTGGAGCAGACCGACCGCGCCGTCCGCCAGGAGTCGTGGGAGCTCTGCGCCGCCCGCCGGCTCCGGGACAAGGAGGCGCTCGACGACCTCTTCGACCAGATGCTGTCCCTCCGCGGCGAGGTCGCGACGGAGGCCGGATTCGACAGCTACGTCGATTACGCCTACCGGGATCGGGATCGATTCGACTACGGCGTGGCCGACGCGTACAGGTTCCACGACGCCGTGGAGAAGGTCGTCGTGCCGCTCGCCCGGACGATCCAGCGGGAGCATCGCGAGGCCCTGAAGCTCGATCGGCTCCGCCCCTGGGACACGGCGGTGGACTCCCTGGGCCGCCCGCCGCTGAAGCCCTTCGACGACGTCTCCCGCCTGGCCGAGGGGTCCGAGCGGATCTTCCGCGAGATCGACCCGGAGCTCGGCGCCCAGTTTGCTTTCATGCGGTCGCAGAACCTCCTCGACCTGGCCAACCGCAAGGGGAAGGCACCCGGCGGGTATCAGACGACGTTCGAGGTGGACCGCGTCCCGTTCATCTTCATGAACGCCGTGGGGCTCGACGGCGACGTCCGGACCCTGCTCCACGAGGGGGGCCACGCCTTCCACACCCTGGCCGCCCGCGGCGAGACCCTGGCCGCCTACCGCGGCGCGCCGCTCGAGTTCTGCGAGGTCGCCTCGATGACCATGGAGCTGTTCGGGGCGCGGCATCTGCACCCGTTCTACGAGCCGGCCGAGGCCGATCGCTCGAACCGCAAGCTCCTGGAAGGGATCGTCCTGATCCTGCCCTGGATCGCGACCGTCGATGCCTTCCAGCACTGGCTCTACAGCCATCCCGGCCACACCCGCGACGAGCGGAAGGCTGCCTGGCGGGGCCTCATGGACCGCTTCGGCGGGCTCGTCGACTGGACCGGCCACGAGGACGCCCGCGATCATTCGTGGCAACGCCAGCTCCACATCTTCCTGTACCCGTTCTATTACATCGAGTACGGGATCGCCCAGCTCGGCGCGCTCCAGCTCTGGCACCGGAGCCTCACCGATCCGGCCGGCGCCGTGGCCGCCTACAAGCACGCCCTGGCCCTGGGTGGCGCCCGCAAGCTGCCGGACCTCTTCGCCGCCGCCGAGGCCCGCCTCGGCTTCGACGAGGCGCTGATCTCACCGTTGATGACCGCGATCGGCGACGAGCTTTCGAAGCTCGCCCCCTGAGGCATCGTGAACCTGGCGCTTTGTCACGGCTTCCTCGTGCGGTCGGCCACGGGGCAGGCAGGGACGCCCGTCCCCCGTCCAGAGATAGGGGGGGGCAGGCGTTCCTGCCTGCCCTTCAACCCCGTTTCTGGATGTTCGGAGAGCACGGAGCCATCAGGGACGGCTTTCCCGTGCGCCGGCGAGGGACGCCCTGGACTCGATCCCGTGGCGGACCGATACTGACTCTTGCGGGAATCGATGATTGAGCCCGCGCATCGCCGCGGTCGATTCGATCTCAATCCCGATCCGTCCCTGCGGCCCCGGACGACTCCGACGTCGGAGCCGGGTCGCCCTTTCTTCCTCTCTACCTCGGCGCCGGCCACGGGCGAGCGTCGAGGACGCGAGGGACACTCCTGATGAAGCTCCGATTCACGTGCCCCACGTGTGGCAAGCCGCACACGATCGATGCGTCGCTGGCCGGGAAGATGGGCCGCTGCAAGGACTGCGGCGTGACGATCCGGATTCCGGGTGCCAGGTCGAGCGCCCCGACCATGCCGAAGTTCGAGGAACGGTTCGGGCTCGACGACGAGCCGGCCTCCCCCCCGGCCGCAGTGGCGATGCCGCCCCGCCGCGAGGCCGAGGTCGACGACGAGCCGGTGCCGCGCCGAGTCAAGCCGTCCGGCAAGGGGAAGAAACGGCGGGCCGGCGAGCCCTGGAACCTCACCCTGCGGGGGCAGGCCTGCCTCTTCACGGGCGCGATGGTGGCCGGCATGATCGGGGGGATTGGCCTGATGATCCCACCGGCGACGCGGATGATCGGCGGGATCGTCTACCTGATTGCCATGGTCATCTCCGTGCCCGCGATCCTGCTCACGGTGGTGTCGGTGATCGGCGCGTTCATCAGCTTCCTGGGGGGCAACCGGCGAGCCTTCGCGGGCGAGAGCGGCGGCGGCCAGGCCGCCTGGATCCTCTCCATCACGGCCTGTGCGGGACTGTCGGCCATCTGGATCGGCGCGCTACCGACGGCCATCCATGCCGCGCGTGAGGCCGCCAGGCGAGCCCAGGAGCAACAGGCCGCCGCCTCCGTGCAGAAGGAGATCCAGTCCCAGCAAGAGGCCGTGGACCAGTTCCGCCGAGAGATGATGCAACACTCGGCCGCTCCCCGACGTTTCCCGGGCGGGCCCCGCAACGGGTTCCCTGAGGCCGTGCGATGAGACGTCGCTGTTGATCGTCCGTGTCGCCGGGCCGGAAGTCGTTGCGATCGTCCGTCCGTGCCACGTCGAGCTTCCAGTCAGAGCGACTGATCGCGACGGGCGAGCGGCGAGAAGAGCACGAGGAAGGCGGCGACGTTGAGCACAACGGTTATCCAAAAGGCGACCTGGAACGAGGTCTTGCTCGTCTTGTGCCGGAACACCTGCTGGGCGATGCGGGCTCCCGGCCAGCCCCCGAGGAGGCCGATCGCCAGCAGCGTGGACTCGGGGACGCGCCGCGTGTTGGCCCGCGCGGCGGCCTTGTCCAGGCCATAGATCACGAAGGCCAGTACGCTCGCAACGAGGTAGACGCCGGCCACCCAGTGGGGAACTTGCCAGAGGAACACGGCCACCAGATACAGGACGAGAAAGGCCGGGATGGCAAGATCGCCGGGCGTGCCCCATCGACGCCTGGCCTCGATCCCACGAGCCTGGGCCGGGACGGGAGCAGGCGCCGAACGACCGCGATGGACGGACCGCACGGCCGCGGCGCGAGTCTTCCCTCCCAGGTCCTGTTCGACTTCGAAGCTGACGGCCTGTCCGACCTGGGGGCGCCCGCCTTCCGCGTCGAACGCCTTGATGTGAAAGAAGACGTCCGCGCCGCCTCGCGCCGGGGAGATGAAACCGAAGCCTCGTTCGTCGTTCCAGTCCCGGATCGTTCCGTCGAGTCGCATCGTTCGGCCGCCTTCGTGCAGAGGGAAAGCCTGGGGATTGTCCCCACGAATCCGCCGCATGATACCAGGAGCGGATCCGGGTTGTTCGCAGGTCGAGGGGACGGCAAATCGGGCAGATGAACCATCGGACGGCATCTGCCGAACGTCATGCCCTTGAGCTTACTGGGACGGCGGATTAGGATCGGCTCATCGATCGGGGGGATCATCTCCAGACCTTCACCTGCGAACCGGGCAGGGACCCTGGCGACGCGCCGGACGACGTCCCCCGAGTGCCGACGGACTGGCAAACCCATCTCGGCGTTTCGTTCCATTTCGGGATCACTCGACATGCTGCAGAGCGATGAGGTTGCCGAGACCGTTGCGGAGGTTCTGCGGGGGAACAAGGAAGCATACCGGAAGGTCATCCGCAAGTACTCGCTCGGCATCCGCAGCTACATCGCCGCGCAGGTCCATCACCTCGATGACGTGGACGACCTGGCCCAGGAGGTCTTCCTCGCCGCCTATCGGGGGCTCCATGAGTTCCGGCAGGGCGATGACTTCGGGGCCTGGCTCCGGGGCATCGCCAGGAACAAGGTGTACCAGCATTTCCGCAAGACGACCCGCCGGAACAGGGCGATGGGCCGGTTCAAGGAGCTGGTCGTACGGACTACCGAGAAGAAGCTCGAGGTGGCGGTCCAGGGCGACGGGGAGGATTCGATCGAGTTGCTCCTCCAGTGCATCAGCAAGCTTCCGGACCGGATGAGGCACATCGTCCGGGCGGGACTCGATGGCAGCAAGCCCACCGACCTGGCCGAGAACCTGAACACGACCCTGGGTGCGGTCTATAGCCTTCACTATCGAGCCAATCAACTCCTCCGCGAGTGCGTCCGGAAGGCGATGAAATGATGGAACAGGACCTGATGGAGCTGCTCGCCGCATTCCGCGGGGGAGAAGCCGCCCCCGAACGGCTCGATGCGCTGCACGAGCGATTGGATCGGGACGAGGCATTCCAGGACGACTTCGTCGCCGAGATCCGGATGCTCGGGATGCTCAAGGCGGTGCAGTCTCCCGAGCCGCGCTGGCTGGAGTTGTCCGAGGAGATCGGATGGGGCCCCCGAATCGACTCGCCCGAATTCGAGGACGAAGAACGGATCATGGAGCGGGTCCGCAGTCACGCGCCCACGTGGCGGCGACTTCGGGCCCCGGTGCGGATGGGGATCGCGGCGGCACTTGCCATCGGGCTCGTCGCCTACGTCCTGATCGTGTCTCGTTTCCGGCCCACCTTCGATGCGGGGCCGTCCAGGCCCGACATCGACGGCCCTCCCGGCCTGGCGATGATCCTGAAGCTGGACGCCACTCGATGGGCGAGCTCCCGGAGCAGCCAGCTCCTGGAAGGGACCCTGGTGCCGGCAAGCCGGTTGCGACTGGAATCGGGCCGGGCCGTGCTCCAGTTCCATAGCGGCGTCCTGCTCACGTTCGAGGGCCCCGCGGACATCGAACTGGTCTCGATGACCCGGACCTTCTGCCGGCAAGGCAGGCTCCGGGCGAGGGTCCCCGCCGGCGCCGAAGGGTTCGTGGTGGGGACGGAAGGCGCGGCCGTGACCGATCTCGGGACCGAGTTCGCCATGAACGTCATGGCGAACGGGCGATCGCAGGTTCGCGTGTTCGAGGGGGCCGTGGAAGCCGCGATCCTCGATCCGACCGGCACTCCCAGGCAGGTCCTGCACATGGATTCGTCCCGGGACTACGAGCTGAATCCGACGGCAGGCCGCATCATCGAGGCTTCGGTCCGGGCCGATGCCTTCCTGGAAGCCCCCGACCTGGACGCCCCGATGCTGCCCCTCGACCCTGCCTACACGGAAGCGATCCGCCGGTCACGTCCCACCGCCTACTGGCGATTCGAGGCCCGGCGGGATGACGCGATCGCCAACGAGGTCTCCGGGGGCCCTCCCTTGAGGATCCGCGAGCCTGTCCGCCTGTCGCGGGCCGTCAAGGGGAACGGGTTCGCGATCCTCCCCCCCCGGGCCCCGGGCCGGTCCATCTCCGGCGACGGGGTGTGGACGTTCCTCTCCGGGCCAGGCTACGCGGTGGAGTTCTGGTTCCTGACCGAGGGCGCCGATCGCGGGTTGCTGGTCGGCCTCTATCCATCGACGCCCCCCGGCGGCGAGGGACCACCAACTCACACCGCGCCGGCGTTCCTGGTCGAGACCACGCCGTTCTTCCCCAGGCCATTGACCAGGCCCGACGCGATCCGGATCCTGAGATGCCACCCCCTGGCTCCGGACCTCGGGACGAACCTCTATTCCGGGAGCCGCTATCGCCCTCGGCAGTGGTATCACGTCGTGGCGCAGCAGGATGGTCGCGTGGCGGAACTCTACGTCAACGGCGAAAGAGAGAACTCGTGCCGGCTGGAGCTCGCCACCTCGGATGTCCCCTGCCATCTGACGATCGGGGGGCGCACGGCGGATGTGCCGGCCGGCGCGGACGGCCGCGACGACGACGCCTCGAGCCCGCCCGAGGGAGGTTCGTTCGTGGGCCAGCTCGACGAGCTGGCGATCTACGACCGCCCCCTCACCGCCGAGGAGATCCGAGAGCATTTCCGCCTGGGTAACGTGGCGGGCGTGGCCAGGCCACCGCTCGCCTCGCCGTAGGGCTGGAGGCCGGGCTCCGTCAGTCGTGCGGGGGAGAGATCACCTCTCCCCCGTTCCGCGATCCCATCGCCATCCAGACCGCTTGATGGATGCCGTCCCTGACGAATCTCACCGAGCCGTCGACGAATCCGACATTCACCCCTCCGGGATGATTGCTGTTGACGGTGTGGATCTGGCCGAAATCCACGCCGCAGGAGTCGTTGCAGTCCCACCGGCAGGTGGAGAACGTGCAGGACGGGTTGGGCGTCAGGATGATGTTCGTCATCGTGAACCCGGGCGCGCCCACCTGCCACCGATACCCCTTGTTCGAGAAGTTGCTCGGGGAGGCGATCGACGCCTCACACTGCTGGACCACCTTCATCACCGCCGGCAGGTTCTGCCTCGCATCCCCCAGATACACCGTCTTGTCGCGGACCAGCTCCGGGTTCATCGCCGATTTGAACCAGCGGTACTTCTCCGTGCCCGATGCCCCCACCAGGGATTCCGTCATCGCAATCGTGTTCGAGGCCCCATCAATCACGGTGGATATCGAGTAGGTCCGATTCTGGCAGAAGAGCCCGTTGGAATCGGTCGAGGACCAGAGGTTGGTGCCGGTCCCGGCGTTCCCCATGTAGTTGCAGATGTTGTCCAAGCCCGACATGCCGTCCGACGGGCAGATGAACGCCGCGAGCTTCGTGTTCCAGACCGTCAGGTTCGTCCAGGTCATGTCCGAGTTCACGGCCCCGCGCGGATACGAGCCGAAGTCGAAGTTGCAGGCGTTATAGATCGGCGACTGCTCCAGGTAGGGCAGCAGGAACGTGTGGGCGCCGAAGACGCCCCAGGTGGTGAAGTTGTCGTTGTTCGGCGGCACGTTCGAATAGGCCGCCCCGTTCATCATCGGGAACGACCCGATCGACTGGTGATAGTTGTGCAGGACCAGCCCAATCTGCCTCAGGTTGTTGATGCACTGGACGTGGCGAGACGACTCGCGAGCCGCCTTGAGGGCGGGCAGCGAGAGCGCGATGAGGAGGGCGAAAACGGCGATGACCACCATCAGCTCAATGAGGGTGAACGCCGCGGTCCGCCTTCGCGGCGGGCGGTCGGTCGGCATCTTCGGCCGGGAGGGTCGCCGGAAACTCCACAAGCCCTCGGGTCGCCGCGAGGGGCCATGGTGTCGGATGGACGGCAGCCCGCGCACCGCTCCTCGATCGACGGACGGGTGCCGGCCTGACGGAAAGGGGCGACGGAGTGTCGCCCGCTCCGGTCCCGATGCGGTCGGACGGGGCCGGCAGGTGTCGGCCCGGGCCGTGCTCCCGCCCGGCGCGCCGGCGGCTCGGGGTGTTCGGGCCATGTTGGGGACCGCAGATCGTCCGCACATGACCTTCATTTACCCGATATCCGCCCTCGGCGGCAACTCCCCACCTGCATCGATTCGACCGCCCAGTCAGTAACCATCGCTCGAGACCACCTCGCCGCCGTCCCTCGAACCGAGCGACATCCATGTAGCCTGGTTGATACTGTCCTTGATGAATTTCACCGATCCGTCCGCGAACGCGACATTGACCCCGCCGGGATGAAGGCTGGTGACCGTCTGGATCTGTCCGAAATCCACGCCGCAGGAGTCGTTGCAGTCCCACCGGCAGGTGGAGAACGTGTAGGACGGGTTGGGCGTCAGGATGATGTTCGTCATCGTGAACCCGGGCGCGCCCACCTGCCACCGATACCCCTTGTTCGAGAAGTTGCTCGGAGCGGTGATCGACTGCTGGCACTGCTGGACCACCTTCATCACCGCCGGCAGGTTCTGCCTGGCGTCTCGCATGTAGACCGTCGGGTCGCCGACCAGGCCCGAGTTCATCCCCGACTTGTACCAGCGGTACTTCTGAGGGGGTCCCGATGCTCCCACCACGGCCTCCGTCGCGGCGATCGTGTTCGAGGTCCCGTCAATCACGGTGGCGATCGAGTAGGTCCGATTCTGGCAGAACAGGCCGTTGGAGTCGCTCGAGGACCAGAGGTTGGTCCCGGTCCCGGCGTTCCCCATGTAGTTGCAGATGTTGTCCTGGCCGGACATGCCGTCCGACGGGCAGATGAACGCCGCGAGCTTCGTGTTCCAGACCGTCAGGTTCGTCCAGGTCATGTCCGAGTTCACGGCCCCGCGCGGATACGAGCCGAAGTCGAAGTTGCAGGCGTTGAAGATCGGCGATTGCTCCAGGTACGGCAGCAGGAACGCGTGGGCGCCGAAGACCCCCCAGGTGGTGAAGTTGTCGTTGTTCGGCGGCACGTTCGAGTAGGCGGCGCTATTCATCATCGGGAACGCGCCGACCGACTGGTGATAGTTGTGCAGCGCCAGGCCGATTTGCTTGAGGTTGTTGATGCACTGCGCCCGTCGCGCCGCCTCCCGGGCCGACTGCACGGCGGGCAGCAGGAGTGCGATCAGGACCGCGATGATGGCGATGACGACGAGGAGCTCGATCAGCGTAAAACCGGCACGTCTGGCGCGCATGGAATCCTCCCATTCGATTCAATCGAGGTGATGGTGCGGGATCATTGCAAGCTCCGGCAGGGCTCGGCTCGGAGCGGACCCGGACGGAGGACGTCGGCCCCCGGCCGCGCGATCAGGAGCCGGCGTGGGCCCGGGTTTTGGACTTCTTCTGCGGCTGCATCGCCTTCATGGCCTCCATCATCGCCTTCTGCGAGGCCAGGTCGGCCTTCCGGAATTCGGGGCTGACGCCGCCGACCTCGGTGCTCCCCGATCCGCAGCCCGTCGTCGAGATCATGACGAACGCGGTGACGAGCCCGGTGGCCAGCAAGAAGAATGCGCGCATGGGCTTACGAACTCCTTGACCCGGGATCGTGATCGAACGACTCGACCCCCGGCGAGACCTGCAAGCGACGATGAGTGAGGATCAGAGGTAATCACCTCACCGAGGAGAACGAGCGACTCCTCGGCACACCCTGCAAGGGAGCGATGGCCCTTCGCAGAGTGACCCTTCGAATACATGATTCGCCGGATGCGGCCATTCTTGACACGCGGAGAACAAAATTCTTCTGATCCCGGATACCCGGTCCCCTCGCCCCTGTCGGCGGACCATCGGTCACGCACTCAGCCGGCCCTTCGGGAACGAGATCGGCAGAGGCCGGCGGCGGCGATCGTCGCGAAGCCAAGCCAAGTTGGTGCAAGTCACGCCGCCGGGCCGCAGGACTTGTTCCGGAGGGCGGTGGTTTGGGGGTAGTCGACCGTCGCCTGGTTCAGGAAGGCCCCGACCTGGTCGTCGAGGGCGATCCCTTCGACGGTCACATCCAGGGGGGGGCCGCTTCGCGTGCTTGTCACCGAAGTGCGGGAGCGTGGAAACGGTCGCAGGTGTTGTCCCGGCATGGAATTGAGAGATTCCCGCCGGAGGCTTATGATGGGCCCTGGCGCGGTGGTTTCCCCGCGACGTGCAATGGCCGGTCCGGCCCAGGGCTCCGCCGGATTCCGGCCTCGCTTCGTGCCCGGATCCTCGACCAAACCTCCCTAAGCCCGGCCGCACCCGGATGCGGCCCTGGGCACCGGCCAAGGAACCGGCAGACATGGTCCATGCGATCATCTCCTGGAGCCTGAGCAATCGGCTCATCGTCATCCTGGGAGTCCTCGCGCTCGTCGGCATGGGCGTGCACTCGGCGAGGAACCTCAACGTCGAGGCCTACCCCGACCCGACGCCGCCGCTTGTCGAGATCATCGCCCAGAACCCGGGCGCCGGGCCGGAGGAGATGGAGCGGCTCGTCGCCGTGCCGCTGGAGACCGCGCTCAACGGGATGCCGGGGCTCGAGGACCTCCGGAGCACCTCGATCGCCGGGCTGACCGACATCAAGTGCCAGTTCGCCTACGGCACCAACCCATGGTCGGCGCGGCAGGAGGTCATCAACCGGATCTCGGACGTCGACCTGCCGGCGGGCGTCCGCCCGCGGCTCTCGCCGTGGAGCCCCACCGGGGAGATCGTCCGCTACGTCCTGGAAGGTCCCGGCTACACGACCAACCAGCTCAAGTCGGTCCAGGACTGGGTGCTCAACCGCGAGCTCCGGCGGGTGCCGGGCGTGATCGACGTCACCGGCTTCGGCGGCACGGTGAAGCAGTACCAGGTCCTCATCGACCCGAGGCTGCTCCACCAGTACAACGTCACGCTCGCCGACGTCGAGGACGCCATCAACCGGTCGAACGCGAACGTCGGCGGCGACATCCTCACCATGGGGGGGCAGTCGCACAACGTCCGCGCGCTCGGGCTGCTCGGCGAGGGCGTGGACCCGCTCGACCCGTCGAACATCGACCAGTCGTACCGGATCGAGGCGGACAAGTTGGAGGACATCCAGAACGTCGTGATCACCTCCCGCGGCGGGGAGCCGATCTACGTCCGCCAGGTCGCCAAGGTGGAGATCGGCCACCGGCCCCGGCTCGGCAAGGCCGGGCGGATCCTCAAGGAGAAGGACGGCGTCACGGGCTGGCTCGACGAGGACGACGTCGTCGAGGGCATCGTCCTGATGCGGAAATATGAGAAGTCGCTGGTCGTCGCCAACGCCGTCGGCGACAAGCTGAAGGAGATCGAGCGCCGGCATCTACTCCCGCGCGGGATGTCGCTGCGGGTCTTCAACCAGCGGGCCGACCTCGTGGAGGTCACCACCCACAACGTCCTGCACAACCTCGTCGTGGGCATGGTCCTGGTGGGGACGGTGCTCTTCGTCTTCCTGGGCGACCTTACCAGCGCGGTGATCGTGGCGCTCGTGATCCCGCTGGCGCTCCTCTTCTCGATCTCGGTGCTGTTCGTCCAGGGCGAATCGGCCAACCTGCTGTCGATCGGGGCGGTGGACTTCGGGATCATCGTGGACAGCTCCGTGATCATCGTGGAGAACATCTACCGCCACATCACGGCCCACGACGCCGACCGCAGCCGGCCGCTCATCTCGCGGATCGCGGAGGCCTCGCACGAGATCGAGCGTGCCCTCTTCTTCTCCACGATGATCATCGTCTGCGCCTTCCTGCCGCTCTTCGCCATGACCGGGCCGGAGGGTGCCCTATTCGGCCCGATGGCCAAGACCTACGCCTTCGCCATCTGCGGGGCGCTGACGATCGCCGTGACGCTGGCCCCGGTCCTCTGCTCGTTCTTCTTCAAGAACAAGAGCGAGGAGAAGGACACGATCGTCGACCGGGCCCTCAAGGCCGTCTACGTGCGGTCGCTGGTGTTCGTGCTCAGGCACCGGGTGACGTCGCTGCTGGTGATCGGCCTGCTGCTGGCGGTCACGGCCGCGATGATCCCCACGCTCGGGGGCGAGTTCATGCCCCAGCTCGAGGAGGGGAACCTCTGGATCCGGGCCGTGCTGCCGCGGACCGTCTCGCTGGAGAGCGCAGCCAGGCTGGCCCCCCGGCTCCGCGAGACGATCGCGTCCATCCCCGAGATCCGCGCCGTGATGTCGCAGATCGGCCGGCCCGACGACGGCACCGACGTGACCAGCTTCTTCAACCTCGAGTTCAACGCCCCGCTCCGCCCGATGGAGGAATGGCGGCCCGGGGTGACGCGGGAGAAGATCCAGGACGAGCTGGCGGAGAAGTTCAAGGCGTACCCGGGCGTCGATTTCAACTTCTCGCAGCTCATCCGGGACAACGTGGAGGAGGCGCTCTCGGGCGTGAAGGGGGCCAATTCGATCAAGCTCTTCGGCAGCGACCTGAAGCGGCTGGAGGATTACGCCCAGAAGGTGATGGGGGCGCTCCGGGGCGTGCACGGGATCGAGAACGTGGGGATGTTCCACATCATCGGCCAGCCCAACCTGATCATCCGGATCGACCGCCGCGCCTGCGCCCGCTATGGGGTGAACGTGGCCGACGTGGAGTCCGTGGTCCAGGTCGCCGTCGGCGGCCGGGCCTTCTCCCAGATGGTGGAGGGGGAGAAGCTCTTCGACATCGTCCTGCGGCTGCCCCTGGAGATGCGGGACGATCCCGAGGTGATCAGCCGGCTCCACATCGAGATCGCGCCGGCGGCGGACGGGCAGCGGCCGGGTCGGATCCCGCTCTCGCAGCTCGCCACCATCAACGCCCACGAGCCCGGGGCCTCGTACATCTACCGGGAGAACAACCAGCGCTACATCCCCATCAAGTTCAGCGTCCGGGGGGTGGACCTGGCGACGGCCATCGGCGAGGCGCAGCGGCGGGTGAACGACCCGACGACGGGGGTCCGCCTGCCGGAGGACGAGGGCTACCGCCTGGAATGGTCGGGCGAGTTCGCCCAGATGGAGGAGGCCAACCAGCGGCTGCTCTGGATCGTGCCGATCTCGATCGGGCTGATCATGCTGCTCCTCTACACGGCGTTCAAGTCGATCAAGGACGCCTTCCTCGTGATCCTCAACGTGCTCACGGCGACGATGGGCGGCGTCTGGAGCCTGAAGCTGACGGGGATGCCGTTCTCGATCTCGGCGGCGGTCGGCTTCGTATCGATCTTCGGGGTGGCCGTGCAGAACGGCGTGCTGCTGATCTCGTACTTCAACCAGATGCGAACCGTGGGACTCCCCGTCCGCGAGGCCGTGATCCGGGGCGCGGAGCTCCGGCTCCGGCCGGTGGTGATGACCTCGCTGACGGCCGTCCTGGGCCTGCTGCCGGCCGCGATGGCGAACTCGATCGGGTCGCAGGCGCAGAAGCCGCTGGCCGTGGTGGTCGTCGGCGGGATGCTCGTGAACATGCTCCTGACCCAGTTCCTGATGCCCGTCCTCTACACTTATTTCCCCGGCCGGCGCGGCGTGGCCGGGGATCCGGCGGAGCTCGTCGAGGGGTCCCAGATCGACGACCGCCTCCTGGCCGATTCGAACGGCAACGGAAACGAGGATCACCGATCATGACCACCGTGGACCATCAGCCGGCACGCCCGGATGCGTCCGAGACGTCCCAGTTGGGGGGGCGACGCGGCCCCGCGCGACGGGGCCTCCCCTGGGGCAAGCTCGTGCTGGCGACACTCGCCGTCGCGGCAGGGGTCGGCGCGTTCCTGTACTATCGGAACAAGGGGGTCCCCTCGTCTCGAGACCTCGGCGAGGCGCTGAGCTATCTCGAGCAACGGGTCGGCGTCAAATCTCCCGAACCTCCCCCCGCCGAGCCGGTGCCCGCGAAGCCGGCCGCGGACCAGACCTGGGGCGGCACGGTGGTCGTGGACGGGGCCCAGGCCAAGGCCATCGGCCTCCAGCTCGTGAAGGTTGAGGCCCAGGCCGAGCCGATGCGGCTGGAGCTGACGGGACGGACGGCCTACGACCCGAACTCGCTCCACAAGCTGCGGCCGCGATTCGACACCCTGGTGGAGCGGGTGCACGCCGTCCCCGGCCAGGTCATCCACAAGGGGGATCCGCTCCTGGAGCTGAACAGCGTGGACCTCGCCGCGGCCAAGAGCGACTTCCAGACCAAGTACGTCCAGTGGCAGCGCGACCTCCGCGTCCTGAAGCTGCACGAGAAGCTCGTCACCGAGGGCGCGGTCTCGCAGCAGACCTACATCGACGACCGCAACGCCGAGAACAAGAGCCACCTCGACTTCGTCCAGTCCCGGGACAAGCTCCGGATCCTGGCCGTCCCCGACGAGGACGTCGATCCGCTGCTTCAGCACCTCAACGACATGCCCACGGGCGAGCAGGACTTCGGCACGGTCGCCAACAAGGCCAAGATGACGCTCAAGTCGCGGGTGGACGGGATCGTGATCCAGCGCGAGGCGGTCCCGGGGAACTTCTACGACGAGAACGACATCCTGATGGTCATCGCCCCGGTGGAGCACCTCTGGGTGTTCGCCAACGTCTACGAGGTCGACCAGGCCAAGGTCGCGGTCAACCAGGACCTGGAGATCCGCTTCCCGTTCCTCCAGCAGACCACCCGGGGCCACGTGGAATACATCTCGAGCGAGGTGTCGCGGGAGACCCGGGCCGTGCAGATCCGGGCCTCGATCCGCAACCCCGGCGGCGTGCTCAAGTCGGACATGCTCGTCAAGGTGGTCCTCGAGATCCCGCCGGTGAAGGGACAGACGGTGATCCCCCGGCTGGCCCTGGTGGTCATCAACGGCTCCGAATACGTCTTCGTCCGCCGGCCCGATCCCGGCGGCGGCGCCGATCACTTCGAGCGCCGCAAGGTGACCGTGGCCCAGGAGAACAGCAACTTCGTCGTGATCGCCGGCGGACTCAACGCCGGCGAGACCGTCGCCACCAACGGCAGCCTGATCCTGGCGCAGCTCTTCGAGGACCTGCAGATCGTCGACACCGGGATGCCGGTCCAGTAGTAACGATCGGCCGCGGCGCCGGCATCGCCTCCCCCTTTGACCGGGCCGGCCGGCCGGAGTACGATCCCTTGAGCTACTGGTCGGGCCGCGGCGGCAGGCCGCGCCTCGTTCTGTCCCTGTCCGAGGAACTGTCAAGAAAGGGATCAGAATCATGCCCCTATTCGAGGTCGAGACCACGTCTCATATCATGATCGCGTGCGCCGAGGATACGGATTCGGCGCGGGCGTTCGCGAGCACGAATTACCCGACCGAGGAGATCCTCCGCGTCGTCCACCGCCCGCGCGACGCGTGGGTCATCTCCAAGAAGCTGCTCGGCATCCAGGGCGACTCGGATCCCTGCCACGTCGCCCGCGACTGCCTGGCCAAGGCGGCCGGCGACAAGCTCCACGCGGTCCGGCTGTACATGCAGGCCACCGGGACGGACCTGGAAGGCGCACGCAAGGCGGTCGAGTCCAACATGTCGCGGGGCTGGTAGGGCCTTCCACGGTCGAATTGTCGGGTCGGCGATGGGACAGTCGGGAATGCCTGTCCTCCGGATTCTCATGGCGATCAATCCGGGGGGGCAGACATTCCCGCCCGCCCTCGAATGCCACCTCCCGCCCGATTGCGGCCCGGGTGCCGCCATCATCTCGCGGTCGCTCGCAGGGGCGGTTACGATGAGTGGCGTCGACGTGTAACTCTGCCTGCGGCTGGCGGCCATTGCGGTTCCGGACGAGGGCCTGTCTCCATCAGCGAAGGAGGCGTGAAATGCCTCGGGTCATCTCCCTGATCCTCGGCGGAGGGCGCGGCACCCGGCTGTTCCCCCTGACGAAATCTCGCAGCAAGCCGGCGGTGCCGATCGCCGGGAAGTATCGACTGATCGACATCCCGGTATCCAACTGCATCCACTCCGGCCTGCAGCAGATCTTCGTGCTCACCCAGTTCAACTCCGTGAGCTTGCATCGCCATATTTACAATACCTACAAGTTTGATCCCTTCAACGGCGGCTTCGTGGAGATCCTGGCGGCCCAGCAGACGATGCAGTACGAGTCGTGGTATCAGGGGACCGCGGACGCCGTCCGCCGCAACATCCCCCACTACATGGACCGGAACTACGACCTGGTGCTGATCCTCTCCGGCGACCAGCTCTATCGGATGAACTTCCAGGACATGATCCGCACCCACCTGGAGAACAAGGCCCTCGTGACGATCGCGGCGCTGCCGGTCGCCGAGGCCGAGGCCCGGGCCTGCGGCATCATGCGGATCCAGGCGGACGGGCGGATCATCGACTTCGAGGAGAAGCCCAAGACGCAGGAGAAGCTCAACCGGGTCCGCACCGACCCGAGCTGGCTGGAGCGGCTGGGCCTCAAGGCCGAGGGCCGCCCCTACCTCGCCAGCATGGGCATCTACCTGTTCAACGCCAGGGCCCTGATCGAGATCCTCGAGGCGAGCGACGCCACCGACTTCGGCCACGAGATCCTCCCCCAGACGATCGCCCGCGAGCGGGTCCAGGCCCACCTCTTCGACGGCTACTGGGAGGACATCGGGACCGTCGGCGCGTTCCATCAGGCCAACATCGACCTGACCCGCGACCATCCGTCGTTCGACTTCACCTACGGCGAGCAGCCCGTCTTCACGCGGCCCCGCTACCTCCCCTGCTCCAAGGTCGCCGGCGCGACCATCAAGGACAGCCTGATCTCCGACGGCTGCGTCATCGGCAAGGGGGCCGTGATCGAGAACTCGGTGATCGGCGTCCGCTCGATCATCGGCGAGGGCGTGACGATCCGCGACTCGTACGTGATGGGGACCGACTTCTACGAGCAGCAGCGGCACCTCGACGAGAACCAGCGCCTCGGCCGGCCCCGGGTCGGGATCGCTGCCGGTTCGGTCATCGAGCGGGCGATCGTCGACAAGGACGTCCGCATCGGCAAGGGCGTGCGGATCCTCAACGACACCGGCATCGTCGATTCCGACGAGATGCCCACGCACGTCATCCGCGACGGCGTGACCGTCATCCCCAAGGGCATGATCCTCCGCGAGGGGCTCACGATCTGACCGCCCCATGACGGATCATCCCGCGGGAAACAAGGCGAAGGGAGCAGGTTCATCCATGTCCGATCGGGCCATCCGCGTCAAGGAATTGCGCAAGCAATACCCGGGCCGCGACGGCCCGGTGCTCGCCGTCGACGGCATCGACCTGGAGATCCTCACCGGCGAGTGCTTCGGCCTGCTCGGCCCCAACGGCGCCGGCAAGACCACGACCGTGGAGATCCTGGAGGGGCTCAACCGGCCCACCTCAGGCGACGTCGAGGTCCTCGGCCGCCGCTGGGAGCACGACGCGGTCGCCATCCGCGAGCGGATCGGCGTCACCCTCCAGGAGACGCGATTCCCGGACAAGGAGACCGTCCGCGAGCTCCTGGTCGTCTTCCGGAGCTTCTACCGCGACGGCCTGACCGTGGAGGACGCCATCGCCCGGGTCTCGCTGGAATCGAAGGCCAATGCCCTCATCGAGCAGCTCTCCGGCGGCCAGCAGCAGCGGCTGGCGGTGGCCATCGCCCTGGTGGGCGACCCGGAGCTCCTCTTCCTGGACGAGCCGACCACCGGCCTGGACCCGCAATCCCGGCGGCAGCTCTGGGACGTGATCCGCGACCTCAAGAGCCGCAACCGGACGGTCCTGCTGACGACCCACTACATGGACGAGGCCGAGCGCCTCTGCGACCGGGTCGCGATCATCGACCACGGCAAGATCATCGCGATGGGCTCGCCCCGCGAGCTGATCGACCGGATCGGCGCCGCCCACATCGTCGAGTTCGCGCTGGCCGGAAACGGCGAGGCCCCCGCACCCGGCCCGGAGCCCTCGGCCTTCGCCGGCCTCGACTCGGTGCTCGAGGCGCGGAAGGACGACGAGGGCTTCGCGCTGACCGTCTCGGAGCCCCATCGTGCCATCCCGGCCCTGCTCGACGAGCTGGAGACGATGGCACGGCCCCTCGCCCGCCTGACCACGCGGCAGGTCAGCCTCGAGGACGTCTTCGTCTCCCTGACCGGCCGGCATCTCCGGGACGACGCCGAGGAGCCGCACGGCCCCAGGCCGCGCCCCCGCCGCGGGCGTGCCCGTCGCTGATCCGATCGCGGACGAGACGACCGCCTCGGCTTCCCCTGGACGAGACCCCCGATGCTCAAGAATTCCCCGTTCTTCCAGCTCTATCTCGCCCGACTCCGCGAGTTCTGGCGTCAGCCCGCGCGGATCTTCTGGGTCTATGGCTTCCCACTCCTGCTGGCGACGGTCCTCGGCTTCGCCTTCCAGAGCCGCCCCCCGGCGCCCATCCTGGTAGACCTGGTGGACGGCCCCGACGCCGCGCCGATACGGGCGGCGATCCAGGCCCACAATGACCGCCTCGCGTCCTCCGCCGGCGCCCCGGCGGAATCGGTCGGCCCGGTCTCGACCCCGGTCCGCGTCTCCCTCCGCTCCCGTGCCGAGGCCGACGAGCGGATCGACAAGGGGAAGTCGATCCTCGAGATCATCCCCCAGGGCCGGGACTCGTGGACCTTCCGCTACGACCCCACCCGGCCGGAGTCGGTCTCGGCCCGCCAGTCCGTGGACGACATCGTGGAGCGTGCGGCCGGGCGGAAGGACATCGGCCGGGCCACGGACGTCCACGTCACCGAGCCGGGCGCCCGCTACATCGACCGCCTGATCCCCGGCCTGGTCGGCCTCAACGCCATGGGGGGCGGCCTCTGGGGGATCGGCTTCTTCCTGGTCAACATGCGGATCGCCAAGCTGCTGAAGTGCTATCTCGCGACGCCCATGCCGCGGCATGACTTCCTGGGCGCCATCCTCGCCTCACGCCTGACGTTCCTGATCCCGGACGTCTCCGCGCTCCTGCTCCTGGGCACGCTCGCCTTCAGGCTGCCGATCCGCGGGAATCTCCTGGTGTTCTTCCTGGTGGACGTCGTGGGCGCGCTCGCCTTCGCCGGGATCGGCCTGCTCGTCGCCAGCCGGGCGACCACCACCGAGACGGTCAGCGGCCTGATGAACCTCGTCATGCTGCCGATGTACCTGCTCTCCGGCGTCTTCTTCTCGACCGAGAACTTCGGCGAGGCCGCCCAGCCGTTCCTCGCGGCCCTGCCGCTGACCCAGCTCGTCAACGCCCTGAGGCTGGTCCTCCTCGACGGCGCGGGGCTCTTCGATTGGGGCGTGCTGAAGGCCCTGGCCATCCTCTCCGCCTGGGCCGCCGGGACCTTCTACGTCGCGCTCCGCATCTTCCGCTGGAACTGAAGCGGCGGCCGCGGCCGCCGGCTTGCGAAACGTCGGCGCTCGGAAGACCCGGATCAGGTCGGAGACCCACCCCTTCGCGGAGAGACCGCCGCTCTCGGGGGGGACGTCCACCTCGTCGATCAGGTGCCCGAGGAAGGTCGCCTTGGCGAGGATCTCCGTGTCCACGAACGACGAGCGGGACTGGAGCGGGATCGCCGCAAGCTTCTCGGTCCGGTGCAGCCGGAAAGGGGTGTGGACATCCTGCAAGGGCACCGCGAAGACCAGCCGGCGGGGGATGGACTTGAGGAATCTCCAGACCTCCTCGCCCGGCCCGCAGAGCCGGCGCCCGAGGGCGTGGTCGCAGCCGTCGATCGACTTCAGCAGGGGCCCGACCTGGGCCCGCGACGACGGCCCGACGGCGGTGGTGATCAGCACCAGGGGGTGGCCGACCGTCTCGACCTCGCGCATCAGCAGCTCGCCGAAGCCCACCCCGGGAGACGAGGACGGGCGGACGATCCTCCGCGACGAGGCCCGCCCCTCGGCCTCGAGGGCGGTCGCGATCGAAGCGGCCACGGCCTCCGCGACGGAGTCCTCCAGGTCCGTGACCAGGAGGATCTCCACGGCCGCTCCGGTCATCGGTTCGCGGTGCATGTGGGCCGCGAACGGATCCAGCTCGAGGTCGTGATCCGAGTCGTCTCCCGCCGCGTCGGGAGGAGGTTCGATCGTGCTGTTCATTCAGGCCACCGGGCGGGCCGGCACCTCCGGCTCGCGAGCCAGCCACGCTTCCACGGCCGCCTCGTACGCGCCGTGGAGCCGTTTGGCGACCGGCCCCGGCGAGCCCGATCCGATCGCGGCGTCATCGATCCGGGTCACCGGCACGACCTCGCTGGTCGTCGCCACCAGGATCACCTCGTCGGCCCCCTTCAGCTCCTCGAGCCGGACGTGCGTGCCCCGGAACGGGATGCCCAGCGATTCCGTGAGATGCAGGACCAGCTTCCGGGTCATGCCGGGGAGGATCTCGTTCCCCTCGGGCGTGCCTTCGAGGATCCCGTCGCGGACCCAGAGGATCGAGCTATGCGTCGCCTCGGTCACGAGCCCCGCGTCGTCCACCAGCACGGCTTCGAAGGCCCCGGCGCGGTGGGCCTCCTCGATGGCCAGGACGTTGGCCAGGAGGTTCGTGCTCTTGATGTCGCACCGCTTCCATCGCAGGTCCGGGAGACTGATCAGGCGGACGCCCGCCTCGCGGGCCGCCTGCGTCGGCCGGTCGTCGTACGGCCGGACGATAATCACCTCCGTCGGCGGGACGGGAGGGCTCGGGAACGGGTGCGACCGCGGCGCCACGCCTCGGGTGATCTGGACGTAGAGCGTCCCCTCGAGGATCCCGCTCGCCGCGATCGTGGCCCGGACCCGGTCCATCAGGCGATCGAGATCGCACCCCGGGAACTTCAGCTCCTTCAGGCTCCGCGCCAGCCGGGCCAGGTGTTCCGCCTCCAGGAAGCACCGGCCCCGATACATGCGGAAGACCTCATACACCGCATCCCCGAAGACGAAGCCGCGATCCCAGACCGAGACCTTCGCCTCCTCGACAGGCATGATCTCCCCGTTCAGACACGCGAGGACCTGCATGGCCATCAACCTTCCCCAACCTTGCTCCCAACTCCCTGCCGCATCGCCGCATCCGCGCGGGCCTGCAACCGACTCGCCAGGATACTGTCGCGGCGGGGCGCCGGGCAATGGTCAGGGACTCGGGAGAGAGGGGCGAGGAGCAAGATCCGAGGGTTCTCGAATGGGTCGAGGCACCCCGGCGGCCTGCCCCTCTTCCCTCTCGGCCGAGCGTCCGACCTCAGCTACCCGATCCGCCGCCGCTGCTGTACGAGTTGCTGATCGGGTTGATTTCGGCGAGGCTCTGGATGCCCGAGGACGTGTCATACCCCTGATCGGTGAAGATCACGGTGTAATTCCCGTAGCCCGCCGAGGCCCCCGTGCGGGTGAGCGTCAACGTCCACGAGTCCTGCATGGATCCCGTCCCTCCCGCGGCGAACGTCCCGATGGAGAAGTAGGCCGGTGCGGGATACTGGATGTCCAGCCTGGAGATGTCCGAGGAATACTCGCCATACTGGGCGAGATATCGCTCCTGGGACGAGCGCACGGCCGCGAGATAGGCGAAGGCTTCCGAAGCCTTCGATCGCTCGACCGACTTGAGGAACCGTGGCACGCCGAACGCCGCCAGCACGCCGATGATCACGATCACCACGGCCAGCTCGACGAGCGTGAATCCCCTGCGAGCTCGCAGCCCTCTACGGCCTGAAGCGTTCTGAAACTCTGAGTACACGCGATGGCCTCCCGGGTTTCATGCGCCTGTTCCCCAGCGAGACCAACTCGCCGGGTCGCCCAGTGGCGGGCGTGGCGTCCGGCGGACGTTCGCCGGAACACTAAAACCTTAGGCCATCGCTCCGAGGCATCGGTTCCTGATACGGCGAGAGTGCGGCGGAAATGCAACGGGACTCTCGGGCCCACCAACGCGACGAGGCCGCCCGGAGGCGGCCTCGCATCGTCGATCGGGATGCCGACGACAGCCCGAGGGCGTCGCCGCGTCGCCGTCAGCGCTCCGTGGTCTCGCCGGCCGCCGCCACGCCCGCGGAGGCCTTCTGGGAGGCGAGCTTCTCGAGCTGCCGCTCCACCTCGGAGGCCGTCCGGAGGTTCCGGTTGACGACCTTGCCCTGGGCGTCGATCAGGAACATCGTGGGCAGGGAGATGATCCCGTACTCGGTGGCCAGTCGGCTGTCGATGCCGCCGGGCTCGAAGACCTGTGGCCAGCCCACCTTGTTCTCCTTCAGGAACGCCTCCAGGTCGGCCTTCTCGTTGTCGAGGCTGACGCCGACGACGGTCAGGCCCTTGGCCTGGAACTTCTCCTGGAGCTTGACGAGGTCGGGCATCTCGCGGCGGACCATCTGGCCGCCCCACGATGCCCAGAAGACCACCAGCACCGTCTTGCCCTGCAACGCGGCCGTATCCAGGGTCTCGCCCGTCAAGGTCGTTCCCTTGATCGAGGCCGCCTTGCCCACCAGGTCCAGCCGCTTCAGCGCACCGGCTGCTTTCTTGCCGGATGGGGTGTCTGGAAAACTCTCGACGAGCTTCGTGTAGTCCTGCCTCGCCTTGTCTTCCTCGGCGTTGAACTCGTTGGAGCTGCCGAGCTGGAGCCAGACCTCGGCCGCCTCGTCCGACTTGCCGAACTTCGCCAGGAACGCCTCCAGGTCGCCCATCCACTTCTTCTGGTTGGCCAGGAAGTTGGAGCCGGGCTCCTCGTTCCGCATCCCGAACTCGGCGCCGATGATGCGGTAGGCCGCGTAGGACGAGACTCGCGTCCCCTCCTCGATGATCCCGTCCAGGACCTGGCGGGCCTTGGGGTAGGCGCCGGTCTGGTAGGCGGCGATCAGGCTGTCCACGATCTGCTTGCGGTAGCTGACCTGGTCTTCCGGCTCCTTCGCGACCTTCACGATCGCGTTCAGGAGCGGGACGCGGCCGACGTGGAATCGCGCGAGGTCCTTCTTCTCACCGGCCTGGAGCTGGCCGTTGGCCTTGTCGTAATCGGCCAGGGCCTTGAGGGCGGTCTCCATGGCCTCGTCGCGCTGGGGACCGGCGCCGGCGGTGTCGAAGATCGCCGCGCGGATGCCGCCCGCGGAGGCCACGACCGGCTTCTCCGGGTCCACCGCGCGGGGGAGCTCGACGAACTTCCAGGCCTCGCCCAGCTTGATCATCTCCGGGACCTGCAGGAACGAGACCTTGGCGGCCGGGGCCGGGGCGCCGGCCGGCGCCGTGGCGCCGGCGAACACGACCGCGTTCTCGTAGAGGACGATATCCGCCTTGATGCCCAGCGAAGGATCGGCCGGGATGACGTGGGGATAGGTGCCGTCGAACCGGTTCCAGACCGTCTTGGGCGTCCAGCCCGCGAGGCCCTGGATGAGCGCCTCGACCGCCTCGGCACGCTTGGCCGCCCCGGCGGTGACCTTGTCGGCGATCTCGGCCGGCACGCCGGCCTCGGCGAGCTCGGCCGGGGTCGCCATCAGGGACTCGAGCAGGCCGGTGTCGCGGGTGGCCAGCGCCAGGACCAGGACCTTGGAGGCCTCCTCGGCGGAGATCCGCTTCCAGCCGACAATCTTGCCCGCCTTGATCAGGCCCACCCGCGTGCCGCCCCCGTTCAGCCATCGGCACTCGTCCGGGGCGCGGTCGCCGTCCTGATCATGCTCGCGGTAGACCTCGAAGCCGTCCTGGTAGTAGCTCCACTGGTTCAGGCTCTTGCCGCCGTTGGTGATCACGAACCGCCGGAGCAGCTTCCCCTGCCCGTCGCGGAGGGCGTAGCCGATGTTCCGCTTCTGGCCATCGGTGACCATCTCGACCTTGCAGGCGTCGATCGCCGCCTGATCCGCGGGGATGTCGTAATCCACGCCCGCCTGCATCGGGCGGAATTTGAGCAGGTCCTTGGGACCGGGGCCGGCCGCGCGGCTTGAGGGCGCGACGCAGACGAGCAATCCCAGGACGGCCACGGAACACCGCAGACTCCGCATGAGCCTCTCCTTTTTGACCGGCACCCGCGGGAACCGGCCGGAGCTTTCCATCCATCTGGGGAGATTTCCTATCCTCCCCCCGCCCCGGCACGCAGATCCGGCAGAACGAGCGCAATCCGCTCCATCGCTGCCATCCTCATCGGCAATACGGACGCGCGACTGAAGTCGGCCAGGCCGTAGTGTCGCATTCTGAGCGGAGAGTTGACCCCGAAACGCCGTGCGCGT
>NZ_JAALJH010000107.1 GCF_011064615.1 Aquisphaera insulae | reverse complement strand
GAGACCCCTCGGTCCTGAACGGATGATCAGGCAACTGCGATCCGGGCTTGCTGGCTGGGCTCGAACTCGCACTTCAGTCGACAGGAGTTCACGTTCAACGCCGAGAGGATGATCACGATCTCCTCGACCTGCTCCTGCGACAGGTCGGCGACGTGGTGGGCCCAGTGGATGATATCAAGGTTCTCATCCATGCTCATCAGTCGCGAGAGGATGGGCTGGAGCAAGGGGGACTCCCTCAGTGCCGACTTCAGGATCCCGAAGTTGGTCTCGACCAGCTCCTGCCAGAAGATGTCGCCCTCCAGGTGCTCGAGCCATCGGCACCGGACGAACATGGGCCAGTAGTTCTTGATCCACTGGCGGATCGCCCATTCCCCCCGGTCGTAGCCGGCCTTCTCGCTCTCATACCACTTGTAACGGTTCGCCTCCTCGAGCGCGAGCAGTTGCAAACTCCGCTGGGCTTCCGGATAGACCTTGAATGTCGGCTTCGACCAACCAGCGTGCATCGATACCTCCGGGGAAGAGACCGGCACCGTATCGGGCAAGACAGCGAGACACTCCTGACTCCCTCACTCCTTGACGGCTCGGAACGTTAGAGCACTCAGCTTATCCTGCACCTATTCTAAATACTCCATTCCCAGGAATGTCGTGAATCGGGGGCTTCGAATTCTGCCAGAACCTAGGGGCTGTCGAGGATCTGTCGAGAATAGTCCATTCGTTGTCCGCACGCAAGCAAGTCGCCTGCCGGAGCCCGGAAATTCGCAGCGTGTCGATCGTAAGTTTGTGGGAGGCAGGGTATTGGGGTGGTTTACGGGGGAGGCCCGTCAGGGCGGGGCGGAGGTTCTTTGGGACGATCCGGATCATTTCAGCGCGGTCGCGAACCAGGCCAGGGACTGTCCGACGAGCGCGGCGACACCGGCCGGGCCGGCGGCGAACGGCCCGAGCGTCTCCTCGCCGACGGCCCTCCAGCGGACCCGGCCGTCGAAGCTCGTGCAGATCAGGTGGACCCCTTTTCGGACGATGCGCAACGGCACGTTGCGCTCGTCGATGGTGAAAACGTCATTGGATGTCCCGCTGGCTCCCCCCTCGGCGCGGACGGTGCCGGATCGATCGAAGGCCTGCACCCGGCCATCCGCGGCGGCGGCGATCCCGAACGGCCCGGCCCGGCACAGGGACCAGCCCTCCCAGGAGAGCCCGCGCGACCAGAGGATCTTGCCGCGGAGGTCGTGGCCGGAGAGCGTCTGCGATCGCCGGCCGAGCGTGATCCAGACCACCCCGGACTGGGTGGCCTCCGGCGCCTCGATCAGAAGGGGCGGGTCCGAGGGATCGAACGTGGCGCCGATCGAGGGCTCGCCGGCCGGGTCGAAGACCATCAGCTCGCCCGCGTTGGTGGTGAGCGCCGCGAATCCCTCCGGGCCGATCGCCAGGTCCTCCACCGGGCTCCTCAGCTCGCGTTTCCAGATCCAGCGTCCCGACGGGGTGACGCGGCCGACCCGGTCTCGTTCCTGCACGGTGGCCAGCCCGAACGAATCGGGACGGATCGCCAGGTGCGTCAGCTCGACCAGGCTCACGTCGACCCGCCGTTGGGTGCTCCGCCGCAGGTCCACCAGCACGATCGAGCGATCGGTCGCCGCGGCCAGCCAGCCCGGCGCGGACCGGAGGATCCGGCCGACGCCGGTCATCTCCGGGCCCTTCCCCAGCCTCTCTCCGCCGGTGCTGAACAGCTCCAGCTTGTGAGGGCTCGTGAACATCGCCACGCAGGCGGGGTCCTCGGTCACGGCCATTACCGCCGTCTCGGCCTGCTCGTCGGACGAGACCGCCCGGACCGTCCAGTCGGGACGCCGGACCGATCCCGAGGTGGTGCGGGGGCCGCCGTCTCCGCCACCGCCACCGCCCCCCCCTGCCCTCGCACTCGTCCCGGCCGCGGAACCCGACCGTCCCTTCCCGGATCCCGGCCCGGCGCCGAAGAGGTCCAGCCGGACGATCTCTCCGGTCGAGTGCCCGTAGAGGACATACCGGCCCAGGGGATCGATCTCGAGCGCGATCGGGGGGCGGGCCAGGTGGGTCCGCCACCGGACGTTCCCGGCCGAGTTCATGATCGCGAGCTCCCCTTCCAGGGTCGCCGCCGCGATCGTCCGGCCGGGAAAGTCCGGCACCGCGTGGGAGACCGTGCCCCCCAGGTGGTAGGAGCCCTCGTTCCGCCCATTCAGGTCGAACCGCTGGATGCCGTGCGTGAAGCAGCTCGCCAGGACCATCGAGCCGTCCCCGCTCACCGTGAGCCGGCCCACGTTGGACAGGAGACGATCCTGCCAGGCGAGCTCCGGGTCGAGCCGCCCCGCCCCGCGGCCGTCGGCCAGCTCCACCCCCACCAGCATCCCGAAGGCCGCCGCGCCGATCAGGAAGGGTCGATCCGGCACGAACGCCAGGTGGGCAATCGGCTGGATCGTCTCCAGCCGCCCCGCCCCGCCGCCGTACCGATTGAGGAAGTTCACCGCCCCGGACCGCGTCCCGACCGCCACGTACCGGCCGTGGGGGTCGATTGCCAGGAAGGTGGCCTCCGACGGGGCGGGCCGCTCCGCCTCGATCTCGAAATCCGCGTTCAGGAGCACGAGGCTCCCGTCCGACCCCTCGCCGACCAGGGCGATCAGCGATCCCTCCGCGCTCACCGCGCCGGCCACGATCGCCTGGGGCACCCGCGAGATCGAGAGCGTCTCCCCCTGGGCGTTCAGCAGATAGAGCTGCCCCCCCTCATCCCAGGCGACGATCCGCCCCGCCTCGTACGCGAACGCCATCCCCTTGAGCGGCGCCTCGGTGAGGATCGTCCACGCCTGCTCCGGCTCCAGCTTCGTCGAGGTCCGTCCGCTCATCTCGGGCATCGAGTCCCAGCCTCCCCTCGCCGGCCTGGCGGGCATCACGTCCCCTGATCCTCCCTTTCCTCCCCCCGAAAGGCAAGCCTCGCCGGCCGATACGCCCGAGCCCCGCGCCCATTCCCCCGCGCCGGCCCCCTCGGCGTGCGAGGATCCAGGCGACTCCTCGGCCTGCTGGCCGAAGCTCCCCACGCTGACCATCTCGACCACCCGGAGGTGCATCGATCCCGGCCGGCCTCCTGCCCCGGCCGAGGTGCCAGGCCAGGGCCCCTCGATCGGACCGGATCGGGACCATCCCAGATCCTGAGGGCGGTTCAGGACACTCCCGGCCGCGGCGCAGAGGCTCGGGGTGGCCGTGGTGGAACACCACGGGACCGCCTCGTCCCCGGAGCAAAGTCCGTCCGGCGTGACCGCTTGCCTCACCGCGGTGTCGCTGTGCTTCCACCCCGGCCAGCCCACAGCCGCTTTGTGCCAACTGTCAAACGCCCCACGCCCTGCCTCCCAGCAATTCGGGACGGTGCCAGCGGATCCGGAGCCGTTCGGCGTGTTGATCTCGGACTCGCCACCGACATCGAATTGGGTTCGCTCGTCGGACGGCGATTCCGGGTCATCGGTCGTAACTCCTTTTCTGTCTTCGACCTGACACGTTTCCTCGGGCGCGCCTGTTTCCTCGGCCGGCTCGCTCTGAAGGCTCGCGGCATGCCTCGCCTCCTTGCGGAGTCGGCAGAGCTCGTCGAGGACCTCCATCAGCTCCCGGCTCATCGCCGCGACCTCTCGCCTCGGTCCCTCGAGCTCGGCCTCCGCGAGGAACGCCGCGTCGTCGTCGCCACCGGTTTCCTCCTCCGCCCCGTCCAGGGCCTCGATCCGCCCGAGCTCGTCATCGATGACCCGCAGCAGGAACGTCCAGGCCGCATCGGCCGACTTCGGCGGCGGCCCCAGCTCACGCCAGGAGAGCGACTCGATCAGGAAGTCTTCGGCCCCCGCCTCTTTCCTCCCGTCCCTTCCTCCTCGCCCCTCGCCCCTCGTCCCTCGCCCCTCCGCCGCGGCCCGCGCGGCGGCGAAGTACGCTTCGCAGCCGGCCATGCCTTTGGGATCGAGCGCATTGCAGGCCCGGAAGACGGCGTTGATCAGCGGGTCGATGGTCACGTCCCAGGAATCACCGCCGAGGAATCGCACGAACTGATGCCGCTCGGGAAGGCCGATCTCGCCCCCCAGCCGGATCCAGTCGCGGAGCGTCCGCCAGTGGCCGCGGAGCGTCAGCCGCCCCGCCTCGGACTTCTCCAGCTCGGCGATGATCGCCGTGGCCCGCTCCCTGGGATCGTCCACCCAGCCGGTCCACGCCAGGAGCTTTTTCGTAAGGACCTCGACCCGTTCGCGATTGGGTTCGTTCGTCGCGGGCGACGGCTTCCGCGACCCCTTCGGTTTCGCCGTAACCTTTGCCAGGAAGGCGGATTCCGACTTCTCGGCCTGCTCGATCTTCCAGGAGAGCTCGGCGGCTTTTGCCAGCAACTCGCGTTCGTGGTCGCTGGTGCCGAGGCCCGCGTCCCTGAGGTAGTCCGCGGTCTTATGCTCCATCCCCCGGGGATCGGCGCCCCGGGCCTTCGGCAGCGCTCTGTCCTTCCGACTCCTCGACGCAACCTGGACCCTGGTCTTCATCGCCGGCCGCCTTCGCGTTGGGTGCACTGGTTGGTGCGCGCAGCATCGCGCGCTCGCCTATTCAGTACAGTCCAGAAAAAGGGCCGGCCAGTTTCACCAAAATCGGAAATCGTGGAAGAATGTCCTCGGGGCGTGCGACGTGGAGGGGCTCCCCTCATGGTGGAGAGCGGAACCGTCCCAGGGGTGTCTACCTAGGCTTGACGGAGGTGCTTTCCCCGTCGCCCTGACTTCTCTATCTTGGGTAGGGCCCACTGATACCCGCACAATTCTCAACTGATCTTGTCCAAAACTAATGGAGCCAGTAACTTAGGAGATCGCGCGAGGAGTAGTCAAGGCGGATGGAGGCGGGTAGATGCCGGAAGAATACCTTCTTGAAAGAGCTATTGCAAAACGAGCTCGTGCGGATCGCGAAGCAGCAATCCTAAAGACTTCGTATGACTCAATCTGGAATTACTTAGAGGCGAATTACTATCCATGGGTTCAGGCGAATTGTCCCTATTTCACCGACCATGGTGAGGCACACATCCGGTCCGTAATCAACTCGGCCGGTGAGCTTTCCCAGAAGTGGCTCGAGTTCAAGAAGGGGCAGCCTTACCTTACAGCCCTGGACATCTACTTGATCCTCACGGCCATCCTCTGGCACGACGTCGGGATGGTCATCGACCGCGCGACTCATGCCGAACTCGTCTACAAAATGACCGATGAGGTCTCCGAGTTCTTCCCAAACCCGCCGGTTAAGAACCTGGTTTCTCGTATCGCGCAGGCTCATAAGGGCGCATCATCTCTCAACTCACTGAAGGTGGACGACCTGTGCACGATCAAAGGCTCCGCGTACACCGTGAACACCGCGATGCTCGCGGCCATCGTCCGCTTCGCCGACGAAATCTCTGAGAATCACACGAGGGCGAGCCGACAGGTTCTCGCCACTGTCCCGGAAGATCAGAAGATCTATTGGCTTTACGCTCTTTCCGTCGCCTCGTGCATCGCCGTGCCCAAACGAGAGCGCGTTGTCGTCGACTACCAGTTCGACGCGGACAAGGTGGTGTCGCGCTGGCCCGATCGGGACTTTGAGAGCTTCCGGTCCCCAGAGGACAAGAAGATCGACGTTCTGACGTACGCTCTGTGCCGGCTCGAAAAGATGAACAACGAGCGCGAATATTGCTTGCGCAACTTCATCGCGATCGCGCCAATTCGAGAAATTGAGGCACGATTCTCGATCATCAAAGATGGCCGGCCGCTTGCAGGCTTTGAACCGCAGGCGATCATCCTCAAGGGCGGTGGCATGGACGCCGGAGGATACCCTTCGATCCCGATCGTCCGCGACTTCTTCAATAACCATCCTAGTTGGAAGATTGAGGCCGTGGTGGGAGCAATAGGGACATGAGCGAATCGCCTGCGAACCCCTCCGGCTCCGGATCCCTCAGCGGCAACCCATTCGTCGTCGAGAGCCCCGAGAAGCTCAGCCCCGAGCAGACGGTATCGCTCTTCGTCAAGGATTACACACGGCTCGAAACCGTTCGGCAACGGCGCCACACCTTCGTTTGGGGGTCGCGGGGCTCAGGCAAGAGCATGATGCTTCGTTTTCTCGAGCCACAATGCCAGGCGATCGCCGAAGGGTCCCACGACGCCGTGTTCCGGCAGCGAGACGCCTTCCTCGCCGTCTACTGCCCCTGTAAAGAAGGTCATTTCAATAAATCTGAACTCGAACATATTGATGAAGATTCGTCAGCCGTGTTGAGCGAGCACCTCCTGAATATCTCGATCGCGTATAACGTCATCTTTTGCCTCAACGAGCAATTCCCTGCGGAGTACTTCGAACTCGCCGAGTGCTCTAAGTTGGCGATGAGCGTCTCTCGGTTATTCGACCCGGCTTCAATCGCAGGTTCGGCGAAGGAGGCGAAGGAACTCGCGGACGTGAAGAGCGAGCCATTTACGTGGCTTGAGCAATTGCTCTCTGCTGAAATCCGAAAAATCAGCAGCTTCCTACGCGAGCGATGCTTGAAGGGGTCGCGCGCGAACTATAAGGGCGCGACGAGCGGCTACCACGACTTCTTGCTGCCCTTCCTAAAGATAGTGGGCGGGCTGCGGCGTCTTGGCAAGGCATCGATCTATGTCCTTATCGATGACGCCGACCGGTTGACGAAGCATCAGCAGAGTATCGTGAATAATTGGATCGCCAACCGCGACCAAGCCACCCTCTGTGTCAAAGTTTCCGCCCAGAGGGAATCTTATAAGACTTTCTTCACGCCAAGAGGTGGACTGATCGAGCAACCGCACGACTTCTCGGAAGTCGACGTTGAGGAGCTTTATACGACCAAGAAGACGGACTACTACAAGAAGATCGCCCTCATCTCACAGCGGCGCCTCATATTATCCGACGTGCCGACGAAGGAGATCGAGAAGTTCCTTCCGGCATCGGAATCCGAAGAGAAGCTGTTCGAGCAGGTGAGGGAAGAGACTGCGAAGGAATGGGAGACGCGCAAACGCCAGGACAAGTCTGATTACGTCTATCGCTATGCCAAGGCCCGTCTGTTCCAGAAGCTCAAGGCGAGGAAGATCGACAAGAGCTACGCCGGATTCCAGAACCTAGTCGATCTCTCCTCCGGGATCGTCCGCGAGTTCCTCGAGCCGTGCTATCTGATGTTCGACACGCTCGTGGCCCAGGGCAAAGACGCCGCGGATATCGCCGAGATCCCGGTCGAGCTTCAGAATCGTGTCATAAATAAATACTCAAAAGATGTTCTCATTGATCGAATCGAGGACATTAAGAAAGACATGCCAAGCCCCGGGTCCTCACTGCCCGACAAGCTCCGCGCTTTGGTCGAATCGCTGGGACTGACATTCTACAACCTGCTCCACGACCCCGATTCAAAACAACCGCGGCTGTTTTCGTTCTTGATAACCGGGCCCGTGCCGGGGGAGTTGGGCGATGTCCTCGATCTCGGCGTACGATATCGATTCTTTCTCGCTCCAACCTCCCAGGGTGGAAAATCGGGTGGGGGACAGAATCCGCTTTATATTTTGAACCGCCGACTGTGCCCTGCCTACAAGCTCGACCCGAGTGGTTTCGAGGGGAGGCTCACGATCTCCCCTGACCTTCTGCGGATCGCGTGCGAAGACCCTCGCCGGTTCGTGCGGCTGAGGCTGAAGGATGATCCCGAAGCCGGCAAATTGCCGCTCTTCGAGGATGAAGAAGACGCGGCGGAGGCCGGCCAATGAGGACGCTGTTCGATGAATTCAAGGCTGGGGGCGGCCTAACCACGATTGTGCCGGGGCAGCCAGACGACCTTCTGCTCGTCGCGTACAGCTTCGAGCCTCGGTCTTTGGCTGTCGTCGAGTGCTTGTCCGACTCCTACGAAGCGAATCTGGGCGTCATCTACAACAATCAAGAAATCGTGAGCATCGAAAACGGGGGCCCCCCTATCTCCAGCTATGACGAGCTCCGCTTCGGGATCGCCGCGCGATGCCGGGAGGTGCGTCAGGCGCAGGGCAGCTTGGTGCGCCCAGGAGTGCAGCTCGAGACGTTTACGAAGATCTTTACTCGGCGAGGATTCGACAGAGAGTCGGTCAGATCGATCACACTAGACGCCACCTCTTTCAACCGCGAGACGCTGCTGATGCTCCTGGGGATTATAGAGTTCGCCTTCCCCAAGGCGCGCATCAGGGTCTTTTACGTCTCTCCCGTCACCTACGGCGATTGGCTGAGCGCGGGCTTCAAGCAAGTGAGGAATGTGATCGGGCTCGCGGGGCTACAGATCCCCGGTCGCAAGACGCTCCTCGTGCTGCTTTACGGCTTCGAGCACCAGCGTGCCCTCAAAGCCATCGAGGAGTATGAGCCCGCCAAAGTCCTTCTCGGATTCGGAGGGACGCCCACGGAGATCGAGTTTCTGAAACGAAATCTCGAGGAACTGGACAAGGTCCAGAAGAAACTCGTGCTCTCGCAGCAGGAGGTGATGGAGTTCGAATTCCGAGCTGACAGCATCGCGCATTGCGCCAAACAGCTCGAAGAGGTGATCAGACGCGAACTCGACTCGTACAACGTCGTCATGGCCCCAATGAGCACGAAGCTTTCGACCATCGCGACTTATGTGGTAGCGCGAAAGCATCCCCAGATCCAGGTGGCCTACTGCGTCCCTGGAGAGTACAACACTCAAAGTTACTCGGACGGAACCAAATCCGTCTTCACAGAGGAACTCACGTTGTCATAGTCAAGGTCAGGATGACGACATGCCGCAAAGGAATGCAGGCCCCGTCGCGATCGATCTCTTTGCCGGGGCCGGAGGACTCAGCCTCGGCTTCGAATTGGCGGGATTCTCGATCGCGCTAGCCTTGGAGAAGGCCAGCGGCGCGGCGGCGACTTATCGCCGAAACCATCCGGATGCTGTCCTGGTGGAGGAAGATATCCGGGACATCGAGCCTGCTCGTTGCTTGGCTGACGCCGGCATTAATCTTGATGACGTCGATGCTCTGGTCTGCGGCCTACCCTGCCAAGGATTCTCCGAATCGAACCGGCGCACCAGAAACATGGATAACCCGCGCAATCACCTTTACGCTGACGTTCTGCGATTCGTCGCCGCGCTCCGGCCGAAGTGCGTGATCGTCGAGAACGTCGCCGGCATGAGAACTATGGCTGGCGGGGCTGTGATCCATAGGATCGTCGAGGCCTGCGAGAGGCAGGGGTACGCGATGGCTACGTTCGAGCTCAACGCCGCGGATTTCGGCGTGCCGCAGTTCAGACGTCGACTCTTCATCGTCGGGATTCGGGGACCCGCGCTGACGTCACCCGAGCCGACCCACGGCACCCCCTCGAATCCATACGTCACCGTCCGCCAGGCGATCCATGACCTACCGGTGTTGCGAACCGGGTGCGATGTTGACCGCCTTCGTTACCGGCGCGTGAGCGAACTGAGCTCCTACCAGAAAAGGATGAGAGCGGAGTCGTCGCGCGATCAGTTGGTTAGCGGGAACTGGGTTACGAAAAACAGCCCCGACGTGCTGGAGCGGTTTCGGTATGTGGGGAGAGGGCAGAACTGGGAGGTGATACCTGCTCACCTGATGCTAAACCTCAGGAACCCCTCGCTCTGCCATACAGGCTACTATTACCGGCTCCAATGGGACGAGCCGTCGAAGGTCGTTGGCAATTTCCGAAAGAACATGCTCATCCACCCGAGCCAAAACCGGACACTATCGGTTCGCGAGGCGGCTCGGCTGCAGTCCTTCCCGGACAACTATGAGTTCCTCGGGGCAAAACAGGTCCGGCAGCAACAGGTCGCCGATGCCGTCCCACCCCTGCTCGCGAAGGCTGTCGCCAACGTCGTCATACGGGGTCTTGGGCAAAGTAGGCTCCCGACTAGCTCGGCACTCGCCAGGTCCGCCTGAGACCTATTTGATGTCCAACCGCTTCTTCTTTTCCTCCCACTCCGCTTGCTCTCGCTTGTTGTCGGTGACGAGGGGCTGGCCAGTCCGAAGGGCCTCGATCTCGAGCCGCGACAAGCGAATCGAGTGCAGGTTGTAATCGAGGAAGGCTTCAGCCGCGATCGGGATGATCGGCTGGATGAGTGCGAACATCGCGTTCGCGTAATCGCGGATTTCCTGCTGCGCGTGAGGGTCCATGCGCAATGACAAGAAGTGGAAGAGGTTGTGTAGATCGATCTTCCAATACCACTCCGTATAGACGCTAAGAGGCAAGCCCATCCGGGCCAACTCTCGCGAGACGCCTCCCTCCAACGCCTTCTCGTAGCCGGCGTACTGGGCCCGCTCCGTCTCTTCTAGATAGCGCAGGAACTCTTCGGCCGTCGAAACGTCGGCCAGTTCATCTCCCCCCTGGCGGTTCGTCTTGCTCTGCTGGCGGACGCCTTCCATTGAGGGCCGGTAGAAGCGGTCTTTGACCACGGAGTAGCGCGCCGAGTACTCGTTGACGTTTGCCGTTCGGTGCCTGATCCACTGCCGGGCTACGAAGATAGGCATGACGTGGTGGAACTTGAACTCCACCATCTCGAAGGGCGTTGTGTGCCGGTGACGGGACAGATAGCGGATCAACCCGCGGTCCTCGTTCACCTGCTTGGTCCCCTCCCCGTAACTGACCCTCGCCGCTTGCACGATCGCGAAGTCTGCGGTCTTCCCTACGGGGACGAAGCGCGGCATCACGTCAAGAAGGGCCACCAGTCCATGGTCGTGGATTTTCACCTCCCAACGAGCCGAACCGCCCATAACGTCGGACACCTCCGACTCGGGCGGCTTCTTCTGGATCGTCACCTCCTCAACTTGCGAGTCTCTGCCCATGAAGGATCCTCCCAGCCCATGATAAATACGGGCGTACAGATGCCGTTGATGATAATGACCTACAGGGCGCCGGAGGAGGGTATTCCTGCCCTAAAGACCGACCAAGCTCCGCCATCATCCCCGCTTCGTATTCTAGGGACAAGGAGTATCGTTCGGCCGTGATCATGACGAGCAAGCCGAGTCGTTCGGTATAAGATCTTTTCGGGAAAGCGGTTCGATCTCTCGATTGAGATACCGGGTAGCCTTTTTCAAGTCCTTGGAAAACATCGAAGAGACATCGAAGGCCAGGCACCCGAGGGGGCAGTCTGGGCAATGCAGAGGGGAAAGCGGGCAATCCAGTCGGGATTGCCGGCGGTCCGGAGCGGTCGGCGGCCGGCTCGAGGTTCAACGAGGATCGAACGGGGTCGACGACGCGGGGGAACGGGAGAAGGACATTGAATGCCAGGCACTCAAAGCGGGCAGTCTGGGTAATCCAGAGAGGAAAGCGGGACTTTCCCGTCGGGATCGTCAGCGGCCCGGGGCAGTCGGCGGTCGGCTCGAAGTTCAACGTGGAACGAGCGTGGCGGACGACGCGAGGGCCCGGGCGGGTCTGGAGCGGCTGGGAGCCGACGGCGGGCGGCGGAGAGGGATCGGACCAGGACCGGGGCGGGCGGCATCGAAGGCAAGGCACTCAAAGCGGGGCATCGAATGCCAGGCACTCAAAGCGAAAGGGCATCAAATGCCAAAGGGCATCAAATGCCAGGCACTCAAAGCGGAGGCCAATCAAAGGCCAGGCACCCAAAGCGCCATGTCTGGGAAAGCCTAACTGCCCCCACCGTCCACGGCCGCGCCCGGTTCGGCCTGCTTGCGCTTCCGCTTCAGGAGCCCCTGGACCTGGATTTCCCAATCGTCGCCCAAGGCGCTGGCGAACCAGGTTCGCATGGACGGCTGGACGTTTCCCAACCCGGCGACTCGCAACGGGTGCAGGAGCGGCGACAGGTCGAGCGTCATCCCCCCGATGAAATCCTCGAAGCCCGGCGCGATCACGTTCCACTCGCGCTCGGCCGAACCGAACTCCCGGTCACCCCTCGGGACGACGACGGCCGCGCGGTGCAGGTCGTACCAGACCCACGCGTTCTTGCCGAAGTCCAGCAGCAGCGGCAGGTACCCGTCGGGCAGCCCCATGCCGCGATAGCGAAGGACATGACCGATGATCGAGGCGGGAAAGGGGTGGACGCCGGAATCCGGCCCGATGTTGGTCGCGACGAAATGCGAGTATGCTTTCGGCTTGCCCGTCCGCGTCAGGACCTCGTACCGGTAGTAGAGCACCGAGTCACGGAGCGTCGCCAGGAACTCCACCACGTCGTCCGGGATCGGGGCGGCGAACAGCTCCCTCAGCCGGGCGCGATCGTTCGAGGATTCGCCGACCCGGTCGTGCCGAAAGCCGATCAGTTGCCGGTAGCGCGGTAGCCGTTCCATCCGTCGTCACCCCCCCGCCGAAGGACACAACTGAGCAGTCGGCGCCGCTGTGCGAGCTAGAAAGCACATGAAGCGAACACGGGGCCACGGCCCGTCGCGACGTCTCGCGCTTCGCGACACCAGATGGCAGGACTCACGCTCTTTCCCGGTAGGCCGGATCGATCGCGTGGTGAACTCGCCACCTCTCGTCCGTCACGTGATCCGATGGAACACCTTGAATTCGTCACCCGTCCGGAAGACCTCGATCCAGGGCTCCGACTCGGCATTCGTCCAGTGAACGGCAACGAAGGCCACAACGGCAACGAAGGCCAGGCACCCAAAGAGGTCAACGGCAACGAAGGCCAGGCACCCAAAGAGGTTAGTCTGGGGAATGCACAGATGAAAAGAGGGGCGATCCGGTCGGGATTGTCGGCGAACCATGTCGTTGGGAGTCGACGAGCCGCTCGGGAGGTGTCCTCTCCCACTTCCCCAAATCCTCTATCTTGAAGGCGTTCCCACTCATGTCCATGCGACGAGAAGCTCCGAAAAGCTTCGGCCAGGCTCGCGAGAATTATCGCCGATCTCCCGTATGGCAAGCGATCAAGACCAAGGGCTGATGAAGGCCAGGCGGGATCACGTCGGATCCCGATGGAAGTGGATGCCGGCGTCCGGGGATCCATGGCCCACGACGGCGCGTCGGATACTCCATCCCCCTGGCGACCCCGAGACACCTCAGGCTCCCATGGTCGCGGGGGGGGCTCGGAAGGTCATCTTCGGCTGCCTCGCCTGGTATCTGGCCGTGCTGGGCCTGCTGCTCCTGCTCTCGGCCTTCGCGCCTCGCCAGGCCGCGGAGGAACGCAACTCTCCGGGCGGCCCCAATCCCGTCACCGTTGCGCCCCCAGAGGGCTCGTCGCATCACGAGTAGGCGGAGACCCGTGACCAGCTCCGGACCAGCCCGGTCCTGCGGCCACGGATCTGTCCGGCGGATCGACGTAATCCCTGGACCGCAAATCATTTGTGGACAGCCATCGGGTGCGGTTGCCGCGGGTTTGTCCGCGGATCCGGGGCACCCATGCACGTGCACCAATCGACAAGTCGGGCGGTCGAATTACGGCAGGCCGGGTGCGATCCGACGATGAAACGCCGCGTTGGCCGCGGCGGTCAGCAAGAAGACGAACGCGGCGACGAAGAAGAGGCTGCTGAGGCCCCACAGGATCGGCACGAAGGTCGCCAGGACCGCCCCCAGGCCCGCCCCGATGGAATCGAGCGCGAAGACGGCCAGGGGATTCCGGGCGGTCTGATCGAAGAGCGCGGGGAAGTAGGTCCCGGTGGCCATGGCGACCGGCGATGCGGCCAGGAGGACCCCGGCGAGCGGGAGCCGCTGGCTCGCCAGGAGGAGGACCCCAAGCCCCAGCACGGCCGCGGCCAGCAACCACCGCCTGGGTACGCTCGCCCCGATCAGGCTTCCCAGGCCCGTGAGGCAGAGGAAGGAGACCACCGCGATCGCGAGCGCGTCCTCGTAGACGAACATGCGGCGGAAGAGGGCGAGCACGAGCGCGTGTTCGATCAGGATGAAGTTCGCCCCGATCAGGACCGCCATCGCGCCGACGGAGGCGAATGAGCGGCCGGGGACCCTCGGGTCCCCGCGCCGTCTGAGCGCCCACCAGACCGCGATCCCGGCCGCCGCCGTCAGCCCGCCGGCGAGTTCGAAGAGCGTCCAGACCTGCCGGATCGAGAGGATGTACCGCACGTTCCCCGCCAGGAACGGGCGGTCGTCGGTGATCGGGACGAAGCCGGGGTCGGGCGGCACCTCGTACGCTTCCGGCCGGTATGCGGAGGCGCCGGGGACGGCGGGGTCCAGGTGCATCGACGCCGCCACCTCGTCGGCCGCGGGTAGCGTCGCGGACGGGTCTCGACGGGCCAGGATCAGCCACTCGACCTCGTTGCGGTACGCGGCCACGGGCATCTCCAGCGCGCGCAGGGTCTGCACGTACTGGGCCGTCAGCACGCCCTTCTTGTCGAGCCCCCGCGGGTACCAGATGGCCAGGACGCCGCGCTCGCTGAGGTGGTCCCGCAGCAGGCGATGGGCTTCGAACGTCCGCACCATGTTGCCCGGCTCGATCATCATCTGGGCGTAGCCGCCGACGCTCGGCAGGTAGATGAGGTCGAACCGCTCCGCCGAGCGCTCGAAGTAGCCCCGCGCCTCGGCCCGGATCGGCCGCACCCCGGGCGCCTCGTAGACCCGGCCGAAGGCCCGCAGCAGGTGCCCGGGGCCGCGGATCGCCTCGAACACCGCCGGCTCCAGCTCGATGGCCGCCACCGAGCGATCGCCCAGGCGCTCGGCCAGCCGCACCTGCCTCCCCCCGCCCGCACCGATGATCGCGATCGAGGCGACGGGGGGCGTTCGCAGGATGGGGACGGCCCCAAGGCTCGGGCCCGTGAAGCCCATCCGGGGGCTATATTCCCACTGGAACATGTCATTGTAGAAGCCGTAATACGACGAGCCCCCCGGCGCCTCCAGGATCTCGCAGAGGCTGTACTGGCCCCACCGCTGGAAGACGGGGCGGCAGCCCATGGAGGCCTCGAAGTCGTAGGTTGAAAGGTTTCCTCGTCCCTTGCAGAGCGAGAGGAACCGGCCCTCGAGCCCGGGGGCCGCCAGCATCAGGAGCAGCACGACGGACTCGGCCACCGCCATTCGACGCGAGCGGCCCCCCGCATCGAGCACGGCCAGCGTCGCGGCAAGGGCGAGGAAGGCGAGCAACTGGATGCGCGCCATCCCCAGCGTCGGCAAGGCCACGCGGAGGAACAGGTAGGCGGCGGCCGCCCCGAACAGCGCCAGCGCATAGACGGCGCGCATCCGGCCGCCGAGCCGCGATCTCCCGTACTGATAGCCGAGGTACTCGCACATCCCGTACGCGGCGAAGAACGGCAGGAAGAGCCCGACGAAGACGGCGATCTGCCCGACCAGCCGCGACACCTCGATGTCGAAGAGGTGGGCCCGTAGGTAGTCGAATCGATGTGCCAGGAGGCAGCAACCGACCGACGCCAGCATCGTCGCCTGCAGGCCCCACAGGCTCCCCAGCAACGACCGCCGCCCCGCCGGCAGGCAATAGGCGGCGACGAACGCGCCGAGAGGGAACCCGATGAAGAGCAGGTCGAAGAACAGCGACGGCATGATGAAGAAGCTGAGCAGCTTGAAGATCGAGAGCGTGAAAAGCGCCGATCCGAACGAGAGCCCGAACAGCCCTGCGGCGATCGCGGCCCCCGTGCCGACGGGCGGCGATGCGCTCGCAGATTCGCGGCGAAGCGAGGTTTGGAGCATCGGACGGTGATTCACGACGAGTGGACGAGAAAGAATCGCAAGTGGGGATGGAGTCAGTCTCAACGCTCGGTGCCCCCGACGCAAGACCCTAGAGCGTGTTATGCACCTATTGCCCGTAACGGGCCAGGCATCGAAGGCCACAGGCATCGAAGGCCAGGCACCCAAGGAGGGAAGTCTGGGTCATGCACCGATGAAACGGTGGGCTATCCGATCGGGATTGCCGGCGCACCATGTCGTTCGGAATCGACGAGACGCCGGGAAGGCGTTCTCTCCCACTCCTCCAACTCCTCTATCACGGTGCATGGCCACTCATGGCGCTCATGGCGCGCGGCGTAAGTTGATTTGGCGCCGAGCCGTGTTCACATATGGCAATTTGACGGCTCGATCGGTGCGGCCTAGTGTTCGATGAGGCATCGAAAAGCCCTGCCCTCGCGTCCGCTCAATCCCACCGCCCGGTAACCTGCCACCTACGAGCGATGTTATGGAGATTCTGATCGTCGACGACCAGCGGACGACCTGCCTGGCATTAGCCTGGAAGCTGGTCAAGATGCACCACGTCCCGCGCGTGGCGACCTCGGCCGAGGAGGCGTGGGCCTTGCTCGAGGGGAACGACTGGAGGCTCGTCATCACGGACTGGGTCATGCCCGGGATGAGCGGCACGGACCTCTGCCGACGCATCCGGTCGCGAGTCGATCGGCCCTACGTCTACACGATGATGCTGACCGGGCTGACCGGCCGCGAGAACCGCCTGGAGGGCCTCGAGTCCGGGGCCGACGACTTCCTCACCAAGCCCGTCGACTTCGAAGAGCTGGCCGTCCGGCTGTCCGTCGCCCGGCGCATCCTGGCGGTCCAGGCCGACCTGGAGGCGAAGAACTTCCTGCTCAAGGCGATGGCCAGCACGGATCCGCTGACCGGGCTGGCCAACCGCCGGTCCCTCCACGCCGCCGCGGAGGGCCTGGCCGAGCGGGGGACCGCGGAATCCCCGCACTCGCTGGTGATGCTGGACGTGGATCGCTTCAAGTCCTTCAACGACGAATTCGGGCACGGCGCCGGGGACGAGGTGCTGCGATCCGTGCCGGGAATCATCCGATCCTCGGTCCGTACCGATGACCTCGTGGCGCGGACCGGAGGCGAGGAGTTCGTCGTGTTCCTCCCCGAGACGAGCGGCGGCAAGGCCGATGGGCTCGCCGAAGGCATCCGTTCCTCCATCGCCTCGCACGACTGGCCGTGCCGCCCGATCACGGTCAGCGCGGGAGTCGCCACGACCCGCCTGGCATGGGAGCCGACGGCCATGCCGGGCCTCATGGAAGAAGCGGACCAGGCGCTGTACCATTCCAAGCGATCGGGTCGAAATCGCGTGACCCACTCGAGCCAGATGCTTCCCTCACCCCATTTCGCGTGCGCTTGAAGGCGACACCGGCCACGACGCCAGCCGAGGAAAAAGACCGAAGGCCAGAAGACCGAAGGCCAGGCACCCAAAGCGGGTGGACCGGGCAATGCAGAGAGGAAGGCGGAGCAATCCAGCGGGAATTGACGGTGGCCCGGGGCGGTCGGCGGCCGGCTCGACGTTCAACGAGGGACGAGCGGGGCGGACGACGCGAGGGAACGGGCGGGTGAGGAGCGGCTCGGAACCGGCGGCGGGCGGCGGGGAGGGATCGGACCAGGACCGGGGCGTGAGGTCCCAGGGCCGGCGGCCTTATCGGCCGCTGCCGGAGGGGGAGGACTCGGCGATGGGGCGCTCAGGGGCCGGCCGCGAGGCTCATCGGGCCGGGTGCGAAGGGCGCGGGGAGGGGCGCCGCAAAAGCCGGCCGGCGAGGCGGTCGAGGCGGCAACTCGCGGCCCAGCCGGGCCGGCGGCTGAGGGCCTCGAGGATGTCCCGCCAGTGCGAACCATCCAGGCCCAGGCGGACGAAGCTCGAGGCCGCCTCGCGCGGCAAGGATGCCTTGCCGGCGCGATCGAAGCGGGCGGCAATGTCGACCAGTTGCAAGTGGTTAGCCAGCGTGTAGCCCGGGGCCAGGCCGTAGCGGGCCCCCGGCACGCCGCGATCGTCGGTCGGCGAGAGCCACAGGCCGTACTCGAGACGGCGGTCATCGGCTGCAGACGTCGCGCCGTCGCCCGCGCATGATCGTGGTCGAGCCGCGGGCGGAAGGAGGTTTACTCGGCCTGCTCGGGTGTGGCCGCGATGCCGGCGGCGACCGGGTTGAGGTCGATGGTGACGCCGACGGCCAGCAGGGCCTCCCGGTCGCGGACCGCCGCGCCGCGGAAGCGGCCCTCCCAGAAGGCGCCGGTGCAGCCGTCCTCGCGGTTGCACTCGGCCTGGACCTGCCGGGCACCGCACGGGCGGCCGAACAATCGCGAGCTCTCTGGAGAGAGCTGCCAACCGTCGGCCCCGGATCCGAGGCGACCGATCAGGTAGCCGAACAATCGCGATCGCTCTGGAGAGACCTGCCGACGATCGGCTTCGGAATGGTCCTCATCGTGGCCCGGGGGCTGGTTGACGAGCAGCAAGCCGAGGCCACGCGCCTGACGTGGGAGTCAGCGGCTCCCGCCCCGACCCGCCGGGGCACCCCCTGTGGTATCATCGTCCGCTCGACGACGAAGCTCGTTCGTGACCATCGATCCAGCGTGAGACCGAGTCATCCCGCCGTCGGGGAGGAGAAGCCAGCGATGTCCGAGTCGGTCCAGGTTCCGTTGTTACGCTCCCTCGCGAGGATCGACCGTCCCGGGACGTTCTGCGCGAGTGGCCGACTGCCGGCGACGTTTCCCGGGCTCAAGGTCGAGGGCGTCGGGCCGGTTGCCCTGCCGCTCGAGAAGGCACAGGCGACGGCGCTGAAGAAGGCCGCCCACCAGGCCCCCTACGGCAAGGGGACGGAGACCGTCGTCGATACGAAGGTCCGGAGAGTCTGGGAAATTGACGCGGAGCACGTCAAGCTGACGAACCCCGAGTGGGCGGCCATCCTGGTCGACGCCGTCAAGGCGGCGAAGACCGAGCTCGGGCTGGATCGGCAGAAGCTGTCCGCCCACCTCTACAAGCTGCTCCTCTACGAGAAGGGGAGCTTCTTCCTGCCCCACCGCGACGGCGAGAAGCTCGACCGGATGGTCGCCACGCTGATCATCGCGCTGCCCTCGGAGCACAAGGGAGGCGAGCTCGTCGTCCGCCACGACGGCCGGGAGCAGGTCGTCAACTTCGCCCCGGATTCGTCGTTCCAGACGCAGTTCGCCGCCTTCTACGCCGACTGCGAGCATGAGGTCCGCCCCGTGACGGAGGGATTCCGACTCGCCCTGGTCTACAACCTGACGCTCGAGGCGACGAAGGCCAAGTCGAAATCGAAGGCGACGATCAAGGCCCCGAGGAACTCCGATCACGTCGCCGAGATCACGCCCTTGCTGGCCGCCTGGGCTCGCGAGCGGCAGACGTCGAGGGCCCGCGAGGACGGCGAATCCGATCCGTCGAAGCTGGCGATCCTCCTCGATCACAAGTACTCGAAGGCCGGCCTGACGTACGAGACGCTCAAGGGAGCCGACCGGGCCCGGGCCGACGTCCTCTTCGCGGCGGCTCGGGAGGCCGGCTGCGACGCGTCCCTCGCCCTCGTGACGTACTGGGAGAGCGGCGCGGCCGAGGGCGAGGACGACTTCGGATACGGCTACGGCCGGCGCCGATGGTACAACCGCTACGATGAAAAGGAGGATACGGACTCGGGCAGCGAGCACGTCATGGGGGAAGTCTATGACACCAGCCTGACCGCGGAGCAGTTCAGCGACGCCGAGGGCAAGCCGCTGGCGTATGGCGAGATCCCCCTGAAAGAGTCGGAAATCGTCTCCGATGAGGCGATCAAGGATCGCGACCCGGACGAGGAGGACTACGAAGGCTACACCGGCAACGCGGGCATGACGCTGGATCGCTGGTATCATCGGGCCGCGGTCATGGTCTGGCCGACGGCATGGCGATTCGACGTTCTTTGCGAGGCCGGGGTCGAGGCCGCGGTCGGCGGGCTGGAGCCGATGGTCCTCCGCTGGGAGAAGGCCGGCAAGGCGGAGAAGGCCGCCCTCAAGCCCGAGTGCCAGGAGTTTGCCGGCCGGATCATCGCCAACTGGCCGGAGAGGAAGCGAGCAGGCGACCGACAGAGTCCTTCTTACCGTCGCCGTTCCCTCGCGGACTACGGCATGGCCCCGGCGGAGAAAAAGCAGCCCCGCTCGTTGCTCGCGCTGGTCGGAGACCTGGCGGACGTCTCGCTGATCTCCGCGTGGATCCGCGGTGTCCTCGCCCGGGACGCCACCGCCAATCCGGGAGAGGTCCTCGGCACCCTGCTCCGGAAGCACGGCTGGGCCGCGTTCCGCGACGACCTGACCGCGCTGTATCAGGAGACCACGAGGGAGACGCTGGAACGGCATGCGGAATTGCTCGCGGATTGGTCCCTCCGCGAGGACGATAACGAGGCCCGGCTCGAACTTTGCTCCGAACTGGCCGGCGAGCTCGTCAGGTTCGTCGAGGGATGGAAGCCGGACAAGGGCAACGACTGGCAAGCCCGGACCGTCGATCTCCGCCGGCTGCTGAAATCGCTCCTGGAATCCCTCGTCGCGCTGGGGAAGGAGGATCTCCTGGATCGACTGGTCACTTACGTCCTCGATCGGCCGAAGGACTTCAACCTGACGTCGGTGCAGGTCCCGACGCTGATCGATACGGACTCGTGGTTGAGGAAGCGGGTCAACCGCCCCTCGCCGGCGCTGCATCGCTGGCAGACGGCCGTCGTTGAGGAGCTGGAGCGACGGAAGGCCGAACCACCGAAGGAACCTTCGGACTGGCGGCGAGGTTCCGAAACAGGCTGTCGGTGTGAAGACTGCAAGACGCTCCGTCAATTCCTCGACGACCCGACGACCGGCACGCTCCGCCTGCCTCTCGCCAAGGCCCGGCGTCAGCACCTGCACGGGATCATCGACAGTAACGCGCTGGACACGACCCACGTCACGGAGCACCGGGGCAGCCCGCACGTCCTGGTCCTGACCAAGACCAAGGCGTCCTACGCGAGGGCCCTCGCGGCCTATCGCGTCGACCTCGAGCAACTCGAAAAGGCGCGATCCCTGGTCGAATGGGCGGAGTCGATCGCTTCCCCGAAGGCCGGGGCGAAGAAAGGTCGATCGACGAAGGCGACGAAGAAGAAGCCCGGCTGATCGGACGGAATCAAGGGAGGAGAGTTTCCGCCACGTATCGGGATGGTGGGAGAAAGTGATCCATACATAAAACAAGATGAACAAGGATAAGACACGACCTCACTTCGGCTTCAGGGCCCTGCGAGCTCGACGGTTCATCCGGCCGCCCAGAGATTGTGTGGGAGCCCTGGGTGAGCGATCGTCCCGGGCGACCCGGCCCAGGGTCCTGACCCCCAATGCTCCTTCCAGGGCTTGCGACGTCAAGAAGGAAACGCGCGGAGTCTGCTCATGAAACGCCTTCTCACCCTTGCGCTTCTCTGGAACCTGACGGCGCCTGCGCTCGCCTCGGCGGACGAGCCCGTTCCGATTGGCACGCGGCGCGAGCTGTTCGTGGACGACTCGCTGGTGGAGCGGCTCGTCGGCCGCGCCGAATTGCGGCTGCACCATCCGACTCCCCGCGAGGTGGCCCTGGAGACCGGCGAGCCGTGGGAGGGGAACGCGACCAACTACGTCACCGTGTTCCAGGATGGGGACGTCTACCGGATGTACTATCGCGGCAGCCACGCCTCGTACCTGGGCGGCAAGGACCGGCCCAGCACGCGCGACGTGTACTGCTATGCGGAGAGCCGCGACGGGATTCGCTGGTCGAAGCCGGCGCTGGGACTCTTCGCCTGGAACGGCTCGACCCGGAACAACATCGTCTGGGACGGAGTCGGGTCGCATGCCTTCTCGCCGTTTCGCGACGCCAATCCTCGGTGCCCGGCCGAGGCGAAGTACAAGGCGCTCGGCGTCGGCGGCGAGAAGCCCGGGTTGTATGTGTTCCGGTCGGCCGACGCGATCCATTGGTCGCTGATGCGTCCCGATCCGGTGATCACGAAGGGGGCCTTCGACTCGCAGAACCTGGCGTTCTGGGACGCCGACCGCGGCGAGTATCGCGAGTACCATCGCGACTTCCGCGAGGGCCGCGACATCCGCACTTCGAGGTCGGCGGATTTCCTGGAGTGGTCCGAACCGGAGTTCATCAGCTATTCGGCCAACATCGATCCGGGCCACCGCGTCGACCCGCGGGCCGATGTCAAGGATCCGGTCGGCGAGGCGTACCCGTTCGGGCGAGTCAGCGAGCTGTACACGAATCAGGTCGCGCCCTACTTTCGCGCGCCGCACCTGCTGCTCGGGTTCCCGACGCGCTACATCGACCGCGGCTGGACCGAGTCGGCCAGGGCCCTGCCCCGTTACGATTACCGGCAGGTGCGGGCGAAGGCCTCGCGGCGCGAAGGAACGGCGGTGACCGACGGCATGTTCATCACCAGCCGGGACCGCCGGCGATTCTCGGTCTGGCCGGAGTCGTTCCTGAGGCCCGGCCTGCGGACCCGCGACAGTTGGTTCTACGGCGACACCTATCAGAACTGGGGCCTGGTCGAGACCGCGTCCGCCATCGCCGACACCCCGCCGGAGCTCTCTCTCTACGTCACCGAGCGCACGCTCCAGGAGACCGGGGGCGTGCTGCGGCGGTACACCCTGCGTCTCGACGGGTTCGTCTCGTTGCACGCCCCCCTCGTCGGCGGCGAACTCGTCACCAGGCCGCTTGCGTTCTCGGGGGCCCGGTTGACGCTCAACATCTCGACGTCCGCGGCCGGCTCCGTCCGCGTCGAGGTCCAGGATCGCGACGGCAAACCCCTGTCGGGCTTCGCCCTGGCCGATTGCGAACCTGTCTACGGCGACGCGCTGGAGCTCGCGGTCGGCTGGAAGGGGAACCCCGATCTCGGATCGCTCGCGGGGAAGACGGTCCGGCTCCGCTTCGAGATCAAGGATGCCGACCTCTATTCCTATCGTTTCCATTGATGAAATGGTGGCGGGCGGCCAGGCACCCGAAAGGTGAATCCAGGATCGTCGAGCCGTTCGGGCCGTGCATGCCCCTGTTCTCCTGAATGCTCCGACCCGGGGGCGTGGCCGCTGATTCGCTGCTGGTGGCCACCGATGCCCTCCACCGTCGCGACTGATGCCTTCAGGTTCACCGTGCGACCATCTTGGCAACAGGAATCGAAGGCGATATAAGTGAGTTAGTTTACAAGAATGAATTCGCGGAGTTCGCTTATTTAGTGGTTGCCATCATCCCGCCCCCGCCACCGCCTTCCGGTCCAGATACCGTTCGACGAGCCGCCTCAGATGGCTCGTGTCGTTGTCTCTGACCTCCACGCCGAGGTGCGGGTCCACGATGTTCTGGGCTTCGGACGCCTTGATCCCGAGGACGTCCATCATGGGCGGGTCGCTGCCGTCGTCGGTGACGAGGAAGAAGGCGGTCACCGGGTTCTGCTGGCCCTCGCGGTCCAGCCGCCAGATGCACTGGGCATGGATTCCCGGAGACCAATCGAGCTCGCCGAAGATCCCCGTGCAGCAACGGAGCTGGAGCCCGTCGACCCCGGCTCCGCTCCGCAGCGACATGATGAGGATGTCGGTCTCACCTTCAAGAAACCGTCTCTTTGCAGCCTCTTTCCTGGAAGCGGACTCCGATCCCGTGTACATGGCGGGCTTCAAGTCCCGCAGCGCCTGGTTCCAGATTGCATAGACTTCCCGGTGCCAGCCCCAGAGCACGACCGCTTCCCCGGCCTCGACCATGAGGCGGGCGAACGCCGCGACGGTCCTGGCCTTGGCCACTCCCGTGGTCTGGCGCATCATGATGTCGAGCTCGCGGGCGGCATTTCCGCGCTCGACGAAACTCGCCGTGGTCGCCTTGATGGCCAGGGCCCTGGCCAGGTCCTCGACGGCGGCGACGGCTCTCCCGTCGTAGTCGATGTGCTCGACGACGCGTGAGACCTTCGGCAGTTGCTGCCCGACGTCCGATTTCAGCCTGCGGATCATCGCGTACTGCTCGCGCAGGTAGGTCCCCAGGGCCTTCGGGTCCTTGATCCGGTACTTGCCGTTCCCGATGGCGTCGCACCACTCGCGCTCGAAGTCGGGCCACGATCCCAGGACCGAGTCGTCGATGAACTGCATGATGTGCCACATCTCGTCGCCGTGGTTGTAGATCGGGGTTGCGGTAAGCCCGAGGTGGAAGTCGGTATGGGCGGAAAGAACCTTGCACGCCGCTCCCTTCCCGGTGCCCGCACCGGTCCGCAGCGACTGGGGCTCGTCGTAGGTGACGGACTTGAAGAACCCCGTGGCGAAGATGTTCGCCCATCCGGCGACCTGGCTGATCCGGTAGACGTAGGCGTCGGCCTCGGGGAGGTTGTAGGGGCTGCCCTTCTTGATCAGGTGGACTCGCAGGTGGGTGAAGGCCTCGATCTTCTCCTTCCACTGCCGCTGCATGTGTGCGTCGCAGACGACCGCGGCCGGAAGCGAGCCCGGTTCGGCGACCATGAAGCCCGCGGCGGTGTATGTCTTTCCGAGGCCTCCCTCGTCGCCGAGGAGCAGGCGGCCACGCCGCCTCAGGACTTCGATCGCCTGCCACTGGTACGGCCGGAGCTGCTGGCCTTCCCGGAGCTGGGCGGAGCCGGAGGGGGCGTAGTCCGGCATCAGGATGCGTTCCATCTCGGCCTGCCTGGCCCGGAACGCCTCGCGTCCTTCCGACATGGCCGCTCGGTCGGCGTCGGAGATGGCGAGCGGATACCGCTGCATGAACCAGTCGAGGTCGGTATCCGCCGTGAGGGTGTGCGGCAGGTCGTAAGGCGGGATGGCCGCCTTCGGGATGCTCGGGAAAATCTGCTTCAGGCGAATCGAGATGTGCGGCTCCGCCCGGCTGATGACCCACCGCGAGCCGTCGCGGGAGAGAGCGACCGCGCCGTAAACCCTCATAGCCAGGCCTCGCCAAGCTTCACGAAGTATGCATCCTTGCCCTCGATCGAGGCGGGCAGGCCCATGCTGAGGCTCGATGCCAGCAGAAGCGCCTCGATGCGGGGATGCCTGGCGTAGCGGCAGAGCTGGCGGTAGACGTCCCTCTTGCGGGCTCCCCGCAGCTTCAGCTCGAGGCCGATCCCCGAGATCAGGAAGTCGATGATGTCGATCTCGGTGAGCCGGACTTCCCGCTCGAACGGAATTCCGGCCCCGGTGAGCAACCGCTCGACATCGGCCTGGGCCCGCTTCTCGGTGGAGAGGTCGATGCGGGCGGACCGGATCAGGTTGATGACCGTGGGGATCAAGGTTCTCGCCATCCGTGCCTGCCCGTCGAGGTCTGGGACTTCGATTATCCGGGAGCAGGAGGACGACGGATAGGGGAGTTCGGCGGGCTCGGTTCCCCTGGCGTGGTGCAAGTTCGGTCCGCCTCCTCGACCCGGAGGATTGGTGGCCCGGGATTGGTGGCTGGGCACCCCCGTGAAATCCGGAATCATCGAGCCGATCGGGGCGCATTCCGCTCCCTCCCCTGGCTTCTCGATCCCCGATGCGTGGCCAATGATCACCCGATGCCCGTGGCCACCGGTATCTCCCGAGCGGGAGCCGTCCCACCCTTGCCGCCAGGGGCGATCGCCGGCGAAGGTCAGGCGGCGGCGGGCGAAGAAACGGGGTGGGTGATGGGGCCGCCCCCGGGGGCGGCATGAGAGGGTTTCGAATATCGCCGACGGTCGAGGCGAAGATCCTCCTCGAGCACCGATCGGTCGCAGTCTCGACCGGGCTCAATCTTGATCTGGAGTGCCCCGATGCCGAAGCCGAATTTCATGCCTTCCTTCGACTCGGACCTGAGATGGGTCTTCCGGCTCGTTCGCTGGGCTGGACTTGTGGTCGTTTGCGGCGTGGCCATCTTCGTGATCGGATGTCCGTACCTGCACGTCTACCAGCAGCACATGCAGGGCCGTGCCGAGCTCGCGAAGGCTGAGTACTCGAAACAGATCCTCGTGCAGGACGCGAAGGCTCGCCAGGAGTCGGCCGAGTACCTGGCGAAAGCCGAGATCACCCGCGCCGAGGGAGTCGCCAAGGCCAATCAGATCATCGGCGAAAGCCTGAAGGACAACGAGGCGTACCTCCGCTACCTGTGGATCCACAACCTCGAGGAAGGCAACCACGACGTGATTTACGTGCCCACGGAGGCGGGCCTCCCCGTGTTGGAGGCGGGCGGGCGATTCAACGGTCGCGGGTTGGGTTCCGCGGTCGCGACGAAGGACGTCGATCGACCTGAACCGAAGGCGGGATCCTCGGATAGACGATAGGGGATC
>NZ_JAALJH010000106.1 GCF_011064615.1 Aquisphaera insulae | reverse complement strand
CTGACGCGACGTCCCGCGTCGTGCGCCGCACTCGCGGCGTGGTTGACCCATGGAAACCCTTGCGATTAGGTTGAAAGTGCGGGCCTGAGGCGGAGACGAGCTGGCCGGGAACACTCGTTGGATCGATCCCGGGACTGCTGCGCGATTATCAGAGCCTTTCTGCGATCTGTCGGCTTGCTCGGGGCTCGGCAGGAGCCTCGCCCTCCCGAAAGGCCACGCTGTCGGCCCGGGAGGGCGAGGCCACTGCCGAGCCCGGCGCAGGCTCAGGCTTGAGGGTGAATCGCTGGCTCGAAGGTTCGAAGAGGAGCCGTTCTTTGATTCGTCCCCGGTGGGTTTGGGCCTCCGTTCTGCTGGGCCTCATCGGGCTGGGGGCGGGACTGGTCGGCTGGAAGTGGCGGCAGGATCGATGGCTGACGAAGCAGCTTGCCCAGGCGCGCGACGCCATGTCTCGGGGACACTATGCCGTGGCTCGCGGCACGCTCGCGTCGCTGCTGGCGTCGCGCCCGTCCTGGGACGAGGCCCTCTACGAGCTGGGCGTCTGCGAGCAGGCACGCGGCCGGATTCAGGAGGCGACCGACGTTTGGGCTCGGGTGCCGCAGGGCTCGCCGATGCGGGGCTGGATCGAGGTCCGGCTTTCGAAGCTCGAGATGGGGGCCGGCCGATTCGACGCCTGTGAGCGACTGCTCCGCTCCGCGGCCGATCGACCCGGTGCGCACCGCGCGGAGGCGCGCTGGGGGCTGGTGCTCCTCCTGCGGCTCCAGGGCCGTTTCGAGGAGGCCAGGCGCTGGCTCGAGCAGGGCTTCGAGATCATGACCGACCCGGTGGAGACGCTCCAGCGACTCTATCGGCTAGACCACGATCCGTACCCGATCGAAGGGGTCCGCCGCGCCCTCGACCAGGCGGGGGACCAGGCGCCTGACGATGACCGGGTCTGGCTGGGCCGGGCCCACCTGGCGACCATCCAGGGCCGGTTCGAGGAGGCGAAAACCTGGCTCGATCGCTGCCGGGACCGCCGTCCCGAGGATCCCGTCGTCTGGCGCAAGCGATGGGAGTGGGCGCTCGCGGCCGGTCGGCCCGACGTGGCCCGCGAGACGCTGGCCCACCTCCCGGCGGAACAGGAGCCGAGGTCCCGGGCGGCCTCGCTCCGAGCCTGGTTCGCGGCCCGCCGCGGCGATCGTGGCGGGGAGCGGCAGGCCCTTTCCGACTGGATCGAGCGCGATGCCGCCGAGCCGCGTGCCCTCGACCGACTCGCCGAGCTGGACCTGGAAGAGAAACGCAATGCCGAGGCTTCCGACTTGCGGAAGCGACGCAACGAGCTCGACCTCGTCCGGAAGGAATACGAGCGGGGCCTCTTCTCCAGCGAACCCCGGACGAAGGCGTCCGAGCTAGCCGCCCTGGCGGACAGGCTGGGCCGCCGGTTCGACGCCGAACGGTGGAATCGGCTGGGTTCGCCCGGCGGTGGGAATCCGAAACGATCGGTCGTCGTTGCGGAGACTCACGAGGATTCCCTCCGAGGAAAGACCCTGGCCGATCTCCTGCCGGATCTCGGCCGCGTCGAGGTCACGGCCCCTGGCCTTTCAACCCAGGGTAGTCAGCCCGCCCTCCGATTCACGGACGATTCGGCCGAACGCGGGCTCAGGTTCACGCAGATCAATGGCGTCCAGGCCGGGAAGCTCATCCCCCCCGTCACGTCCAGCGGCGGGGTCGGGCTCATCGATTACGACGGCGACGGCTGGCTCGACGTCTTCGCCGTGCAGGGAGGCGACTTCCCCCACCGCCCCGACGATCCCCACGGCGGCGACCGGCTCTTCCGCAACCGTGGCAATGCGACCTTCGAGGACGTCACGGAGCGGTCGGGCATCGCGGCGATGCCCCGGGGATATGGGCATGGCGTGACCGTGGCCGATTACGACAACGACGGCCATCCCGACCTCTTCGTGACCCGCTGGAGGAGCTATGCCCTCTATCGCAATCGGGGTGACGGCACGTTCGAGGACGCCACGGCCCGCGCCGGGCTGGATGGAGACCGCGACTGGCCCACCTCCGCGGCCTTCGCCGACCTCGACGGCGACGGGGACCTCGATCTCTATGTCTGTCATTACCTGAAATGGGATGAGAACGACGATCGGACCTGCGCGGATCCGAACGACCCGACGATCTACAATTGCAGCCCGATCGACTTCGAGTCGCTCCCGGATCACGTCTTCCGGAACGACGGCGGCCGGTTCGTCGACGTCTCCAAGGAGGCGGGTCTGCACGATTCGAACGGCCGCGGGCTCGGCGTGCTGGCGGCCGATCTCGACGGGGACGGCCGGATCGATCTCTTCGTGGCCAACGACATGTCCGCGAACTACCTGTTCCGGGGAATTCCCGGTTTTCGACTGGAAGAGAAGGGCCTGGAATCCGGGGTTGCTGGCAATGCCTCGGGGGGCTCTCAGGCCGGGATGGGCGTCGCGTGCGGCGACCTCGACGGCGACGGACGCCCGGACCTCGCCGTCACGAATTTCTACAACGAGTCGACGACCTTCTTCCGCAACCTGGGGCAGGGTTTCTTCGCCGACGAGACCGACTCGATCGGACTGGCCGCGCCGAGCCGATATCGGCTCGGTTTCGGCGTCTCGTTCCTGGATGCGGACAACGACGGCTGGCTCGACCTGATCACGGCGAACGGGCATGTCTTCGACGGCCGGCCACAGTTCCCCTGGAAGATGCCCGCGCAGTTGCTCCGGAACGGCGGCGGTCGCTCGCCCCGCCTGAGCGACGTCTCGGCGAGCTCCGGCGAGCCGTTCCAGGTGCCGCGGATGGGCCGGGGCCTGGCGGTCGGGGACCTGGACAATGACGGGCGGATGGACGTCCTCGTCGTCTCGCAGGGGGAGCCGCTGGCCTTCCTGCACAACCGTTCGACCGGAGGGCACTTCCTGACGATCCAACTGGTCGGGACGACTTCCAACCGCGATGCCGTGGGGGCACGAGTGACCGTGCACTGCGAAGGTCGCGCCCTGGAGGGCTGGCGAATCGGCGGGGGGAGCTACCAGTCCTCGAGCGACCCGCGGCTCCATTTCGGGCTCGGGAAGGCGCAGGCGGTGGAGGCCATGGAGGTTCGGTGGCCGTCCGGTCGCGTCGATCGATGCGAGAACCTGCGAGCGGACGGCGGTTACCTCCTGCGCGAATCCGATCCTCGGGCTCAGCCGATGCCCGGCTTCGGGCCAGCTTCCAGGTAATCAGTCTGATGAGGCCCCGAAATTCTGAAGGAAAATTTCGAATTCCCCGTTCTCGAAGGCGCGGAGCCACGTTAGTATGTTCGAGCCAATCTGAGAGTCCGGCCGGACGACCTGATCCGATCGTGAGATACAATCGAGGAACTGTTCGCTTCAGCGTCGGGGCCATTCGGCCGATGTAGTCGTCATGTTTTGGAAGCCACCTCGGAGCCGAGGTGACGACCTCTATGAATTTCTCGGCCTTCTCTCCGGAGTCGTGCCCGGGGTCCGGTGTCGAGGATTCTCTAGGGTCAGTCCAACCACGCCCAGGGTGGTCGAGGACGGAGTACACGGACAACATGAGTGACAGCAAGGGATCAACCTTCGGGCTGAGACTTCTGGGCATCATGGGCGGGCTCGCCCTCGCCCTGAGCGGATGCGGGGACTCCACCCCGCCGCCGACACCCGCCCCCAAGCCCGCCGCAGAGGCGTCGAAGCCGGCTCCTGCGAAGCCCGATGCCAAGGGCAAGACCGCCGATCCCACGGCGAACATGGACAGGGAAGAGCTCAAGGCCTACAAGAAGAAGATGCGTGAGGAAGGCAAGTCGTTCTAGTCCGCACGCAAATCACGTCATTTCTGCCCCTTTTCTTTTCTTTCGAGACGAGGTCGGCGTCGCACCTCGTGTTCGGTTCCAGGTCCGCACTCATCCAGAGGTCCAAATGGAGAAGGCCCTTCGAAGTTCCCTCCAGCGTGCACGGCGAGGCTTCACGCTCATCGAGCTGCTCGTCGTCATCGCGATCATCGCCGTCCTCATCGCCCTGCTCCTGCCGGCGGTCCAGTCGGCTCGCGAGGCCGCCCGCCGGGCACAGTGCACCAACAACATGAAGCAACTCGCCCTCGCCTGCCACAACTATGAGAGCTCCAACGGCTCGTTCCCGATGGGCGACCACATCGGGCGCAAGAATAATGGTGGCGGGATGCGGCAGGATTTCGGCCACTTCGTCGCACTGACGGCGTACTTCGAGCAAGGCGCAGCCTGGAACGCGCTCAACACCAGCCTGACCTGCTTCGTGGGGGCAAACAGCACGATCAACGCGATCGGCATGAACATCCTCTGGTGCCCCAGCGACGACACGGCTGGCCTTCGCTGTCCCAATGACCCCAACGTCGATCCAACCGGCTGGGACGACGCCTACCAGCCGATGACGTACAGCAGCTACGCCGGCAACATGGGCCCCACCCCCTATCGGTACGACGACGCGAAGCTCCCGCAGTCGAACGGGATCTTCAATCACAATTCCGGTAAGGATCCGCTTACCACGTTCACGATGAATGCAGGGGGCGCCAGTTTCAAGCCGGTCAAGATCTCGGCCATCACGGACGGCACGAGCAACACCATCCTGTACGGCGAGCACGCTCACAGCCGTATCATTTCCCAGGACACGAGCGACATCTACGGGGCCAACTGGTGGAGTTCCGGCGACTGGGGAGATACGACATTTTCGACGTTCTTCCCGCCCAATTACTTCAAGACCGCCGCCCAGTCGGATATCTCGAAGAATCCATCGGCTCCCACGCAGAAGTTTCCCCGCGGAAACAACTGGACCATGACGGCGACGAGCAACCATCCCGGCGGCTGCAACTTCGCCTTCTGCGATGGCTCGGTACGGTTCATCAAGGACTCCGTTTCCTCGTGGAGCCCCAATTCGGTCACAGTCTCGGGATCCCAGGACAACTGGGTCTACACCCAGACACAGCCCCAGGGCGTCTTCCAGTCGCTCGGGACGCGTAACGGCGGAGAGGTCATCAGCGCCGACCAGTACTGAGTCTGCCTGGTAGGTCGTAGATTAGCGAAGGGCGGTCCCGGAGGCGACTTCGGGACCGCCCTTCTTGCTTTCGACGATCGTCGATTCCCCCTCGATGAGTTCCACGATCCGATCACCCGGGACCTCAGGCCAGGACTGAAGCAGCCCGGAAGGCCATTTCACCTCCAGGCGATCGACGCGCCCGCGGTCCCCCAGCCCGAACCAGAGTCGGGGATCGTGCGAGGAGAGGTAGCCGGGCCCGCTGGTAAGCCATCGCCTCTCCGTTCGATCGCCGCTCCGACAGGTCACGCACGCCCCGAACGGTGTCGGGCCGGATCGCCGTCCCTTGAGCTTCACCCCCAGCCAGTGCCCGCCCGGCGTCTCATTCATGAGGATCGCGGCGGTCGCATCCCGATGGACGACCACGAGGTCGACGCGGCCGTCGTTATTCAGGTCGCCCGCCGCGACACCTCGGCCGACCCATTGACGACCCAGGTAGGGGAACCGCGCCGAAGGTCTGACGAGCCCGAAGTGACCGGCCGGTCGCCCGACGAAGAAGAGCGGCGTCTGGGCCATCGGATTATTTGCCCAGGGGCGGTCGTCGATGTCTCCGTTGGCGACGAAGAGATCGAGGATCCCGTCATTATTCGCATCGAGCGCCGCATTTCCAAAGCCCGTCTTGCTTCGACTTGGTGCTTCCAGCCCGGCGCCGAGGGTCGCATCGACGAAGAGGAGTTGTCCCAGGTTCCTGAAGAGAGTGCTCGACTCGTTCACGAGGTTCGTGACGAACAGGTCGATCTTGCCGTCCTGATCCAGGTCTTCCGCGGCGACGCCCATGTTCGCAGTCACCTGGCCGGAGCCCTTGGTGGCGACGCCCGAGACGAACCCGATCTCTTCGAACCGAAGGCCGCCGAGGTTCCGGTAGAGGAAGTTCGCGGAGGAGTCGTTGGCGATGAAGACGTCGAGCTTCCCGTCGTCGTCGAAGTCCGCGATCGCCAGGCCGAGTCCGCGCCCGTTTGGCCGCTCGAAGCCGGACTCGCGGCTCACGTCGGTGAAAGTGCCGTTCCCATCGTTGCGGTACAGCAGGTCCGCCTGCGCGGAGAACCGCGTCGGGGCGCAGTGCATCCTCCGCCCCGAGCCATCCCGGCACTCGGGAGCCTCATCGGCACGGGCCTCCACGTAGGTGACGACGACGAGGTCGAGATCTCCATCGCCGTCCAGATCGCCGAATCCGGCGGCCGTGGTCCAGCGATCCGTCGTCAAGCCGGCCCGGGCCGTGACGTCCTCAAACCGACCGTCGCCCCGGTTGCGATAGAGGATGGTCCGGTGGAGTCCGGTCACGAGCAGGTCGGGATGGCCGTCTCCGTCGTAATCTGCGACGGTGCATCCCATGCCGAAGCCGGCGCCGCCGACTCCGGTCGAGGCGGTGACGTCCTCGAAACGCCCATTGCCGAGATTCCGGTAAAGCCGATTGGGAGCTGGCGGGTGAGCCGGATCGAAGGGGAGCGAGCAGCCGTTGACGAAGTAGATATCCAGATTGCCGTCCCCGTCGAAGTCAATCAGGCCGACTCCACCCCCCATCGTCTCCGCGATGTGCATTCGCTGGCTCGCGCCGCAGTCGTAGCGGTAATCGATCCCCGCCTCGCGGGCACGATCTTCGAAGGAAAGACCTGGGACCGAGGAGATCGCCGCGGCAGCATCGCCGGCGAGGGGATTCGAGGAGCCTCCCTCGGGCAGGCCGGCAATCTTCGGTTCCGCCGGGGACCGTTCCTCGCGACGGGTGGGACGTGCCAGGACGAAGGGGAGCGAATCGGGGATCTCCGCGAGCTTGACGAGTGCCCCCCGCGCCGATTCGCGCCGCGGATCGATCGCGATCGCCTCCTGGAGCCAGGCGCGCCCTTCGCGGATGAGACCGGCCTCGACGCAGAGTGTCCCCAGCCGCTCGAGGTGGGCTGCGTCGCGAGGCACTCCTGTTCGCCTGAGCGTCCGATGTTCCCCGTAAACGAGCCGAATCCGTTCGGTGAGACGCTCCACGCGAGCCAGCTCCTCACGGGCTCTTTCCGCCGGGCCCCTGCGCTCGAGCACGTGGGCAAGCCTGATGTGGGCCTCGCGGCTAGCAGGCATCCGCCGCACGGCCTGCTCGAACGACTCGACGGCTCGGTCGATCGAGCCCGCGGACTCCGCGAGCCGGCCGCGGGCGATCCACCAGGAGGCGGCGTCCGCGGGATTCTCCGGACACGGCCCCAGGATCGTATCCGGATCATTGACCATCCCCAGTGCGATCCGGCATTCGGCGAGGGCGAGCCGGCCGATCGGGTCGTTCTCGAGCCGTCCCGCCGCGGCCTGGAGATGCGGGAGGGCTTCCTCGGGCTCCCCCCGATAGAGCCGCTCGAGGCCCCACGCTCGACGCAAGAACGGGTCGTCTGGTGTCTTGCGGACGAATTCCTCCAGCTCGGGAGGCAAGCTCCGGACGTCCTGGGGATCGACGAGGATCTGGAGGACGAGGTCCACCAGGATGCGGGGGTCGTTGAGGATTCGTCTCAGATCCCAGAGGAGCTCTCGCGCCTCGGCGGTTCGTTGCTGGAGGCTTAGCAGGTAGACGAGTCGCTGTCTCGGCGGGACGGCCTTGGGTTCGCGGGCGGCAAGCCGCCGGAGAATCGCTTCCGCCTCCGCGGCCCGCCGCTCCTCGATCAGGAGCTCGCCGAGCCGCTGCTGGGCCGCTCCCCAGGAGCGATTCGATTCCGGAACGGTTGCGAGCAGATCCGTGACGCCATCCCTTCGCCCCGAGCCGAGCCGCAGCTCGGCCAGCGACAGCACCGCCTCCGCATGATCCGGATGACGCGCGATCCACCGCTCGAGCAGAGTCAGAGCCCGATCCGTTTGCCTGGAAGCCATCGCCTCCCGGATCTCCGGCCAGGTTGGTTCCCTCCCCATGTCGCTCCATCGAACGACGACCGCGATCCCAAGGCTCAGCAGGGCGATCGCCACCAGCCCGAGCGTCGGGATGAGCCAGCGAGGCTGGGAGCGTGATCGGGCGGATGGCATTGGACCTCGTCGAGTCGAATACCGGTTCAGGATTCGCTGGCACGGACCAGGGCCCTGAGCTTCTCCGCTCCCGTCTTTGCCACCGTAAGCGGGTCCTGCTTCCAGAGCTCGCGGTTGAACAACTCCAGCGAGAGCATGACGCGGAAGCCGCCGGCCCGAAGGTCGCGGAGGAGCGTCTTGTAGGGGGCGATACCGTCTCCCGGATAGATCCGGTCGCCGTCGTTGAGCTTCTCGCGAGCCGGTTGCGCCGGGTAGTCGTTGACGTGGAAGACGTGGATGGCCTCGGGAGAGAGGAGCCGGATCCCCGCCAGCGAGGAGCCCCCCTTGAAGAGGTGGAAGACGTCCGGCAGGATGCACGCCCTGGGATGACCGGTCTCGATCGCAACCTCCGCGGCCTCGCCCAGGCGTCCGAGCGTCTTCGAGAAGCCCCAGACCTCGGCCTGCGGCACCACGCCGATCGCGTCGCCGATCTCGAGGAGGGATCGGTATCGCTCCGCAACCTTCAGCGGGGGGAGCGGGGCATCGGTCGCACCCGCGGGGGGGCAGGCGATCCGCAGGCCGCCGATCTTGCGGACGATCTCCATGCTCCGCCGCGCGTCCTCGAGCCCCTTCCTGCGGCGGGCGTCGTCGTCCACGACCCACTCGAAGAAGTCGATGGCGCTCTCGACCCGGATCCCGGCATCACGGAACCGCTTGCCCAGGTCCTCCAGCGTCCCCCCCTCTGCCTCATACTTCCGGAGCCCGTCCATCCAGGGCTCCATCCCCTGGAAGCCCGCCGCGGCGGCGACCTCGATCTCCTTGACGATCCCCAGATTCTGGCCCCGGATCGTGCTCGTGTTCAGACCGATCAGGAACGGCGACTCGGAGTCCGCCGGCCGTTCGGCCTCCCTCCGACCGGTCGCGCAGGCGTCGGCGCCGCGGAAGCCGAGGGCACCGGCCGCAAGCCCACCGGCCAGGATGGAGCGTCGAGAGATCGGGGCGGGCGTGGTCCGTTCCGGGCGATTCATGGGCGAGATCCTGGGCCAAGGTTGGGTGACGCATCGAGCGGCAGGGGTCTAGGATCCGGCCGGCCTCCGCCGACCGCGCCATAGCTCGACCTCGGCGTCCGCGATCGCCTCGGCCAGTCGGGCGCGGATCAGGTCCGAGGTGGCCTGCGTGTCCAGCCCCCGGAATTCCTCGGGCCGGATCGGCCTGCCGTAGTGGATGGCGAGCGGGTGTCGTCGAGGATACTTGCGGGATCGGGGCCAGGCCTGGAAGGTCCCGGCGATCCCCCCCGGGACGACAGGGACCCCCGCACGCTGGACGATCGCGGCGATGCCGGGCTTGAACTCGCCGAGCTTGCCGTCGGGGCTCCGCGTGCCTTCGGGGAAGAGTCCGACGATCCCGCCGTTGCGGAGACGCTTGAGCGTCTCCTTAAGGCCCGACACCCCCATCCCCTCGCGCTGGATGGGGAAGCCGCCGAGCGTCCGGATGCAGAACCCGATGATCCCCTTGAAGAGGGTCGATCGGGCCATCCAGTTGAGCGGCCGCCGTAGCGGGACGGCCATCATCATCACATCAAGGAAGCTCATGTGATTGCAGACGAGGAGGACGCCGCCTTCCTTCGGCATGTTCTCCGTACCCGTTGACCGCCAGCCGCAGGTCAGTCTGAGGAGGCCGCTCACCGTGTACTGGGCCACCCGATACCAGAGCACGGCCCCGGCCGAACGATCCGGCTTCGCGTCCGCGGGGCGGCGGTCGTTCGCGACGGGAGGGGGATCGACCGGCGCGGCGCTGCCGGAGGGCGGGGAGGTCGACGAGGCGGAATCGGACACGACAGCAACTCTCGGGGGCGGGGAGGACGCCCGCGCAACCCTGCGCGCGGCGACGCGGCCCGAAGCGACCTATCTTAGAGGATGAGGATGTGGCTCGCCAGTTCCTCGACCACCTGGTCGATGGTCTTGCCCGAGGTGTCGATGTGGAGGGCATCCGCCGCGGGCTTCATCGGGGCGATCGTGCGCGCAGCGTCGCGGGCGTCGCGGATCCTCTGATCGGCGAGAACGTCCTCGAAGCTCGCGTGCTGGCCGTTCGCCTCGAGCTCGGCGACCCGCCTGCGGGCCCGCTCGACCTCATTGGCGGTGAGGAAGAACTTGCGGAAGGCGTCGGGGAAGACCACCGTCCCCTGGTCGCGGCCCTCGGTCACGGTGTCGACCTCGCGGGCGAATTCACGCTGCCAGTGGAGCAGGTGCCCCCGCACCACGGCGCTGCTGGCGATCGGGCCGGATGCGAGCGAAATCTCGCTCCTGCGCCGGTCGAGCTCCCGGGTCACGTCCTCTCCGTCGAGGACGACTCGCCCCCCCGAGACATCAACCTCCAGGTCGGCGGTCAGCACGTCGAGCTGGGATTCGCTCGCCACGTCGGTCCCGCGGCGGAGGGCCGCCAGGGTCACGGCCCGGAACATGGCGCCGGTGTTGAGGAACTGCCACCCCAGGCGACCGGCGAGGCGACGGGCCGCGGTGCTCTTGCCGGCCCCGGCGGGACCATCGATCGTGACGACCTTCGGCATGCGAGTGTCCCGAACGGCGGCGATCAGAGCCGGCCCTCGCCGTGCTTGGTGCCGGTGTGGGATTTCAGCGACTGGCGGCCCGCGAAGCCGGCGTCGAGCTCATGCCAGAAGAGGACCTCGGATTCCCCGAGCCGCCAGCAGAGGTAGACTTCGCGGCCGTTCATCAGCGTCCGGAAATCGATCAGGCCGATCTCGTCGCTCTTGAGCTCGATCCCCAGGTCCTTGAGCTCGTCGGCGTAACCCTGGAGCCGCTCTTCCTGGATCTCGAGCTCGGCCTGGGTCTGCTCCAGCTCTTCCGAGTAGAGATCCTCCGACGGCCGCCGACGATCCCGGAGGACGCGTTCGAGCCTCTGCTGCAGAGAGTCGACCAGGCGCGACTGCTGGACGATGTCCTGGACGATGGCCTTGACCAGCGGGAGGGCCCGGTTGGCCTCCTCGACGCTGTAGTATTTGCGATCTCGTTCGACGATCGGTCTGGCCGGGGCCATGGGCATTTCCTCGGACTGGAATCAAGGATGACGGAGGATGATCCGACGTAGGAGACGCATGCCGGCCTGCGTCGCTGTGGCGAATAGGAGAGGGGAGATCGTCGCCGCCGCGTGAGGTGCCCTGAGCGTGGGCCAGGGTCAGGGCCGCGAGACGAACTTCATCTCCGCAGGAAGGCCGCGACCGCGGGAGCCAGGCACGCATCTCTGATTCCTCAGACCTATTATAGGATCGCGGGGGGACCCAGCAAGGGTTGCAAGAGCGAGTTGCGTGCCGCGACCTGAATTTCCTCACCGCCCCGCGGGGGGATCATGACGGCAGTCCGGAATCCGTCGCGTCTCGCGTCGGCCGCGACCTCATCCTGGCGAGCGATTTCGTCACGGCCTCGACCGTGCCCGTGTTGAAGACGTCGGCCGCGGAGAGCCACGCCCGACGAGCGACGTCGATCCCGAAGGTCAGGTCGGAGAGTCCCGCCACGGCATGGGCGTCCGGGTTGATCACGAGGCCGACCCCGAGCTTCCGGGCCCGCCGGCAGGAGGTAGAGTCCAGGTCGAGGCGGTGTGGATTTGCGTTGATTTCAATCATCGTGCCCGCATGCGCGGCGGCCGCGATCACCGCATCCAGGTCCACGGCGTAGCTGTCCCGCGACAGCAGGAGTCGGCCGGTGGGATGCCCCAGCATCGTCACCTTCGGGTGCGAGACCGCCTTGATCATCCGGGCCGTCATCTCCTCCCGGGACATCTTGAACTGTGAGTGCACGCTCGCCACGACGAAGTCGAAGCCGTCGAGCACGTCGTCCGGGAAGTCGAGCGAGCCGTCGGCGAGGATGTCGCATTCGGTCCCCTTGAAGACCCGGAAGCCGGCGCCGAGCTTCCTGTTGATCCGGTCGATCTTCGCCCACTGTGCGTGGACCCGCTCGATGGTCAGGCCGTTGGCCATGGCGAGGGATCGGGAGTGATCGGCGATCCCCAGGTAGGTGAGCCCCGCGGCCTTCGCCGCGTCGACCATCTCCTCGATCGTCGCCTCGCCGTCGCTGCCGCCGTCTTCCTTGCTCGTGTGGCAGTGGAAGGTGCCGGTGAGGTCCTCGCGCGTGATCAGGTCCGGCAGGGTCCCCCGCTCCGCCGCCTCGAATTCGCCAGCGTCCTCGCGAAGCTCCGGCGGGATGTAGGCCAGGCCCAGGGCGTCGAAGAGGTCCTCCTCGGACTTGCAGGGCACGTCCCTGCCCTCGCCGGCCAGCGCGTACTCGTTGAGGCTCAGCCCGCGGGCGAGGGCACGCTTCCTCATGGCGATGTTGTGCGCCTTGGATCCGGTGAAGTAGTGGAGGGCGAACGGAAACTGGAAGTCCTCGACGCCGCGAAGATCGCACTGGACCAACTGGTCGGAGCGCGTCAGGGACTGGAGCATCACGCTCGCCTTGGTCGTGCCGTGCCCGAGCACCTTAACGACCTGGGGAAGTGCCACGAAGTCATTCAGGACCGGCGCCGGGTCCTTGGCGCCGAACAGGACGTCGAGGTCCCCGATCGTCTCGGCCCGTCGCCGCAGGCTGCCGCAGACCTCGGCGCGCCGGACCCCGGGGTGGCCTCGGACGAATTCCAGGATCGGCGTGACGAGGGCCAGGGCCTCGTGCTGGAGGATCCGCCCGCCGGACTTCTCCAGGAAGGTGATCCCTTCCAGGATGTTGGCCTCCGTCTTGGCGCCGAAGCCCTTCAGGCCGGCGATCGCCCCGGACTCGGCGGCGGCGCGGAGGTCGGCCAGGCTCTCGACATGGAGTGCGTCCTTCAGGGCCTTGATCTTCTTCGGCCCGAGCCCCGGCACGCGGAGCAGCGCGAGGATCCCCGGAGGCGTGGACTTGCGCAGCTTGTCGTAGGCGGGAAGATGACCCGTCGTCGCGAGCTGCACGACCTTCGAGTGCAGGGTCTCGCCGATGCCGGGAACCTCCGCGAGGCTGCCATCGGCGATCATCTCCGAGAGATCCTCGGGCAGGCTCCCCAGGGCCTGGGCGGCGTTGTGATAGGCCCGGCACCGGAACGGGTTTTCCCCCTGAATCTCCAGGATCGTCCCCATCTCGTCGAGGATTCGGGCGATGCGTGAGGTTTCCATGCGAGCCTCGCGGGAGGATGGCGTCTTGGCGCGTCCGTCTGGTCCCCATCCTAACACGAAACGAGTCCCGGAGGCCGGGCCTCGATCGGCACGGCCGGCGCGTTATGATGCGCGTCTGCCCCGCGATTCCCGCCCAGGAGCCTTCCCCATGACGTGCCTCTCGCTTCGCGTCGCTCGCGTGCTGATCCCCGCCCTTTTCCTGGCCATGTCCTCGTGCCCGGCCCGGGGCGAGGACCCCGCTCGCGTCGCGGTCACGCCCCGGGACGACGGCCGCGCGCTGGTGAATCCGGACATGGGCTGGACGCTGCATTTCTACTCCAACATCATCGCCAACTACGGGTCGCAGCTCGAGGCGTCGGACACCCTCGATGACTTCCCCGGCCTCTCGACCGTCTATCTCCGCGTCCCCTGGTCGTTCCTGGAGCCGGAAGAGGGCCGCTTCAACTGGTCCCTCTTCGACACCCCGGCCCGGCGATTCGGAGCCACGGGGCTGAAGGTTGGCATCCGCGTCACCTCCACGGAAAGCTGGATGCGAGACGCGACCCCGCGCTGGGTCCAGGCGGCCGGGGCGAAGGGGGTGACGTTCGAGTTCGGCAAGGGACCGTCCAAGGATGGGCCGCTCTGGGAGCCGGATTACCTCGACCCGGTCTTCCTCGGCAAGCTCGACGCCTTCCTCGCCGCGATGGCCGCCCGCTACGACGGCAACCCCGACGTGGCCTTCATCGATGTCGGCTCGTTCGGCATGTGGGGCGAGGGCCATACGGGCTTCGGTGCGCAGCTCAACGATGCGCAGACGCTGGCGGCCGTCAAGGCCCATGTCGACCTCTACCGGAAGCACTTCGCCCGGACCCTGCTGGCGATCAGCGACGACGTCGCCGGCCCCGGCCGTCCCGGCTCCCACTTCGAGGCCACCGACTATGCCCTGTCCCGGGGCGTGACGCTCCGCGACGACAGCATCCTGGTCCAGCCGCCGCCCCACTCGTGGTATCACGCCGAGATGGCCGGCGCCTTCTGGCCGAGGTTCCCGGTGGTGCTCGAGCACGAGCACTACGGCGCCTCGAAGGAGCGCAAGGCCTGGTCCGGCACCCTGCTCGAGAAGTCGGTCGAGGACTATCACGCCAGCTACATGTCGATCCACTGGTGGCCCCGGATCGAGCTGGCCGAGAACCGAGAGACCATCGATCGGATCAACCGACGGCTGGGCTATCGCGTCCAGCTCCGGCGGGCCTCCTGGCCGCGCGAGGCTCCGCTCGGCGAGCCGTTCATCCTGGAGACCTCGTGGGCGAACGCGGGCGTCGCCCCGTGCTATCCGGGGGGCTTCCCCTGCCTGACGCTCAAGGACGCGAAGGGGGGCATCGTCTCCGTCAACGCCGACGAGTCGTTCGACGTCCGGTCGCTCGACCCCGGGCGGCCCGGGTCCGCGCCGTCGCGCGACCTCAGGTCGCGGATCGTGGTGGCGATGGCCCACCGCGACCCGCTGGGAATCTTCGCCCCGCCGACGCCGCCGGGGGACTATGAAGTCTACGTCTCCGTCGGCCGCCGCGACGGCACGCCGGTCCTGTCGCTGCCGCTGCCCAACGGGGATGGTGCCCGGCGGTACAAGCTTGGTACGATCACGCTGACGGCAAGGCGCTGAGGCGACCGGTCGTCCCATTCCGATCCGGAGATTCCAGCCGGACACCCACCCTGCCCCGGAGAGGACGGCCATGCGATCGCCACGTCGGCTCTGTCTCCTCGGCCCCGCCGGCATCCTCCAGGTCCTCCTCGCGGCCGCGGCCCTGTTCGCCGACGACGGGCCGGCCAAGCCGCGCGAGGCCGACCGGGAGGCCCCCTTTGAACGCTTCGAGGACGAGGAGAAGGACCACTGGGCCTATCAGCCGGTGGTCCGTCCCGATCCCCCGAAGGTTCGCCGGGACGGATGGGTTCGGACCCCGGTCGATCGCTTCGTCCTGGCCGAGCTCGAGTCCGCCGACCTTGCCCCGTCGGCCGAAGCGGATCGGGTGACGCTCATCCGCCGCCTGACATACGACCTGACCGGCCTGCCGCCGTCCCCCTCGGCCGTCGCGGGCTTCCTCGGAGATCGACGGCCTGATGCCTACGAGCGGCTGGTCGACCGCCTCCTGGAGAGCCCGCAGTACGGCGTCCGGTGGGCGCAGCACTGGCTGGACCTGGCCCACTATGCCGACTCCAACGGGTTCGAGCTCGACGCCGAACGGCCGGATGCCTGGCGGTATCGCGACTGGGTCGTCCGGGCGCTGAATTCGGATATGCCCTATGATCGATTCGTCGCCCTCCAGGTCGCCGGCGATGAGATCCGGCCCGGCGACCACGACGCCCTGATCGCCACCGGCTTCAACCGCTGCGGCCCGCGGGAGCTCGTCGGCGGGAACGTCATCCCGGAGGTCAAGCGGCAGAACGAGCTGACCGAGATCACCGGCACCGTCGGGTCGGTCTTCCTGGGGCTGACCGTGGCCTGCGCCCGCTGCCACGACCACAAGTTCGACGCGATCCCGGCGACGGACTACTACCGCCTCCAGTCGTTCTTCGCCGGTTCGGAGCTGATGGAGGTCCCGATCGCGGAGAAGTCCGAGGTCGAGGCCTGCAAGGCGGCGACCAAGTCCATCGAGGCGAAGGTCGCGCCGCTCCGGGCGCGGATGGCCGCGCTCGAGGAGCCGTACCGCAAGGCACTGGCCCGATCCAAGCAGGCGATGCTCACGCCCGATGAGCGGGCGCTGATGGCGATCCCGAAGGAGAAGCGGACCAAGGAGCAGAAGACGATCCTGGAAGGGCTGGAGAGCTCGATTCGGATCACCTGGGAGGAGGTCGCCGCGGCCGTCGCCGCCAACCCCGGCGACCACGCCGAGCGCGAGTCCCTGAAGCGATCGATCTTCGAGCTCGAGCGGACCAAGCCCAGGCCCCCCGCCCACGCCATGGCCCTCGTCGATCCCAAGTCGTCGGCCCCGGACACCCACGTCCTCCACCGCGGCGACTACCGCAATCGGGGGCCCAGGGTCGGCCCACGTCCCCCCGGGATCATCCTCGCCTCGCAGAAGAAACCAAGCTTCTCGGAGGCATCCATCACCCCGAGGGCGAGCACCACCGGCCGCCGCGCGGCGCTCGCGTCGTGGCTCACCTCCGCGGACAATCCGCTGACCGCTCGGGTCATGGCCAACCGGGTCTGGCAGTACCATTTCTCCCGCGGGCTCGTCGCGACGCCGAGCGACTTCGGCGTCCGCGGTGAGGCCCCGTCGCACCCGGAACTGCTGGACTGGCTGGCCTCGGAGCTGATGGACCGGGGCTGGCGGCTCAAGCCGATCCACCGATTGATCGTCACCTCGGCCGCCTATCGCCAGTCGAGCCGACCGGGGCCGGCGGTCGCGGCCAAGGATCCGGACAACACCCTCGTCGGGAGGATGAACCGCCGCCGGCTCGACGCCGAGGGCGTGCGCGACGCCATGCTCGCGGCCTCCGGCGAGCTCAATCTCCGGATGGGCGGCCCGGGCGTCCTGGCCCCGATCGAAAAGGAGGTCGAGGACCTGATCTTCAGCGAGCAGGAAGAGGTGGACCTCTGGCCCGTGGACCGCGACCCGCGCGAGCACGTCCGGAGGTCGCTCTACCTCTTCCGCAAGCGCAACGTCCGCTATCCGCTGCTCGAGTCGTTCGACTCGCCCGACGCTCAGTTCCCGTGCCCGAGGCGAGAGAACAGCACCCACGCCCTCCAGGCCCTGAACCTCCTCAACGGCGAGTTCGCCATGCAGCGCGCCGCGGCTCTGGCCGCCCGGGTCATCCGCGAGGCGGGGGCCAACCAGGAGGCCCGACTCGATTCGATCTATGGGCTGGTCCTCTGTCGCGTCCCGACCGCCGCGGAAAGGGCCCGCGCCCTCGCGTTCCTGGACGATGCCAAGGCTGGAGCGACCGCGGAAGAGCGTTGGACGCATCTGGCGCTCGCGATGCTAAACTGTAATGAGTTCCTGTATGTGCCGTGATGCGGAGGGGACGACATGAGCATCGCCGAGGCTCTGCCAGAAGCGGTCTCGACGCCGACTGACGTCGTGCCGTCGCTACAAGACGTGATCGAGAGACTGGGCGAGATCCCGCTCTCACGGATTCTCTCACGTCCCGCGCCTGGCCTCGCGACGGAAGCTGATCTCCTTGCTGTCAATCAGCGTAAGAATCGGATTTGTGAGCTCGTGGATGGTGTCATCGTGGAGAAGGGAATGGGGTTGAGGGAGTCCCTGATCGCTGCGGCCTTGATCTCGATGCTGCGGAACCATGTGCTCCCTCGCAAGCTCGGACTGGTCAGTGGTGAGGCCGGAACGCTGAAGTTGTGTCCTGGCTTGATTCGCGTACCCGATGTGGCTTTCCTCCCCTGGGCACGACTTCCCGAGGGCCGAGTTCCGTCGGAACCGATGCCCCAGATCGCACCCGAGCTGGCTATCGAGGTGCTCAGCGACTCGAATACCAGGTCCGAGATGCTGCGCAAGCGAGAGGATTATTTCCGGTACGGCGTCGACGCTGTGTGGGAGGTTGATCCTCGGAACCGGACGCTCGCCGTTTACGAGCGAGGCGTTGCTTCAGTTCGTGTTCTTCAGCAGAGCGAGACGCTCGAAGCTAAGGGCACGCTCGTGGGCTTCAGTGTGGTCCTCAGCGATCTCTTCGCGGAATTGGATCGAACCTCCTGATCGACGAGGCGCTTATGTTGCGACGACTCGCAAGCTCGCCTTTCTGTCCCGGCCCCTGCTCCGCTGCTCCACCGGCCAACCCCCTCAACCGCCGGCAGTTCCTGGCCCGGACCGGCAACGGCTTCGGGATGCTGGCGTTGGCGTCGCTCCTGGAGCACGAGGCGCGAGCGAGCTCGCCCGAGAAGAGGCCCGCGAACCTGTCCAGCCCGCTGGCACCGAAGCCGCCGCATTTCGCCCCGACGGCCAAGCGCTGCATCTTCCTGTTCATGACGGGCGGGCCCAGTCACATCGACATGTATGATCCCAAGCCGCTGCTCAACCGGCTGGACGGGCAGCCGCTGCCGGATAGCTTCGGCAAGATCCACAGCCAGTTCCTGGAGAGCAGCCCGCTCTGCCTGGGCTCGCACCGGAGGTGGGGGAAATACGGCGAGTCCGGCATGGACATGTCGGACCTGGTGCCGCACATGCACGAGCACGCCGACAACATCGCGCTGGTCCGCTCGTGCGTGGCCGACAGCGTGATCCATGCGCCCGCGATGTACCAGATGATGACCGGGCGGATCCTGATGGGCCACCCCAGCCTGGGGAGCTGGGCGATCTACGGGCTGGGATCGGAGAGCCAGGACCTGCCGGCCTACGTCGTGATGACCCAGCCGGAGGGGACGCCGGAAGGGGGCGCCCCGTGCTGGTCCGCCGGCTATCTGCCGGCCCATTACCAGGGGACGCTCTTCCGGAGCGGCCCCGCGCCGATCGTCAACCTGAAGCCCCCGGCGGGCATGTCGCCGGCCGGGCAGCGGAGGGTCCTGGACCTCCTGCGCGCCATGAACGAGCAGGACCTGGATCCGGCCGACACGGAGCTCTCGGCCCGGATCGCCTCCTACGAGCTGGCCTTCCGGATGCAGAGCGCCGCGCCGGAAGCCGTGGACATCTCCGCCGAGTCGACCCTGACGCGCTCGCTCTACGGGCTCGACGACCCCCGTACGGCGGAGTTCGGGATGCGGTGCCTGCTGGCCCGGCGCCTCGTCGAGCGCGGGGTGCGGTTCGTGCAGCTCTACTCGGGCGGCGGGCCGGTCGCCTGGCAGTGGGACGCCCACGACGACATCGACGCCAACCACGAGAAGATGTGCGGGTTGACGGACAGGCCCGTGAGTGCGCTCCTGACCGACCTCAAGCGGACGGGCCTGCTCGACGAGACCCTGGTGGTCTGGGGGGGGGAATTCGGCCGCACGCCCGTGCGGCAGAAGGGGGGACGCGGGCGCGACCACAACGCCACCGGCTTCACGATGTGGATGGCCGGCGGCGGCGTGAAGGGGGGGCGGATCGTGGGCGCGACCGACGAGATCGGCATGAAGGCCATCTCGGATCGCGCCCACGTCAACGACATCCACGCGACGATCCTGCACCTGATGGGGCTGGATCACACCCGCCTGACGTTCCTCCACGGCGGCCGCGACGAGCGGCTCACGGACGTCGCGGGGCACGTCCTCGAAGGGCTGATCGCGTGACCGACGGCGCCGATCCGTCGGGTCACTTCAGCTCGTCGAACGACCCGGCCGGGGCCTTGTCCATGACCTTGAAATCGACGATCTCCTGGCGGACGAATTCCTCGCCGTCTCGCTTGACGGAGATCTTGGTGGCCTTCTTGATGCCGCCGAAGTCCTTGTAATCCTTGTAGAGGCTCTCCTGGACGAACTCCTCGCCCTGGAAGCCGACGACCTTGGCGACGACCCGGACGGGGAGGCCGCTCTCCTTGTCGAAGCTGATCGTGAAGTCCTTGCCGTCGGGCCCGACGACCTTGAGGGCGGCGGCGGCCTTGCCGTCGACGGTCTCGTCGGGGGCCGACTCGACCTTGAACTCCTTGGACTTGAGGGGCAGGATCGTGGTGGGGACGAGCATGAGGTAGATCGTCCGCTTCTCGTTCTTGACGGCGTCATCGTCCATGTCCATGACGTTTTCGCCGAACTTCCGCCACCCCTTCTTGTCGTTCAGGACCGACCGGCCTTCCACGTGATTTCCGCCGAAGTCCCCCTCGAACTTCGAGCAGTAATGGTCGTACCCTTCGGCCGTCGCCTCGGTGCTGATATCGCTCTCGTTCCCTTCGAGGATCAGCTTCCCCTTGCCCTTCACGAAAATCGTGTGCGCCTTGGAGAGCTTCTCCTCCCCGCCGAGGGCCTTGATGGCCTTGTCCAGGACCTGCTTCACCTGGGCCTCGTCGCCTCGGGCCTGGGAGGCCCCGAGGACGAGCCCCGCCGCGAGGAACGCCGTGCCGGAGAGTCGCAACATCGGATCGCCTTTCTCGAAGTGACGGACGCTGGGAGGATTCGCGCGCGGCTAGCCGCGACGGGCCAAGGGGGCCAGGCCGATCAGGATCGCGAGCATCGTCTTGGCGTCCTCGATCCGGCCGTCCCGCACCATGGCGAGAGCATCTTCGCAGGAAACGACCAGAGATTCGAGATTCTCGTCCGGCTGGAGGGCGGAATGGCCGGGGGAGAGGTCCTCGCAGACGAAGAGATACATCCGCTCGCTCATGACCCCGGGGCTGACGAACCATTCGCGGATCCGGCGGATCCGCCCGGCCCGATAGCCGGTCTCCTCCACCAGCTCCCGGTCCGCGGTCTGCTCCGGGGTCTCCCCCTCGTCAATCGTCCCGGCGGGGACCTCGATGAGCGTCCTCCCCACGGCATAGCGCGTGTTGCGGATCAGGCAGACGTGATCGGGATCGACCATGGGCAGGAGCGCCACGGCCCCGCGATGGACGACGACCTCACGCTCCGCCACGGTCCCGTCGGCGAGCGTAACCGCCTGGAGCGCCAGGTCGATCTTGCGCCCCTTGTAGATGGTCCGGCGCGGGAGATTGAGATTGGGGTCCGGCTCGGCCAACGTTCGCCTCATTTCGGGGCTGGGGAACCGGCCTTGCCGGGGCGCTTGTGGCGGTCCCGGATCGTCAGCACCGGACACGGGGCCTCGCGGACGATCCGCTCGGCGACCGAGCCGAGGAGCACGTGCGAGAGCCCGGTGCGGCCGTGGGTCGCGATGACCACCAGCCGGATCTCGTGCTCGGCGGCGTACTCGACGATGCTCTCCACCGGGCTGCCCCAACTGACCGCCGCCCGGAACGCCGCGGGCTTGCCCCATTCCGGTCGGAGGAGCGACCCGAGCGATTCCTTGGCGCGAGCCTCGCTCTCCTCGTAGAAGCTCGGGGGCATGACCGGCATCAGCAGCGGGTCCGGCCCGGCGGGGACGATCTCGGTGAGGACGTGGAGCAGGTGCAGCTCCGCGCCGAACTTCTCGGCCATCGAGCAGGCGTACTCGAGGGCATGCTGGGAGTGCTCGCTGAAGTCGGTCGGGGCCAGGATGCGCTGGATCTCGATCATGGCATGGCTCCTTCGCCGGCCGTCGGCGGGCTCGCGCTAGCGGTCACCGCGGACGAGCACGTGGAACCGCTTGTGGAGGTCCTTCGTGACCGGCCCCGGCCTCCCGGAGCCGATGGTCCGGCCGTCGCACTCGACGACGGGGATCAGCTCCGCGGCCGTCCCCGTCAGGAAGCACTCATCGGCCGTGTAGACGTCGTAGCGGTCCATCGTCCGCTCGACCACCGCGTAATTCGCCGCGCGGGCGATCTCGATGACGGCGTTCCGGGTGATCCCCTCGAGGATCCCCGAGTCCTTGGAAGGCGTGTGGACGACACCCCGGGAGACGAGGAAGATGTTGTCCCCGGTGCACTCGGCGACCTCGCCCTTGTGATTGAGCATCAGGGCCTCGAGGCAGCCGGCGTTCGTCCCCTCGATCTTGGCCAGGATGTTGTTCAAGTAGTTGAGCGACTTGATCCGCGGGTTGAGGGCGTTGGGGTGGTTCCGGGTCGTCCCGGCGGTGACGATCTTGAGCCCGTGCTCGTAGAGCTCTTCGGGGTAGAGGCTGATCTGGTCGGTGATGATGATCACCTGGGGATCGGTCGTGCGCCGGGGGTCCAGGCCCAGGCTCCCCGCGCCCCTCGTGACCACGACGCGGATGTAGGCGTCGGTGAGCCGGTTCGCCGCCAGCGTGTCCTCGATCGCCCGGGCCATCTGCTCGCGCGGCATCGGGATCTCGAGGTGGATCGCCATCGCCGAGTGATAGAGCCGGTCGATGTGCTCGGCCAGCCGGAAGACCTTGCCCGCGTAGGAGCGGATCCCCTCGAAGACGCCGTCGCCGTAGAGGAGTCCGTGGTCGAAGACGCTGATCTTCGCGTCGGACTTGTCGTAGAGCTTCCCGCCGATGTAGACCTTCGGGCTCATTCGGGGCTACCCTTGTCGTGCCGCTCAGCCGAGGTCGCGAGCCCGAGGGTTGCGGCCAGTCCGTCAGGCCAGGGCGGGCACCCACTCCTCGATCCGCCCCTCCGCGAGGCGAACGACCCGGTCGGCCTGCTGGGCGATCTGCTGATCATGCGTGACTAACATCATAGTGAGCCCCTGCTCCCGGTTCAAGTCGCGGAGCAGCTCCAGCACCCCCTGCCCGCTCGCCGCGTCCAGGTTCCCCGTCGGCTCGTCGGCCAGCAGGATCGCGGGCTTGCCCAGCAGCGCGCGGGCGATCGCCGCCCGCTGCATCTCGCCGCCGGAGAGCTCGGACGGCCGGTGTGTCAGGCGATGGCCCAGGCCCACCCGCTCCAGCAGCTCGGCCGCCTGGCAGCGGATCCGGGCACGTTCCTTCCAGTACGACCAGAGGCCGTGGCGGATCAGGCCGGGCATCATCACGTTCTCCAGGGCCGTCAGCTCCGGGAGCAGGTGATAGAACTGGAAGATGAAGCCGAATAAGCGGTTGCGCATCGCGTCTCGGTGCTTCTCCGAGCGGTCGTCGATCCGGCCCCCCTCGACCATGACCCGCCCTGAGTCCGGGGCGTCCAGCAGGCCGAGGATGTGCAGGAGCGTCGACTTGCCGGACCCGCTGGCCCCGACCACGGCGACCAGCTCCCCGTGATCGACCTCCACGTCGACGCCGCGGAGGACCGCGACCTCGCTCCGGCCCTTCCGGTAGCTCTTGAGGATCCCGGCCGCCGCGATATGGCTTGTGGTCAACATCGTCCGAACCTTCCCTGGGAAAACCGGGCCATGACGGAATGGAATCGACCTCGACGCGCGACGGCTCGCTCACTCGAACCGCAGCGCCTTGACCGGGTGCAGCTTCGCTGCCCGCTGGGCCGGCCAGATGCTCGCCAGCACCGCGATCGCCAGGGCGCCGATCACGATCGAGACGACCGTGTGCGGGTCGACGAGCGTCGGGATCTTGTCGAAGTAGTAGATCGTGTCGTCGAAGACCTTGTGGTTGAGGATCCGGCTGAGCACCTTCTCGATCTCGTTGATGTAGCGGACGAAGAGCAGCCCGCCGACCATCCCCACGCCGCTCCCCACCGCCCCCAGCAGCAGGCCATAGCCCAGGAAGATGCCCCGGATGCCCGCCGTCGAGGCCCCCAGCGCCTTCATCACGCCGATGTCCCGGGTCTTCTCCACCACGATCATCGAGAAGATCGCCAGGATGCCGAACCCGGCCACGGCGATGATCATGAACAGGAGGATGTTGAGGATGCTCTGCTCGATCGCCACGGCGCCCAGCAGCGGCCCCTGCTTCTGCTCCCAGGTATACACGTGAAAATACATGGGCCGGAGCTTCTCGAGCGCGAACTGGAGCCGCTCCGCGACGGCGTCCAGGTTCGCCCCCTCGCGGACCTTGATCTGGATCTGGTTCACCTTCCCCTTGTCGCCGGGCCCGCTGCTGAGGTTGCGCAGATACTGGAGCCGCTCCAGCGGGACGTAGACGTGGGTGGAGTCGTACTCGCTCATGCCGCTCTTGAAGTAGCCGACGACCGTGAACTCGTCGAGGCCCGCGTCCGGCTTCTTGCCCGCCTTGGGGAAGGCCAGGCTCACCTTCGTGCCCTCGTTCGCCATGTAGATGTCCGGCATCCCTCGGCCCGGATGATAGGTCGCCAGCGCGTAGCCGATGATCGCGCCGTGCTCCGGCACCTGCTCCCTCGCCTGCTGCCGGAGCTGCTCACGGACGGCCCGCGACAGCTCGTCGTCCTCGCCCCCGTCCATCTCCCGGAGCTGGGCGCCGGCCGGCGATTTCTCCCGGAATTTCTCGGGGACGTCGAATGACGGCGGAACCTGATTCCCCTTCTCGTCGAGGAGGAACTCCGCGAAGTCGCCCGTCATCGCCCGCTCCCGCGGGCGGACGCCGATGATCTGGACCGGGCGCTCGTAGAAGCCGCCGGGCACCCGGAAGCGGAGGATGCCGGGGGTCTCCATCGTCGGGGCCATCGCCACGACGTCGTCGCCCGCCGCCTCCTGGATCCGCGACATCACCCCCTCGAACTGGTCGAAGCCGTCCATCGAGACCGACTCGACCACCAGGTCCGCGAGCACGCCGTGGAGGCGGTCGCGCATCTTGTCGGCGAACCCGGCCATCACCGAGTTCACGACGATCATCGTCGCCACGCCCAGCATCACGCTGATGATGCTGGCCAGCGCGATGTAGCGCGTCCGCAGATATCGCCAGCAGAGCAGATACTTGTACACCTCGGCGACTCCTTCCGTGGGTCGGTCGGGCGATCCTTCGCCCACCCTCTTCTTCCGGGATCAGGCCGGCGGCGGCCCCGCGGCGGCCTCGCCCGGCGCCGGTCCGCCGGAGGCCATCGGACGCATCAGCGGGAACAGGACCACGTCGCGGATGCTCTGCCGATTCATGAGGATCATGCAGAGCCGGTCGATGCCGATCCCGAGCCCCCCGGCCGGCGGCATCGCATGCTTGAGCGCCCGCACGAAGTCGTCGTCCATCTTGGCCATCGACTCGTCCGCGGGCAGCCCCGCGAGCTGGCTCCGGAAGAGCTCCTCCTGGAGTAGCGGATCGTTCAGCTCGGTGTAGGCGTTGGCCAGCTCCATCCCCTCCACGAAGAGCTCGAATCGCTCGGCCACCGCCGGGTTCGAGGCCTTCCGCTTGGTCAGCGGGCAGATCGCCGCCGGGTAGTCGATCACAAAGATCGGCCCCTTGAGCGCGTCCTCCACGACCTCCTCGAACAGCTCGCTCGTCACCACGTCCGGATCCTTGCCGGCCGTCGAGATGCCCAGGGATTCGGCCTTCGCCTTGATCGTCGCGAACTCCGCGGGATTCACGCCCGCGTGCTCGGCCAGCAGCTCCGCGTAGGTCTTCCGCGGCCATGGCGGCGTGAAGTCGATCGTCGTCTCGCCCCAGGGACGGGCATAGCCGCCCCCCAGGGCCTCGATCGACCCGCAGATCAGGGCCTCCGTCAGGTCCATCATGGCGTGGTAATCGCCGTAGGCCTGGTAGGCCTCCATCATCGTGAACTCGGGGTTGTGCTTCGGGCTGATCCCCTCGTTCCGGTAGACCCGGCCGATCTCGAAGACCCGCTCCATCCCGCCCACCAGGAGCCGCTTGAGATAGAGCTCCGGCGCGATCCGCAGGAAGAGGTCGATGTCCAGCGTGTTGTGATGGGTCACGAAGGGCCGGGCCGCCGCGCCGCCGGCGATCGCCTGCATGGTCGGCGTCTCGACCTCGACGAACCCCTTCTCACCCATGATCCGCCGGAAGGCCGTGATGATCTTCGATCGGCCCAGGAACGCCTCGAGCGATTCCGGGTTCGTGAACAGGTCCACGTACCGCCGCCGGTAGCGCTGTTCCTGGTCGGTCAGCCCGTGCCACTTCTCGGGGGGCGGCAGCAGGCTCTTGGAGAGGAACGTCAGGCCGTCGGCGAAGACGGTCAGCTCTCCCGTCTTCGTCCGGCCGAGGGTGCCATCCACGCCCAGGATGTCCCCCAGGTCCAGCAGGTCCACGAGCGCCCAGCCGGCGTCGCCCACCTGCTTCTTGCCGACGAAGACCTGGATCCGCTCGGTCCAGTCGCGAATCTCGAGGAAGACGACCTTCCCCTGCCCCCTTCGGAGCATGATCCGTCCCGCCACCCGGACCCGCGGTCCCGGTTCCGGCTCGACCCCTTCGACGGCCTCGGGAAGGCTCAGGGCGCGCACCGACGCGATGGCCTGGTGGTCGTCGAACCGATGGCCCCAGGGATCAATCCCGAGTGCCGCAATCCGACGCAACTTCTCCAGCCGGACAGACTCCAGGCTCTCTCGCGACTCTTCCGCCATCACTCCGCCTTGATCTAGCACGATGGGAAAACTGGGGAATGCGGTGCCAATTGTAGGAATTCATCCAGTGCGGTCAATCGCAACCGATCGCCGGCTCCGGTCTCCCCCCGCCCGCCATGGGACGGCCATCCCGGGAAACTCGAGTCCCGCGATCGGCCCGGCGTGACCATGGCAGCCGATGAGTGACCCGCCGACGATGCCTTGGGTCCCTCTCCTGGACGCATGGCGTGCGA
>NZ_JAALJH010000105.1 GCF_011064615.1 Aquisphaera insulae | reverse complement strand
AATTCCGGGACAAGGTGTCCAGGTCGTCAAGGCCAACGTTTCATCGCGCCAGGGCGAGGCTCCTGCCGAGCCAGGCGCAAGCCGAGGCTTGCCGACAGGCCTCGTTCCCGCGCAACGAATCCTGGACAAGACGCCAGGATCGTCCAGGCCAACTTTTCATCGCGCCAGGGCGAGGCTCCTGCCGAGCCCCGGGCGGGCCATCGTGTCCGAGCCGGCTCCGGTCGGCGACCGGGCGAGACGTGGCCGGCGTGGCACCAGGACACATCGATCACCGGACGGAGCCGACCCCCACGGGAGGGCGCTCGACACGGCTGGCGCGGTCCCCGGACGACGCCCCGGCCTCCTGCCGCCGGACGGCCTCGGCGAGGTCTTCACGAAACTTCTTCATGTAAGCATTCTCAACCGAGGCCGAGGCCGGGTCGTCCGCGAGCGCCTTCAGCAGCATGGGGCGGAGGCGGGCGGCCATGGCGTCGCCCGCGGGGGTGCCGATCAGGTCCCTCTGGGCCCAGCCGTCGCGCCAGAGGTCGTAGACCTTCTCCATGCCGTCGCCGGCGCGGACGTACTGGTGGCCGGACGGCGCGACCAGGGAGAGCTCGAACCCGGCGAGGCTGGGCCGGCCGCCACCCGGCGACGGGAAGGCCGTGGCGTCGGCCTTCTCCGAGAGGGCGGGGCTGAAGGGCGGATCGGGGGCCTGGCCCGGCGGCAGCCGCCATGAGGCCGCCAGCGACCGGCCCGGGAACGGCGACGGCGAGCCCCCATCCAGGCCGGCCAGGTCGAGGAGGGTCGCGGGCAGGTCGCGGAGGCTCACGGCGGCCCCCTCCGCCCGGCCCGCGGGCGCGCCGGGGGCGAGGATCACCAGCGGCACGCCCACCTCCTGGATCTCCACGGCGTGCGCATGGCCCAGGATGTTGTGCTCGCCGAACCCCTCGCCGTGGTCCGCGGTCAGCACCACGATCGTGTTCTCGAGCAGGCCCCTGGCGCGGAGGGCCTCCATCAGCAGGCCGAGCTGCTCGTCGAGGAAGGCGATGCAGTCCTCGTAGCAGTCGCGGGCCAGCGTGAAGTCGCGCGGGGTCAACTCGCTCTTGATCGCGCCGATGTAGTCGAAGAGCATCCGATAGTCGTCCGTGCCCTTCGGGACGATCCCGAACCGCCCGGCGAAGCGGGCCGGGGGAACGTACGGCTCGTGGGCGTCGAAGTAATTGAGGAAGGCGAAGAACGGCCGGTCCGTCCGCCGCCGGCCCAGCCAGCCCAGGAACGCGGCGTTGATCCCCTCCGCCCCGCGCGACTGGAGGGTCGCCCACTTCCGGGCGTAGGGATCCAGGCGGAGGAGCGCCTGCTCGAGCAGCCACCGGCCGGGCACGGTGCGGGTCAGCAGGGCCCGCGGCGTCAGGGCGTAGTCGTCGTAGCGGTGAAACCCCCGATCCAGGCCGGTCTCGTAGCTGCCCGAACCCGTATTACCCACGAATCCGGCCGTCTGGTACCCCCGGGCGGCCAGGTACTCCGCGAGCGTGGGATGGGGCGTGTCGAGCGCACGGTTCCACTGGGTGTCGATCTGGAACGGCCAGTAACCGGTGAAGAAGGTTGCATGGGACGGATACGTCCAGGGCGACGGGGCGAGCGCCTTGCGGTAGCGGACCCCGCCGGCCGACCATCGCGCCAGGTTGGGGGTGGTGGCCCGCGCGTACCCGTACAGGCCCAGGCTCGTGCTGCGGACCGTGTCCCAGACGATGAACACGACGTTGGGCGCGGACGACGAGGCCGCGGGGGGGAGCGCCGCGACCGCCCGCGATTCGGCGACCATCAGGCGGCCGGTGGTGGCGGCGAAGCAGACGGCCAGCAGGCAGGCCAGCCCGCACAGGCTCCGGCGCACCCAGGGGACCCCCGGGCCGAAGCCGCGGGCCGCCACCAGGTCGCCGAACAGCTTGCCGAGGCCGACGGCGAGCACCGGGGCGGACGCCGGATGGAGCGGCAGCCGCAGCAGCGCGAACCAGGCCGCGACCGCCGCCAGCGGCCAGGCGACCGCGCGGGGCGACAGCCACCGGGGCCGTCGCGCGGCCGCAATCGCCGCCACGGCCCCGACCGCCAGCATCAGCACGACGTGCCCCAGCGGGACCGTCCAGGGGAAGTCGCGGGCGGTCCGATACGAGCCCTCCGCGTTCAGGGCGAGCCGCTTGAAGACGATCTCCCCGACGTCCACGAACCCCGCGCACAGGCCCAGCCAGGCGGCCATCAGGAGCACGGCCACCGGCGTCGGCCGAGGTCCACCGGGCCGGTCCTCCGGGGGCGTCGAGCGAACCTCATTCATCGCGGGCGTCCTCGCGCGCCGGTCGATCCGCGATCGGCCGTCACGGCTTCGGCTTCCCGTCGCCGGCCTTCTTCGCCTTCTGGGCCCTGGCCCACGCCTGGCCCTCGGGCGAGGCGAGGAACTCCTTGAACTCGTCGACCCCCGACAGGTCGTTGATCTCCTGGTGGAGCTGCGACTCGAGCCCGTCGAGGACCTTCGCGACCTCCGCGAATTTCTTCCGGCCCAGGGCCGCGGCGAGCAGGCCGTCGTAGGCCGGCCTCAGGTCGGGTTCCGCGGCGATCGCCGCGCGGTACTCCGCGAGGGCGTCGTCGGGCCGCTTCAGCAGCGTCAGGAGGTTCGCCCGCAGGACCTTGAGGTAGGCGTCCTCGCCCAGCGTCTTCTCCAGGTTGTCGATGCACCCCAGCGACTTCTCCGGCTGCTTCATCAGGAAGTAGCCATCGACCAGGAGGAACTCGCAGGCCGGGTCGCCGGGGAACCGCCGGGCGAAGTCCCGGATCGCCTCCAGGTATTTCGCGTTGTCGCCGGTCTTCTGGGCGCCGGAGAAGCGGAGCACCTGGAAGACCTTCTCGTTCTTGAGCTCCTCGGGGAGCGCCTCGTAGATCGTCAGGACGTCCGTCCCCCGCCCCTCGCGGTTGGAGGCGGCCATGCGCTTCAGGTCGTCGATGTGCTTGAGGAACGCCTGGTCCTGGCCCAGCACCCGGTCGAGGAGGCCGCGGTTGACCTGGGCGAGGGTCGAGACATAGAGCCGATGGGCCGCCTGCGAGGCGAGCTCGCCGGTCGCCAGCGAGTAGTAGTCCACCGCCTTGATCGCCCCGCCCGGCCTCCGCTCCACCAGGAAGACGAGATAGGAGGCGTTCCCGTCGGCCGCGATCATCCGCAGCAGGAAGGCCGGCTTCCCCTGCCACTCGAGCCCCCGGGTCACCCGGACCCTGGCGCCCGCCTTGACGGCCGGCCGGAACTCGACCAGCAGCGGCGAGCCGTCGCGCCCCTGGGCCTCCCGCGCCCCCTTGAGGAAGTCCTGCTTGAAGCGGTCCGGGGCCTTCACGCCCGCGGTGGCCGTCTCCATGAGCGCCTCCATGTCCATCGCCCCCTCGAACGCCTTCGCGTCGAGGCGGACGATCGCATCGGCCAGCCTCTTGCCGACCTCCAGCGCCTCCGCCCGCGAGACCGGCCCCCCCCCGGCCTTCGCCGGCGGCTCCTCCTGCGCACGCCCCGCCCCGGCGGAGAACGCGACCACAACCGCGATCGCGACCGCAAGGCCCCACGCCGCCGCCCCGCGAACCCTGATCATCTCGATGCTCCTCACCCCGCCATCGATGCCCCCGGCCCGATCCCCTTCCAAAGTTACCCGAACCGGCCGCGGGGCGGGTAGCGGGTCGACCCAATTCCCGTGGACTTCTCTAGAACAAATTGCGATAATCCTCCTCGCGGGATGACTTCGCGCGGGGACGTCGGCGTTGCACATCATCAGCCGAAAGGCGCTGGTCGATTTCTGGGAATCCCGGAAGGGAGACGCCCGGGTCGCGGAGCGTGATCTCTCCACCTGGTTCAAGATCGCCTCCAGAGTGGACTGGGCGAACTTCGCGGACCTCAAGCAGACCTTCGGCTCGGCCGATCAGGTCGGCCACTGCGTGGTGTTCGACGTCGGGAACAACCGCTATCGTCTGGTCGCCCTGGTGAAATTCCGCGCCGGCCGCCGGGGCACGTTGTTCGTCAGGAAGGTGATGGACCACGCGGAATACGACCGCCGAACCTGGCCCGCCGAATGCGGCTGCCTGACATCTCCTCCGAGGAAGGCGAAGGCGTCGTCGGCGCCGAAGGGGAATCCTCGGAACGGTCGCGGGAAGAAGGAGAGGTGAGCGATGGGGGTCAAGGCCGGAGGCAAGGCTCGGTCCCGGGTCGTGCGGTCGAAGGCATCCGGGCGGGCGGCGGCATCGGAGCCCGGCAGCCCGCCCTCCGCGAACTCGCCGAGGGCGCGGCGACGATTCCTCGCGAGCTATCTGCCACTGGTGGAGAATTTCCCCCTCGAGCCGATCCGCGACGAGGCCCACCGGATTCGGGCCCTGGCCGTCGTCGAGGACCTGCTCCGGCACGATCTGGACGAGGGCCAGGACGCGTACCTGAGCGTCCTGACCGACCTCGTCGCGGCCCATGAGGAGAAGGCCTTCCCGATCCCAGACGCCTCGGAGGCCGACGTCCTCCGCGAATTGATGCGGCAACACGGCCTCACCCAGACCGCGCTCGAGGCGCAGGTCGGCATCGCCCAGCCCACCATCTCCGCCATCCTGCGAGGCGCCCGGAAGCTCACCAGGGAACAGGCCGCCACCCTCGCGCAGTTCTTCCACGTCTCACCCCAGGTCTTCCTGGAGGTATCGAAGCGAACCGTGGTTTTCGGGGACCGCTGATGCGTGTTCGCGAGCCATCGCGTCGGCGAGGTTCTTCACGGGGGCGGAAAGTCCGCGAGCCGATTCGGACCGTGACGAGGATGAGCAGAAGATCTCCCACCACGGCTGACGCGGATACCACGGATGAAGACCAATCCGAACCCGGATAAAATCATGAGATGAGACGACTCGAGGCGAGGCGAGAAAACGAACCCCGTTACCCCATCGGGGCCGGACCTCTTCCATCCGTGTGATCCGTGCCATCCGTGGTCGCAACTCTTCGAGGCCATGCCCGTAGCGGTGCGTTCCAGTCATCTTGATCCCGGTCCCCAGGGGATCGTCTCGAGACGCTCGGGCCATCGAGGGAAGTGCGGGCTTTCCATCCGCGTCATCCGCGTCATCCGTGGTGGCGACGCTTCTGGTCACGTCCGTGGGACGAAAAGAGGGCGGGCGCGGCGCCATACAATCCTCGGCACCTCGCCCGCCCCGGGAGTGTTCGGTGGTGTCTCGTCGCGGGATGAGTCGCGGCTCGCCGACCGCACGGTCATCCCGGCCCTGGCCCGATCGTGAGAATGTGCCCGGTCTCCGCGGCTCCGTCCGATGGGAGGGCGATGGGCGCCTGGGATTCCCTGCCCCGGCGTCGCCCGGTCGGCCCAATTATGACACCAAGACGAGGAAAGGCAAATCGGCCGGCGAAGGCCGCCCCGTTGCGTCCCGGCGGGCGGCGGCCGTACACTGCGGCCGAGTCGGGGACGGCCCGGGACTCCCCTCTTCCATCAGGTATCCGAGGCGACGCGCGACGATGAGACGACTCCTCGCAGGCCGGCTGATCTCCCTCGTGATCGCGTCCGTGATCCCGGCCCCCTCGGCGGCCACCGCCCGCGGCGACGACGGCCCGGGCCCGTGGCCGGCGGAGAAGGCACGAGCCTGGGGTGAGGCCCATCCCTGGCTGGCCGGCTGCAACTTCGGGCCCAGCACCGCGATCAACGAGCTCGAGATGTGGCAGGCGGACACCTTCGACCTCGCCACGATCGACCGCGAGCTCGGCCTGGCGGAATCCCTGGGCTTCAACAGCGTCCGCGTCTTCCTGCACAACCTCCCCTATGAGCACGACCCACAGGGGTTCCTGAAACGGATCGACGCCTTCCTCGCCGCGGCCGAGCGCCACGGGATCGGCGTGATGTTCGTCCTCCTGGATGCCTGCTGGGACCCGTTCCCGCGCGCCGGCAAGCAGCCGGAGCCGCGGCCGGGCCTGCACAACTCCGGCTGGGTGCAATGCCCCGGCGCCGCGATCCTGGGCAACCCGGGGCGGCACGACGAGCTGAAGGGCTACGTCACCGGCGTCATCGGCCGCTTCAAGGACGACCGCCGGGTCCACGCCTGGGACCTCTTCAACGAGCCCGACAACCCCAACAGATCGAGCTACGGCCGCCACGATCCCCCCAACAAGGCCGAGCTCTCCCTGGCCCTGCTGAAGAAGGAATTCGCCTGGGCGCGGTCGCTGAACCCGACCCAGCCGCTGACGGCCGGGGTCTGGGTCGGCGATCTCACCGACCCGGCGAAGCTCTCGCCGATCAACGCCTTCATGCTCGACCAGTCGGACGTGATCAGCTTCCACAATTACAAGCCGCTCCCGGAGATGAAGCGCGACGTGGAGGCCCTCGAGCGATACCGCCGGCCGATCCTCTGCACCGAGTACATGGCCCGCCCCGCCGGCAGCCGGTTCGACCCGATCCTCGCCTACCTGAAGTCGGAGAAGGTCGGCGCCTACAACTGGGGCTTCGTCGCCGGCAAGACCCAGACCATCTACCCGTGGGACTCGTGGCAGAAGCCCTACGCCGCCGAGCCCCCCGTCTGGTTCCACGACATCTTCCGCGGCGACGGCACGCCCTACGACCCGAAGGAGGTCGACTACATCCGCGGGGTGACGGGCGTGCGGAAGGGAGGATGAAGAGAGAGATGGCCGATGCCCCGCATCGCCCCTAGAATGAGGTTGACGGGCCGCGGGCCGGGCTCCCTCGAAACACCGGCCCTCGATCCGTGCGCGTGGAGGAGGCCGCCTTGTCCATCGTCAAATACGACCATCTCGATCTGGACGCGAACGGCCAGCCCGTGATCGCCGGCACGCGTATCAAGGTTCGCATGATCGTCCTGGACGGCATGACCCACGGCTGGGATCCTCGCGAGCTCCACAAGCACCACCCGGACCTGACTCTGGGCCAGATCCGGTCGGCCCTGGAATACTACTCCGACAACAAGGAGGCCATGGACCGCGACATCCAGGCTCGGCTCGAACACGTCGAGGAGCTTCGGGCTGCCCAGGTCGAGACGCCGGGTCGACGGAAATTGCGCCGGAAAGGGCTGCTTCCGTGAGCGTGCCCCTGTATCTGGATCACCACGTCGATGTCGCGATCACGGAAGGGTTGAGGAGGGCCGGAATCGATCTGCTGACGTGCCGCGAGGACGGCACCACCACGTGGGACGACGAGCGTCTGCTCGCCCGCGCCGACGAGCTTGGCCGTGTCCTCTTCAGTCAGGACGATGATCTCCTGGCCATCGCCAATCGCTGGCAGCAAGAACGCCGGGGGTTCTCGGGCCTGATCTACGGGCACCAGCTCAGGATTTCGATCGGTCAAGCCGTCCATGATCTCGGGCTGATCTCACAGGTCTACGACCCGGAGGATATGAGAGACCGGGTCGAGTTCATCCCCCTTTGAACCGCGGCGAGTCGATACACCGCCACCCGGGGTGACGGGCGTGCGCAAGGCGAATTGACGGGAGAGAGGCCGGCCCCTGCATCGGATCGCCGGACCGGAGCACCGCCATGGGCTCGAGCTTCACCGTGGACGACCTGATCGCCCTCGCTCCGCCCCCCGAGTGGCGGGTCGACGCCGGCTCGCCGGGGGCTTGGGGCAGGATCGAGGCCGAGCTCCGCACGCCGCTCCCCGAGGATTACAAGCTGTTCATCAACGTCTACGGCACGGGGATCTTCAACGACCTCTTCTTCACCTTCAATCCCTTCGCCTGGAACGACGGCATGAACCTCCTCTGGCAGTCGGGGGCACCGCAGTGCTTCGAGGAGGACGCGGAGCCGGGGCGGGTCCATCGCCTCGGCTCCCGGCTCGAGCATCACGAGTCGAGGAGGGCCGAGTTCCCGGATTCCACCCCGACCTTCCCCCCCTACCCGGAGCCCGGCGGCCTGCTGCCGCTGGGCGGGGACACGAACGGCGGAGCGGCCTACTGGCTGACCGAAGGCCGGCCCGATGACTGGCACCTGATCCTCGTCCACGACGACTTCGACTTCGAGCGGCACCCGATGCCGCTGGTCGAGTTCCTCGTCCGATGGCTTTCCGGCGACCTGCCCGAGTGCTTCGGCGGCGTGGGCTCGGCGTTCCTGAACGCAACCGATCCCGTCTTCCGCACCTCCTGATACGCGAGACCGATCACGCCAATATCGTTTGCGATCGCCAAACATAGGAAAATACAGCCAAGCAGAACGATTTATTTCGGCCTTCGGAGATCCACGCGGATCATCAGGGTGTGCGTGCCTCTGCGTCCCGGTCGGATCGGATCGAGAGCCCCGGGCCATTCGCGCAGGATCCCAGATCCATGGCCTCCAAGGGAACCTTGCCCTTGCGACGATCTACAACTTGTAGTAGAAAGACAACTACAAGTTGTAGTAGCGTTTCCTCGCGGCGAAGGGCCAGGAGATTTCCGCCATGGACCATCGTTCCACCCGACCGTCGCGCCGCGAGTTCCCCGCCGCGTCCCCGAGCCGGTGGGATGAGAGGGTCTCCGGCGGCCGCGCCCCGTCCGTCCCGGCGGGCTCTTCGGTCCGGTGCGTCCTGGCGATCGCCGGCGCGATCGGCCTGGCGTCCCTGGTCGGCCCGCGGGAGGAGTCGGCGACCACCTCCGACATCACGGGGGAGCACTCCGGGCTCATCCTGGCGATGGCCATCTCGCCGGACGGCCGATGGCTCGCCTCCTCGGGCTTCGAGGGCTCGATCCGGATCTGGGACCTGGCAGAGCGACGGATCGTGACGAACCTGGAGCCGGAGGACGGTCCCGCCTACGGCCTGGCCTGGTCGCCCGACGGCTCCGCCCTCGCCGCCACGGGCGTGCGCCGGGGCATCACCCTCTGGGACGCTCGCACCTGGGATCGGATCGCGGAGCTGCGGGACCATGCCGGCCCGGCCCGCAGCCTGGCCTGGTCTCCCGACGGGTCGACCCTGGCCGCGGGGTGCCTCGATTCCACCGTGGCCCTCTGGGACACGTCGCGGTGGCGGCCCCGGGCCCTCCTCCGCGGCCACTCCGGCGGCATCAACGCGGTCGCCTTCTCCGGGGACAGCCGCGCCCTCGTCTCCGCCGGCTCGGACGGCCTGATCGGCATCTGGGACGCGGCCTCCGGCCGACCGATCGGCCTCCGCCCGGCGGGCGTGCTCGCCCTCTCCGGCCTGGCCTGCACGCCGGCCGGCGAGGTCTTCGCGACCTGCAACACCGGGCCGGGGGCCTTCCGGTGCCGGTGGGCCGGGGCATCCGCCGGGTCGTCCGTCCTGAACGGCGGCGGCCCTTACGTGGCGCTGGCCGCATCGCCCGACGGCCGGCTCCTGGCCGCGACCACCCCCCTCGGCCTCATCGACCTCTGGCAGCTCTCGCCCGAGCGCCGGATCGCCACCCTCGAGGGCCATTCCGGCCCGATCCAGGCCCTGGCCTTCACCCCCGACGGCCAGTCCCTGCTCTCCGGCGGCACCGACGGCACCATCCGTCGCTGGCAGGGCCGAAACGACGACAATGGGTCGACGCGGTGGCGCCCCGACGACACGCAGGGGGCCATCGCGGCGGCCTCATCGCCGAAGTCGTGAGTGGTTCGTCACGACGGGCCGAGGAACGCCCCGAGGACCCGCCGCGGCACGCCGATGTCCACGACCCGGACGTCGCCCGTGTACCCCGACGCCCCTTCCGCCGCGAAGCCGGCCTTGGGCGCCACGAACGTGGCCGTGGCGCGGGCTTTGACCGCCAGGCCCAGCGGCCGGCCCGTGTCCGCGTCCAGGCCCGAGGGGAGGTCGAGCGCCAGCACCGGCTTCCCCGATCGGTTCATCGCCTCCACGACCCGGCGCAGCAGGCCCTCGACCGGCCGGGTCAGCCCCGTGCCGAGCAGGCCGTCGACCAGCCAGTCGGCATCCGCGAGGAGTGCGTCCAGGTCCGCCGCCGAGGGCTCATCCTCCGCCCGCTCCGCCCGGAATTCCTGGCGAATCTCCGACGCCTCGAGGATCTCGGCCTGCACCGCCGCGTCGCCGGCCAGCCGGTCCCGCGGCGCGAACCAGGCGATGCGGACCGGGAACCCCCAGGCGTCCAGGTGCCTGGCCACCACGCCGCCGTCCCCGCCGTTGTTCCCCGGCCCGCAGGCGATCAGGACCCGCGGCAAGGAGCCCGCCCCCCTGCCCTCCGGCGCCGCCAGCTCCGCCAGCCATTCCGCCGCGCCCCGGCCGGCATTCTCCATCAACAGGAGCGTCGGCAGCTTCAGCTCCCGGGCCGCCGTGGCGTCGATCTCCCGGACCTCGCGGCGCGTCAGCGGACGCAACGACAGGAATCGACTCATCGGCGACATCCTCCCCAACCCGACGCTTCGCCACAACCACATATCCATCAACATGTTATCAGAATCAATGCGACATTGACAGGGGCCACGTCCGGCCCCAGAATAATGAGACCGCGGCCCGGCCGCCCTGCCCTGCATGCGCCCGAAGGAGCTTGCGTCCTCATGCCGATCTACGAATACCGCTGCGAGCCCTGCGATCACACGTTCGAGACCCTGATCCGGAGCACCGGCGACGTCGCCCGCTGCCCGAAGTGCGGCAACATCGACGTCGCCAAGGAGTTCAGCGTCCCGGCCGCCGCCCAGGTCGGCCGCGGCGGATCCGCGCTGCCGGTCTGTGCCCCGAGCGGCCCGGCCGCCGGCTGCGGCCGGCCGGAATGCGGCTCGGGGAGCTGTGCCTTCGGCTGATCGAGGCGCCTTCATCAACATTTCCGCCCATTTCGCCCGGGCCTCCCCCGGCAACGGTCAGATCCCTCGGACCTTGCCGGGCCCCCCACCGGACTCGTCCGCCCATTCGTCAGAATCGCCCCGACGGCTCATCTCGCCCGCGCATTGCCCACCCGGACCTTTGACAGCAAGTCCGCCAGGGCGCATATCTTCCTGGCCCATGGAGCTTGCTCCGGGCCCTCGATGGGCGTACACGCGCCGGCCACCACGAAAGAGCTTGCCCTCAGGGATGCGGGTGCGGGGGATCTGACCATGGCGGGACATTCGAGCCTCGTGCAGCGGCGGACCACCACCGCGAGCCCGGCCGCGGATCGCGACGACGACCGCGCCCTCGAGCTCGCCTCGGACTCCGGCCGCCCCGAGCTCGAGCTCGCCATCCGCGGCGCCCTGGCGGAGCGCGTGGGCGACTCCAAGTTCGGGCTCTGGTTCGGCGAGGGGGTCCATCTCGGCGTCCTCGGCGAGGGCGACGGCCACGCCCTCCAGGTCCAGGTCCCCAGCGTCTTCTTCCGCGACTGGATCCGCGACCATTTCTCCGGCAGCCTGATCGCCGCCGCGGAGGCGATCACCGGCCGCAAGCTCGAGCTCCGGTTCGCGATCCACGACGAGGCCGAGGCCCCGCTCGGCGACGTCGTCGGCCCGGCGCCCGATCGGCCCGGCGCCCGCCCCGTGACCACGGTCCCGATCCCCGGCAATCCCAAGACGCCGCTGACCAATCCGTCCGCGCCGGCCCGCCCCGGCTCCCGCCCCGCCGGCCCCCCCCGGTTCGACTTCCCGGCGGTCGACCAGGCCCCCCACGTCCGGCCCGGCCCGCCGGCCCGCGCCCCGCGGCGGCTCGACGACTTCATCACGGGGGGCTGCAACCGGCTGGCCCACGCCGCGGCCCGCGAGATGATCGCCACCGCGGGGACGTCCTTCAGCCCGCTCTTGATCCACGGCGGCGTCGGCCTGGGCAAGACCCACCTGCTGGAGGCCACCGCCCACGGGCTCCGCCAGGCCCATCCCGGGCTGAACGTCGTCTGGATGACCGCCGAGGCGTTCACCAACGGCTTCCTGGACGCGATGCGGGCCGGCACGCTCGCCAACTTCCGCGCCCGCTATCGGAACCTCGGCGCCCTCGCCATCGACGACATCCACTTCCTGGCCACCACCCGGGCCACCCAGGGGGAGTTCCTCCACACCTTCAACGCCCTGTCCGAGCGCGGGGTGCCGATCATCCTCACCGCCGACCAGCACCCGCGGCGGATCGGCAAGCTCTCGGACGAGCTGATCACCCGGTTCCTCGGCGGCATGGTCGTGAAGCTCGAGGCCCCCGACCTGCCCACCCGCCGCGCGATCCTCGAGGCCCGCTCCGCCGCGCGGGGCGTCTCGGTCCCGGCCGCGGTCCTCGACTACATCGCCGAGCACCTGCGGGCGAGCGTCCGCGAGCTCGAGGGCGCGCTCCACAGCGTGATCGCCCACGCCTTGTTGACGGGCAAGCGTCTCGATCTGACCCTGGCGAAGACGGCGCTCCGGGACACGATCCGCCACACGGCCGCGGCGATCGCCCTGCGGGACGTGGAGCGGGCCGTCTGCGACCTCTTCCAGGTGGAGCCCGACGCGCTCAAGTCCGACAGCCGCGCCCGGGCCGTGGCCTACCCGCGGATGCTCGCCATGTACCTGGCCCGGAAGCACACCGGCGCCGCCTACAGCGAGATCGGCCGCTTCTTCGGCGGCCGCAACCACTCCACCGTGATCTCCGCCGAGAAGAAGGTCGCCGGCTGGCTCCGCGACGAGGCCACCTCCGGCCTCCTCCCCGGCTTCGAGTCCGCCTCCGACCTGCTGGCGGAGCTCGAGCGGTCGCTGGGGGCGTGAGGGGGACGGGACGGTAGGGATCGGCTCCGCCCGGCGAGCGAACGGAACAGCCTCAAACCGGCTCGGATTCGGGCAGTGCCCGGGCCGTCCGCCGGATCTCGTCGACGAGGCGATCGACCTCGGTGGAGGCGTAGAGACGGACCTTGTGGGCCTCGAGGATCCGTTCGACGCCCGGCCGACTCTCCGCCACCGAGCGGAACCGGCCCACGAGGATCAGTTGGAGCGGGCCGAGTGTGGGGTCGGGATTCTCGTAGAGAGATTGCCCCTCGACGGCATAGCGGCACGCGGTGTCCTTGGCACGCTCGGGAGCCTCGGCCTCGAACCGGGCGACCTGGATGAGGTTGAATCGGCCGTTCTGGAAGCCGAACGGCAACTCGATTTCACGCTGGGAGACCGGGACCGTCACCCGGATGTTCTCCCGGATCTTCCTGTCCAGGCCCGCCCCGACGAACTTCTTGCGGAGGAATCCGCTCAGGCTCTGCCCCTTCGAGTGTCGGGCCCGGCCGCCGACGAGGTCCGCATAGAGCTGATCCAGATCCCTGCTCGGATCCGTCACCTTCATCGGCCGCGGCGGCGAGATCTGGATCTGGTTGGCCCGCCGGCCGATGAACGTCTCGAGCGCCTCGAGCGTCCGGATCTCCTCACGCTCGACGTCCAGCCGATCGATCAATCCGTTCTTGAACGCGTTGATCTGAATCCAGTCGTGCGGCGCCTCGCTGAAGAAGTGGCGGATGCGGGCGTTGTCGCCGGACATGCGAGCCTGGAGGAAATCCCGCTCAGGACAGAACAGGAGGACGCCGATATTAGCGGCCTCGAGCCTCGCCAGGTCCGGGCAGTACTGGATGATGCAGTAGTAACCTCGGCTCGGTTTCACGGCCCGGCCTCCCCCTCCGCCGGGAGGTTCAGTCGCCCCTGGTTCAGATGGATACCCATTATACCGGCGCGGTTGGTCGCGAGGAAATGGGCCCTCCGGACGATGAAGTCCGAGAGGGCCTCCCGAGCCTCTCGGCCCACTTCCCATTCTTCGGGCACGGATCGTATGACCTCTTCGACGAACGGCCGAGGCAGCCCCCGCAGGTCATCGAGGGCGGATTGAAAGGCGTCCTGATCAAGGCGCCGCCGGAACCCGGGAAACAGGCCATAGGCGTTGGGATCTTGAATCCGGTCGATCGTCGCAACCCGCTGCGTCAGATCGTGCCCGCACGTGAAGGCGTGTGTGTGGTCCATGGCCTTCAACCGCAGGTAGCCTTCCGGAGCCTCCCGGCTGAGGAAGACATTGTTGTAATTCGGCCTCCGTCGACCTTCCGGGGCATGCCGGTCACAGTTCAAGATCCAGGTGTCGAAGACGACCAGCCGGCTGATGTCTCCGGGATTGATCAGATACTTCAGCTCTGATACCTTCCCGCCCCATGGTTCACCGAATTCCGCCCTGGTGATGAACGCGGGGCCGGGCCGGGCGTTGCCGCTCCGGGAGAGCGGTATCTCATCCAGGTCCGTGATGTCGATCAGGCTGAAGTCGAAGGTCTCCAGCTTGAACCAGCGAGCCAGGTGCGTCGCCACCCATTCGCACGCGAGGCAATGCTCGCCTCCCGCGTTTCCCATCGCCTTGAGATAGCCTTCGCCGGCATCCGTCAGGACGAGGACGGCCTCCGTCCCCGTGTCGAAATTGCGGATGAACCGGCGGATCTCGGTGGGTCGCCATTCGCCGGGCGAGGCATGGCTCACGGGTGGGACCTCATGAGGACCGACGTCGGTCCGAGGGAGCTTCATCCTCTGCCGGGGCCGGCCCGGCCCGTCAGCTTCGCCGTTTCATGGAAGCCTCTCGCATGGCTTCCCGGAACGATCTTCCCCTCACTCCATCCTACGTGGGCAAGATGCCGAGAGCAACGCTCTCGGACGCTCCTGGGGAAGGAGCCGCATCGGGAGGTGATCAACGGACTGGAGAAGTTGGCGCTCGAGGCAAGCGATAGCTGATCCGAAAGGTCGCCGCCTGTCTTCCGCCGCGGCCCTCGACGGCGAGCGTCACGGCCGGGCCATCTGCTTCGCGGCGAGCTCGCGGCGGGCCTGCATCATCGCCGAGAGCATCAGCCGGCCGATGTCGTCGCGGCGCTCGGCGTACTTGGCTGACTCATAGGCCCCGTCGTCGTAGATCTTCGGGTCGAGGTACGGCATGGAGACTCGGAGCGTCGCCCCCTTCACGAACGGGCAGCCGGCGTCGGCCTCGCTGCACACCATGAGCGCGGCGAAGTCGCCCTGGGGATTCGACGGGTCCGCGTAATGCTTGGAGAACTCGGTCGCCTCGAGGCCCTCGCCCCAGGAGACCCGATAGATGGGATTGGCCGTCTGCGGCTCCCCGCGCGGGGCCTCGGAGCCGGTGGGCTCGACCCGGAATCCGACCTCCTTGAGCGCGGCCACCGTCCGCACGTTGAACGCGGTGGGGGCGGTCCCGCCGCTGTGGAACCGGACCTCGGGCAGGCCGCAGTAGGCCGCCGCCAGGTTCCCCATCGACGAGCCCAGGATGCTCCGCCGCGAGTTGCCCGTGCAGACGACCGTCACGCGGAGCGGCTTGCCGGGCGCGTAATTCGCCGCGATCCAGCGCGCCAGCGAGGCCCCCGCCTCGCGATGCGCCTCGTCGATCAGGTCGAAGGTGGTCGTCAGGTAGTCGGCGTGACTCTTCAGCGAGGGCGCGAGCTTCGCCCGGCTCTCGGGGACCGCGGCCTCCACGGCCTGCGCGATCTCGGAGGCGTCGAGGGAATCGTCGGAGCCCGAGAGCGACTTGAAGGTTTCGGGAGCCATGAAGGGAGCGATCTCCTGGAGGGTGATGACCTTGTCCTTCGCGATGGCCCTGGCGAGCGCCGCCTTGACGCGCCGGTCGTTGGCCGGGTCCGTCGCGTCCGCGGTGCCGTACCGCTGCACGAGCCAGAGGGCACGCACCAGCGGACCGACGTCGCCTCCCCGGGGTGCGGCCGAGAGGGCGAACAGGGCGAGGAAGAGAGGCATGGCGGGGGTTCCTCTTGGGAGATCGGCTCAGGGCTTGATGGCATAGACCTGCACGCTCGAGGCGAACTCGTTCACGTCGTACTTGCGGAGGAGCTCCGCCAGGCCCGTGTGCACGGCGGCCCCCGACTCGTCGGCACAGCACGATCCGCTCACCACCGGGAGCCTCGGCGAGGACGGATCGGCCGCCGGGGGCGAGCAGCAGCCGGCCTGGCTCTCGACCTTCGCGTACGCGTTGAGATCCCGCTTCGTGTCGATGACCTCCACCGCGGAGAACCCGGCGGCCTTCAGCCCCGCGACGTAGTCGTCGATCAGGATCGCCCCGGCGATGCAGCCGACGTAGGCCAGCAGGTCGTTGCCGATCTCCGGCGGCAGCGGCCTCTTGAGCGCGATGTCGGAGACCGCCACGCGGCCGCCCGGCTTCAGCACCCGGGCGATCTCGCGGAGCACGGCCTGTTTGTCCGGGGCGAGGTTGATGACGCAGTTGGAGATGACGCAATCGGCCGACGCATCCGGCAGCGGCAGCCGGTCGATGGTGGACTCGATGAACTCGACGTTCGCCAGCCCCTGCCGCCCCGCGTTCGCCCGCGCCCGGTCGAGCATCTCCGGGGTCATGTCGATGCCGATGGCCCTGCCCGTCGGCCCGACCTTCCTCGCGGCCAGGAAGACGTCCAGGCCGCCCCCCGAGCCCAGGTCCACCACGACCTCGCCGGGCCGGAGGTTGGCCGTGGCCGTCGGGTTCCCGCAGGAGAGCCCCATGTTCGCCCCCGCCGGGATGCTCGCGAGCTCCTCCGCCGTGTAGCCGAAGGCCTCGGCCACGCCCCGCACGCCCTCGTGCTCGTTCGACAGCGAGCTCGCGGCGACCGCGCCGTACTTCTCACGCACCGCCTCTTCAATCGTCCTCGACATCGATCCCTCCTCGGGCCCGCTCCGGCGTCCGCTCGTCCTCCATGAGGCAGAGCGCAAGGTCCAGGAGCGGGGCCACGCAGCCGTTCTGGACGCGGTAGAACACGTTGTTCCCCTCGCGCCGGGAGGCCAGCATCCGCGTGTCCGAGAGCCTCATGAGCTGGTTCGAGACCGCCTGCGGCTTCATGCCCAGCGTCCTCGCAATGTCGGTCACGCCGGCCTCGCCGCTCCGGACGATGTGATGCAAGATCCGGATCCGCGTGTCGTTCGCCAGCACCTTGAACAGGGCCATGGCCTTGACCGCGTCGACGAACGACAGCAGCGGACGCTCCCCCAGCGGCACCCTCTCCGAGCACGGCCCGGCGGGCGGGCAGCAGGATTCCCCAGACCGAACGGATCGCCTTGGCGGCATGATGCGGTCCTCCTGATCCAATATTACACGAGTCTGTGTATTCGTGACAATAGGGGTCCGGCTTCGAGTCCCCCGATTCCACCGCGAACGCCGCCGAGAAGGAGGTCGCCGGGGGGCGTTCAGAGGGCCACTCACGGACCGTTGGTGAATCGTTGATCGACCCACCACTCATACTCTGGCATCGACGGTTTCGGCCGGAACTGCGCGAGCGTCTGAATCTCGGTCAGGACCTGAACGAGACGCGTGGAATCGGGTCGGGTGGCATTCGCCCATACCTTGACCAGTTCCGGGCATGAGATGACCTCCAGCCCGGCCTTCCGGGCGACCTTGATCGCCCCTCGATCGTCCGTCGCCACGATCCAGCCGCGAGACTCACCCAGCGCAAGACACATCGCCTCGCCATCCGACCGGAAGAGCGTGGCGTAATGAACGTACCGAGCCTGCTCCTCGGGGTCGTCAGGCTGGCAGGCGGTGAGGAGCCCTGACCTCACGAGCGCGGTGAGGTCGGCGGCCACGTTCACGTACCCACCGGGCCTGTCCGGGTCGTGCTGCCGCACGTACCGGACCTCGGCCGTGACGGAAGCCGGCAGGTGCCAGGCATGACCGGTGGCCCGGAGGATCGCCTCGGCCTGTCCCGAGGCCAGGACGTCGATCAGGCCGCAGGCATCGATCACGGCTGGCCGGGCCGAGGGAGCCCGTCGCTTTCGAGTCACCGGCCTTCGCCCAGGAGGGACGTGTCGAAGGACATCCTGAACGCCTTCTCCTCGCCGGATGCCTCGACCTCTCGGCTGTTGAGAGTGCGCATCGCGGTCTCTCGGGCCGTGGCGATGTCACAACGCAGATAATGAGCGAGGTCCGACTCGCCCAGGTCGCCCCGCTCGTAGGCGTGGACGGCGAGGTACTTGTAGCGCTCGGGCACGACCTCGTCGGCCACCGGATGCGACGGCAGGCGCAGCATCGCCTCCGCCTTGCGGGGGGCGAATCCCGACTCCTTGAGGCTGTCCCAGGTCCCCCTGGGGATCAGGCCCAACTGCTCCACCCGGAGCGTCATCGCCTCCAGGGAGACGAAGTAGAAGTGCTTCATCCGACACAGGTCCGCCACCTGGAAGTCGCCCGTGCTCGAGACGATGTCCTGGAATTTCTGCCGGACTGACGTGGCGGGCATCAGGAAGCTCAGGGCAAACGCCTCGGCGAACCGCTCGTTGGCGGGCTTGCGGCCGGGCATCGTCAGGTAGTCGATCCCCGGCCTGTAGCGGTCGGTGCTCAGCAGGAAATGCCCATACTCGTGGAGCATCGACACCCGCCGACGCTCCGGGGGGTGCTTGCGATTGACCAGGATGCAGGCCCCGAGCTCCGCCGAGTACGCATACATGCCGGCGATGCGGGGCGGGAGATCCCCGGAATAGAAGATCCGCAGCCCAACATCCCACTCCAGCGTGCGGCGGAGTTCGATCACCGGCTGCTCGCCCAGCCCGAGCCGGTTTCGCTCCTGGTTGGCGACGACATCCGCCTGCTCGGTCGGGTCGAGCTTGAGGTTGAGCACGACCTCCCGAGGATAGCTCGGCCGGTTCGGCGAGCCCATCAGCGTCTCCAGCTCCAGGTAGTCCTCGGCGAGCGCCTGAAGCTGGTCGATGGCGGCGCCCAGGCCGGCCTGGGACGGATCGCCGGCCTTCATCTTGTCGGCGACGGCCCGCAGGTGCGACTGGAGGTCGGTGACGGGCTCACCCGGCCGGGCCAGCTCGTTGACCTTACGCCCGAAGAACGAAGCCAGCCTGACGATCTCGTCGGCCCTGGCCGTTCGCTCCCCCTTCTCGATGGCAATGTACGTGGGACGGCTGTAGCCGAGATACTCGGCGACCTCCTCCTGGGTCTTCCCTCGGGACCTGCGGGCCTCGGAGATCCGCCGCCCGAGGATTCGGGGATCTAGCTCAAGCGGTGACATGGGTCATCCCCCGATCGGGCTCGGAGCGTTCCTTGCGAAAGGCCTCCGATCATTCTCGGGAGGACATTTTACAAAGTCAATTGCCAGCACCACGGGATACAAACCAATGAAAATTTGCGGAAGAGGCATTCCATTCCCTTAAGGTTCATCCGGCCGAAGCGTGCGCCGGATGAGCGGCGGGGCAGTTCACCTCCCCCCAGGGAATCTCTCCTCAGGGTGAGACCGTCCTTCGTAGGGTGCGTCAAGCGGAGCGCAGACGCACCGGATCGGATCGGCACCAGGATGGCGAGGATTCCCCACTCGGGCAAGGCACAGGGACCTCAGATCGCTCGCTCGTCCACCATGCCTCGGCGGTCCGGTGCGTCTGCGCTCCGCTTGACGCACCCTACGAAAGGCTCATCCGGCGGAAGCGCACGCGGGCTTCAGGACGAGGCCAAATCCGGCTCTCCCCCTTACCAAGTGGGAGTTGGAGGGGGTGAATGGTCCGGGCCACGGCGATCGAATTCACCCCCCTGAATCCCCGCTTGGTAAGGGGGGAACGATTTCCGTCTCGGCCCGCCCCGGCAAGCGAGCCCGAGACGGCCTCGGGACTCGCGACGACCACCGATCGTCGCCCGAGCTCGAAGCCCCGGCCCGCTCCCCTCACCGGGCCACCCGCTTCTTCCCGCAAGGCCGTCTTGCCCCTTCGGCCGTGAGCCTCCGATCGGACGCGCGCTCCTCCCGGATGAACCTCCCTGAATGCCCGCGAGATTGCGCGCGGCTCGTCCCGGGATTGAGGGCCCCGCTCACGGCGCCTCCGCCCGCTCCGTCCGGACTTCCCCGTTGACCCGCAGCTTGACATCGTGCGGCGTCGGCGACGTGAGCTTGTAGCTCGTGACCTTGCCGTCCTCCCACGCGAAGCTCGCCGTCACGTCCCCCCGGGCGCGGAGGCCGGCGGCCCGGCCGTCGCGCCAGGCGGCCGGCAGGGCGGGCAGGAGCGTGATCGTGCCGTCATGACTTTGAATGAGCATCTCGGCGACGGCCGCGGAGCCGCCGAAGTTGCCGTCGATCTGGAAGGGCGGGTGCAGGCACATCAGGTTGCCGGCGCCCCGGCCGATCAGCATCGAGAGCAGCTTCCCGGCGCGGTCGCCGTCGCGGAGCCGCGCCCAGAAGTTCGCCTTCCAGGCCATCGACCAGCCGGTCGAGGCGTCGCCGCGACGCTCCAAGGACAGCCTCGCCCCGCGGTAGAGCTCCGGCGTGTTCGGGCTGATCTCGGTCCCCGGATAGAGGCCCCAGAGGTGCGAGCAGTGGCGGTGATGGACCTCCGTCTCCTCGAAGTCCTCCAGCCATTCCATGATCCGCCCCGCGGAGTTGACCCGCGTCGGCGCCAGCCTCGCCCCCGCGGCGTCGAGCTTCGCCGCGAAGTCGGAGTCGGTCCCGAGCACCCGCGCCGCGGCGGCCGTGGCGGCGAACAGGCCCCGGATGATCTGCATGTCATACGTCGATCCCACGCACAGGGCCGTGTGGTGCGTCTTGCCGTTTCCGTCGGCGTAGGCGTAAGCATTCTCGGGCGAGTTCGACGGCGCCGTCACCAGCCAGCGATGCTCCGGCTCCTCCACGAGCGCCGCCAGGCAGAACTCGGCGGCACCCTTCATCAGCGGGTAATACGTCCGGAGGAACTCCCGGTCCTGGGAGAACTCGTAGTGGGTCCAGACGTGCTGCACGAGCCAGGCGCCGCAGGTCGGGCCGATGCAGGCCGGCGCGAAGCTCGGCGCCGTCTCGAACCAGGGGTTCTGGGTGTGGAACGCCATCCAGCCGGGGGCGCCGTAATAGGCCTTCGCCGTCTTCGCCCCCTCCCTCGCCATCCCCTCCAGGAACCGGAAGAGGGGCGCGTGGCAGTCCGAGAGATTGGCGACCTCCGCCGGCCAGTAGTTCATCTGGAGGTTGATGTTGGTGTGGAAGTCGCCCCGCCAGGGGGGCGAGTATTCCTCGGCCCAGATCCCCTGCAGGTTCGTCGGCAGCGGCGAGTCGGGCCGCGAGCCGGCGACCATCAGGTAGCGGCCGTACTGGAAGTAGACCGCCGCCAGCGACGGATCCGGCGCCTCCTCGTTCCGCTTCACCCGCTCGGGCGTGGGGAGCGTCGCATTCGGCCCGGCCGGGAGCGTCAGTTGACAGCGCTCCATGTAGCGGCGATGGTCCGCCGCCGCCGCGTCGCGAAGGGCGTCGAACGGCTTGCCGAGCGCGTGGAGCCTCGAGATCACGCGGCCGGCGAAATGATCGTCGTCGAGGAGGTTCGTCCCGGCCGAGACGACGAGCACGACCTCGTTCGCGCCCCGGACCTCAAGCCCCTCCTGCCGGGCCGTCACCGTGCCGCCGTCCGCCCGCGCACCCAGCACGGCACAATAGCGGATCCCTTCCCCTCCGCCGCCCGGCCTGTGGAAGGGCAACTGTCCTTCCAGGATCTGCGCGTGGCGGCTCGCCTGCACCGTCGCGTTGCGACCGCGCGACAGCGCCGCGCGGAACGTGAGCGCCCCTGGTCGGCTCGCCTTGAGGCGGATCGCGATGACCTCGTCCGGCTTGGACGCGACGAGCTCCCGCGTGTAGGTCACGCCGTCGCGGGTGTACCGGGTCGTCACCACGCCGGTCATGAGGTTCAGGTCGCGGCGGTAGTCGTCCGCGGCGACGGCATCCGCATCGCCGCCGAGCGTCACGCCCGCCAGGGCGATCTCCGCGACCTGGAAATGACTGACGCCGGGGGTGGGCGTGAACGTGAATCGATAGGACCGATACGCGCCCGGATGGGCGATCTCGAACGTCCTGGCCTCGAACCGCTTCGCGAACGGCGCGTCGAGCGTGCGGTGATCGAGGAGCGTCCAGGCTTTCCCGTCGTTCGAGCCCTCGAGCACCCAGTCCCGCGGGTCGCGTTCGGGCATGTCATCGGCACTCGTGAGCGAGTACGACCTCACCTCGCGCGGCGAGGCCAGGTCGGCCTGCCAGGCGACGGTCCTGCCCGGGTCCTGGACGCACCACTTGGTCCCGGGGTCGCCGTCGTGGCTCCCCTCGATCGTCTTGCCGTCCCCCTGGTCGTTGCCGGTCGGGGACGCGACCTTCTCCTCGGCGCCGGTCGTGAGGATCAGGTCGGCGAGGATCTGGTAGGTGCCGAACTGGTCCTCGTCGTTCCACCCCTTGATGCCGTCGGCGTATCGCAGGCTGCGATCGATGAGTTCCTGGGCGCGGTTGATGTCGCGGGCGAAGAGCCGTTGGCGGATCTCCGGCAGCGACTTCGCGGCCTCATAGTTGTTCCCGTCGTACGGCCCGCCCGACCACATGGACGACTCATTGAGGACGATCCGCTCGCGGCCGATCCCGCCGAAGTCCATCCCGCCGAGCCGCCCGTTGCCGACCACCGCCGACTCGTGGAAGCTCCGCGCCGGCCGGTTGAACCAGACGCTCATCGGCTCGTCGGGGGGAGCAGGCGCGGGCGGGGCCGCCGATGCGGGCAGGATCAGAATCAATCCAAATATTCCGATACATGCGAGCGATTTCATGGCTTCCGCGCCTCCGCTGGTCCTGCAAATTGCGACGTCCAGGTGGTTACGGGACGAGTTCGGGATTGATGACGGACAGTCCTTTGCGGGCGACATCGAACGCAAAGAGGCCGTGGAGCAGGGCAAATCCACCCGCGTCGAAGGCTCCGGTGCGGACCTTGATGGCGAAGACGGATGCGGTCTCAACGAGCGTCAATCGCGAGATGACAAGCTCAGCACCCGGCTCGCCGATGAGCCGATCCACGGTCGTGGCGCCGCTCTCGGGATGATAGTGCTTGACCAGGGCACTCGTATCGAAAAAGGACCGGGCCATTCAGAATCGCTCCGCCCGCTCTTCCTCGATGACGACGCGGGCCATCGAATCCTTGATGGTTGACGTGGCCGCGCGGACGTCGTCGAGCGTGATGCGGTCGTCCGCCTCTCGCTCGCGGTACGCGATCGCGTCGTGGTCAAGGAGGTTTTCGGGGATGCCGCCTTCTCGGACGGGAGAAGGAAGATCGTCGATCACGGTAACCCGGACGCGGTGCCCGGCCAGCTCATGCGCCATGCGGGCGACCTCGTCCCACGTCCCTTCGATCGTCTTCGGTCCCATGTCCTTGCCTCCCAACCTCCTCGTCTTCATCCGCTCGGCCTGAGCCGGGGTGGGGCCGAGCCGAATCGAGACGCTCCCTACTGTACCACAGGACTCCCCGAGAGCGCATGCCGGCGGAGGCTCGCTCACTCGAGCTCGACCGGCCCGCCGCGGCGACCCCTCGCAGGGGACCCGTCCCGGGTGCGAAGATGGGTCGTGAGCTCCGCCCGGCCCGGCCCCGAGCCGAGCCGCCGGGCCGTCTCCTTCGGCCCGAGATCCGCACTCGCGGGAGGCTCCCATGTCACGCCTCGTTCGGATTCTGAAATACGCCAACTATCCATTCCTTGGTCTATCGGCGCTGCTGTTCGCGGGGATGGTCTTCGGCGCCGCCTTCGTGGCGCGATTCAGCGTCGAGAATCGCACCGGCGAGCCCATCGTCGTCACCCCGGTCGGGACGGCGGGCACGGCCGGAAGCCGGGCGCCGTTGCCGGTCCTATCGCTCGGGTTCCCCTCGCTGCCGGCGCTTCGAAGCGGCGGCTTCCGCCTGGCCCCCGGGGAGTCCGTCTCGATCCTCTACGACATGGACGACATCAGGCTCTCCGAGCTCGTCGTCGCCGCGAGGCCGGGCCAGGCATTGCCGATGGTCGCCGGGACGACCCCAGCCGCCGGCCAGGATCACGGCCCGGACCCGCGCGGGCGCCGCTACGTCATCGACGACCTGACGCGGCTGGGACCGGCGACGTCATCGGTCCGGCGGGCGGCGCTGGCCGCCGACCGGCAATGGGTCGTCGCCTGCATCTCGCTCACCATCCTCCTCGGCCCCTGGCTCCTGCACGCCATCCTCGCCCGGCTGACGAGCCGGGTGGAGGCCCCCGGAGCCGAAGGACTGGGCCGGGCGACGGCCGCCTGACGGTGCCCCGGCCCGCTCCCGCCGCCAATCCCCCACCAGGATCGGCACGCCCCCCACGTAGAGCCCGACGCCGATGAGCCAGACCAGGCCCGGGAAGGTCTCCCGGGACGCGAAGTAGATCTCGCTCACCGCCAGCGGCGTGACGATCGACGCCACGCTCGTCAGGCTGGCGAGCACCCCTTGCAGGCGGCCCTGGTCCTCGTCCCCCGCCCCCCGCGAGATCATCGATTGCAGGGCCGCGTGGGCCATGCCGCCGACGCAGAAGAGCGGGTAGAGCGAGAACGCGACGAACCCGCTCGACGTGAACGCGAGGATCGCGTACGCCAGGCCGTCGCAGACGATCGCCGCCGCCAGCATCGCGTGCTCGCCCCAGCGCTCGCTCACCGGGCCGGCGAGGAAGGCCTGGGCCACGGCGTGGAACAGGCCGAAGGCCGCGAGCGAGATCCCGACGGTCGTCGTGTCCCAGCCGAACCGGTCCTCGCCGAAGAAGACCCACACCGTCCCGCCGATCTCGCCGACGATCGTGACGATCACGAACAGGGAGAGCAGCGGCAGGAGCGCCCCGTACGCCCCGATCGCCCGCAGCGGCGCCAGCGGGTGGAACGAGAGCGGCTCGATCGAGGCCGCGTCCGCTCCCTCGCCCTCCCGCGCGCCGGCCGGGGCAACGATACGGGTCTCCGGCAGGGCGACCAGGGCCATGAGGAAGTTCGCCAGCAGGAGCAGGCCGGCCGCCACGAACGGCGCCCGGATCGACCAGGCGCCGCAGATCCCGCCGATCGCCGGCCCCAGGACGAAGCCCACCCCGTAGCCGGCGCTGAGCAGCCCGAAGCCCCGCGCGCGGCGGTCCTCCGGCGTGATGTCCGTCAGGCAGGCCGCCGCGACCGCGGCATTCGCCGCCGTCAGCCCGGAGATGGCCCGGCCCACGAAGAGCCACCAGAAGCCCGGCGCCCACGCCATGAACCCGTAATCGATCACGCCCCCCGCCAGCGACGCCAGCAGGACCGGCCGCCGCCCGCACCGATCGCTGAGCGCCCCCAGCATCGGCGAGGCCAGGAACTGGAGCGCCGCATAGAGCGACAGGAACGCCCCGTACCGCCAGCCGAGGTCCCGCATGCCGGAGACGCTCTCCAGCAGCCTCGGCAGCACGGGCAGCACCAGGCCCGTCCCCGCCGCGTCCAGCACGATGACTGCCAGGATCGTCGCGCGGGTCCTGTTGGAGGATCGCTTCATCGGCATCCAATAATCACTTCATGTGCTTGTCGAAAAACGCGAGGACCTGCTCCGGAGGCCCCTCGAAGCGATTGTAACCATCGACATTCTATCGCGTTCATCCACGCCGTCGTACAATCAGCCCAAGAGCTTCACCAGCAACGAGCCGGGTGGGATCATGTCGATGGACGACTTCCGCGAGATCATGCTCAAGCTCGCCACTCGCCATCAGCCCGCGAGGCGACCCCACTACCGGGAGTCGCTGGGCACGCAGATGCTCGGCACGCTCTCCGTGTCGCTCGGCCTCGTCGCCCTGATGGGGGGCCCCGAATTCTGGCGAGGGACCTGGCTCCTCGCCCGGCAGATATACGTGTGGCTCTACGAGCCGCCCGGACCGAAGGCGCCCTTCGTCCCGCTCCCCGAATGGACCTTCTCACGATACTGGGGCATCGCCCTGGTCGGGCAATTCCTCGGCATGATCGGGGTCGCGCGATCGAGGCAGACGGAGGGGAACCTGTCCTTGTTGTCGGTGGTCGGCATCATCGTCTGCACCATGGTACTGGCCCCCATGTACCTCCTAATCCTCGCCTGCACGGTCGCCCTCGGCTGGCCGTTCCTGCTGGCGATCGCCGGCGCGGCACTGGCCCTGAAACTCTGCCTGATCCTGTGGAGACGCTAAGGAAGCCATGGCTACCAAGACGAGCCGGATCGCCGCCCTCGCGGCCTGCCTCTGGGTTTCATCCGCGTTCGGGCAGCCGACACCGGCGCCGACGGCGCCCCCTCGGTACAAGGTCCTCGCCGTCTACACGGGCAAGGACGACCTCGCGCATGTCAGCTTCGTGAAGGAAGCGCGGGCCTGGTTCGCCCGGATGGCCGCCGAGCATCACTTCGCGTTCGAGTCCACCACGGACTGGGACCGGCTGAGCGCCGAGTCTCTCGCCCCATACCGCGTGGTCGTCTTCCTCGACACCCGGCCGGAATCGCCGAAGCAGCGCGCGGCCTTCCGGAAGTACATGGAGGACGGCGGCGGCTGGATGGGCTTCCATTTCGCCGCCTTCGCGCTCACCCCCTCGAAGTACCCCCAGGACTGGGGCTGGTATCACGACGACTTCCTCGGCTCCGGCAGCTACGTCAGCAACACCTGGAGGCCCACCTCCGCGGTCCTCCGCGTCGAGGATTCCCATCACCCCGCGACCGCCAACCTCCCCGCCACCTTCAAGAGCTCCCCCAACGAGTGGTACCGGTGGTCCCGCGACCTGAGGAAGAACAAGGACATCAAGATCCTCGCCTCGATCGACCCGTCCAGCTTCCCGCTGGGGACCGGCCCCAAGAAGCACGAGATCTGGCACGAGGGCGATTACCCGGTCGCCTGGACCAACCAGAAGTACCGCATGATCTACTTCAACATGGGCCACAACGACCTGGACCACGCCACCAGGCCCCCCAAGGACCTGTCCTCCACCTTCGCCAGCGAGCCCCAGTCGCGGATGATCCTGAACGCGCTGGAATGGCTGGGCACGTCCGACAAGCCGGCCACGGATACACCCGCGAAGGCAAGACGGAATTAGCCACAGATGCAAGAGGAAGACGGAATTAGC
>NZ_JAALJH010000104.1 GCF_011064615.1 Aquisphaera insulae | reverse complement strand
TGAACGAGGACGACTGGCTATTGGCCCGGAGGGCGCCGAAGCGTCCGACCCTGGCGGTCCTTGCCCTGATCATCGGCGTCCTGGCGGTCGACTTCGCACTCGTCGCCAACATCAGGGGAATCTCCGCGTACCGGATTTGCGGCTTCGACGCGGCCGTCCTCCTGGTGCCTCTCCTGGTGAGGTCGCTGGTGAAGCACTCGCTCTGCGACCTTGGTTTCACGGCAATGATCATCGGGCTGCTGGGGAGCTTGTCGATGCCGGGAGCCCACGGTCACTGAAGGAATCAGCCTTCCGAAGTCGGTGCGTTCGATGCCTCCCCTCGCTCGACCTGGGCGAGGAATGTACGGAGTGCCTGGTGCAACTCCGGGACCTTGGTGGAGATCACGTCCCAGACGATGTCGTCGTCGACCCGATAGTACACATGACAGATCCAGTCCCGCATGCCGGCGATTTTCTTCCATTCGATCCCGGGAATCCGGTCTCGGATCTCGTCGGGCAGATGCTTCGTCGCCTCGCCGATGACCTCGATGTTGCGGAGCACCGCATCCAGGATGAGATCTTGCGCGGCGAATCCATCCTGGTCCAGCCCAGCGGTGAAGCGAAGGATTTCTCGCAGGAGGCGATGATGTCGTCGATTCGTCGTCGGGGATCACGGGACAGGGATCGCCTCCTCGCCAATCACCGCTTCCATGGCCGAACTCAGGGATTTCGGCGTGAGGAGGTCGACCCTCCGGCCAAGCAGTTCCTCGAGATCCAGTTTCAGGCCCATGAAGTAATCGAAGGTGGCCTTCTCCTCGAACGTGGCAAGGATGTCCACGTCGCTGTCCGATCGGTCATCGCCCCTGGCCATGGAGCCGAAGACTCTCAACGAGGCAACACCGTACTTCCTGCACAATCCCGGCGCCTCGACGCTCAATCGTTCAAGTAGGGCGTCTCGGTCCATGGGGTGGTCCCTCTCCGGTCACGCATCGTTCACGGAGGCCGTGTTTCGGACTCCGTGGAACCTATTGTAAGCCGCGACGGCGGTCGATCAACGGCATCGTTCGGTAGGCCGCGGAGGCACGCTCCTCCGGCCTTCCTCGCCCGGACGTGGAGGAAGTAGGAGACGACCTGGGCGTCCTGGATCGCGGGGCAGGCGCGGACGGCCTCGTCGGAGGGCCTGGGCTCGGAGAGGCCCTCGAGCGAGAAGCCGGCGGACAGGACCTCGTGGATCCAGCGGCTGATCGTGCGGGTGAACCGCGGGACGCGGAACCTCGGCAGCCGCGCCTTCGCCTCGGCCGGGGCCTCGCCGAAGAGCCATTCCTGGACCTCGCCGTCGAGCTCGCGGAAGTAGTCGCCGACCTCGATCGCGTAGGTGATCCCCGAGGCGTCGCGGAGGTTCCGGCGATGCGGGGTGTCGAAGCACGGGTGGCAGATCGAGAACTGGAGGAAGCCGCCGGGCCGGAGCACGCGGGCCGCCTCGGCCAGGACACGATCCGTCTCGGGGATGTCCATCAGGCTCATGAAGGCGGTGGCGAAATCAAACGTGTCGTCCGCGAACGGAAGCTCGACGGCGCTCGCGACGCGGTAGTCGACGCCCAGCGGCTCGCCGGACTCGGCCGCGCGGGCGTGGCCGACGAACCGCTCCGAGATGTCCACGCCCGTCATCCGGGCGCCCCGATGCGCCAGGAGCCGCGTGTTGTGCCCCTCGCCGCAACCGATGTCCAGCCCGGAGCGCCCCCGGACGTCGGGCAGCCATTCCAGGAACGCCGGCGTGTTCAGGTGGTCGCGATAGACGTCGCATCCGGCCCTGGCCAGCTCCGTCCAGGCATCCGCATTCCCGTCCCAGAATCGTCCGGCCTCGCGATGGTCCATCGGCTGGGCCCTCCTCGGTGATGACGGACGTCGAACATCGCGGCCGGCCGCGATGGGACCAAAGTATAATCGCAGACGTAGGTTGCCCGGGGGCCGGGCGTGCCCCGGCTTCCTGAGGTATCCAACTGAGTTTGGTCACCGGGATCGAGCTGCTCGTGGACGGCGGCATGGCGCAGGTGTGTTCGTTCACGTCACGCGGAGCCGTTCCGTTGGCTGGATCTCGAGACGCTCGCCGACGTAGAATGCTCGGGGGATAATCGCAAAGTCGAGGGCGAGTCGATTGGACCGGGCACACTGGCAGCAGTTGTCACGGGAGCGCGTCAAGGATGCCGAACTTCTGCTCGGCGGAGGGCAATGGGCGGGAGCGTACTACCTCGCCGGGTATGCCGTGGAGTGCGGCCTGAAGTCGTGCGTGCTGGCCTTCGTCGAGAGGAATCCTGATGTGATCTTCCTCGACAGGAAATACTCGGAGAAGTGCTGGACGCATGATATTGGAGTCCTCGTTGCTCTCGCCGATTTGCAGTCCTCTCGCGTCGCCGACTCCCTGGCCAATCCTGCTCTCGAAGTGAACTGGGGAATTGTCCTGACCTGGAGCGAGAAGGCTCGATATGAACTGATCGGCGAGGCGAGGGCAAGGCGGCTCCACGAAGCCGTGGCCCACGACCCCAACGGAGTCTTGCCATGGATCCGAATGCGTTGGTGAGCGAGCAAACAGACGCGGGAGCGGAATTGCTTCAGAAACTCCGACCTCGCCTGCGCGTGGAGGCCGCGTTCTGGCTCAACCCTGCCGAAGATGGGCTGTGGACGCTCTACATTGCGACTCCCGAGATCGACAAGGGGCATTTCGACCTTGCCTACGGGGAAGCCATGCGGACGGCTCGATCGATGAACAGTCCCTATGTCGATCCATTTGGGATCCGGCTCATCGGAACCGATTCCCCACTGGCCCGGGACGCGATCGCGGTCACCCGGAAGTACCCTGGGGAAATGGCGACCCGGCTTCGTAGCCGGATCTTCGGCGATACCTTCGTCGAGGAAGTGTACGTCTACCCGAGCCCTGTCCCGGCGGCAGTGAACTGAAGGCTCGAAATATGCCTGGTCGTCCAATCCCCACTCCGGTCAAGGAGCATCATCCGGACCTCGGAGAGGTTATCGCTTCGAGCTGGACTCGTCTCTGGACGAGTCGGCGGGTCACCTCCGAGGGACGGGAGCTCCTGCTGGCGGGCCGGGGGAACCGGCCCTCCGACTGGCAGGTCCGGCTCTGGCGGTCGATCGAGGCTCGGCTTCCGGAACTGATCGCGGAGGCCGTGGCGGCGGTCCCGGAACCGCCGACCTTGCCGCGGAAATGCACGTTCTCACGCGACGACCTGACGCTGAGAGAGGTGTGCGTGGAGGGGGAAGACACGTTCGACCTCTACTTCGATACTCCCCTGGGCGATCGGATCGACATGTGGCCGGTGGTTACGTTCTCAGGCTGGGGGATTCGGGGCTGCGAGTGGGCGTGTTGACGGCAGGATCGGCCGGGAGTCGAGCCCCCCGCCGACGGCATGACGGTCCACGATTGCCATGGTCCGAGACCTCCGTCCCCGGCCCTCACCCGGCTCCTACCATCGAGCAGATCGGCTGAGCCTGTCCGCGGGACTCGTCGCTGCCTCGCCTCCTTCCGCCTTCCTCACCCGAACGTGGAGAAAGCAAGTTGGGCCTGGTCGCTCGCTTCGATTCCGTACCGGTTGAGTCCTGGCCCCGAATCCTCGATGAGGTGACCAGGGCGGGAATTCCGACGGGGCTCTGGTAGCCTCCTTTACCGGCTTGCGCCGGTCTCCTCCTCGTCCCGGATCCGGTCGAGCTCGGCGAGGATCTCCGCCTGCTCGCGATCGAGCAGGCCGTCGGGGAGTGAATGGACCTTCTCGACCGCAATCTCGTCGTTGTCGGCAACGCCCTCGGGCGCGTCGTCGAGGCCGTCCAGTGCCTCCCGGAGCATCCGGAGATGGTCGGGGACCATCAGGGGGTGGAGGATCTGCGTGAAGTCACAGGGGCGGCCGTCGGCTCGATGACAACGGATGGTGACCGCGGGGGGCTGATCCCGGAATCCCGGGCGATCGAGGAAACCCCGAAGGCCGTCCGGACTCTCGAGGACCTTGGCGCGGACCGCGGGGTCCTCGAGCCCGCGAAGCGACCCTGGCAGCCACAGCTCGACGATCTGGGACTCGAGGATGGTGCCGGCGCCCGACGAGGAGGCGTCGCCGTCCGAGGGGGCGGCCTGACCTGGCGCCGAGCGGGACGACAGCGGGTCCGGGACCAGGAGAAACACGGCGAGCAGCAGCGCCAGGCCGAGGACCCGGAAGGCGGTCGCCGCGAGCCGCCGCCACCGGGCGATGACCTCGGGATCTCTCGCCGACGTCGGGCGCACGGGGAGGGCGCAGCGTCGATTCGCGGTCTTTTGAAAGGTGAGCAATCGGGGCATGGGAGGTCTCCTCGGGGGCCACCTAACCGATGGCCCCTCATACCCTGGACCGCGCGGCGCGGCCGCGACGGGACATAGCGGCGGGGATTTCCCGCCGGTCAATCCGGCCCTGGGCATCGAATTTCAAGAACTTTGTCCCGCGGAGGGACTACAGCGCGGTATCCCTTGGGGGGGGCCTGCGCGCGAGGGCGGGTTATTGAGCCGACGTCGTCGCCGCGACGACCTCGCGACGCTCTCCCTCCATCGGGCGAGGGCGAGAGTGAAGGGCGACGATGTTGGCGGGTTGTTTAACAAGTCGTATTCTAGTCGCATTCGAGGCCGAAGTCGAGGGGGAACTCCCGGCGGGCCCGCCGGACCGCCGGCCGGCCGGGGGCGAGGGCACGGGCATGGATTCGAGCGAGACGGCGGAGTTGCTGGGCCGTGCGGCGACCGGGGATTCGAGCGCGCTGGAGGCCCTGCTGATGGGACATCGACCGCGGCTCCGGCGGATGGTCGCGGCGAGGATCGACGATCGGCTTCGCCGCCGGATCGACCCGTCGGACGTGATCCAGGAGACATTCCTGGAAGCCTCGGTGCGGTTGCCGGCGTACCTCCGGGAGCCCTCGATGCCCTTCTTCCTCTGGCTCCGATTCCTCACCGGCCAGAAGCTCGTGACGCTCCACCGGCATCACCTCGGCGTGCAGATGAGGGATGCCGGCCAGGAGGTGGCGCTGGGCCCCGGCGGCTGCCCGCAAGCCTCCTCGATGGCGCTGGCGGCGCACCTGCTCGACGCGAGGACGGGCCCCGCCGAGGCGGCGATGCGGGGCGAGCTGAAGGAGCAGGTCCGCAGGGCCCTCGAGGAGCTCGACCCGCTCGATCGCGAGGCCCTGGCGTTGCGGCATTTCGAGCAGTTGAGCCGGGCGGAGATCGCCGCCGTGCTGGGCCTCTCCGAGGCCGCCGCCGGGAAGCGGTACATCCGGGCGCTCGAGAAGCTGAGGCGGGTGCTGAACGGGCCCGGAGAGGGCTGAGAATAGGCGGGGACTCATGGGCCTGGGCTCGATCAAGGACGCGGACGGCTCGGCGACGGACTTCGACCCCGTCGAGCTGCTGATCGACGACTTCCTCGACCGGCGACGACGGGGCGAGGGGCCGTCGCTGGAGGCGCTCGTGGAGGCGAACCCGGAGCACGCCGGGCGGCTGCGGTCGCTCGTGCCGGCGGCGCTCGCCATGGAGGACCTCGGCTCCGAGGCTGGCGGCGGGGGGGACGGGAGCGGGGGGCGGGACGCCCGGCTCGGCCTGCTCCCGCCGATGCCGTCGCGGCTCGGCGACTATTCGCTCGTCCGACCGATCGGCTCGGGGGGCATGGGGGTCGTCTACGAGGCGGTGCAGGGGTCGCTGGGGCGGCAGGTCGCGCTCAAGACGTTCCCGACGTCGAGGCTCGGCGACGCCGGCCGCCTGGAGCGGTTCCGCCGCGAGGCCCTCGCCGCGGCGCGGCTGCAGCACACCAACATCGTCCCGGTCTTCGAAATCGGCGAGCACGACGGCCAGCACTTCTACACCATGCAGCTCATCGAGGGCCGCGGGCTCGACCAGGTCATCCGCGAGCTCGACCGGCTGCGGAGGACCCCGGCCGGAGCGCCGCCGGCGGTCGACGGCCTCGGCGACGGCCTCTCGAGCACCCTGGCCGACGGCCTCCACCGGGGGGACCTGATTCCCGTCCCCGCGTCGACGATCGCCGGGGCGGGCGAGTCCCGCTACCATCGGGGCGTGGCGGCGGTGGGAGTGCAGGTGGCCGATGCGCTCGAGTACGCGCACGGCCAGGGGGTGCTGCATCGCGACATCAAGCCGTCGAACCTGCTGCTGGACGGGCGTGGGCATGTCTGGGTGACCGACTTCGGGCTGGCCAAGACGGAGGACGAGGAGGGCGGCGGCCTGACGGGGACCGGCGACCTCGTGGGGACGCTCCGCTACATGGCGCCCGAGCGGTTCCGGGGCTGGTCCGACCCGCGGAGCGACGTCTTCGCGCTGGGGGCGACGCTCTACGAGGTGGCGGCCCTGCGGCCCGCCTTCGACGAGTCGGACCGGGCGAAGCTGGTCGACCGCCTGCTCCACGGAGGCCCGACGCCGCCGCGGCAGCTCGACCGGCGGTTCCCCCGCGACCTCGAGACGATCATCCTCAAGGCGCTGGCCAACGACCCGGCGGAGCGCTACCCGACGGCCGCCGGCCTGGCGGAAGACCTGCGGCGATTCGTCGCCGGCGGGCCGATCCTGGCCCGCCGCTCCGGCGCGGTCGAGCGGACCTGGCGATGGGCCCGCCGCCATCCCGTCGGGGCCGCGGCGGCCGTGGTCATCGCGGCGGCCCTGGCAACGGCCGCCGGGGCCTCCATGGCCTACGCCCGGGCGCGGGACCATGCCGCGGTCGTGAGCCGGGCGCTGGCGGATAGCCTGGCCAGGGAGCGGGAGGGACTGCGCAAGTCGCTGGCGGAGTCCCGACGGGTCGTCGCCCTCCGCGACTTCGACCGGGGGCTCGCGGCGTTCGAGAAGGACCAGGCCGGCCCCGGCCTCTTCTGGATGATGGAGGCCTGGCGATCGGCCGCGGCCGCGGGCGACCCGGCGTGGGAGCGGGTCGCGCTCGCGAACCTGACCGCATGGCGGGCCCAGCTCCCCGGCCTGCAAGGGCTGCTCACCCACGACGGGCCCGTGACCGCCGCCGCGTTCAGCCCGGACGGCACGCGGATCCTCTCCGGCGGCGAGGACGCCGCGGCGCGGGCCTGGGACGTGGCCTCATCCCGGCCCCTCGGCCCGGCCGCGGTCCAGCCGGCCGCGGTCACCGCGCTGGCCTTCAGCCCGGACGGCCGCGGCGTGCTCGTCGCTCGCGGCGACGGCGTGGCGCGAATCCTCGACGCCGAGGCCCTGCAGCCGACGGGCGTGGAGGTCCGGCACGCGGCGGAGATCCAGGCCGTGGCGTTCCGTCCCGACGGGTCGAGGTTCCTGACCGGCGGCAAGGACGGCGTCGCCAGGCTCTGGGACACGGCCACGGGCGGGCCGTCGGGCCCGCCGATGAAGACCCGCCGCCCGGTCACCTGCGCGGCCTTCCAGCCGGCCGGCGGCCGGCTCCTTGCCATCGGCGGCCGCCATCGACTGGCCTGGCTCTGGAATGAGAAGGACGGCACGCTGGTCCGTTCCATCGTGTCCTCCATGCCGGAGATCCACTCGCTGGCGTTCAGCCCCGACGGAGAGACGCTCCTCGTCGCCGGCTGGGGCGGCGGCCTCCGCGCCTGGGACGTCGCGACCGGCCGACCGAGTTCCGGGGACAGGAGACCCCACCGGGGTCACGTCCGGGCCGTCGCCTACCGGCCGGACGGCCTGGCCTACGCGACCGGCAGCGAGGACAGGACGGCCCGCGTCTGGGATGCCGCCACGCACGAGCCGATCGGGCCGTCGCTACCCCACCAGGGCCCGGTCGTGGCCGTCGCGTTCAGCCCGGACGGCCGCTCCCTGCTGACGGCCAGCAGCGACCACGCCATCCGCATCTGGGACGCCCTGGCCAATAACTCCGCCCAGCCGTCTGCGGAGATCCTGGGCGCGGGACAGGCCGTCGCCTTCGCCCCGGACGGGGCGTCGTTCCTGGCCGCCGGCGGCATGGCCGGCCGCCGGGATGCCGCCACGGGCCGCTCGGTCGAATGGTCCACTCACGTCGTCGGATCGGCGACGAGCCTCGCATGCCGTCCCGATGGCAAGGTGCTCGTCGTCGGCGGTTCGCCGGCAATGCTCCTGGACGCGGCCACGGGCCGGCCCGTGGGACGCCCGCTCGACCATCCCCGCGGGGCCAGCGTCGTCGCCTTCAACCACGACGGGACGCTCGTCGCCACCGGCGGAGAGGATCACACCACCCGCCTCTGGGACGGCCACACGGGCGAGCCGATCGGCCCGTCCGACGAACATCCGGGCTCGGTGGACGCCCTGGCCTTCCACCCCGACGGCAAGTCCCTGGGCATCGGCCTGGACGCGGGCACGGCCTTCGTGTGGGACCTGGCGACCCGTCGCCGCGTCGGCCCTCCGATGCCGCACCCCGGCGCGGTCAGCTCGCTCGCCTTCCGACCCGACGGCCGGGCGATCGTCACCGGTTGCGAGGACGGCCACGCCCGCCTCTGGGATCCGGCCACCGCCGAGCTCCTGATCCCACCGCTGCCCCATCAGGCCTGGGTCTTCGCCGTGGCCTTCAGCCCCGACGGGAGGACCATCCTCTCCGGCAGTCGCGACCACACGGCCCAGCTCTGGGACGCCGCCACGGGCCAGCCCATCGGCCCGTCACTCCCGCATCGCTTCGACGTCTGGTCCGCCTGCTTCTCCCCCGACGGCTCCGCCATCCTGACCGGCGACGTCAGCTCCACCGCCCGCCTCTTCCGCCTCCCCCCGCCGTTGCCCGCCGATCCGGAGCGGATCGCGGACCTCATGACCGTCCTCACCGGCCTGACCTTCGACCCCGACCGCGGCACCCTGCTCCCGGTCGACAACCCGACCTGGAGGGAGACGAAGGGGCGGGTCGAGGGCGGAGGGACGCGGTGAGGGACCGGGCGGACGTCCTCGTCCGAAGGGGTCTTCCAGCCGGCCGGCTCGCCTCGTATAGTGAAGCCGTAGGGGTAGACGCCGCGAGCGTGCGTGAGGGCCGTGCGAGGCCCCGAAGGCCGTGGCGGCGGACATCGGCCCCGATTCGAACCTCAATTATCGGGCGGCACCCGGCCGCCTCCCGCGACTTCACTCCACGCCCGCGAAGGGCCTGCATGCGGGGGCTTCCCCGATCCCCGGCGAAGCCTCCCGGCCCGAGCAGGCCGCATCGCGACTTCGACCTGACCTGATCCGATCCGATCCGACCTGATCTGGGGGTGGGCCATGACCTTTCGTCCTCGCATGATGATGGCGGCCGCGATCCTGGCGAGCCTGCCGATCGCCCGCGAAGCCCGGTCCGACGAGCCGGCCGGAGCGAAGGCGAAAACGAAGCCGCAGCCCGCCCCCGCGGCGAAGCCCGTGAATTTCGCCCGCGAGGTCCGCTCGATCCTGTCGGACCATTGCTTCGCCTGCCACGGGCCGGACGACAAGACCCGCAAGGCCGGGCTCCGCGTCGACACCAAGGACGGCATCCTGGCGAAGCTCAAGTCGGGCGAGACGGCCGTCGTCCCGGGCAAGCCCGACGACAGCGCGCTCATCGACCGCGTCACGACCGACGACGCCGAGGCGAAGATGCCGCCGAAGAAGTTCGGCAAGGACCTCTCCCCCGCCCAGGTGGAGACCCTCAAGCGATGGGTCGCCGAGGGGGCGAGCTGGTCCACCCACTGGGCCTTCGACCCCCCACGCAAGGCCGATCTCCCCGCCGTGAAGGATGCCGCCTGGCCTCGCAACCCGATCGACCGGTTCATCCTCGCCCGGCTCGAGGCCGAGGGCCTGCACCCCGCGCCCCCGGCCGATGCCACCACGCTGGCCCGGCGGGCCTACCTGGACCTCACCGGCCTGCCGCCGACACCGAAGGAAGTCGACGCGTTCCTGGCCGATCCGTCGGACGCCGGCTACGAGCGTCTCGTCGACCGGCTGCTCGACTCGCCCCGCTACGGCGAGCACATGGCCCGCTACTGGCTGGACGCCGCCCGCTATGGGGACACCCACGGCCTGCACCTGGACAACTACCGCGAGATCTGGCCCTACCGCGACTGGGTGATCAACGCCTTCAACGCCGACAAGCGGTTCGACACCTTCCTCGTCGAGCAGCTCGCCGGCGACCTGCTCCCCAGCCCGACGCTCGACCAGCTCGTGGCCACCGGCTTCAACCGCTGCCACGTCTCCACGAGCGAGGGGGGATCGATCGAGGAGGAGGTCTACGTCCGCAACGTCGTGGACCAGGTGGACACCAACGGCACCGTCCTGCTGGGCCTGACGACCGGCTGCGCCCGCTGCCACGATCATAAATATGATCCGATTCGGATGAAGGACTACTACCAGCTCTTCGCCTTCTTCAACAACAACGACGGCCCCGCGCTCGACGGCAACGCCGCCCAGTGGGCGCCGATCACCAAGGTCCCCGCGGCCGAGCAGACGGCGGCCATCGCCGCGGCCGACGCGAAGATCGCCGCGACGCGGAAGGCGATCGCCGCCGAGACCGCCAGGGTCTCCGCGTCCTACGACCGGAAGAAGGACGCCGACGCCGGGGAGTTCGTCCGCCGGGCCGACTTCACCTGGGTGGACGACGCGCTCCCGGCGGGGGCCTCGCCCCAGGGGGAGCCGGGCTGGGAGTTCCGAGGCCGGCCGGCCTATCCGGTGCAGAGCGGCAAGGCGGCGTTCCGGCTCGTCGCCAAGGGGCTGATGCAGCGGTTCTTCGACAACGCCGGGCCCAAGCTGAAGGTCGGCGAGGGGGACACGTTCTTCACCTACGTCTTCCTGGACCCGACCTCGCCGCCGAGGGAGGTCATGCTCCAGTGGAACATCGGCGGCCAGTGGACCCACCGGGGCTACTGGGGCGAGAACGTCATCCCCTTCGGCAAGGACGCCTCGCCGGAGCGGCTCCGGATCGGCGACCTGCCGGCCACCGGCAAGTGGGTCCGGCTGGAGGTCCCCGTCAAGGCGCTGGGCCTCAAGCCCGGGACGATCATCCAGGGCTGGGCGTTCACCCAGCAGGACGGCACCGTCTACTGGGACAACGCCGGCATCGAGACCTGGACGCCCCAGGAAGGGCAGGCGTTCGATTCGGTCGCCTCCTGGATCCGCGCCCGCAAGGCCGACGGCGGCGCCGGCCTGTCGGAGGCCGTCAAGGCCATCATGGCCATCGACGCGGACAGGCGGACCGAGGCCCAGCAGTCCGAGCTGATCGCGGCCTTCCTCGCGTCTCGCGACCCCAAGACGAAGGCGATCCTCGACCCGCTCTATGCCCAGGTCGACGAGGCCCAGAAGGCGAAGGCGGCCGCGGAGGCGGCGATCCCGACGACCCTGATCTGCCGCGAGCGGGCCGGCGAGCCGAAGCCCGCCTTCATCCTCAACCGCGGCGAGTACGACCAGCGGAAGGACAAGGTCGGCCGCGCGACGCCCGCCTTCCTGCCCCCCCTGCCCGCCGGGCAGCCGGTCAACCGGCTGGGCTTCGCGCGGTGGCTCGTCGACGCGAGTCACCCGCTGACGGCCCGCGTCGCGGCGAACCGGTTCTGGCTCCAGGTCTTCGGCACGGGGCTCGTGAAGACGGCCGATGACTTCGGCTCCCAGGGGGACCCGCCGAGCCATCCCGAGCTGCTCGACTGGCTGGCCGTGCAGTTCCGCGAGGACGGCTGGGACGTCAAGCGGTTCATGAAGCGGATGGTCATGTCCGCGACCTATCGCCAGAGCGGCCGGGTGACGCCGGAGAGCCTGGCGAAGGATCCGGAGAACCGCCTGTACGCCCGCGGCCCGCGATTCCGCCTCGACGCCGAGATCGTCCGCGACCAGGCGTTCGCCCTTGGCGGACTGCTCGTGGAGAAGCTGGGCGGCCCGAGCGTCAAGCCGCCCCAGCCGGCCGGGCTGTGGGAGGCGGTCGGCTACACCGACAGCAACACGGCGAGGTTCAAGGCCGACACCGGCGCGGAGAAGGTCCATCGCCGCAGCCTCTACACCTTCTGGAAGCGGACCTCGCCGCCGCCCCAGATGACCACGCTGGACGCGCCCTCGCGCGAGGCCTGCACCGTCCGCCGCGAGCGGACCAACACGCCGCTCCAGGCCCTCCTGATCATGAACGAGCCGCAGTTCGTGGAGGCCGCCCGCGGGCTCGCCGAGCGGACGCTCCGCGAGGCCGGGCCGACCACCGACGACCGCCTCTCCTGGATGTTCCGCCTGGCCACCGCCCGCAAGCCCACCGCCAAGGAGCTTTCCGACCTGAACGCCGCGCTGCTGGACTTCTCGTCCCACTACGCCGGGGACCAGGCCGCGGCAAAGGCCCTGATCGAGGCGGGCGAGGCGAAGCCCGACCCGAAGCAGAACCCCGCGGAGCTGGCCGCCTGGACGATGATGGGCAACGTGATCCTGAACCTCGACGAAGTGATGACCAAGGGCTGAGAGCCCCGGGGAGCGACCGCGATGAGCCACGATCACGACGCCTTTCGAGTCGAGGGCCCGATCCGCGAGCAGGTCGAGCGGATGACCCGCCGCCACTTCTTCGGCCGGACCACCGGCATGAGCCTGGGGACCGCCGCGCTCGCCGGCCTGATGGCGGACGAGGGGTTCGCCGCGGGCGGCATCGGCAACGGCCTGGCCGACCAGTCCAGGCCGGGGATGCCGGCGAAGAAGGCCGTCGGCGGCCTGCCCGGCCTGCCGCACTTCCCGCCCAAGGCGAAGCGGGCGATCTACCTCCACATGAACGGCGGGCCGTCGCAGATCGACCTGGTCGACTACAAGCCCAAGCTCGACAAGCTCTTCGACAAGGACCTGCCGGACTCGGTCCGCCAGGGCCAGCGGCTGACGACGATGACCTCCGGCCAGTCCCGCTTCCCGCTGGCCCCCTCGAAGTACAAGTTCGCGCAGCACGGCAAGTCCGGCATGTGGGTCAGCGAGCTGCTCCCCTGGACGAGCAAGATCGTCGACGACATCGCGCTGATCAAGACCGTCTGGACCGAGGCCATCAACCACGACCCGGCCGTGACCTACATCTGCACGGGCCACCAGCTCCCCGGCCGCGCCAGCCTCGGCTCGTGGCTGAGCTACGGCCTGGGGACGATGAACGAGAACCTCCCCGCGTTCGTCGTCATGACCGCCAACTGGTCCAGCAAGGCCGCCGCGCAGGCGCTCTACAACCGGCTCTGGTCCGCCGGCTTCCTCGCCAGCAAGTACCAGGGCGTGGCCCTCCGGGCCCAGGGAGACCCGGTCCTGTTCCTGTCCAACCCGGCGGGCGTGGACGCGACGACCCGGCGGCGGGCGCTCGACGCGATCAACCGGCTGAACCAGCGCGAGTTCGAGGCGACGGCCGACCCGGAGACCCAGGCGCGGATCGCCCAGTACGAGATGGCCTTCCGGATGCAGACCTCGGTGCCGGAGCTGATCGACATCTCGAAGGAGCCGAAGCACATCCTGGAGATGTACGGCCCGGACGTCCACCGCCCCGGCTCGTTCGCCCGCTGCGCCCTGCTCGCCCGGCGGATGGCGGAGCGCGACGTCCGGTTCGTCCAGATCTTCCACCGCGGCTGGGACCAGCACGGCAACCTCGCCGGCGACCTGCCGCTCCAGTGCAAGGACGTGGACCAGGCCTGCTACGCCCTGATCACCGACCTGAAGCAGCGCGGGCTGCTCGACGACACGCTCGTCATCTGGGGCGGCGAATTCGGCCGCACGGTGTACTGCCAGGGCCCGCTCTCGCGCGAGAACTACGGCCGGGACCACCACCCCAAGTGCTTCCCCGTCTGGTTCGCCGGCGCCGGGATCAAGAAGGGGGTCGTGTACGGCGAGACGGACGACTTCAGCTACAACGTCGTCGAGAATCCCGCCCACATCCACGACCTGAACGCCACCATCCTCCACTGCCTGGGCATCGACCACCGCAGGCTGACGTTCAAGTTCCAGGGCCTGGACATGCGGCTGACGGGGGTCGAGGACCACAACCCGGTCAAGGGGATCCTGGCGTGAGTGGCGAGGGGCTGGCGGCCCCTACCGCAGGGTAGGCGTCCCAGATCAGGACCCGGCCGTCGTCGCCGGCGGACTCGATCTTGCGGCCGTCGTGACTGAACGAGACCGATCGGACCCAGCCGGCGTGCTCCCGCAGCGCGAGCAGCTCCTGGCCGCCGACGAGCTCCCAGAGGCGGATGCTCCGATCCTGACCGGAGGAGACCAGGCGACGGCCGTCCGGGCTGAAGGCGAGGCTTCGAACGTTATCGGTGTGCCCCCTCAGGATGTGCCGGATCGCGCCGCCCTGCACGTCCCGGACCTCGATATCCCGGCCGGCCAGATAGCACCAGGCGATGCTCAGGCCGTCGGCGCTGAAGGCCAGGTCGCGGATGGCCCCCGGGATGGATGTCTCGAGCACCGAGACGGGCCGGCCGGTCTCCGCGTCCCAGGACCTCACGCCGACGTCCGTGACGCCGGCCGCGATCGTCCGGCCGTCGGGGCTGTACCCCGCGCTGAAGGTGGCGCGCTCGGGGCCGGAGGGCCCCTCCGTGCAGGGGATCGTCCGCAGGCACCGGACGGTCTCCGGATCCCAGATCCGGATCTCGTCGGCGCAGAGGGTCAGCAGCCGCCCGTCCTTGGGGTTGAACCCCACGCGGTTGAGGGCGTCCTCCAGCTCCGGGAGCTTGGCGCGTAATTGCCCCTTTTCCAGGTCCCAGAGCCGGATCGTCCGGTCGGCCGAGCAGGTGGCCAGGGTCTTGCCGTCGGGGCTGAAGGCGACGCCCTGCACCGTGTCGACGTGCCCCGCCAGCGTCCATCGCAGGCGTCCCGTGGCGGATTCCCAGACCCGGACCGTCCCGTCGTGGTGGCCGGACGCGACGAGCCGGTCATCCGGGCTGAATGCGGAGCATGCGGGGGCCATCGCGAATTTCGGCGAGGCCCGGGCGGGCAGGGCGAGCGGACGAGGCGGCTGGCTCGTGTCCCAGAGCCGGACCGTCCGGTCGAAGCTGCTCGAGGCGAGGGTGACGCCGTCGGGGCTGAAGGCGAGCGCGTAGATGCGGTCGGTATGCCCCTGGAATCGCCGCAGCTCCTCGCCGGAATCCACGTCCCAGAGCCTGACGACGGAATCCGCCCCCCCCGTGGCGAGCCGGCCGTCGGCGCGGAAGGCGATGGCGGTGACCGCCGCGGGGTTCCTCCAGATCCGCGTCCGTTCCTTGCCCGTGGCGGAGTCCCAGATCCTCACGATCTGGTCGGTGCCGCCGGACGCCAGGGCCCGGCCGTCGGGGCTGAAGGCCAGATCGAAGACCTCGACGCCCGGGCACGGCATGTCCGCCAGCGGCCGGTCGGCCTCCGGGTCCCACAGCTTGACGCCGCCCGAGCCCGCGGAGGCCACCCGCCGACCGTCGGGGCTGAAGACGATCCGCGAGACCCGCCCGTCGTGGGCCTCCCGGAACGTCATCCGGAGCCGGCCGGTCGCGGCATCCCAGGACCGGAGGTTGCCGCTCGACGATCCGGTGACGAGGGTCCGCCCGTCGGCGCTGAAGGCCAGGCACGGGATCCCGCCGCGAGCGGCCCTGAACCGGACGAGCAGGCTGCCCGTCCGCGCGTCCCAGATGCCGAGTTCGGCGTCCGGGCCCGGGCCGGCGATCCGCCCCCCGTCGGGGGCGAAGGCCAGGCCGGTGACGCCCGGCGCATTCGGACCTTCCGAGCCCGCCCGCGGCGCGGCGATCGCCCGCTTGATCACCCCAGTGGCCGCATCCCACAGGAGGATCCGGCCGCCCCACTGGACCGAGGCGACGGTCCGCCCGTCGGGGCTGAACGCCACGTCGCTCACCTCGCGGTCGTGCACGCGGAACGTCAGCCGCTCCTCGTGGGCGAGCGCATCCAGGTAATTCCACTCCCAGCCCCTCAGGTCGGGCTCGCCGGCCCGCGGCGGCATCTGCTCCAACTGGTCGTGGAGCCGGCCCAGGTCGTTGCCGTACCAGGCGGCGATGGCCAGCTTCGATCGAGTCGCGTAGACGGCCCGCCGGAGCTCGTCCTCCGTCTCCCTCAGGCCGACGTTGGCGCGATCGGCCTCGACGTGCGCGGACCGCTCCGCGGCGGCCAGCTCCCCCGCGCGGTCGGCCAGGCGCGAGTACCTGGCCGCGGCGAGCAGCGAGGCGACCGAGGCCACGATCAGGACGCCGGTGAGCACCCCGCCCAGGATCGCGATCGTCGGGTTGCGACGGGCCCATCGCAGGTAACGTTCGGTGACGCCGATCGTCCGGGCCAGGATCGGCTCGTCGGCGAGGAACCTCCGCAGGTCCTCGGCCAGGGCGTCCGCCGTCCGATATCGCTCCGACGGCTCCTTCTCCATCGCCTTCAGGACGATCGTCTCGAGGTCGCGCGGGATCCGACCGTCGATGGAACGCGGCCGACGCGGCTCCGTCGACTTGATCCGCGCGATCAGCTCCAGCCGATCCGACGACTCGAAGGCCGACCGGAGCGTCAGGAGCTCGTAGAGGGTCATGCCCAGGGCATAGATGTCGGCGCTCGCGTCCCCCTCGCCGCGAAATCGCTCGGGCGCCATGTAGCGGACGGTCCCGACGACGTCGCCGGTGGCCGTCAGGTCCTGGTCGTCGATCTTGGCGAGCCCGAAGTCGGTGACCCAGATGACGCCGTGGGCGTCCAGGAGGAGGTTCGAGGGCTTGATGTCGCGATGGAGGACGCCCCGCCCGTGGGCGTAGGCCAGGGCCTGCGCGGCCTGACGACCGATCTCCGCCACGCTGCGGAAATAGGAGCCGCGACGGCCCGACGAATCGACGCCCGAAACCTGCGTCCCGCCCGGCAGGACGGCCGAGCCCGAGAGCCCCGCCCCCCCGCCCCCGGGGATCCCGTCGGGGGACGCCGCCTCCAGCGGGGCCACGCCCGGTATCGTCGCGTCACTCGACCCGAGCCGCTCGGTCCCGGGGAGCGGGGAGGGATCGACCGATGATGCGACCACGCGCAGAGGCTGGGTCCGCCGCGACTCCCCGCTCGACGCGTCCCCGCCGGCCCGGATCGTCTCGACGTGGCCTGGGGCCGGGGCGGACCGGGCGATCCGCCGCAGCTCATCGATCACCCGGTCGAGCCCCTGGCCATCGATCAATTGCATGGCGTAGAAGGTCAGGTCGCCTTCATGGCCGACCTCGAACACCGGGACGATGTTGGTGTGGTGCAGCCGCGCCGCCGCCATCGCCTCCCGCCGGAACCGTTCCCGCGCCAGGCGATCGCCCGCGACGCGGTCGGGCAGGACCTTCAGCGCCACGAGTCGGCCCAGGCTGATCTGCTCGGCCTCGTAGACCAGCCCCATCCCCCCCCGGCCGATCTCGCGAACGATCCGATAGTCTCCCAGCCGCCGCCCCGCCCACGCGGGGGCGACGGGCGCCGGGCCATCGCCCTCGGCCCCCGAATCGAGGCCCGAAGAAAGGTCCAGTTCCAGCCTCATGACGGCGGACATCAGCTCTCGGAGCTCGCCGAGGAGCTCCGGGTGGAGGGCCGCATAGTCCTCGACGCTCGGCCGCTCGCCCGCCCTCAGCCGCTCGAGGATCGACTCCACCAGGACTTCGATCGGGTCGCGGCCATCGGGCGGGACGCTCATGATCGCTCCGCGGAGATCAAGCCGGTCGGTGAAGATGACGCGGAGTAACTCACTTTCGCGAAGCCCACCGATGGTCTTCGCGGATCCTTCGAATTCGGCGGCCCTGGCAACCCGAGGGCCGGCATTACTGCGAGCCATGACGACCCATCGAGGGCGCGACACCACGCCGTACCGCCCCCCATGCCGCTTTGCATCATCCCCATCCACGCCCGTTCGCGCCAAGACAGGATCATCGTGTTCCCATCGGAAGTCCTTCGCCCGCGAGGTCATGCCGTCGACGACCGGATCGGGAAGCCGCCCCGAGCCCACGCCCGCTCGCGCCTTCCACGCGGCCCCGGCGCGCCATAGGATGAGAGCCCTCCGCGAGCCAGACGCCGGCCGCGAGAGATTCCACGTCCACGGCCCCGGCGTGATTCAAGGTCCCCCGGCCAGGAGGCTGAACCATGTTCCGAACCTCCCTCCTCAGATCGCTGTTCCTGCTCGCCGCCGGGCCGCTCTCATGGCCCCTATCCGCCCCGGCCCAGGCCCCGCCGGCCGCCGAGAGCTCGGCCCGCGAAGCCGCCCCGAAGCCGGTCGTCTTCACGACGCAGCAGGATCATGAGAACATGCTTCGGCAACTCGGCATCACGAGGCTCCGGCCGGGGCGGAACGGCAACGAGAAGGCGACGCAGAATCCCGCCAATTACGACGAGGCGAGGGCGAATCCCTATCCCGACCTGCCCGACGTCCTGACGGCGGCCGGCGGCGCGAAGGTCGCCACGCCGGAACAATGGTGGAAGACGCGCAGGCCCGAGCTCGTGGAGCTGCTCGAGCGCGAGGTCTACGGCCGCGTCCCGGCCGACGTCCCCGGGGTCAAGTGGGAGGTCCGCGAGACGAGGGAGATCACCGCGGGCGGCAAGCCGGCGATCCAGAAGCACATCGTCGGCGTGGTCGACAACTCGGCCTGCCCCGAGATCGCGGTGAATATCTCCATGTCGCTGACCCTGCCGAAGGACGCGGCCGGCCGACTGCCCGTCCTGATGAGCTTCGGCTGGACCCCCTTCGAGCCCTCACCCTTCGCGTTCATGGGGCGGGGCCCGGGGGGCGGCAACGGGCCGAGGCCGCCGTCGAAGGAAGATAAGCTGATCGCCGCCGGCTGGGGATCGGCCATCCTCAACCCGACGACCGTCCAGGACGATTCCGGCGGCTGGCAGCGGAACCCGTTCGACCGCAATGCGAAGCCCGACGCGAAGCCGACCGGGGCCGGGCTGACCCGCGGGATCATCGGCCTGACCAACCACGGCCAGCCCCGCAAGCCGGATGACTGGGGTGCGCTCCGGGCCTGGGCCTGGGGCGCCTCTCGGGCGCTCGACTACCTTGAAACCGAGCCCCACGTGGACGCATCCCGCGTCGGGATCGCGGGAGTCTCCCGCTATGGCAAGGCCGCGCTGGTCGGCATGGCCTTCGACCCGCGGTTCGCCGCGGGCCTGATCGCCTCGAGCGGCGCGGGGGGCACCAAGCTCTATCGCCGCAACTTCGGCGAGAGCCTGGAAAACCTGGCCGGCTCCGGGGCCTACCACTGGATGGCCGGCAATTACATCAAGTACTCGGCCGAGGAATCGTCCTTCGGCCGGAAGACCGCCGCCGACCTGCCGGTCGACTCCCACATGACGCTCGCCCTCTGCGCCCCGCGACTGGTCTTCATCAGCCACGGGATCCCAGAGCGCGGGGACGCCCGCTGGCTCGACCACCAGGGGAGCTTCATGGCGGCGATCGCGGCCCAACCCGCCTTCCGACTGCTCGGCGCGCACGGCCTCGGCCGGAGCGACGATGACAGGACCGAGACGATGCCCGGCGTGAAGGTGGACCTGCTCGACGGCGAGCTCGCCTGGCGGCAGCACGACGGCGGCCACACCGACGAGCCGAACATCGAGTCCTTCATCGCCTGGTCGAACCGGCATTTCCCCAGGGTGAACGAATCAGGGACGCCCGGAGGCCGTCCCGCCGGGCCGCCGCACGCGGCCATTCCCCGCACCGATCCGAACTCCATCGCCGCCCACGAGCAACTCCTGCGGAAGGCGAAGCAGGGCCGGATCGACGTCTACTTCGTGGGCGACTCGATCACCCGCCGCTGGGGCGCCACCGACTACCCCGAGTTCCTCTCCCTCTGGAAGACCCAGTTCCACGGCCGCAACGCGGCCAACTTCGGCTGGGGCGGGGACACGACCCACAACATCCTCTGGCGGCTCCAGAACGGCGAGCTCGACGGCGTCTCTCCCAGGGTGATCGTGGTCCAGGCAGGCACGAACAACCTGCCCCGGAACGGCCCCGCCGACGCGGCCAGGGTCGACGAGATCGTCGGCGGCATTCGAGCCATCCTCGACGCCTGCCGGCGGCGGGCGCCCGAGGCCGCGATCGTCTTCACGGGCATCTTCCCGCGTTCCCAGAACCCGGCACTCGCACCCGCGATCCGCCAGATCAACGACCGACTCGCCGGGCTGGACGACGACAAGCATCTTCGCTTCCTGAACATCAATGACCGCCTCGCGGGGGCGGACGGCATCCTCCTCCCGGGGATGTCGCCGGACGGGCTGCACCTCTCCGCGAGGGGATACGAGGCCTGGGGCTCGGCCCTGAACCCGATCCTGACCGAGCTCATCGGCCCCCCGGCCGCCGAGGACCACGCCCCGCCGCCGACCGGCGACCCGGCCGCCCGGACTTCGGCCCCGGCACCGGCCCAGGACGCCGCGCCTCGCCCCGCCTCGACGACGCCCTCGCCGGCCGGCGTCGAGGTCCCGGCCATCCTCAAGATCAAGCGGCCGACCGCGGAGGAGGTCGCCACCGCGGAGAAGGCGCTGGCCGACTTCAAGGCGTCGGCCGACCCGCGGACGAGGGAGATCCTGAAGGCGTACCCGGCGCTCCTGGAGGTCCGCGTCCCGCCTCCCAATTCCGCGATCGTCCCCAACCTGGCCCCGTTCTTCCGCCAGAAGCACGAGGCCAACAACGCCGTCGCGAAGGAAGGGAAGGCCGAGCTCCTGTTCATGGGCGATTCGATCACGGATTTCTGGCGCAACGAGCGCGGGCCGTTCGCGGGCAAGGCCGTCTTCGAGAAGCGCTTCGGCAAGTGGAAGGTCGCGAACTTCGGCATCTCGGGGGATACCACCCAGGGGGTGCTCTATCGCCTCCAGGACGGCGAAGGGGCCGGGATCTCTCCGCGGGCCGTGATGCTGATGATCGGGACGAACAACACCGGCCGGAACTCCGCCGCGGAGATCGCGGAGGGTATCGGCGCCGTCGTCCTGAAGCTGCGGAAGTGCTTCCCCGACGCACAGATCCTGCTCCTGGGCGTCTTCCCCCGCGGCCGGTCCGCAAATGACCCCATCCGCCAGACCATCCGCGACATCAACGCCGCGATCTCGAAGCTCGATGACCACGACAAGATCCACTACCTGGACATCGGCCCCCGCTTCCTCGACGCGGCCGGCAACATCCCGCAGGACGTCATGACCGACGCCCTCCACCCGACCACCAAGGGATACGAGATCTGGGCCGAGGCGGTCATGCCCACGCTGGAAAAACTGATGAACCACGGAGGGAACTGACGCGGATGAGGAAGAGGTACTACCACGGATGACAGTCGAGTAGCGGAGGGGCTGATTGCTCAGCCGCCTCCGCCCTCTTCAAACCGTGCATGCGGATCTCCCGCACACGGCTTGCCCGAGGACCTTTGATTACGGCATACGTCGAGTGACTTATCCGTAACCGCAACAAGCCTCTTGGTAAGGCGCTGCATGCCGAGGCACACACTTGTGGAAGCAAAGCTTCATGTATCACGCAATACCGCTTAGGCTGGTACGTCCTCGGCAGGGGCCCTTCGCTCCACGGACGTTACTCCGCTTCCTCGCTACTACGACCCCCTCCGACTCCTGCTCAGGCCCGAGCACGGTTATGGATTCCCGTGAACGGTTGCAGCGGGTCGCGATGAACCCCTGCGGCCGGGGCAGGTCTCCCAGGTTCCTGACAGATCTATCGACGCCCGCTGTCCCCTATCACCCCGGGTAGCCCATCCGCTGCACGTGCTCGTTGCTTCACGGATGGTGTCAGGTTTCGCCTCATCCGGAAGGTTGACCGCTACCATGTGTGTAACGAGGCCGAATCGGGTTCACGCTTTCGCGTTATGGCTGCCGTCGCAATCTTCTCGGGCTCCGCACCCCAGGTCGCCCTGACGCACGCCGAGTCGATTTCATGGTGAACGAGCAAGTACCATGGACAGTTCCTTTCAACTGTCAAGATCTGCCAAGCTTGGCCTGGCGCACCGGATAGCACGGACAATACCGACCAATCGAATTCAATAATTATGACATTTAAGTTACATTAACGTATTGTGACATGTGATCTACTCTTACTCACACTATTTAGTATCTTGTCCATCAACTCATTACCGTTTCTTGTCCATCGTATTCATCCGTGTTATCCGTGTCATCCGTGGTAGTCACTCCTCGATCCCTCCCATCCGCGTCCCTGCCTCCATCCGTGTTCGGTATTCCCGGGGTCCTGTCGCGATGCTGTTGATGGCCACCGAGCAGGACGGGCGAGTCATCTGGGTGGTCGTGGAGCTGCATCGCAAGAAGCGGCGGATCCGCAGCCGGATCGTCCAGCATCTGGGTGAGTACCGCGACCGCGACGAGGCCGAGGCCGCCTACCTCGACCGGATCGCGTCCGATCCGAGGCTCCGCGAGATCGTCGATCGCTGGGCGGCGGGCGCGGCGGACGTCCTCTCGGATCGCAAGGCGCGGCGGCAGTTCCTCCTGTATGGCGCGCTCACCGGCGGCGTCTCCGCCTATTCCGATGAGTTGCTCCGGGGGCGGGCTCGCGAGGAGGATCAGGCCCGGGCGCGGGCCCTCGCCGCCTCGTGGTCGCCGGGCGGCCCGCTCGCCGCGTTCAGCCTCCTCGGTTTGCTTCCGATCGCCGGTCTCGACGAGATCAAGGCCGCCTATCGCAACAAGGCCCGCGTGCTGCATCCCGACCGCGGCGGCGACCACCAGGCCATGGTCGAGCTCAACGCCGCCTATGAGTCCGCCGTCGCCTACGCCGCCTGGCGGGGGTGACTTCACGGATCTGGATCCGAGGCGTTTTCCAGAATCGTTGCGCGCTTCTTCCATCAAGTTGCGTTATCAAGTCGAAGGCAGGAGCTTCGATCGTCGGCCAGGATGGCTGCGATCCACGGCCCGCGGAACAACTCGTCCGCACTCGACTCTCCGTCGATCCGTGGGGCCTGAAACCCGCAAGCAACCTCGTCCCGCCAGGAGGGTGGACATGGGGTATCTATCGCGCCGCGGAATTCCCGTGCCCGGACTCGCGGGCACGGCCCCCGTCCCTACCACATCAGCGACGGATGTCGCATCCGTGGGGCTGCATCAGAGTGCCCTCGAGATCGTGACCCTGGCCGCATGGGCCGGCATCGGCCTGGGCCTGATCGAGCTCTCGGCGAAGGCCGTGGCGATCCACGGCCTCGGCCGCCTGACGTATGAGACCCTGCGGATGAACCGGCATTACGCCTGGATGATTCCGCTCTCGAACCTCCTCCTGTTTACGGCGGTGGGCATGGGACTGGCCCTGACGACGCCCCTGCTGCCAGCTCGGTGGCGGGCCCGGACGCATCTCGGGACGCTCGGCCTTCTCGCGGCATTCGTCCTGATGGGGGAACTTCCGAATCTCCACCTGATCGCGCAGCTCGCCCTCGCGGCCACCGGCGCCTGCCTGGCAATTCGCCGGCTGGGGCCGAGAGGACCACAGATTCGACGGCTCGCCCGCAGGACCCTGCCCGCGGGTCTCCTGGTCGTCGCGGGCCTGGCCGCATGGCCGCTCATCCGCGTGGAGCCGCTCCGCCCCAAGGTCGCGGCCGGCATGCCAAACGTCGTCCTGATCACGATGGACACGGTTCGCGCCGATGCCTTGACGCCTTACGGCTCGCCGCGCGACACCACGCCGAACCTCGCCCGTCTGGCCCGCCGGGGCGTCCTCTTCGAGAATGCCTGGTCCACCGCCCCGTGGACGCTCCCCTCGCATGCAAGCCTCTTCACCGGCCGATGGAGTCACGAGCACTCCGCGAACGTCGGGCAGGCGCTCGACGCGACCCATCGGACCCTGGCCGAGCACTTCGCCGACCTCGGCTACGACACGGCCGGATTCGTGGCCAACATGGAGAACTGCAACGCCTGGTACGGGCTCGATCGCGGCTTCGACCGCTACGAGGACTTCTATGAGAATGGACACGTCACCCCGCTGGAGGTCCTCCGCGCGAGCCGGCTGGGCCGCCTGATCATGACGAGCCGGACCGGGTCTTGGCTGATCCGGCAACTCGTCACGCCGTCGGCGTACATGTACCGCAAGTCCGCGGACATGCTCAATCGCGACGCCCTGGCGTGGCTCGACGCCGAGGGTCGCGAGGGCCGGCCCTTCTTCCTGTTCCTCAATTACTTCGACGCTCATTCACCCTATGTCCCGCCCGGGGGTGCGCCCCGGCCCTTCTCGGCCGCGACCGACCCCAACCGCCGGTTACCGGATCGAGCCCGCGACGCCTACGACGACTGCCTGGCGTACCTGGATGACCGCCTCGGCCGTCTGATGGACGAGCTCGGGCGCCGGGGGCTGCTGGCGAACTCGATCGTGGTGATCACGGCGGACCACGGCGAGGCCTTCGGCGAGCACGGCCTGATGGGGCACGGCATCAGCCTCTATCGTCATGAGCTGCACATCCCGCTCCTGGTGATCGCCCCCGGTCGCGTGCCGGAGGGCCGCGCCGTCCGCGGCACGGCGAGCCTCTGCGACATCGCCCCGACGCTCACGACCCTCGCCGGCCCAGCCGCTCCCTCGCGGTTCTCCGGCCGCTCCCTTGACGTCCTCTGGTCCGCCGACTCCTCGAACGCATCCGCGTTCGCAAAAGTGGACGACCCCGGCGACATCGCCGCAGATGCGATCCTTTGCGAGGTGGACCGGGCCGACCGCATGCCGGCCCGCCTGGAACACGTCCCGGCCCGCCGGGGCGTCATGCGGTCGCTGATCGCCGGCCCATGGAATTACATCCGCAACGGCGACGACCGCGAGGAGCTATACCACCTGGAAGCCGACCCCGACCAGCAAGACGACCTCGCCCACGACACCGACGCACAGGATGAGCTCGCCGCCTTCCGTGCGACCCTGGATCGCATGACCGGCGAGGACGACGGGCGTTGAGCCAGTGACAGTCCCATCGGACCGGTCCCGCGCGAACTACTTGACCGCGGCAGCGAGCACGGTGACCGACCGGATCTTGGCCGCGGCGATCGCCATCGGGGGGACCTTCTGGTCGGGATCAGGTCTCCCGATCCCGACGTTGCGGAAGAGGCGGTCGGAGAACGGGAGCTTCGAGGCGGCCGGGACGGAGTCGACCCGGCGGACCTCCCGGACGTCCAGGCGGATGCCCCGGTCGTCGGCCTCGGCGACGGTCCCCTCGTACGTTGTCACGATCGACTTCAGTGCGGTGGGAGGCCGCTCCTCGACCTCGACCCGACAGCGCGTGCCGGGCTGGAGGATCGATGGGCTGGCGACGATCGTGATCGGCCTCGGCTTCGTCACGGCCGGCTCCTCCGCGAAGCCGACGGCCGGCGACAGGGCGAGGATCGCCAGGGGCGACATGGCCGCGATCGCGGCGACGGCCTTCCCACATCGGATCGACATGTCCGCCTCCCTCTCGACGCTCCGTACGGCGCGGCGACGATCGCACAGGCCATCCCATCCCGCGCGGGGGTTGTAGCACTTCGTCGCGGCAGCGTCCAGGCGAGCCGTGGAGGGGCTCCTCAGAGCTCGCCGTCGACGCCCAGCCTGTCGAACTCGCCTTCCATTTCGTCGGGTTCTCCAGCGGCCAGCATGTCGGGCGGGAATCCTCCGACGAAGGCCGGCCGGCAAAGCTGGCGGAATTGGAATGCTCGGATTAGAATCCCCGCAGCAAACAAGGAGGTCGTCATGTCCGATCACGCCCTGGCTGTGTTCCGGCAGTTCGTCGAGGAGAACGGAAACTTGCCCATAGACGACTCGAACCGCGAAGCGTATCGCGAGTTGGCTCGCGAGGGGCTGATGATCCCCGGCCACAGCTTCACGCGCGGGTGGAACTTCTACGCACTCACCGATGCCGGCAAGAAATTCGTCACCGTTCTGGAGCGCGGATCGTTCGCTTGCACGAAGGAGACGGCCTGATCGGATTCCCATGCCACGACAGCGTGGAACGAGACGCCCATGCCATCACGGGCCGGAGAAACCGGGCGAGCTGCGTCGCGCATCAACCCGCCCTGGTCCAAAGCCCGAATCAAGTTCGCCCCCGGTTTACCTCGCCATGGCGCGGCAGATCCTTCTCGCCCCGTTCGTGATCGGTAGCTTCGTCTTCGCCGCGGCCTTGAGCGCCATGAGGTGATCCCCCAGGCGAGATTCCTCGTACCCGTGGGCGATGATGGCGTCGATTCGGTCGCGGAGACGTGCCTCCTCCCATGCCTTGCCGCCCTTCTCGCCTTTCAACAGTTCGGGATTCAGTACGCCCGAATTCACGACAATGCCCCTGGTGATCGTCCCCCCCTCCCTGCCTTCCGGATCGAACGAGGTCCATTTCATGTGCGCCCGAAGGTCATCAGCCCCGATCAGGGAATCGGGTATCTTCAGTTCCTCCATCCGGATGGCACAGTAGGCGTCCAGAGGCAGGGCGTAGCGTCTGGCGAAGTCCTGGGCGTGGTCCGATGCCTCCGATGGTGGCTGCATCTCAGAGCTCGCCGTCGACGCCCAGCTTGTGGAAGTAGTGCTCCACCTTGTCCTGGTTCTCCAGCAGCCAGTCGATCGTCGGCTCGTCGGCCAGGGCCTTGCGGATCACCTTCAGCGTCGCCTCGCGGTGGACGCGGAAGAGATCCTCGTGGTCGAGCTTCTCCTCCTTCACCACCGACGGATCCAGCCAGACCGAGTAGATGATCCCCAGGTCGTTGACCTTCTCCTTCGGGATCACCCCCGCGCGGACCGCGTCGAGCACCCCGTTGGCGATCGCCGCCTGGACCGTGCCCATCAGAATATTCGTGTATTTCGAGTCCTTCACCGTGACCTTGCTCACCATCACGGTGGCCGGCCGGACCTGGACGTCGCTGTTGAGGATCGCGAAGACCCGCGAATGCCCCTTGGCCTGGTCGCCGATCAGGTTCGCCAGCGCGTGGCCGACCGGCCCGTCGAGCTCGCCGATGACGACCTCCGGCTCGGCGCAGAGGCAATCCTCCGAGCCTTCCACCAGCGCCTCGCCCGTCTTCAGCAGGATCCGACCGCCCATGTTCTCCCCCTCTCGACTCCGCGCCACTCATGACCTCGGGCCGCCGGCCAGAGGCCTCGGGCCCAGCCTGCCCGAACACGATCCCACGAGGATATCAGAGCACCCCCCGACAGTTCGACGGCCCGGATGACAAGGCTCGCCCGTCGCGGGCCGACGAACTCCGCCGCCGGCCGCTCTCCCTTGAAGGCCGCCTCCATCCTTGTACAATTGTCGTACGCGTGCTGGGCGACGATTCCTCTGCTCTCCCTACTCAAGCAAGGGGCCGGGCCATGGATCCCATCCGAGGACTTTCCCTCGCCGCCGTCGTGCTGCTGTCGTCGGTCCTCCCCCTGGCGGCGAGCGGCTGGCTGGCGAGCGCGGGCGGCCGGACTTCCTATCGCCGGACGGTCTGGGTCGGTCAGGGGATCGGCGCGATCGGCGGCCTCTGGTGCATCTTCGCTCCAACTCATCCGGTGCTCGGTGTGGCCATGGCGGCCATCGGCTGCCTGGCCTGCCTCCCCGTCCTTCGACGGCAGATGAAGCCGGCGTGACTTCCACTCTGGATGCTCTAGATCCGGTGCGGCGGCCCTCGGCACGCTGCTGACTTTCTTTCCTGTTTGCCATTCCATGCGTCGGGATCATCAAAGACCGCCAGGGCTCGTGGACATCAGAGCACCCCTATTCCCCCTAGATATCCGGGAATCACAGCGGGCAACTCGAAGCTCGCCCGAATCAAGGAAAAGGATCGGGACGCCAGTTCAGGTCAGCGGTCCAGGGTGCGG
>NZ_JAALJH010000103.1 GCF_011064615.1 Aquisphaera insulae | reverse complement strand
CGGGCATAGCGGGGTGCCTCCATGGTGCGGCGTCCAAGGTCGTGCCTACGTCCTTGGTAGCCTGACGCCGCCGGCTGCGCGGCGAAAGACCCTGGCCGATTTGCCGGCAAACAACTCTGGCCGAATTGCCGGCAAACAACTGTGGCGCGTGACACGAAGCGACCCCACGGCCAGCGGGCCTCTGCCCCCGGCTCAGTCCGTCCCTGATCCGCGGCGATCTTCAGGGGTCGCCTGCGGCTCCTCCACAGCCACCCAGACCCGCGCCGATCCAGGCCCGTCCCCGATCGGAAATATAGCGTCAAGCCGAGGCTCCCGATTCTGGAACCGTCCCGAATGCCACAAACTTAAGCCGCAACTCCTTTGTCTAGAAGCTCCTTGCGGTATTCCTTCCGGGGTTTGGTCATCAACGGGTACTGCTTCGGGCGGCGCTTCCTCACCCGGGGCTCGTACCGCCCGGGGCGGCGCGGGTTGACCAACAGTGTCGACGCGTCGCCCTCGCCCTGCGGCGCGGTCAGCCAGCGGACCGTGTCGATCAGGCTGATCCGGTCCGTCTCGACCCGCTGCACCCGCGCCGACTCCAGCATCGCCGAGCGCACCAGGTTGTACGCGATCGCGTACATCGCCGCCTCTTTCAGTACCCCATCCACCGTCTTGCACTTGAGTACATCCATATTCATCGTAATTTTCATGTGCTTGAGATTCACCTCGATCCGCCACCTCTTGAAGTACAGCCCCGCCAGCTCCTCCGCCGGGTACGCCCCCGCCTCCAGGAGCGTCGTCGCCAGCGTCACCTCGCGCACCCGGAAGCCCGGCGCCTCCACCCGGTAGGTCAGCTCGCGCACCAGCATCTCCCCCGGCAGCGACGCGAACTCCCCCGCCGTCATCCACCCCGGCCTGTCGTCCGGCTTGGCCCGGGCGACGACCTGGTCCCGGGGGCCGTGCGCCAGCACCCACCGCGAGCTCGGCAGGCCCTGCGGCCTGGGGTACGGGCCCTCCCTCCGCGCCGCCGGCCGGCCCGGCGTGTAGTCGACGATCTGCTTCTGGTGCATGCGGAAGACCCCGTAATTCCCGCGGCGGAGCAATATCGCCAGATGAGCATAGGAGCAGAAGCCGCGGTCCCCGAGGACCACGTCGCCGGCCTCCAGGTGCTCGGAGATCGCGGCGGCGCCGGACATGTCGTGGGCCCCGAACGCCGTCACGGTCATCCGCAGGAGCATGCCCGTGCCGACGTGGAATAACGCCAGCAGCTTGGCCACCGGGAAGCCGCACCCGGGCCTCTGGCCGCTCGGGTAGCCGAAGTGCGCCGCCAGGGCCGGCTCGTCGGGCATGGAGACGCTCGAGCCGTCGATGACCCACACCCGGTGGCCCCGCCAGCGGGAGCCCTCCGAGGCGCCGCGGACCGCCGCGGCGACCCGCTCGACGAGCTCGAGGAAGACCGCCAGGGGGATGCGCCGTCGGGCCTTGCAGTAGGCGGTGTCGGTGAATTCCAGGCCGCCGATCCGCACGACGTGCGTGCAGGCGGTGTTCTCCAGGAGGACCTGCAGGAGGAACAGGGAGATGGTCTCCACCGGCCCGAGCTTGCGAGTCCGCCAGCGATACCCGACCTTGGCGCAGGCGGCCTCGATCATCTGCGGCGAGATGGCGACGGCGACGTCTTGGCGCAGGCGGCCGAGGATGGCGATGATGCGATTCGGCATGGGGGGGCTCCGTGCGGCATCTCGGTGCGTCCTAGAGAAACCGCCAGGATGCCCGCGGGCCCCCTCGGCCATCAAGTAGCGACAAGTCGTTCATGCCGAAGGCTTTGTGCACTAACTACGTGGCATTCGGGACCGTCCCAATTTCCATTTTCCCCGCGATACCAATCGCTTCCCGCGGTGTTAATCTGCCTTATGGCCCCGATCGCGAGCTGACTTGCAGGCTCATGGTGAAGTCCGCCGGTGGGGTGGCTGCGGCGAGGTCCTTCGTCAAGGGGGATGACCATGCTTGCTTCCTTGGTCCTGTCGGTTTGCTGTCTCTCGTCTGGGGATGACGTTCCCGCAACGAAGCCGAGCGTTCCCGCGGCCCGGCCGCATCAGGCAGAGTCGGAAGACCTGGTACGGCGTGCCCTCACGGCCGAGGCCGAGGGGCATGATACCGACCGGCTCACGAATCTCGCCCGCGCCGTCGCCCTGGACTCGGACAACGTGCTGGCCCGGTCCCTGATGGGGCTGGTCGAGTACCGCGGCCGATGGCAGCGCCCGGAGGCCGTCGCCACCGCGGCGAATGCGGAGCGGGACCAGCGGCTTCGAGACTACCTGACGAAGCGGGCCGCCACGCCGATCAAGGCGGATTCTCAGGCGCGGCTGGCCGACTGGTGCGCGAAGAACGGCCTCCAGGAGCAGGCCCGGGCTCACTATCGCGCCGCGGTCCAGCTCGATCCGGCCAGGGAGTCGGCATGGCGTCACCTTGGCTACGAGAAGAAGGGCAACCGCTGGGTCCGTCCCGAGGACGCCGCCGCCGAGAAGGCCGAGGCCGACGCCCAGAAGAAGGCCGACCGCTCCTGGCGGCCACGGCTGGAGAAGCTCCGCGAAGGACTCATCAGCAAGGACGCGAACCGCAGGGAGAAGGCAGAAAAGGACCTGATGGAGATCACGGAGCCCCGGGCGGTGCCGATGATCCTGTCGCTTCTGACGAGCGGTGGCGAGCGGCTCCAGCAGGCGGCCGTGCAGGTGCTCGAACGGATCGAGGGGCCGAAAGCATCCAACGCCCTTGTCATGCTGGCGATCCTCAGTCCGTTCGAGTCGGTACGGGTGCGGGCCTCCTCTGCACTCCTCTATCGCGATCCCGGCGACGTGATCGGCACGCTCGTCGGGCTGCTCCGCCGCCCCTTGAAATACAAGGTGATCCCGGGCGGAAGCCCCGGGCTGGCCGGGCAGTTGCTCGTCGACGGCGAGGCCTTCGATCTACGGAAGCTCTACCGCTATCCGGACCTGCCGCAGGCGGTAGCACAGGTTATCAGTCTTCCATCAATATTTCTTAAGAATCTGGATCTTGTGGATCAATTCCTGGCCTCCACCAACGCCATGGAACAGCAATTCGCCAGGCAGGAAACCATCCGGCGCACCCTGGCCGTCGAACAGCGAATCGAAGACGACGCACGCCAGCTCGAGCAGGTGAACACGACTATCCAGACGGTCAACGGCCGCATCCTGCCGATTCTCCGCGTCGTCACGGGCCGCGACGACGGTCCGAATCCAGAGAGTTGGAAGTCCTGGTGGGCCAACGAACTTGGCTACGTCTCCTCGTCCTCTTCCCCCAATAAGCCAACCTATGAGGACGTCGAATCCATGCCGGCGGTCAATTACAATATCGTCGGGGCGACCTTTCACCACGGCTGCTTCGCGGCCGGGACACCGGTCCATACGACTGATGGCCTCCGGGCGATCGAGACTCTTCGGGTCGGCGACCTTGTCCTCTCGCAAAATGTAACGGATGGAACGCTCGCCTATCTCCCGGTGACGGGAACTCACGTGAATGGCCCGGCGGATACGCTACGAGTCGTCATCTCCGGTGAGGCCGTCGTCGCGACCGGCATCCATCGGTTCTGGAAGGTCGGTGAGGGCTGGGTCATGGCCCGCAACCTCAAGCCCGGCGACCGGCTCAGGATGGCCGGCAGATCCGGCCTCGTTGAGTCCGTGATGCCCGACGCCAGGCAGAAAATCTACAACCTGGATGTGGACGGGAACCGCGACTACTTCGTCGGCAACACCGGATTCCTCGTCAACGACTATGGGACCGTCGAACCCGTCGAGACGCCCTTCGATCGACTCAGGACAACGCCTGAAGTCGCTGGAAACCCGTGATCCCGGTCAATCTACCCCGGCCCGGGGCGAATGGATTCGCACCAGCCGTCAGTTCCGCTTCACGGCCGGCCGGAAGCTCCGCTCGGCTGCGTCCTCCGGGTCGGTGGAGACCGGCCCGTCGCGCCAGAGCCAGCGCATCATGTCGGGGAGGATCGCCCCGCCGAACTTCTGGCCGTGGTTGTTCATGCCCCAGGCGTAATTCACGTCGTAGCCCTTCTGCGTGAGGGCCTTCATCATACGGACGTTCTGCAGGAACCAGTCCCAGGTCGGGTCATACTTCCTTCCCCGGCGCTGGCCGCGGTTGTCGTTGCGACCGTCGCACAGGTAGACGCGGATCGGCTTCTTGTCGGCGGCCAGGATCCTGTCGGGATAGGCGTGGCCGCCGCGGATGTTCACGAAGCTGCCGACGTTGCTGAGCACCTTGCGGAACTGGTCGGGCCGCTCCCAGGCGACGGTGAACGCGGCGATGGCACCCGAGCTCGAGCCGCCGATCCCGCGCATCTCCGGATCGTCGGAGATGACGTAGTCCTTCTTCAGGGCGGGGAGCAGCTCTTCCGTGATCACGCGGGCGTAGCGGTCGTCGAGCGAGTTGTATTCGGTCGGCCGGTTCGTGGTCCGGTCGCCCCATTCCTTCGGGGTCGGCTCGGGCTGGTCCGGCCGACGGCCGGGGTTGATGAACACGCCGATCATGACCGGGATCTCGCGGCGGTAGATCAGGTTATCCATCACGTTCTGAGCCCGCATGTCGCCCTTCTCATCCTTGAACGCCTGGCCGTCCTGGAAGACCATGAGCGCCGCGGGCTTCGTGGGGTCATACTGGGCCGGGACATACACCCAGTAGGTGTGCTGGGTGCCGGGATACGCCCCGCTCGGCAGGGTGAACGGCCCGCGAATCTCCCCCTTCGGCACCCCCTCCTGCGGCAGGGAATCGGGCCCGAGGCGATATTGCGAATCCGGATTCGGCTGGGTTTTCCCCGCCGCGGGGGACTGGGCTCGCGTGTCCGACCGAGGCAGGGCCAGGATCAGGCCGAGCACAACTAGACGACCGATGATGCGTCTCATGGTAAAGGCACTCCGCTCGATGAGTCCGGACCACGACCGGGCACGAGTGGCGAGTTTATAGGCGGCGGCCAGCTCCGAGCAAGCGCCTCGACGGGCCGGCCGGTCGCGCTCACGCGTGCTCCGCCTCGGCCCTTGCCCCCTGGGCTTCGAACTGCGCCGCGTAGTGTCCGGCCATTCTCATCAGCTCGTCGTGAGTCCCGGACTCGACGATCCGGCCGGCGTCGAGGACCAGGATCTTGTCGGCGGATCGGACGGACGACATCTTGTGGCTGACGATCAGCCGCGTCCGTCCCGGGAGCGCCTCCTGGAGGGCGTCCTGGATTCGCGCCTCGGTTTCCGCGTCGAGCGCGCTCGTGCAGTCGTCGAGCAGCAGGACGGCCGGATCCGCGAGGATGGCCCGCGCCAGCGCCAGTCGCTGCCGCTGGCCGCCGGAGAGCGACCCTCCGCGCTCGTCCACCGGAGAGTCCATCCCGGCCGGCATGGCGCGAATCGTCTCGGCGAGCTGGGCGAGCTCCGCGGCCCGCCACAGTTCCTCGTCGGTGGCATCCGGCCGGGCATAGGCGAGGTTCGAGCGGATCGTCCCCTGGAAGGCGATCGCCTGCTGCGGCACCAGGACCACGTTCCGCCTCAGGTCGTCCAGGCGGATGTCGCGGATGTCGCGGCCGTCGAGCGCGATCGAGCCCTCGCCCGGCTCCAGGTCGTAGAGCCTGGCGGCCACGGCCAGGAGGGTGCTCTTGCCGGCGCCGCTGGCGCCCACGATGCCGACGGTCTGCCCCGGCGCGATCGCCGCGCTGATCTCCTCCAGGACGAGCGGCCAGTCGGGCCCATACCGGAACGAGACGCCGTCGAACCGCAGGCTCCCCTCGGGACGATCCTCGAGGGCGATTGCCGAGGGCGAATCGGCGATCGGCTCCGGCTCGTCGAGGATCTCGAAGAGCCGCTCGACCGAGATGCACGTGGCCTGTGCCGTCGCCTGGAACTGGGTGAGCCGGACGATGGGGCCGTAGAGCTGGCCGATCAGCGCGTAGAAGGCCAGCAGCGAGCCCACGGTGAGCGCCCCACGCGTCACCAGCAGGACGCCGAGGCCGAGCACGGCCACCGTGCCGAGTCCGCTGATCATCGTCGCCAGCGCATTCAGTGCCGCGCCCGAGCGGATGTTCCGCATGTTCAGCTCGCGGTGGCGATCCACCCGGCCGACGAGCGTCGCCACCTCGGCGTCCTCCTGGGCATACGCCCGGACGATCCGGACCGCGGAGACCCGCTCCGAGAGCAATGCGTAGATGGCCGAAACCTGCGCCCGGATCGCCTGCGACGTCCGGCGAATTCGCGCGGCGAAGAGGGCCTGATTGAGCGCGTAGAGGGGCACCGCCACGAGCGCGATCAGCGCCAGCCGCCACTCGAGCCAGACCAACAGGAAGGCGATCCCGACCCCCAGCAGGAGGTCGTTGAGGAGCTGGAGCAGGCCGCTGTTGACGAAAGAGAGGATCCCGCCGACGTCGCTCGTCACGCGGGCCATGATCCGACCGGTCTGGTGCGAGTCGAAGTAGGCCATCGGCAGCCGCATCAGCTTGCGCTGGAGTGCCGACCGCAGCGCCACCACGACTTCCTGACTGACCCGACCCGTCGTGCTCGCCACGGCCCATGAAAGCAGCGATCGGAGCACCTGGCAGGCGACGAGCCCCGCCGTCGCGGCCGCCAGCGCCCGATAGGCGGAGCCGGCCGCCGCCGGCGTGAAGGCGAGACCGCCACCCCCGGACTTCGCAATCCGGCCGAGCGCCACCAGGCGGTCGAGGAGCCAGCCCTGGATGAGCGGGCCCGGGAGCATCAGGGCGGACTGGGCGAGCAGGCCGAGGAGGCAGAGCCAGAGCGTCACGCGGTAGGGGCGGAGGAACTCGCCTTCCAGCCTCCGCAGCGCATGGGCGAGCGCATCCGAGCCCCTGGCATCGTCCCGCGTCTCGTCCGCATCCTTCGATCCGGGCTGGGCCATGTCGGTTCACGCTCTCCGTCGTCGATCCGGGTTCGCCGATGCGGTCACGCCAGGCGGTCGACGCCTGGCGGGATCGGCCACTTGCCCCGCAGTCTTCAGGGCCTCCGCCCCGAACTGTCGCTCGCAGAGCCGGGCGTAGAGACCGTCGGCATCCGCGAGGAGCTGCTCGTGCGTCCCCCTCTGAACGACGAGGCCCCCGTCCATCACGACGATCAGGTCGGCGTCCACGATGGTCGACAGTCGGTGGGCGATGATGAAGGCCGTCCGCCCGCGAAGGAGATTGGCCATCGCCGCCTGGATGAGCGTCTCGCTGGGGGTGTCCAGGGAGCTGGTCGCCTCGTCGAGGACGACGAGGAACGGATTCCTGCAGAAGGCCCGCGCGATCGCCAGCCGCTGACGCTCCCCCTGGCTGAGCTTGTGGCCCCCCTCGCCGACGATCGTCCGGTAGCCGTCCGGCAGCGCGGTGATGAACCCGTGGGCGAGCGCCGCCCGCGCCGCGGCCTCGACGTCGGCGTCGGTCGCGTCGGACGTGCCGTAGCGGATGTTGTCGGCCACCGTGGCGTGAAACACGACCGGCTCCTGGAGGACCACGCCGATCTGCCGGCGGAGCTCCGTGGTCGATATCCGCCGGAGCGGGACGCCGTCGATCCGGATCTCGCCCCAGGTCGGGTCGTAGAAGCGAAGGAGCAGGTTCACGAGGGTGCTCTTGCCGCAACCCGTCGGGCCCACCAGGGCCACCTTCATGCCGGGCTCGACGCGAAGGCGGATGTCCCAGACCACGGGCGTCCCCTGCTTGTAGCCGAATCCCACGCGATCGTATTCGACGAGCCCTTGAGCCCGGCCCAGGGTGACCGGATCCGGATCCTCGATGACGTCCGGCTCCACGTCCAGGACCTCGCCCAGGCGCTCCACGGATGCGGCGGCCTGCTCGAAGACGTAGGCCACGTCCGCGAGCCGGGCGATCGGCCCGAAGAGCAGGTTCGCGAGTGCCACCGTGGCGACGACCTCGCCGGGCGTCATCCGGCCGTGGATGACCTCGATCGCCCCGGCGGCGAAGACGGCCGCCGTGCCGATGCCGCCGATGGCCCCCGCCAGGTTCGAGAACGCGGCGTAGAGCCGCATTTCCAGGACCCGCGGCCCGTGTACGTCCTCGAGCTGCCCGAGGAAGGCGGCGGACTCGGCCCGCTCCCTCGCATGCGCGGTGATCGCCAGGCGACCGTCGATCTTCTCCTTCAGATGCCCGAAGAGCAGGTCCATCTTGTCCCGGATGATCCGGTTGTTCGTCCGGATTCGGCTCATGAAGTGGCGGAAGTTGAAGGCATACAGGGGCGCGATGCAAAGGACGACGATGGCCATCCGACCGTTCCTCGTCGCCAGCAGGACCGTCACGGCGATCGTCGTGCTGACGTCCGTCAGCACGGTGAAGGTCTGGCCGGTGACGAAGGTCTGGATCGCCCCGACATCGTCCATGATCCGCGAGATGATCGAGCCTGTCGGCGTCCGGTCGTAGAATGAGAGCGAGAGCCGCTGGAGCCGCTCATAGACCTGGTATCTCAGGTCGCGGACGAGCCCCTGACCCACCCGCCCGGCGACGAGCGAGCTGGCGATCCCGAACGCGGCCTGGCCGGCATAGACGAACAGCAAGGTCGCCGCGAGCGCCGCGAGCCGTATCGTGCTCGACCCGCCCACGGCTCCGTCCACGAGCCTCTGGACCGTCAGGGGGGCCAGCAGATTCAAGCCCACCGACCCCGCCGTCAGCACGCTCGACAGCAGCACCCACCCCCGATAGGGAGCCAGCCACTTCCAGATCCGCGTCGACGTTCTCACCGTCCGCCCTGCCCACCGTGCACCCGCGCCGGATCATCATGACGCGCGGCTTGCCATCCACTCACCAACGTGGCCGTGATTCCCCATCATTCACGTCCTGCCAGTGGAAGGATAGTCGTGTTGCAAGAGGGTTTCTCCGCCCCGGAAGCAAATTCCTTTCCGACAACAGGATCGGCGTTCCTGAAATTGCTTGGGCGAGCGCCGTCCGGTACAGCCCGGGCGGGTATCGACACGCCTTGCGTCGGATCGAGGATCACGTCCAGGCAGTCCACCTCGACATCACGCAGGCCGCCCACGAGGGCAACGCGGTTGCCGCCGACCTTGAGACGAAGCCGCACGAAGGTGCTCGAACATCGTCGGCCGCCGGAGTCCGGATAGCTCACGGCCCCCGCGGGACGGCCATCGACGAGCAGGGCGTAACGTTCGATCGCCTGCGTCCTTCCGCCGCCTCGGTAGCGGACTGCCGCGACATAGTCCCCCGCGTTTGGGACGTTCACCTCGAAGGTGACGCGGGAATCCTGGCCGCGAAGGCCGGTGACGAAGGAGCCTCCCGAACAACTCGCGTCGGTTTCCCCGCGGGCCCCGCCTTCCAGGCCGGCAGCCTCCGCCTCGAGCCGCAGGCGACCGGGCTCGCCGGACGGTACGGGGATGGGACGGTCCGGAGAGAGGGGCCGGCCGAAATCGGGGAGACCGTCCGTAGTCCACCCGAACGGCTGCGTGCGGATCGACCGCGACCAGCCCGAGCCCGGCCGCTTCGCCGCGTGATAGACGAGCCAGTCCTCCTTGCCGTCGGGCGACTTCGTGAACGAGCAATGCCCGGGGGCGATGACCTCCTGCGTGCTGGCGAAGACGGGTTCCGGGGCCTTCGTCCACGCCCTCGGATCGAGCGGATCGCCGCCCGGCTTCAGCGCCAGCAGGCCAAGGCAATAGCGGTCGCTCCAGCTCCCGGCCGCCGAGTAGACCAGGAATACGCGGCCGCCGTGGAGGAGCGCCACGGGTCCCTCGTTGATCGTGGGTGGCCCCGCGGCCTCCTCCCAGGCGAAGGAGGGACGGGACAGCTCGACGCGCGGGCCCGAGATCGTCAACGGGTCGCTCATCGGCGCGATGTAGATTCGCTGATCGACGTTGATGTCTCCCGCCCAGCCGGACCACACGAAATAGAGCCGCTCCGAATCCCCCTCGCCGAGCTTCAGCACCGAACCGTCGATGGCCCAGCGGTCGGTCGTCGGATCGGCGAGCTTCCCCTTGAAGGCGAATTCCCCGCGAAAGGGATCCGGCGAGGCGTTCTCCAGGACGACCATCCGGTGATGCGGATTCGCGCCGTCATCGGCCGCGACGTAGATGTACCACCGGCCGCGGAGGAAGTGGATCTCCGGGGCCCAGATCTCTCGGCCGTAGGGCGTCCCACGCTGGGGACGCCAGGCGACTCGGGATTCGGCCCCTCCCAGGCCGGTGATCGTCCGCGACCGCCGTAGCACGACCATGCCCCCGGTCGAGTCGGTCGCGTAGTACCAGCCATCGGAATGACGGTAGACCCACGGATCCGCGCCATTGGGGGCGATGATGTTGTAGAAGTCGCCGACTTCCGCCGCGGCTGAGGTGCTCGCCGCCGTCACGAGCAGGGTCGCGATGAGACCCGTTCCAAGGCGCATGATCATCGTCGAATCACTCCTCGCGAGCCTACGAGTTCGGTCCCCTCAATCGATCATACGAGCCTCGTCTCGGCCACTACACCCCGGGACGCGGCCCGTTGGCAACGAACCGGATCCGTGGAGCGAACGGGGGCTGGCATTCCGCCTCGCGGTCGAGGATGCTCTGGGAAACAACGGCCGGTCGCACAACGCAACCATCCTCACGCCTGGACCCTCCCATGAACATTCACGATTCCACCCACCGGTTCGCCACCTTGACCCGTCGCCAGGCACTCGCCCTTCTGGGCATGGGTTCCGTGGCGATCACGCGCGGGAGTGCGGCTGCGGAGGGCAGGGCAGGGGGCCTCAAGCTCCTCGACATCCGGAAGATCTGGAGCGGCGGCGGCCACAACGCCTTCACCGGCCTGGTCCGCCATCGCGACCGCTGGTTCTGCGTCTTTCGCGAGAGCACCGGCCACATCCCCGGGACCGACGGCGTGATCCGCGTGCTCACGAGCGACGACGGCCGCGGCTGGTCGACGGCCGCGGTCGTCGCCGAGGAGGGCGTGGACCTCCGCGACCCCAAGATCGACGTCATCCCCGACGGCCGCCTGATGATCCTGATGGGAGGGTCCTACTACAAGGGCCGGAACGGCCAGCCGAACCGGACCTTCGACCACGCCCGCTCCCGCGCCTCGTTCTCGGCAGACGGCCGGACATGGTCCCCACCCGCTCCCGTGTCCCTGGAAGGCCAGTGGCTCTGGCGGGTCACCTGGAATGAAAAGGCTGGCTACGGCTTCGCCTACCGCGTCGACGAGGCCGCGAAGACCAGCGACATCACCCTCTGGAAGACGACCGACGGCCTGGCCTACGAGCGGGTGGCCGACCCCAAGCTCCCCACCGGGGTCCGCCCCGACGAGACCACGATCCGGTTCCGCCCCGATGGCTCGATGGTCGCCCTCGTCCGCAACGACGCGAAGCCCGCCCATGCCCACATCGGCACGAGTCGACCTCCCTTCACCGCGTGGACCTGGTCCGACGGCGGCCACCACGTCGGCGGCCCGGACTTCCTGATCTTTCCCGACGGCCGCATGATCTACGCGGGCCGCGATTACCCCGACGGCCCGAGGACCGTCGTCGGCGTCATGACGCCCGATCGCCTCACGCCCGAGCTCACCCTCCCCAGCGGCGGAGACACCTCCTACCCGGGCCTCGTCTGGCACGACGGCCGGCTCTGGATCAGCTACTACGCGTCGCATGAGGGTAAGGCGTCCGTCTACCTGGCGGAGGTGGAAGTGACTCGCTAGAAAGTCCGACGACCGGTTCGAGATCCCCCGGAGGGATAACCTCATGCCTGACCGATCTAGCGAAGACGAAGGCAAGCGGCATGAGCGGTCTGACTATAGCAAAGCCGGTTCGCTTGCTGCCGCGGCCATACGGGCCGGCGACGTTGCGGCCCTGGCGCAGGTCCTCAACGACCATCGCGGGCTTGTAATAAACGGCTTGTATGGTCCACCGCTCGTGGAGTCGGCGGCCGAACTGGGACATGCTCGATGCCTTGCCGCCCTGCTCGCGGCCGGGATGCCGGCGGATTCGGCGGATGAGATGGGCTATACGCCGCTGATGACCGCCGCCTGGGAAGGACACCTGGAGGCGGCTCGTCTCCTGCTCGACGCCGGAGCCGACCCGAACGCCGTGGCCGAGGAGGACGGCTCGTACGGCGATCCGGATGCTTCTGGCCAATGTGCATTGTATTGCGCCCTCTATAAGAACCACCGCGAGCTGGTCGATCTCCTTTTCCCCATCACGAGCCCGGAGTTACGCATCCGAGCCCGCGAGACCTGCGACCAGCGCCGGCTCTGCGATGCCGAGGATGCGGACGACGAGTCTCTCTCCGAGGCGACCATTCGCCTGTTCACGGCGGCCCAGCAAGGCCGGATCGACGAGCTTCGTGCGGCGATCCTAGCCGGCGCCGACCTCGACGGCATGCTCGATCCGGGCGCCTCCAATCCGGTCCTCGGCAGCACGGCCCTTTCCTTCGCCGCGGGGCGGGGGCAGACGGAACTCGTCGAGATCCTCCTGGCAGCCGGGGCCGACGCCGGCCTGGCGGACCACGAGGGTCGAACCGCGGCGGACATCGCCGAACAGAATGGCCACGCAGAGCTTGCCAGGATCCTGCGCGACGCGGCGCGGTCGGACGGGCCACGCTCCGCTGGATCATAGACCATGGGAAGGCACCTCTCTTGATCGCCGGAACACGGCAAGCCATATGCTCCAGAAACCGACGGCCCACAAGCCGGCCAGGCCGGCGTACATGACAAGGACGCTGACCTCGGGGCGGAGGATGTATCCCCGTCCTCCGATGCGACCCAGCGTCTTGACGATGAGGGCGATGGACTCCAGGTGAGCCGCCGCAAATACGATCGCCCCCATGACAGGGATCAGGACGACGAGGGTGCCTTGGATCTCGCCCTTGAGCTCCAGCCAGGGCGTCAGTGCCAATACGGAGGGCGAATAGGGCCACGACGGCGACGGCGGAGATCGCCGCGCATGCGACGAACAGGACCGAGAGAGCCGCCGCGATTCGCCCGAAGGAACTGGAAAGCGCATGAAAGCGCATGCGTGATTTTCTCAATTCCACCTCACGACACCTTCATGGTCGAGTTTCTCGCGGATCAGGCTCCGCGAGGCCAGGGAACGCCACCATTCGCCGCCATCGGCCGAGTGCACGACATCACCGGTCCGCCTGGCGGACTACGGCCGTGACCAGCCCGGCCGCCTCGCTACGACCCGTCCCGCAGGATGGCGCGAATGGCCGCGTCGGCCGCGGCACGGACGCCCGGATCGGGATCGGCGAGACGAGCCGCGAGCGGCTCGAGCGCGGGGCGGGCCTTGCCTCCGATCATCCGAAGGGCGAGCGCGGCGTGGCGGCGCGAGAGGGCCGACGGATCCTCCAACGCCGAGGTAAGCTCCGGCACCACGCTGTTCCCGGCCCGGCCGAACGCCCGCGACGCACCCGCCCGAATCCGCTCGTCCGTGTCCTTCATCGCAGCGAGGAGGGCATCTCGGACGAGTTTGGTCCGCTCCCGTGCGCGAGCCTCAGGCTCGGGAACCTCGCCTCGAAGATTGGGAATGATCATATCAGGAAGTATGGATTCGGCTGAGCTTCGCACGTCGGATCGTTCGTCGCGCAGGAGTGCCAGGAGGGGTGGCACGGCGGGTGTTCCGAGAGTCGTCAGGCCCTCGGCCGCGGCGTGCCGAACCTCGCCATCGCGATCCTTCATCAGGGCGATCAGGGGCGGGATGATCGCCTCGTTCGGGGCGACCTTTCCCAGGGCCGTCGCCGCTTCCTTGCGGACGAAGCGGTCGAGGTCTCCGGTCGCGGCGAGCAAGGCGGGAATGACCGCGGCGCGTCTCGGGCCTGCCGCGATATTGCCGAGGGCTTCGACCGCGACCGTGCGAACTTCCTCGTCCGCGTCGGCCAGGGCTTTCCGCAGGTCGGGGATGGCCTCGCAGGCTGCGGGGCCGACCTGTCCGAGGGCATGGATCGCGGCGATACGGAGCTCCTGGTCAGGGCTCCGAGCGGCCTCGCGGAGAGCAGGAATCGCGGTCGTCCCGATCCCTTTCAGGGCGGCGGAAGCTTGCTCCCTCGTCATCGGATCGTCGAGTGCCTGGATCAGCGCCGGGATGGCCGGGGCGGCGTCCGGGCCGATTTCACCCAGAGCCTCGGCGGCCTTCACGCGCACGTGGCTTTCCTGGTCGTTCAGGGCCGTCGTCAATGGACTCACGGCCGCGCGGGCGGCCGGGCCGATCCGGCCGAGAGCGATCGCGGCCTGCACATCCAGCCGCTCGACAAGAAACGAGCTCGCCGAGGGTGGGACGATCGGCGCAATGGGTGGCGCCCCCTTTCGCGATCGCAGGACTCCGATCAGTCCGGGGACGGCCGAACTCGCAGGCGGACCGATCGATCCGAGACTGGCGACGGCCGCCCAGCGGGTCAGCGGATCGTCATCGTCCATCGCCTGGATCAGCACCGGAACCGCCGGGCTCGCGGCCTGACCGTAGGACCCCAGTGCCCAAAGACCTGCGGCCCGCAGCGCGGCTCCGTCGCTCGTGCCGCCCACGACGAGCACGCCGGAATGGACGCGCGTCTTCCGATCTTGTGCCATCTCGACGAGGGCCGGGATCGCCTTTGAGCCGCTCGCGCCCAGCGTGCCGAGGGCCACGGCGGCAACCCAGGGGACCTGGGTGTCGTCGTCCTTCAGCGTCGCGGCGAGTGCCTCGGCGGCCAGCGTCCGGAGCTGAAGCTCCCTCGCTCGTGCATCCCGAACGGACGGATCGCTTTCCCCAGCCTCGATCCTGTCCTCGGGACGTGGGAGTTTTTCGGCCAGTTCCTTCAGGGCCGTCGCCGCCGCGATTCGCACCGCTTCATCCGGGTCCTTCAATCCCTCGACGAGGGCGGGTATCGCCCGCGGTTCCAGGTCTAGGATCGCCGCATAGGTTTCAGAGCCGCTGGCGAGGCCCGTCCGAACATCCTCGAGCAGCGACCGGGCGGAACGACCCCCCCCTCGGTCCGTGACGACAAGGACCCGATGCGCCTTCTCCCGAACGTCAGGGTCCTCGTCGCGGGCCAGCATTTCAAGGGCCGGGATCGATTCGCGTGCAGCCCCGGTGATCTCGTCGAGCGAATTTCGCTTGCAGGCCTCGGAGAGGCTGTCCAGGGCCAGGATTCGTACCGTCCGGGGCGTGTCCGGACCGGCGATCATGCGAAAGAGCGACTCGGAGTCGGCCTCTCCGAGGATCTCCAGTGCCCGGACGGCCCGGCCGTGGAGGTTCCCCGCGCGGTTGTCCAGGCAGTCCGCCAACCGGCGGTTCATCTTCGCCGTCGCCTCTGGACCGATCGCCGGAAGCGCCCGGAGCGCACCGACTGAGACGGCATCATCGGCATCCGTCATCAGGTCGAGGATCGCGGAGACAGCTCCTTTCGCCTCGGGGCCGAACCGGCCGAGAGCCTCGGCCGCTGTGAGTCGGACCGCCGGATCGGCGTCCTTGAGCCGGGCCGTCAGCAGCGGGATCGAAGCGTCAACCTCCGATCTTCCGCGAAACGCGGGGAGATACTCCGCCGCCCAGGCGCGGACGACCGGATCGGGGTCACCGAGGGCCGCCCTGAGGTCCACCGGGCCCATCGGATGACCCGCGAGCCAGGGGCTTGCTACAGGTTCTGCCTCGTCGTGCGGTTCGCGCCTGATCTGGAACTCGTTCGGCTTCAATGACTCGGCCGCGGCACGAACCCGTTCGTCCGGGTCCTTGAGCCGGGCGATCAGGGCGTCTCGAGTCCGAGTCTCGTCACCATCGATGCGGCGAAACGCCCGGACGACGGCGAGGCGGACCTCGGACACGGGGTCGTTCATCGCCGCGAGCAGCTCATCGAGCACGGCCGATGACTCCTCACCGATGTCCTCGAGCGCGCGGGCTGCGGCCGTCCGGACCCTCGCGTCGGAGTCCTTGAGCGCATCGCGGAGGGGACGGATCGCGCCCCGGGCCATGGTTCGAAAGCCGTGGTGGATGTCCTGCCTCGACCAGCCAATCCGGCCGAGAGTCTCCGCCGCACGGGTGCGAAACGCCGGGTCGGCGTCCTTCAGTCCCGCGATGAGCCGCGGAATGGCCCCCCGCGCCATGGAACCCATCCCGCCCAGGGTTGCGGCGGCCTCGTCGCGGGCTCCGGGATCATCGAGGAGCGTGACGAGCCGAGGAATGGCGGGCTTTGCCGCGCGTCGGAGGAACCCCAGGGACCTCATGGCCTGGACCCTCGAGGCGTGATCGGCGTCGTCGAGCCGGGCCATCAACGCCGGGACGGCGGCCGGACCGATCGCGGCGAGGGCGGCCTGACAGGCCAGGGGCCGTGGCTCGCCTTCCCTGGTCCAACTCTCATGGCCCAAACCTGGCGGTGGCACCGGGGCCATGGGCGGCTCCGGAACGGCGAGAGCAGCGATCAGCGCGGGGACGGCAGGGGCCGCGCCCCGGCCGAGCTTCTCGAGGGCCATGGCGGCACCCCCGCGGACGTTGGCCTCGCGATCGCGAACCGCGCGAGCGATCGTCTCCACGTCCTGGCGACCGACCGCGGCCAGGGCAGCGGCGACCTTCTCGCGGTACTTGGGATCGGGCGAATGAAGGCCTTTCATCAAAGCGGGAACGGCCGCCCGCGCCTCGGGGCCGATTTGTTGCAACGCGGCGACGGCTCCCGTTCGCACCCTCGCGTCCTCGTCCTTCAGGAGGTCGATCAGCGTGGGAACGGCTGCTTCGCCGAAGGCTCCAAGCACCGGCACGATTTCGGGTGATCGCCTGTCCCGAGGTCCGCGAAGGCGATCCAGGAGCACGGGCAGGACAGTCCTCGCGTCGGGTTTCGCATCGCGGATGGTCCAGGCTGCCACCGTGCGGATATCGGGATCGTCGAGGGCCGCCAGCAAGGCCGGGATCGCCGGTGATGCCGCCGGACCCATGGAGCGGAGGGTCCACGCGGTCTCAACCTTGACGACGCGGTCGGTGTCCTTCAGCCCCGCGATCAGCTCTGCAATCGCCGGCGCCGCCTCGGGGCCGATCCGCTTCAGTCTCTGGAGTGCCCGCAAGCGTTCCTTCGGGTCGTCGCTCCTCCACGACTCCAGCGCCGAGGCCACACGACGATCCACGTGCCTCGGCTCCTGACCCGCGACGAGCGTGGCGCAGAGGCTGGTCAACAGGATCGAGAAGCACTTCATCAAGCTTCCGACCATGGGTTGCATTCCCGTAGCCAGTTCATCACACGCGGGGACGACCTCGATCTTCGCCTCAGGCTCGATCATACTGACTTTCGGCATTCGAGGAGGAACCGACGTCGGTTTTCCTCATCCCCAGGACGGGTCCTCGTGACGAGACTCGTCCCAGAACGGACATCGGACGAGATGAGAGCGTTGTGTTGTCTCGTGGTCTGTTCCGCCATGGTCCAGGCGGCGACGGCCGCGTCTGGCCAGGAATCGGCGCCCTCCGCCACCATCGCCCGGGTCCGGCTCATGCCCGCGCTGCCGGACCCGCTGGTGGTCCGCGACTGGCATCGGATCGCCCGGGAATATTATGAGCAACTCCTGAATCCGGCCACGCGGCTCGACGGCAATCCGCTGGTCCGCGTTCAGAGCGAACCGCCCGGGTTCGAGATCCCCGCCTACGTCGGCGCCCCGTATCAGAAGGAGGCCCTCACGTGCCTGTCCGCGATCAACGGGGCGAAGCTCGTCGGGCTCGATCCGCGGCACCTTCACGGGTTCGACTACGTCCAGGCCGCCAAGGGCTGGTTCGACCCGAAATACGGCGTCTTCCGCCATCACCCGACGGAGCGCGGGAATCCCGTCTATCATGCGGATATCTACGGCTACTGGGCCGGCATCCAGGGGCTGATCCTGGCCGCCCAGTTCCCGGATGACAGGGACCTGGAAGCCCAGGCACGGTCGGAGACCTCCGCCTTCCTCCGGATCGCCCACATCATGGGATGCCCGGAGGATCCGAACTTCGACGTCCTGGGCGTCGACTTCGCGAAGGGCGCACCCGGGGGCCGGCCCGAGCCGATGAACCGCTTCGGGCATGCGCCTTCGGTCGCCTGGCCGCTCCTGGTCGGGCATCGTCTGACCGGGGACCGCGAGATGCTGGCCTGCGCCCGGTCGGCGATCCGGTGGCACGTCGACCATCCCGGCCGTTACGAGATCTCGCACGTGATGGGCCCGCTGACGACCGCCCGCCTGAACGCCGAGTACGACAGCCATTTTGACCTGGGCCGGGTGCTCGACATCTGGTACGGCACGGGCCAGCCGGGTCGGACGCCGTGGCTGATCACGGCCGGCACGCGACTCGGGGGCATGACCTGCGACGGTCTGGACGCCGCGGACTTGCCCGGCAGCGAACGCGGGTTCTATGCGTTCACGATGGGCACGCTCCAGGCTCCCGCCTGGCTCGTGCCCGTGGCGCGGTACGCGCCTCGATATGCCCGGGACATCGGTCGTTATGCTCTTCACGCGGCCAGTTCCACCAGGTTGCTCCAGGGCTACGGCCTGGACTGGGATCACCAGGACCACAAGGACTGGAAGGACCGCTGGGATCCTCATGGGCTGCTGTTCTACGAGGGCCTCATGTCCTGGGACTTCGGCGACCGCCGGATCTTCCGCCCCTACGCCACCGGCGACCCGGTCCGGGCCGGCTGGAATGGCCCCAAGGTTGAGGCCCGGGACTACGACGCCGAGAAGCGGAGGACGTTCTCGAACGAGTCTCGCAACGTCGCCCTCTACATGGGCGACCACGTCGGCTTCCTGGGCGGAATCGTCGACGAGACGGATGTCCCCGGCATCCTCCGCTGGGACTGCCTGGCGACCGACTGGTATCACGCCCCCGCCTATCCGACCTGGCTCTTCCACAATCCGCATCCGGAAGTGAAGACCATTCACGTCGACTTCGGGCCAGGATCGGTCGATCTGTACGACGCGGTGACGCATGCGGTCGTCGTGAAGCGGGCGTCCGGGCCGACCCCGATCGTCCTGAACGCCGGCGCCTCGGCCGTGCTCGTCGCGATCCCGGCGGGGGCGGAAGTCGTCAGGCAAGGGAGCCGGGCCGTGGCGAATGGGATTGTGGTGGATTTTTCGATGTAGGGGGCTGGCCGTCTCACGGCCGCTTCGCCTGGATCGCCTGCATCACCTTGTCCAGCCGATCCTCGATGCGCTTCATCCTTTGCTCGAGGGCCTGGACTCGATCCGGCTCGCCGCCGCCCATCATGGCGCCCATGCCGCCTTCAGCGCCACCCGACATCATCCCGGCTGCGGGGCCGGGCGGCGTCGGCGTTGCGGAAGCGGGGACCATGACCTTGACGGGATGTCGCCTCGTCGGCTCGTCTGCGGAGGGCTTGCTCTGCGGCCATTCGAGAACTTCGCCACCGCCGCGGGTGATGGCGAAGGGGAGCATCTGGGCCTTCTCGAAGGGGAGCGTCCGGATCGAGCCGTCGACCATCAGGAGCGGGAAGCCGGCGGGATCTGACTCATCGAGCGCCGGCAGCGGGTTGCCCGCGAGGAACGGGAGTTCGCCGGGCTTGGTCCAGGGGGTCGGCTCGGCGGCGATGCCCATCATAACGGTGTTGGATGTCCCATCGGTGAAACTCTCCAATTTCAACCCCTGCGTCCCCTCGAAGAAGGCACCAGGGCCGACGAAACCTCGGATGCGGGTCTCGCCCGCGGGTGCGGGGGCCGCCGGGGTTTCGAACACGGCGGGCATCCGGGCGATCAACGCCTTGTTGTGCGGGCTGTCCCAGGGCTCGTCCTGGTGGAACTCCCGGTAGAGTGCCAACTGCGACGGCTCCAGTATCGGCAGGATCGCGACACGCCAGCTCAACTTCGGCACGATGTCCGAGCCGTAGCTCGCGGCGGACGGGAAGTGGTTGTTTGCGACGTAGTATTTGTTCAGCGCAAGGGCAATGCTCCTGAGATTCCGCTGTTGGGTCTTCTGCTCGCCTGACGGCACCTCCTTCGCGGCCTGTGTCTCGTTGCGGGCATTTCCAGGGACCTGTGCCACGGAGTTGCTCATCCAGGTCGCGGCCATGACACCAGCGACGGCAAGTCCACCGACGATCAGGGAGTAGGTCGTGGTTGATCGTGAAGACATGATCCAGATGGCTCCTGGTATGGGAAGGGAGGTCCCGGTCGCGGTTGCCGACGAGGCGACGACTCCGAGGACCGTACGAATCAGGGAGGGCGGCACCACGCTTGCGGAGGCTTCTTCCGCGGAGGCCGCGGCCAGGGCGAGCGCCGGGGCGATCCCCCGGCGGACCAACCGGTCGCGGAGGGCCAGCCGGCCGCGGGCGAGTCGGCTCTTGACCGTCCCGACGGGGCATCCCAACCGGTCGGACGCCTCGTCCGCCGTGGCCCCCTCGAGCAGGCAGAGGACCAGGACCTCGCGCTGGGCTCGCGGCAGACGGCCAAGCTCGGCATCGAGGATCGGCCGGACGTCCGACCATTCGCTTGTTTCGGACTCCCGGGCGGGCCCGTCCTCGAGCGGGAGACGACGATGCCGCAAGCCTCGCGATCGCGCCTTCCGAGCCATCCGCGAGGCCACGCCGTGGAGCCACGGCCCGACCCGGTCCGGATCGCGAAGCCTGGCCGCCTTGCGGGCCAGCAAGACGAACGCCGCCTGGAAGATGTCCTCCGCGTCGTGCGAGTTCGCCAGGATACGCTGGCAGACGGACAGCACCATCGGCCCGTGGCGGACCACGAGCGCCTCGAAGGCCGTGCCGTCCCCGTCGGCCGCGTATCGTTCGACAAGGGTCCCATCGCGCGAGGGAGCCACGCCATTCCGGAAGAGCTGACCCAGGTCATCCACGAGGGAACCGTTCGCGCCCAACCGCATGGATTGCCTCCTCTCGTCTTGAGCGTTCATGAGGATACTGCCCCTGGGAGCCGTTTCGGGTCCATGAAAATCCGACCCGTGATCTCACGGCCCCGGGGTGACTGACTGGATTGGGATCGGATCCAGGGGTAGAGTCGTTGTTTGCAGCTAGTGTTCGGATGGACCCTCGGAAAGGTGAATTCATGGCGAGACCGGTTTCCTTGCCGCTGGGGGGCGACCCGTTCGGCTCGATGTACGAGTCGATCTCGGACCTGACCGAGCGGATCAAGGACACGCTCGAGGCCGATTTCGCCGAGGTCGCCGCCCACGGCGAGCTGACCAACCTGGCACGGCCGAAGTCCGGCCACATCTACTTCAGCCTGCGCGATGGCGGGGCCTCGATTCGCGGGGTGATGTGGAAGAGTGACGCCCAGCGACTGGCCTTCAACCTCGAGGACGGGCTGGCCGTCCGGGTGCTCGGCCGGATCACCGTGTATCCGCCTCGCGGCGATTACCAGGTCGTGGTCCGGCACCTCGAGCCGGAGGGCATCGGATCGCTGGAGCTGGCCTTTCGTCAGCTCGTCGCCCGGCTGTCCTCGGAAGGGCTCTTCAACCCGGAGCGGAAGCGGCCAATCCCGAGGTTCCCGCGGCGGATCGTCGTGGTGACGAGCCCGACCGGTGCCGCCGTGCGGGACCTCATCCAGGTGACGGGCCGGCGCTGGCCCTCGACCGAGATCCTGATCGCCCCGGCACGCGTGCAGGGCCTCGGCGCGGGGGCCGAGATCGCCGCGGCCATCGCCCTGGGGAACACGGTCGCGGGGGCGGACCTGCTGATCGTCGCCCGCGGCGGAGGATCCTCGGAGGACCTCGGGGCCTTCAACGAGGAGGTCGTCGCGCGGGCGATCGCCGGCTCGCGGCTGCCGGTCGTCTCGGCGGTCGGCCACGAGGTCGACGTGACGCTCGCGGACCTCGCCGCCGACCGCCGGGCCCTCACCCCGAGCGAGGCCGGCGAGATCTCGGTCCCGGACGGCCGCGAGATCGCCATGCACCTGGACCGCCTCGCCGCCCGGATCCACCAGTTGAGCCGGCTCCGGATTCTCGAGGCCCGCGCGGTCCTGGACCAGGTCGCCGAGCGAGCCCGTAACGCGATGCGGAGGGACCTCGACGGCCGGAAGCACGCCCTGGCGCGGCTGGCCGCGTCGATCGAGGCCCTCAGCCCGCTCGGCGTCCTCGCCCGCGGCTACAGCCTGACCTTCCGCGAGGACGGGACGACCACGGTGCGGTCGCCGTCCGAAGTCCAACCCGGCGACCTGATCCGCACTCGGCTCGCCGCCGGCGAGATCGTCAGCCGGGTCGTCCTTCAGGATCATTGAGGCGATTCCCATGAAAGCGAGGCAACGATGACCGAGGACGAGGCCGCCGAGATCCCCTTTGAGCTGGCGCTGAGTCGGATCGAGGAAATCGTCGAGTCGCTCGAACGCGGCGAGCCGGAGCTGGCCGCCGCGCTCGACCAGTATCAGACCGGGGTGCGACTCCTCAGCGGCTGCTATGCTCAGCTCGAGCGGGCGGAGCGGACCGTGGCCCTGCTCGCCGGGGTGGACGCCGACGGCACGCCCGTGACGCGGCCGTTCGACGCCTCGGCCACACATGAGACGGCGCCAGCAAAGGCGACCGGAGCTCCCGCCGCATCCACGACCGTCGAGAAGCCCGCCGCCGAGAAGAAGCCGCCGAAGCCGCGACGGCCGCGGGCCGCGGCGGAGGTTGAAGACGATCCCCTGGAGCCGCCTTTCTGAATCCCACGGACGCGAATCAGGGCAAGGCGGAAACGCCACTGTGGATCCTCGGCCCCGGCGGCTGCTCCGCGAGGATCCGGGCCTCGTCCTCGAGCATCTCGGCCCAGCGGGACTCGACGGCTTCGGGCCCGACGGCGTAACCGGCCAGGCGGAGGAAGACCCGGTAATGCCCCATCTCGGAGGCACCCAGCCGATGGAAGAAGCGGCTCAACTCGCGGTCTTGTCCCGCCGCAACCCTCGCCAGCACGTCGAACCGCTCGCAGGATCGGACCTCGATCATGGCGGAGATGAGCAGCCGGTCCGCGAGCTCCGCGGTACCCGCGCCCTTCCTCACGAGCAGCCGGAGCGCGTTCGCGTACGGGTTGCGGTGCGTCCGTTCGAGCCGGCCACCTCGACGCGCGAGCAGCTTCAGCACCGACGCCAGGTGGGACGCCTCGTCGTGGGCGACCGCCGCCAGGGTCGCCGTCCAGTCGGCCGGCGGCGTGGGCTCCGGCCAGCGGTTCAGGAGCTCGAGCGCGTTGGACGCCGCCTTCTTCTCGAGGTAGGCATGATCGCCCAGGAGGGCCCGAACGTCCCGGAGGGCGGCCTCGGCCCAGGCGTCCGGGGTCCGGCTTAGCAGGGGAAATTCCAGCGGGATCGAGGCGGCCTCTGTCACGGACGATCTCCACCCACTCGCACCGACATCCTCGCGCTGGTCCGTCAGACCCTCGTGGGCCCCCTTCGCCGATGGTACGTCCCGCGGAGACGACGGAAAAGACGGTGCCGGCCCTCGTGGACATCCCGGCGCCGTCGACCTCCTCCGATCGGGTCATCCGGTTGAGACTTGCCCGGTCCACTCGGTCCGGCCTTTCCTCGGGACGCAAAACGTGATAACACAAGGAGTTGTGCTCGATATACGGCCCGCAATCTTTATCCAGGTCCTCTATTTATCCCAGACGGCCGTCTCGGCGGCGGCGCTTGACTTTGTGGCGTAAAGTTTTCGAGCCTGGCATCTCGACAATCGGCCCCTGGGTGTCCACAATAGCGAAGGCACCGGGCCGTGGGCGTAGTGGCCGGGCGGCGGCTTCGCCGTGGCGGGGGATCGCTGGGTGCCCTGGATGTGGCGTAACGATAGGTCCCATGACGATTTGCCTTCAGCTACCGCAAGAAGTTTCGCTCCGCGAGTACCTCGATCTGGCGGCCCGCCGGGTGGAGGAAGCGCTGGATCAGTTCCTGCCGGAGGGGGGGGACGATTCGCCGACGCCGTCGCGGCTGGCCGCGGCGATGCGTTACAGTGCCCTGGCGGGGGGGAAGCGGCTGAGGCCGGTCCTCTGCCTGATGGCGGCCGAGGCCTGCGGCGGCGATCCGGCGGCGGCGATGCCCGCGGCGGCGGCGCTGGAGCTGGTCCACACGTATTCCCTGATCCACGACGACCTGCCGGCGATGGATGACGACGACCTGCGGCGGGGCCGGCCGACCTGCCACAAGGCGTTCGACGAGGCGACGGCGATCCTGGCGGGGGATGCCCTGCTGACGCTCGCGTTCGAGCTGGTGGCCGCCGGGGTGGCGCCGGCGCCGGCGGCCGTCCGTTGCGTCCGGCTGCTGGCCGAGTGCGCCGGCCACGGCGGGATGGTCGGCGGCCAGATGGCCGACCTCGCCGCGGAGGAGCGTGCCCTCGACCTGAGGGACGAGGGCTCGCTCTCGGAGCTCGAGGCGATCCACCGCCGCAAGACCGGCGCCCTGCTGCGGGCGCCGCTCCAGATGGGGGCGATCATCGCCGCCGCCCCGGACTCGCACGTGGAGGCGCTGGAGCGGTACGGCCGCGCCGTGGGCCTGGCCTTCCAGATCGTGGACGACCTGCTCGACGTGGAGGGGGACGAGGTCAAGCTGGGCAAGCGCGTGGGCAAGGACCACGGGCTTGGCAAGTGGACGTATCCGAGGTTCCTGGGTGTCGACGGCAGCCGCCGCCGGGCCCGACAGCTCGCGGACGAGGCCGTCGCGGCGATCGCACCGCTGGGACCTCGCGGCCATCGGCTCCGCGAGCTCGCGATGGCACTCTTGGAAAGGGACCGTTGATGACGAATGCGGATTCGCTGCTGGCGAGCATCAAGTCGCCAGCGGACCTCAGGGGGCTCACGGACGAGGACCTCGAGCGGCTCGCCGCGGAGATGCGGAGCGAGCTGATCGGCGTGGTCCGAAGGCGGTCTGCGCATTTCGCCAGCAACCTCGGGGTCGTCGAGCTCTGCCTGGCCCTGCACCAGGCCTTCGACTTCACCCGCGACCGCCTGATCTGGGACACCGGCCACCAGATCTATCCGCACAAGCTCATCACCGGCCGCGCCGCCGATCTGCACACGATCCGGACCAAGGGGGGCCTGATGGGCTACCCCAACCCCGCCGAGAGCGTCTTCGACCTGTTCATGACGGGCCATGCCGGCTGCGCCCCCTCCACCGCCATGGGGCTCCGCGTCGGCGACGAGCTCACCGGCCACCCGGAGCGCCATTCCGTGGCCGTCATCGGCGACGGGGCCTTCCCCTCCGGGATCGTCTTCGAGGCCCTCAACAACGCCGGCGGCCTCAGGACCAAGATGCTGGTGGTCCTTAATGATAATAAGATGTCGATCTGCCCGCGCGTCGGCGGCGTGGCCGACTACCTGGACCGGGCCCGGATGTCCTCCACCTACCACGACTGGAACAAGCGGCTCAAGTCGCTGGTCGCCAGCGTGCCGCTGGTGGGCGAGCACGCCGAGCGCTGGGTCCAGCAGATCAAGGACGCGATCAAGGCCTCCCTCAATCACGGCATGCTCTTCGAGGAGCTGGGCTTCACCTACCTGGGCCCGATCGACGGCCACGACCTGAAGGGGTTGCGCGGCTACCTTGAGAAGGTCAAGGCGATGAGCGGGCCGATCCTGCTCCACATCCTGACCAACAAGGGCCACGGCTACGAGCCGGCCGTCAAGGACCCGGTCCGGTTCCACGCCCCCGCGCCTTTCGGCAAGTCCGACAACGGCTGCGCCCCGCCCAAGCTCTCGCCGTCGCGGACCTACACCGACGCGGTGAGCGCCGCGCTCCATGCGGCCTGCGGCCGCGACCCGAAGGTGGCGATCATCACGGCCGCCATGTGCGAGGGGAACAAGCTCCAGAAGGTCCGCGACGAGTACCCCGCCCAGTTCTTCGACGTCGGCATCTGCGAGAGCCACGCCGTGGCCTTCGCCGGCGGCATGGCCAAGGCCGGGGCCCGGCCGGTCGTCGACATCTACAGCACGTTCCTCCAGCGATCCTACGACCAGATCTTCCAGGAGGTCGCGCTCCAGGACCTGCCCGTGGTCTTCTGCCTGGACCGGGCCGGCCTCGTCGGCGCCGACGGGCCCACCCACCACGGCACCTACGACCTGGCCTACATGCGGGTCTTCCCGAACATGGTCGTCATGGCGCCCGGCGACCTCCGCGACGTCGAGCCCATGATCGAGTTCGCCCTGGAGCACGACTCCCCCGTCTCCATCCGCTACCCGAGGGCCGTCCTCGAGTCCTTGGACCGCGATCCGCAGCCGATCGAGCTGGGCCAGGCCGAGGTCCTCGAATGGGAGACCGACGGCATGATCCTGGCCTGCGGCTCGCTCCTGAACGCCTGTGTCCGGGCGGCGGAGCGGCTCCGCGACCGGTACGGGCTCCACGTCGGCGTCGTGAACGCCCGGTTCGTCAAGCCGCTGGACCGGAACGTCGCCTGCAAGGCCATCGAGGAGGCGGCCTTCGTCCTCACCGTCGAGGAGGGCTGCCTGGCCGGGGGCTTCGGCTCGGCCGTCCTGGAAGCGGCGAGTGACGCCGGGATCGCCGCCGGGCACGTCCGCCGGTTGGGCCTCCCGGACCGTTTCGTCCTCCACGCCGAGCGCGACGAACAGCTCGCCGAGGTCGGCCTCGACGTCGATGGCATCGTGCGGGCGGCCCTCGAGCAGGCCCGCCGCGTCGGCCTGAACGTCCCGGAGCTGGATGCCGAGGGGGAATCCGATCCCGACTCGGAGCTCGCGGAACCCGCCTCCGGAGAGACCCTGGCCGCCCCGGAGCGCGTCAACGGCCACGGCCACGTCAACGGCACTGGGTCCAAGGCGGCCCTCTCCTCCAAGAGCTGAGCGCGGCCGGGGCGGGGGTCGCAGGGGCTCGCCTCGGCCGATCCCGATTGCCATCCCGACCCCCGATCGTGTCTGATGATACCCCGGCGGGTCCCCCCGGGCGTGCATAGCGACCCGGAGCGTCGAGGATCCGGCCGGGCTCGCTCCCGTGCATCAGCCCAGGGCCTTCGACATCATGGACCATTCATCCCAGCCGCATCCGCTCCTCTCCTCGCGCGAGCCGTTGCGGGTCATGCTCCTGGGCAATGGCGACCGGGCCGAGGTCCACGACGACATCCGCCGCCTCGAGGACTCGCTCGGCTGCGCGCCCGGCCTGGAGCTCGCCGGGATCGACCTCTCCGCCGAGTCCGACCTGTCGGACCTCCCGGCCGACATCGCCCTGGTGGTGGGCGGGGACGGTACGGTCCTGCACACGGCCCGGCGGATGAACGATCGCCCGACCCCGGTGCTGGGGATCAACGCCGGCCGGCTCGGGTTCCTCGCCGACCTGACCCCCGCCGCGTTCTGCGACCGCCTGCCCGACCTGGCGGACCGGCGATTCACGATCGAAAACCTGATGACCCTGACCTGCACCCTCACCCGCCGCGACGAGGCCGCCCGGGTCTACCGCGGCCTCAACGAGGCCGTGATCCGCGCCGCGCCGTTCTTCCACCTGGTCGAGATCGGGCTCTCCATCGACGGCGAGAGCGTGATGACCTACCGGGGCGACGGCCTGATCATCGCCACCCCGGTGGGCTCGACCGCGCACAGCCTCTCGGCCGGCGGCCCGATCCTCCCCCCGAACGGCCACATGTTCGTCGTGACCCCTCTGTGCGCCCACACCCTGACCCAGCGGCCGCTCGTGGACAGCGCCCACAAGACCTACGAGATGGTCCCCCGCGGCGATCATCAGCCGACCGTCCTGGTGATCGACGGCCAGGTCCAGATCCCGCTCCTGCCCGGCGACCGCGTGACGATCCGCCGCGGCTCCACCCCATTCCCCATGATCCGCCTCCCCGGCTACAGCTTCTACCGGACCCTCCGCGACAAGCTCGGCTGGGGCGCCTTCCCCGCCGGCGACCGCGGGCCTCGACAATGAGTCGATCCCCTCATCTGACGAGGCCCGTGGCCTCCCCCCCGCCGCCGCGAAATTGGGTTCGGTCGTCGCCTGGCGTTGCCCGCGATCTTGACGTAAAGCCTTGCGGCGATTAATCGTGATGCGGTTTTTGGAATTGGCTTTGGTGGCGCTTTCTTGAGCCGCGACGGCGGGAATGAGGGACTCCTTTCCCCGCATGCAGGGGCTCCAGGTGGTCCTGGGTGCAACACCACGTCCACCCGGCCGTTGGCTGATGCGACCGCATCCGGAGACGACGTCCCGTGCTTGCCGCCCGCTGCCGCGAAATTGGGTTTGATCGTCGCATGGCGTTTCTCGCGATATTGACGTAAATCATTGCGGCGATTGATCATGATGAATCTTGAGGGGTTGGCTTTGATGGCGCTATCCCAAATGTGGAAGCCACAGATTGATAGTCCTGCGTGAGCTTTCTGGACAGGTGACCACCCGCTCACGAGATCATTCCGCTTTTGCGGGGAGATAGGGGATTTAGGTAGAAAGGCCTCTGGGGACATCGAACGAATGACCGTCGGGGTCTTGCTTGGCGGTGAGTCCCCGGCGGGGATCCCGAGGAGGCC
>NZ_JAALJH010000102.1 GCF_011064615.1 Aquisphaera insulae | reverse complement strand
GAAGGGCCAGAGACGTCGGCGAGGTCGGGCGGGCATCATGCCAATCAGCTCCTGAATTCGGGGGTAGAGAGACGAGCCTTCACAACCGAGCGACGCACCGAATGGGCGTACCGTCGGACGAACCGGCCGGAGCCGAGCGATGGACTCCATCGCTCTGGCCAGGGCCAAAGGATTGCCTGTCAGCCGGACGGCCAGAGCATCGGTGCAGAATTCCCGATGGCGGCGGAGCGACCGCGAGAGCCAGCGGATGGCCGGATGGAAGAAGAGCAGCATCTCGACCAGGCGCTGGCAGAGGTTGACGACGTGGTCCGCCCGGCGGGCGTGGGCCAGCTCGTGGGCGAGTACGGCATCGATCGCTTCCGGGGCGGCCGTGGCAAGCCATCGACGAGGGACCAGGATGACGGGCCGAATCACGCCACACAGACAGGGCTCGGAGATCCTCGGATGGACGCGGACCAACGGAGGAGAGCCGAGCCTGAGAAGGCGGCAGAGCCTCGTCATGCTCGCCAGGACTTGGGCATCCGCGGGTCGAGAGGATCGCCGCAGCCGCCGTGTCGACGCCATCGCGATCGCCAGGAGGATCGCAAGGCTCAGGACGCAGACAGTCCAGCACGCCAGCACGAACGGCCCGGCCATCTTCGCCGCATCGGCGGCTCGTTCGACCATCGAGGAGGCCTCGAGAAGTTGCGGTCTCGAAGAAGTGTCCACTTGCTGGCGGGGAATGGCGCCCGCAAGCGCGGGTTGATCCTCTGCAATGAACCAGACCTGTTGGATGGATGAGACAGCAGTCTCGTCCTCTCGCCGCGGGCTGACGGCCTGCTGGAAGATGGCGACGGCCGGCGCACCGAGGACCACCACAATCAACGCGACGAGGCTCGCGTCGTGCCGAGCCCGATGTGAGCGTCGAGGCCGGGCCTCGAAGGCGATGGCCACGATGGCCGCCGCGAGCAAACCGAGCCAGGTCGCGTGCAGCAGGGCAAGCCAGACCAACTGGCCGCTCAGTCCGAGGAACGCTTCGATCGCGGTCGCTTGCACCGGCCACCCCCCTCCTGGGCCTTCTCCTTCGATCGGGTCTCATACGCATCAAGGAGCGATCGGATCCGGTCGAGCTCCTCGGCCGACGGCGCGGACTGGTCCAGCAAGTGGGAGACGAGCAGGCTGGCCGAGCCCTCGTAGGCTCGCTCGAACGTCTCCCCCAGCAGCGAGCGGAGCGTCCGATCGCGGGGCGCCGCCGGCTCGTACAGGAAGGCCCGCCCGTGGGGTGACCGCCGCAACAGGCCCTTCTCCGCCATGACGTTCATCAGGCTCATGACCGAGGTGTAAGCGCGCGGCGCGTCCTGCCTCGCATGGAGGACGTCCATTACGTCCCGGACCGTCCCCGGGGTATCCCGCTCCCAGAGGACCTTCAGGACCTCGAGCTCGCCGGGCGTCGGATGCTCGGCCTTCGGACGTGCCATCGCCGTGGACTCCCAGTCAGCAGACGGTGCCTCGCAAACCACGAGGTGGAGTCTACGGTTTTTGCCGTAGTTGTCAACGGGAAAAACCGTAGATAGGAAGAGCATCTCCCAGGCCACCGGGGGCAGGCGGGTTCATGAATCCAACCTACGTCGACGGCGGGCGGACCGGCAGGCGGACGATGAAGCGGGAGCCCTTGCCGGGGGTGGAGTCGACGTCGATGGTGCCGTCGTGGTCGCGGACGATGCCGTAGCTGATGGAGAGGCCCAGGCCGGTCCCCTTGCCGATCGGCTTGGTGGTGAAGAACGGGTCGAAGATCCGCGGGCGGATCTCGGGGCTGATCCCCCTGCCGTTGTCGATGATCTCGATCTGGACGTGGCCATCGTCGGCGCCGGTGCGGACGGTCACCTCGCCGCCGAGGGAGCAGGCGTCGATGGCGTTGGACATCAGGTTCATGACCACCTGGTTGATCCGGGCTGCGTGGCAGGTCACGCGGGGCAGGGGGGCGAGCTGCAAGTCGAGGCGGACGTCCTTCTCGCGGGCATGGCCCTGGATGATCGTCGCGGTGGACTGGATGCCCGCGTTGAGGTCGGCCTCGTTGACGTCCCCCTCGTCGAGGCGGGCGAAGAGGCGGAGGTCGTTGACGATCCGCCGGATCCGCTTCAGCCCCTGGCTCGTCCGCTCGAGGAGGTCCGGCAAGGTCGTCAGCGTCTCGTCGAGGGCCACCGCCTGGCGGAGCTCGGCGATCATCCGGGCGGTGCGGGGGGCCTCTCGCTCGATGAGGGGGCCGGCCTCCTCGTGGAGCTTGAGGATCTGGACGATCTCGGCGAAGTCGCGGTGGAGGATCGCCACGTTGTTGGTGATGAAGGCCAGGGGGTTGTTGATCTCGTGGGCGACCCCGGCGACCATGGCGCCCAGGCCGGCCATCTTCTCGTTCTCGACCATCAGGGCCTGGGCCCTCTTGAGGGCCTCGTTCGTCTCCCGCTCGGTCTTCATGGCGGTCTCGAGCAGCCGATTCTGCTCCGCGAGCTTGCTCTCGAACTCCTTCCGTTCGGTCGTGTCCGTGTTCGAGCCGGCCATCCGGAAGGGGTTGCCGTGGGAGTCGCGGAGGACCACGGCCCGCGCCAGGATCCAGCGGTAGGCCCCGTCCTTGGTCCGCATCCGGAACTCCTCGGAGAAGCCCCGGAGCCGGCCGCCCAGGTACTGCTTCACGGCCATCATGACCCGGTCGTGGTCCTCGTGGTGGATTCGCGACTCGAACTCCGAGAAGCTCGGCCCGATCTCGTTATCCTGGTAGCCGAGCTGCGCCTTCCAGCGAGAGGAGAAGAAGACGCTGTCATTCTCGATGTCCCAGTCCCAGAGGCCGTCATTGGAGCCGCGGACGGCCAGGGCGAACTGCTCGCGGCTCCTGCGGAGCTGGTGGGCGTACTCGGCCTGGCGGGCCAGGCTCCTCCAGATCAGCCAGAAGAAGGTCAGCAGGCAGATGAGGAAGGAGCCGAGGAGCGCGGCGAAGACGACGATCGCCCAGACGTCGCTGGATCGCGCCCGCTCGATCCGGGCCTGGAGGACGTTGCGCTCCGCCTCGATCATGGCACCGAGGATCGCGCGGGGCTCGTCCTGCGAGTTCATCCGCACCTCGGCGGCCGTCGCGTCGGGGACCTGATTGGGCCCCAGCAGGCGGCGGGTATCGATGAGCGTCCTCATGGCCGCGAATTTGGCCTGGGCGGAGAGGGCGAGGCGGCCGATCCGCCGCTGCTGCTCCTCATCGCCGGCCATCAGGCCGCGGAGGGCATCCAGCTTCTTGAGGAAGTGCGCCACGCTCTCTTCGTACGGCCCCAGGAGGTTGTCGTCGGCGGTGAGCAGGTAGCCCCGCTGACGGTCCTCCGCGTCGTCGAGGATCGTGAGCGCCTCCTGGATCTCCGCGAGCGTGGCGTGCGAGCGAGACACGCCGTCCCGGTCCCGGATCATCCGGAGCGTGGTCCGCACGGCCGTGGTGGCGATGACCCCGACGATGACGACGATCGCCCCCAGCAGGATCATGATCCGCGTCTGGTTGGAGAGCCGTTGTGGCATGTCCATGACCTGGGTCTCGATCCTCCGCGGCTCAGTCCTGGTCCTTCTTGCGGGGCGGGATGCGGAGGCCCATGGCCGTCATCAGGAGCTGGAGGTCCTCCCACGCCTCCTTCTTGGCGGACGGTGTCCGCAGGAGGTACGAGGGATGGTATGTGGCGATCGTCGGTATCCCTCGATAACGATACCACTTGCCTCGGAGCCGGCCCATGCTCAGCCCCGTCTTCAGCACGCCGACGGCGGCGGTGCGGCCCAGGAGGCAGAGGAACTCCGGCCGGACGACCTCGATCTGCCGCTCCAGGAAGTGGATGCAGTTGGCGGATTCCTCGGGTTGGGGCGGGCGATTCTCGGGCGGCCGACACTTGAGGATATTGGCGATGTAGACCTCGTCCCGCTTCAGCCCCATCCCCTTGGTGATCATGTCGGTGAGCAATTGCCCCGCCTTGCCGACGAAGGGCCGGCCGGTGCGGTCCTCGTCGGCGCCGGGGGCCTCGCCGATGAACATGAGGCGGGCGTTCGGGTCGCCGTCGGCGAAGACGGTCCGGGTCCGGTAGGCCACGAGCTCCGGGCACTTGCGGCAGCCGGCGGCCTCCTCGGCCAGGTCCTTGAGGACGACCAGCCGCTCCGCCGCCGCCAGGGCCGGAGAATCGAACCCGGACTCCTGGAAGAAAGAAGCCGCGGGGGCGGTCGCCGCCGCCGGCGCCGCGGGCCTGGCCGGCGCAGGCCGGCCCTCGGGGCGCGGGGCGACGGTGGGCTGCGGGATTGCGGGCGCCGGGCTCGAGGGAGCGGCCGGGAGGATGGTTCCGGGGTCCCCTTCCGCGGCGAATCCGGCCGCGTCGGGGCCGGATGCCGTCCGCGCCCCGGGGGCCCGCCGCGCGAAGACAGGGGCGAACGGGACCTCTTTCACGCCGGCTCGCAGCAACGACTCGAGCCGCTGCCTCACTTCCTTGACCATGATGCGGACCGCGTCGGCCGCGTCGGCGTCGCTCAGATGCTCGGGATCGCTCTGCACGGAGGGACCTCGTCGTCAGGCGCTTTGGTTTCGAGAGACGTCCCGTGGCCTCAGGGCTGGTCAACCTGCCTGGCCGGCCTGGGATGGGGATTGAAGGACGCCTTGATCCAGCGCCGCCAGGCGCCGGCATCGTAGCCAAAGTCCTGGCCGGTGAGCCTGGTCAAGGCGGCGAGGACCTCGGTGTTCTGGTACGAGTCGGTGACGATGCGAGGGATCGGGCCCCGGCCGGAATATCCCCCGCCGACCCCGACGCTCATCGGGACGCCGAGCGGATTGTTGTTCAGGAGCTGGGCCGGGCTGAAGAAGGGGACCGAGTAGGCGCCGTAGGCGACGGCCCCCGGCGCCATGGCCGGTGGCGTCAGGTAGGCGAGATGACTGCTCGTCATGCCGATCAGCGCGGGGGAGGGACCGACGGCCGTCGCCGTGGTCGTGGAAAAGCCCGAGGATTCTCCCTCGCCGGGCATGACCACGCGATCCACCGTGGTCACGAGGGCCGCGGCGAGCTGCGGCACGGCGGAGACGGCGTCCAGGCCGGCCAGCGTCCAGGCGGCCCGGTTCACGACCCTGACGTCCTCGGATCGGAGGGCCTTGACGAGCTGGGCCACGACGGGCGCTCGCTCGCGCCGCGTCAACTCCCCAAGGATCGTCCCGCGTACGTCGCCGTCGGCCTCCGCGAGGATGAGCTTGACGAGCGCCTGAGACGCCTCCTTCCCCTCCATCTTGCCCAGGGCATGGGCCAGGAGGATCCGCAGGGACGTTTCGTCGTTGGCCAGCACCTTCACCAGCGGCTGGAGGGCTTCCCTGTCCTGGATCTTCATCACCTCGTTCTCGGCCTCGCGGCGGCGGTCCGGCGTGCCGTTCAATATCGCCTGCCGGAGGAGCTTGATCCGCCGCAGCCAGGCCGCCTGGGTCGAGCCGAGCTGGGCCTTCGCCTCGAGCTTCTCCTTCTCTTCCTCGCTGACCCACTTGCCGTGATACTTCACCAGACCTCGCGCCACGCGCACCTCGTCGGCCGTGAGCCATTTCCCCTCGTGGAGCACGTGGCCGAGCGTCTTGTGGGCCGGCTCGAAGTTCGGGTCCAGGCCCAGCGCCGCCTCGCAGTGGACGGCGGCCAGGTCATCGAGGTGTTGCCCGGCGCACCAGAGAGACAGGTCGTACTCTTCCCGGGCGCCGGCACGCGGCCGGGCGGACCGGGTCACGTACTCGTCCAGGGGGCTCGGGCGTGGGATCACGTCGAGGATCTGATTCGCGTCGAACTGGAGTGGCCGTCGCCCCTTCATGAGGAGCACGCGGACGTGGAGCGGATCCTTCGGGTCCTTCAGCACCTTGCCCTGGAGCTCCCCGCTGCCTCGCAGCACGATGGTGTCGGCGCGGGCACGTCCTCCCCGGGCGGCCACGAGGCCGATCAGGACGGCGAGCCCCATCCCACGCAATCGCCCGACGCCGAGATCTCGCCGCATGGTGGATTGGCCTTTCTGATCGAGAGCGTCCTACCCGCGTCCGGCCTCGCCGATTATTGTACGAGCATCGGCCAGACGTCTTCAATCGAACGTGCGCGAGAGGCCCTGTCATGAGCCAGTCGGTCGCGGAGCATCGTCGCGACGCCCCCGGGGTGCTCGACATCGCGGTGCTGACCGTCTCGGACACCCGGACCGTCGAGACGGACACCTCGGGGGCCCTGATCGTGTCACTCTCAGAGGCGGCCGGGCACCGCATCGCGGATCGGGCCATCGTCCCCGACGAGCCCGACCGCATGACCCCCCTCCTGGAGGGCTGGGCCGCGTCCGCGTCCGACGCCGTGCACGCGATCCTCGTCACCGGCGGGACGGGCATCAGCCCGCGTGATCGCACCTACGAAACCGTCTCGGGCCTCCTGACGCGCCATCTGCCGGGCTACGGGGAGCTCTTTCGGATGCTCAGCCATGCCCAGATCGGCCCGGCCTGCATGCTCAGCCGGGCCGTCGGCGGGCTCATCGGCCGCGTCCCGATCCTGGTCATGCCGGGCTCGCGGGCGGCGGTCGAGCTGGCGATGACGAGGATCATCCTCCCGGAGCTCCCCCACCTGGTCCGCGAGGCCCGAAAGAGTTGACGCGTCCGCGGGCCGGCTTATTCGGCCCCCAACCCGCGCCCGGTCGCGATCGCGTGGAGCGCCACGGCGGCGGCGGTCGCGGCGTTGAGCGACTCGACGTCGGGCCGGATGGCGATCCGCCGCCGCGGACCGTCGCGGAGATGGTCCGGCAACCCCGGGCCTTCCAGCCCCACCACCAGGCCGAACCGCGACGGCCAGGGCTCCTCGGACAGCTCCGGACCGTTCGTGTCGAGCGCGATCAGCGGGGCCTCGGCCGTCGCAAGCTCACGGATGGAAGGACCCTGGAGCAGGGGCACCTGGAAGAGCCCCGTGCCGGCCGCGCGGCTGCTGCGAGGATGGAACGGATGGGCCGACTCGCGAAGCAGGACAACCCGGGATACTCCGAAGGCGGCGGCCGACCGAATCACCGCGCCGACGTTCTCCGGGTCCTGGAAGGGGACGAAGAGCGTGCATCCCTCCGGCCATTCGTCCGCGTCGGACCATTGCGGGAGGGGCGGGGCCTCGACGAGCAGGAGCGGGGAATTCGTGCCCGCCACGTCGATTTCCCGGAAGAGCGGCGGGGCGAGGCGATACCAGGTCACGTCCGCGGCCTGCTCGGCCGGTGGCGGCCCCCCTTCGGCGGTGATCCAGCCGATGGCCCGACCGGGATACCTTGCGAGGACCTCGTCGATGATCCGGGTTCCCGCCACGATCGCCTGCCCGTGCTTGCGGATCCCCCGGCCGGACAGGAGGTCGCGGAGGAGCCGGAAGCTCGCGTTGGACTCGCTGCTGACGTCGCGGACCTGGCCCGCGAAGGCACGCTCCGGCTCCCGCTCCGATCGGCGGGCCGGCGCCTCGCCCTCCAGGCGCTCGTAGACGACGAGCCGACGGCGGTGCGTGGTGCCGGGGATCTCGTAGGCGTGATCGGCTTCCAGCCTGAAGAACGCGCCGTGTTCCCGCGCGGCCTGGGCGATCTCGTCGTCGCATTCCGGCCCCTTCATGAAGATCATCCGGCCCCCCGGGGCGAGGCAGGCCGCCACCCGGTCCAGGGTCTCGGGGATCTCCGCGACGGCCCGGCTGATGACGCCCTGGACCGTGCCGGGATAGTTCGAGCCCAGCTTGTTGGGATAGACGTCGGCCCCGTCCAGGCCCAGCCGATGGCAGACTTCTCCCAGGAAGGACGCCCGCGCCCCGCGAGGCTCGGCCAGGATCATTCGAGTCGATGGGCTGGCGATCTTCAGGGGGATCCCCGGGAGCCCCGGCCCCGAGCCCATGTCGATCAGGGGGGAGGGGAGATCGACGAATTTCAGGACCAGCAGGCTGTCCGCGTAGTGCTTCAGGACCATGTTCTCGAAGTTGTGGATGCGCGTCAGGTTGAGCCGCGCGTTGGCCTCGCGGAGCATCCCGTGATAGGTCCAGAGCAGGTCGAGCTGCGTCCGGTCCAGGTGGATGCCACAACTCCTGAGGATCTTCTCCAGCGACTCTCGTCCCGGTCTCACGACGACTCCCCTCTGCTTGCGACGGGCCCGCGGCGGGCTCCGTCCCGCCCTCGTCGCCCTGCTCGGATGCATGCGCTCTCAGGGAGCCCGGCAGGCAGCCGCGACGCCTACCCCCCTGAATTTCCGGCGGATCTTGGCTACAATTCCCAATGCGGCGGACGTCGGGCGACGAGGCGGCCGCGAGACGAGACCTGACTTCGTTGATCCAGACCCTCCTGTCGTTCGGGAATCGAGTAAGATCGCATGGAGAATCGACCGCCGCAGCAGGACCCCCCGCGCCGGCCCCTTCCCAACGGACGAAAGCCCAACAGCGCCGCGGCGTCTCAGACCCCGCCCTGGCTCTGGCTCCTCCTGATCGGCGCCTTCGCGATCATCTTCATCTTCTTCGTGCCGAAGCCGGAAACCACGGTGGATTATAACCCGTGGTTCCTGGACCAGGTCGAGAGCAACAACGTCAAGCGCATCACGATCCAGGCCAACGAGATCCTCGGCGAGCTCCGCGAGAAGCGGCCCTATCAGAGCACGCCGGCGGCGAGCAGCGTCGACGTGACCCGGTTCCGGACCTACTGCCCGACCGACCAGTCGCTCGACGCGGCCGTGACCAAGCTGCGGAGCTTCGGCAAGGACAAGGACGGTCCGGTCGGGATCGAGGCCAGCCCGGTCAACGGGGCCAACGGCCTCCTCTGGATCATGTTCCTGCTGCCGACGTTCCTCATCCTCGCCATCTTCTACCTGATGATGCGCCGGGCCCGCGACCAATTCGACGGCGGGATCCTCGGCAGCTTCGTCAAGAGCTCCGCCAAGCGGCACGACAAGTCGAAGCAGCGTACGACCTTCGAGGAAGTCGCCGGCCTGGAGAACGCCAAGGGGGAGCTCCAGGAGATCGTCGAGTTCCTCAAGAATCCGGAGAAATACCAGAAGCTTGGCGGCCGGATCCCCAAGGGGGTGTTGCTGATCGGCCCGCCGGGGACGGGCAAGACGCTGCTCGGGCGTGCCGTCGCCGGCGAGGCGGGCGTGCCGTTCTACTCGATCTCCGGGTCCGAGTTCATCCAGATGTTCGTGGGCGTCGGCGCCAGCCGGGTCCGCGACATGTTCAAGACGGCCCGCGAGAACAGCCCGTGCATCCTCTTCATCGATGAGATCGACGCCGTCGGCCGGATCCGAGGCGCCGGGCTCGGCGGCGGCCACGACGAGCGGGAGCAGACCCTCAACCAGATCCTCACGGAGATGGACGGCTTCTCGCCGAGCGAGAGCGTCATCGTCCTGGCCGCGACCAATCGGCCGGACGTGCTGGATCCGGCCTTGCTCCGCCCGGGCCGCTTCGATCGCCACGTCACCGTGGACCTGCCCACCAAGAAGGGCCGGCTCGAGATCCTCAAGGTTCATTGCCGCAACAAGCCCCTCGCCGCCGACGTGGACCTGGACCGGATCGCGCGGAACACGGTGGGGATGAGCGGCGCGGACCTCGCCAACCTGGTCAACGAGGCCGCCCTGCTGGCCACCCGCGAGGACAAGCAGGCCGTCGATTCGTCCGACCTGGAGGCCGCCCTGGACAAGGTGATCCTCGGCGCCAAGCGGGAGGAGGTCATCACCGACAAGGACAAGCGGGCGACGGCCTACCACGAGGTCGGCCACGCGCTCGTCGGTTGGCTCACGCCCAGGGCCGATGCCGTCCACAAGGTCACGATCATCCCCCGCGGCCGGGCCCTCGGCGTAACCCAGTTCATGCCCGAGGAAGACCGGGTCAGCTACAGCGAGAGCCAGATCAAGGCCAAGCTCTACACCCTGATGGGCGGCCGCGCCGCCGAGCGCCTGATCTACGACGACCTGAGCACCGGCGCCGCCCAGGACCTGGACCAGGCCACCCGCCTGGTCCGCAAGATGGTCACCCAGTGGGGGATGAGCGAGCGGGTGGGCCCGGTCTCGTTCCGGACCAGCTCCGAACATCCGTTCCTCGGCCGCGAGATGGCGGAGCCGCGCGACCATTCCGAGCACATGCAGCAGATCATCGACGAGGAGGTCGGCCGCATCCTCCGCGAGGCGGACGACCACGCCTTGAACTTGCTGCAAACGCACCGCGACGATCTGGAACGCCTGACGGAATCTCTCATCGAGCGAGAGGTCCTCTCCGAGGCGGAGATCACCAACCTCATCGGCAAGCGTGCCGGCGCGAACGAGGAGCCCGCCGTCTCCCACGCCCACGACGGCCCGGCCGTCGCCACGGTCGATACCCCGCCGCTGTAAGCGCGCAGGGGCGATCGGCTGAACGGCCTCCTGGAACCCCGGCCTCCTGCCTTCGCGCTCGCAGAGCGGCTATCCTGGCGATGGCCCCGCCCTGTCATGACGCGAGGGCCGGGAGAACGCCTCATGAACGCAACGTATGCGATTGGCCGTACCTGTCGATGTCTCGTCGCGGCACTCGTGCTGGCCATGCCGGCCATGGCCGGAGACGGGCCGCCGCCCTTCGACATCGCCCCGTTCGCGCTGCCGGGCTCGCCGTCGAAAGGTGAGGTCCGCTTCGAGGAGCCTCGGGACGTCGTCGCGGTCGAGGCGGATCTCGAATCCGACCTGCCGAAAACGCTCCCGGGCGCGATCGGCCTGTCCTACCTGGGCGACACCTGGCCCCGGACGAAACTGGAGCGGGCCCGCGACATGGCCCAGCCCTGCACGTTCGGCTGGACCGGCGTGGACGACTGGTACAACGTCCAGTGGCGCCGCGCCGGCGTCCGCGGCATTCGCCAGGACGGCCGCCGCCTGCGGATCGAGTTCCTGCCACTCTCGCGAGAGATCCCGGAGGAGTCCGGCTACGACGTGACCTTCCGCCGGACGGTCGGGCTTCGCCTCGAGGGGATCGACCACGCCTCGATCCGCCGGGTCCGCGTCTTCACGCGATCGGCCCCCGCGACGACCACGCTCCGCGTCGTGCTCGACGCCGGATCGCCGACGAACGCCGATGCCATCCGCTTCGAGGGCTACAACGCCGTCGTGACCGCCGCGAAGGCCGTGAGGGGCTGCCGGCAGGAGGGTGCGGCGATCCGCCGGAGCGGCGACGCCCCGGCCTTCACGCTGGAGGTCGCGCACATGACGCCGAGCTTCCGCTACAGCGGGGATGACGGCCATGTCCGGATCGACCTCGGCCGTGAAGCGTTCACGATCTCGGTCCCCAGCCTGAAGGCCCAGGGGCCGATCTGGTATGCGGAGGAGGGCATCTTCATCACCGAGGAGAGCGCCCCGACGACCTTCGACGATTACGCAAAGCGGCGGGACCGCGAGGGCTGGAAGACCGTGGCCGCCCGCGTGCGGGAGCAGCCCGAGCAGAGCTACGCGAGTGCCTTCCTGGGGCAGCCTCGTCCCCATGCGGCGGCCTGGAGCCTCGGCTTCAAGAATGCTCGTCAGCGGTTCTGGCAGGACCCCAACGGCGACATCACGCTCGACGCCACCACCATCCGCCAGCTCCCTGCCGCCGACACCGCGCGCTATTCCGCGGCCAATGGCGAGGGTGGGGGCCACGGTCGGTTCTTCTTCGGCCTGGAAGGCTGGATCCTCCAGGGCCGCGGGACCGATCCCGCGCCGTCGCTCGCGTCGCGGCTTCGCGCCCGCAAGGACGACGTCGAAATCGAGCAGGTGAGCCTCGCCGCACCCCTGGACGGCCGCGTGACGGACGGACCGATGACCGGCGATCGGGACCTCGTTTGCCTCGCGCGCTTCCATTTCCGGAACGCGGGCGACCGGCCTCGCGTCGCGACCTTGCCGATCGCGTATGCACTTCAGAGCGGTCGATCGCCCGCCATCTACGGCGCCGATCGGGGCCCTCGGAGTCCGGTGGACGACTGGACCGTGCCGCGATCGCCTCGCGAGCCGTTGAGCCTTGACGGCGGCTGGATCCAGGGAAACGGGCAAGGGCATCCGGTGGTCCGGGCCCGTGTGGAGACGACGATGACCGGCGAGGCGGACGCCCACGGCCTGACTTTCCGCCGCGAGCTGGCGGCCGGCGAGGAATGCGACTTGATCCTCAAGATCCCGTTCCTCGCCGCCGAGAGCCCGGCGGAGAGGGACGCGCTCGGGGGGCTCGATTTCGACGGCCTTCGGGCCGCCCTGGCCGGCTTCTGGCGGGGCGAGGATCGCCGCGGGGCGGAGATTCGCACGCCCGTCCCGCAGCTCGATGCGCTCCACCGCTCGCATCTGTCTCACGTCCAGATCAGCGATCCGGCCATGCCGGGCGCACCGGATCTGATCAACACGTCCGTCGGGACCTCGACCTACAGCAATTTCGCCAACGAGTCCTGCATGATCAACGAGGAGCTCGACGGCCGCGGCCTGGGGGACGAGGCGCGGAAGCGGCTCGAGGTCTGGATCAAGTATCAGGGGACCGTCGGGCTCGTCGGCCGGTTCACCGATCACCGGGGCGTCCTCCACGGCGCGGGGGGCTTCGAGGCCCTGGGCTCGTACAACCAGAACCACGGCTGGATCCTCTGGCGGCTCGCCGAGCATGCGCTGTACACCCGCGACAAATCCTGGTTCGAGCACGCCGCGCCGGCCATGATCGCCGCGGCCGACTGGGTCTTCCGCCAGCGGAAGGAGACGATGCGCGACGCCCCCTCCTCTCGGGGTTGGGAACGCGGGTTCCTGCCGGCCGGGGCGGTCGAGGACGTCCAGGAGTTCCGCTACTGGCTGACGACGAACACCATGATCTGGCGCGGCGTGGATTCGGCCGCACGGACGCTGGAGGCCTTCGGACATCCGGAATCCGCCCGGGTCCGCCGGGAGGCTGATGCGTTCGGGGCGGATCTGCGCCGCGGTTTCGAGACCATGCGGACCCATTGCCCGCTCGTCCGCCTCCGCGACGGTCGGTGGGTGCCGTATTATCCGAGCTACCTCTACAGCCGGGGCCGTGCGGTCGGCTGGATCCGCGAGACGCTCGAGGGCTCTCTCTACCTCATCCTCTCCGGCCTCTACGACTCGAAAAGCCGCGAGGCGGGATGGATCCTCGACGACTTCGAGGACAATCGCTTCCTGTCGCCGCCCTATGGCTACGCGATCGTCGACGAGGAGAGCGAGGCGTTCAGCCGGGGGGGCATCTCGATCCAGCCCAATCTCCTGGCCACCCTGATCCCCTACCTGGACCGCGACGAGCCCGAGGTCTACCTCTGGACGTTCTTCAACGCCTGGCTCTCCTGCTATCGCGAGGAGATCAACGCGATGGTCGAGCACCCGTTCCCGGTCCTCGGCTACTCCAACACCGCGCACCCGAAGACGAGCGACGAAGCGAACGCCGTGATGTGGCTCCGCAACCTGTTCGTGTATGGTCCCCGAGACGGCCTCTACCTCGGCCGCGCGATCCCTCGGGCCTGGCTCGGCCAACCGGAGCCGATCGGCCTGGACAGGGCTCATACCCGTTGGGGCGAGGTCAGCGTCCGGTACGTGCCCCGGGCCGGCGGCGAGGACATCCTGACCGCCCGCGTCCGGCTCAGGCTGAACGCAAGGCCGCCGAAGGTCCTCGTCCGATTCCGCCACCCCGAGAATCGCCCGATCAAGAACGTGACCGTCAACGGACGTCCTCACGCCGCGTTCGACGCCGGCAAGCAGGACGTGGACGTCAGCGGGATGGACGGGGAGCTCGAGATCGTCGCACGCTTCTGACGGAAGGCACGTGCCTATTTCTTGGGCGCCGGCAGGACCCGGATCGACACCGCCGGCGCGAACCGGGTCGCGGTCTCGGCACCGGCATTCATCGAACCCGACAGGATCACCGTCTGCGGCGGCCCGACCGGGGCCGTCGGCGCGACCACGAGGATGGCAGTCGCCTCGGCCTTGTCGGGCGGGATCACGGTCGGCGAGGTCTTCAGGGTGATCCCCGCGGGGGGACCATCCAGGGTGATCTGCACCGGGCCCTTCGCCCCGCCGTGGCGCTCGGCGCGGACGACCACGGGGACCTCCTTCCCCTGGGGCGCCTCGAGGATCTTGTCGGGCGGCTGGCCGGTCCCGAGCGTCAGGAGATGAGGCTCGAGGACGGCCGCGACAATCTCCTCGGTCGGCACGTCATGCCGGTAGCTGAAGGCCTGCATGATGTTCTCGTTGCCGTGCGCATCGCGGGTGACGTCCGCCGGGCCGACCTTGCCCGTGCCGGAGACGGTCGGCGCGACCAGGGACGGAGCTCCCGTCATCGGCGCCGTGATGGTCAGCCGGGCGGTGTCCTGTCCGGCCGGAATGACCGCCGTGCTCGCCGCGAAGCCCGCGGGCAAGCCACTCGCTCGCAACGCGATCTCGCCGCCGAACCAGTCCAGGCGAAGGGCCTTCACGGTGAGGATCGCCGTGTCGCCGCGGGTGAGGCGGGGATTGTCGGGCGTGACCAGGAGCCGGAAGTCGGGCCGCGGCGGGCCGATCAGGAGGCGGTAGGCGAACGTCTCGCCGCCGCCCGGCTGGAGGTTCTTGATCCGGACCACGTAGTCGCCCGCATCGGGCAGCGTGAAGACGATCCGGGAGTCGGCGTGGTGCGTCTGCAGGGCCTGGACCGGATCGGGATCGACCCACTCGTCGTTGCGGGCGAGCTCGCCCCCGGCGGCGTTGGTCAGGTACATCATCGTGTCCACGGGCGAGCCGAGGCGGCGGGCCTGGGTCTCGATCGAGACGACCTGCCCCTTCGTCGCCGTGAACCGATAGAAATCCTGGTCGCCGTCGTGGTCGATCCGCGCGTTGATCGCAACGGGAATCGCCACCTTCTGGGCCTTGCCGGGCTCGTTGTTCGGCTCCGCCTCGAAGACCTCGGGGTCGGCCCCGATCGCGAACGGGAGGACGTTCGACGCCGACCCGGCCGCCGGCAATTTCTGATTGAAGGCGATCGAGAGGAAGCTCGCCGCGGGATCGCTGGTCCCGAGCTTCAGCGAGCTGGCCGGCAGGTTGACGCCGTGCAGCTCCACGGTCGTCTCGGTGCCCCGGCGTCCGCCGAGCGGGGTGAACCAGTCGACATGGGGCAGCACGCCGGCCGCGACGCGGTACACGAAGGCCGGCCGGCCGCGGAAGAGGACGTCGCGGACCTCGATCAGGTACTCGCCGTCGCGAGGGACGGGGAAGACAAGCACCGGGTCGGGGCCGAGGTTGTAATCGTCGAGCGCGGCCAGCTCATTGCCGGCCGCGTCGAGCACGGCGAGCCGGCCGTCGAGCCAGCCGGGGACGGCGTCCGGGATGTACGGCAGGAGCGACCGCCCTTGCATCCGGAAGACCAGGTTCTGCCCGGCCGTCGCCCTGAAGCGGTAGAGGTCGCGGTCCGAATCCGCCCCGTTCAGGATCAGGTGGCCGTTGAGCACGACCGGGAGCGCCGCGAGGTTCTGGGCCTGAGCGAGCTCATTATTGGGCTCGGTCTCGACCACCTCGGGCAGGTCGCCGACGACGAATCGATAGCGATTGGAGACACCGCCGGGCGTGGCGATCCGGATGTCGTGGACGCCGAGCGGCGCGTCGGGTGCGAGCGTCACGGCGGCCCGGACGGTGTCCGGCTTCACGCTCGAGGCGATCACCGCGGTGGCCACGTCCGGGCCGCCAATCCGGACCGCCGTGGCCCCTTGCAGGTTGGTGCCGGTTACCGTCACCTCGAAGGTGGACCCCCGGGCGCCGCCGGCCGGGTAGACGTGGTCGATGAGCGGGGCAGGGGGCTGGGACCGCGCCGAGGGGGCGACGGCCAGGCAGACGACGACCGCCGCCACCAACCCGGCGGACGAGGGCCGGAGGAACTGGATGATCACACCGGAATACCGAGCTATCCTCATCGGAACGTTCCCCCTGCGTCGAGTCCGAATAATAAACAAGTGTAAATAAGTTAGCTGTCCAATCCAGATTCTCCTTGGTCAGCTTTGTTTTACCGACGAGTGGAAGAAATCCGAGATTGAGCAAGGTCGCGTGTCGAGCAGAGCGAGCCCTCTGATGCCCTCCCCCGCCAGGGGGGAGGGGACCGGAACTGGCCTCCTCACTCGTGGGTAAGGATGAGCCTTACCGGGGGGGGCATGGGACGGACACTTACATGATTTCCTTGAGCAGGCCGCCGCTCTTGACGTTCCCCGCCCCCAGCGGGGTGACATACGCCACGCAGCCCTGGGGATGCGGCAGCCGCTCGGTGGGCTCGATGCCGATCAGCTTGTAGACGGACGCGGCGAGGTCCCACGGGTAGACCGGGCGATCCTTGATCTGTTCTCCCTTGGGGTCGCTCTGGCCGACCACCGCGCCGCCGCGGAAGCCGCCGCCGGCCACCACCGCGCACGAGGCGAACGGATGGTGATGACGGCCGCCGAACCAGGGGGCCTGCCACTCGATCTTCGGCGTCCGGCCGAACTCGCCGTACCAGACGATGAGCGTCGTCTCGAGCAGCCCGCGCTGGGCGAGGTCCTCCAGGAGCGTGCCGAAGCCCTGGTCGAGGGTCGGCAGCAGGGTCTTCATCTCCTTGAAGTTGTCCGTGTGGGTGTCCCAGCCGGGCATGTTCACGGTGATGAACGGCACCCCCCGCTCGGCCAGCCGGCGGGCCAGCAGGCAGCTCTGGCCGAAGGTGTTGCGGCCGTATTTCTGGCGGAGCTCTTCCTTCTCCGTCGACAGGTCGAAGGCCTTGCGGGCGTCGCCCAGGATCACGTCGTAGGCCCGCTCCTCGTTCACGTCCAGGTTGTGCAGCAGGTCGTCCTTCGCCGCGCGGCGGACCATGCTGTCGAGCGATTTCTGGAGGTCGCGCCGCCCCTTGACGCGGTCGTCCGGCATGCCGCCCGGCGGCGTCGTCCCCTGGACGTGGAAGTCCTTCGAGTTGGGGTCGCTGTAGGTCGCGTACGTCTTGTACTTGTTGCCCAGGAAGCCCGAGTCGGAGAACCGGCCGAGCGGCCAGTTGAGCGTGACATACGGCGGGATCGTCCCCTTGTAGCCGGCGTCATAGCCCCTCTTGTAGGAGACGACGGAGCCCATCGACGGGTAGACCAGGGCCGGCGACGGGACGGTGCCGGTGGTGACGGTGTAGGTGGCCGTCTCGTGCCCCGGGTCGGGGTGGGTGAAGCCGCGGATGATCGTGAACTTGTCCGCCTGCTTCGCCAGGGTGGGGAGGGATTCCGAGATCCGGATCCCCGGCACCTTGGTCGCGATCGGGTTCTTGAGGGGCCCGCAGTATTCCTGGCCCGCCTCGGGCTTGGGGTCGAAGGTGTCCAGGTGGGACGGGCCGCCCCCCATCCAGAGCTGGATGATCGTCCGGGCCTTCGCCGTCTTCGCGGGCCCGTCCGCGCCCAGGGCCCGCCAGTCCACGAATCCGAGCGACAGCAGGCCGGTGCCGGTCACCTGGAAAAAGCCCCGCCGCGGCAGACCTCCTCGGTTCTCGGTCATCGTCTCGACTCCTCTTCGATCTCGATCCGATCAGTGATTCACCAGGAATTCCTTGGACGTGAAGACGGCCCAGAGCAGGTCCTGCGTGGCCTGCCAGCGGGCGGCCGGGTTCTTTGCCAGGTGGGCCACGGCGCGGGCCTTCTCGTCGTCGCGGGGGGGGCGTGAGAACGCGGAGAGGTACACCTCGTCCACGACCTCCGGGTCCTTGAGCTTCGACTCCATCAAGGCCTTCACGCGCTTGCCGTCGTTGATTCGCCACTCGAGCTCGTCGGAGCTGACGAGGTAGAGCGACTGCCGCGGCTGGGCCTCGTTGTTCCGGTCCCCCTCGTACGAGGTGTCGCGCGAGGGGCGGCCGAAGAGCTCCAGGAACGCGGAGTCGATGTCGCTGTCGGGGAGCTGCACGGCCCGCCGGCTCCGGGGCATGTAGAGGGGCGGCACCGGGATCCAGCTCGAGAAGACCTCGTGGCTGTCCAGGACCTGGCAGATCGCGTCCAGGTACTGCTCCGCGGACAGCCGCCGCATGCTCCGATGCGAGAAATGGGCCCGATCCGGCTCGTTGAGCGGGGTCGGCTCCGACGAGAGCTGGTAGGTCCTCGAATTCAGGATCAGCCGGTAGACGTGCTTCAGGTCGAAGCCGTGATTGACGAGCTCGTCGCGGAGGTAGGCGAGCAGCTCCGGGTTCTCGGCCGGGTTGGACGGCCGGATGTCGTCGGCCGGCTCGACCAGTCCGCGGCCCATCAGCCAGGCCCAGATGCGGTTGACGATGTTGGTGGCGAAGTACGGGTTGTCCTTGCTGGTCAGCCACTCGGCGAACTTGACCCGGGGGTCGGCGTCCGGCGGCAGGTCCAGGGGCGGCGCCCCCGGCAGCTTCGGCCTGACCCCGGCCTTCGTCCTCGGGTTGGCGATGCCGCCGTCGGCGTTGAAGAAGACGATCTCCTCCTTCCACTCCTGGGTCGGCTTGAAGCCGACCTTGGCGAAGAAGGCGGAGAGGCCGAGGTTGTCGTCCTCGGTCCAGGGCTCGGTCGGGTGCCCGTGGCAGTGGGCGCAGTTGATCCGCGTCCCCATGAAGACGAGCGCCGTGGCCTCGGCGAACGACTGCGGGTCGCGGCCCGGCATGGCCCGGTAGTAGTTGGCCGCCGGGCTGCGGAAGTTGCTGCCGCCGGCCGTGAGCAGCTCGCGGACGAGCCGGTCGTAGGGCACGTCGCGCGCCAGCCGGTCGCGGAGCCAGCGATCGTAGACGTGGACCGCCTTCGGCCAGACGTTCACCGGATACTCGCTCTTGATCCGGAGCAGGTCGCCCCACTTGACCGCCCAGTACTGGGCGAACTCGGGCCGCCGCAAGAGCCCGTCAATCAGGGCCGCCCGCTTCGTCGGGGCCTTATCCGCCAGGAACGAGCGGACCTCGTCGGGCGTGGGGAGCGTGCCGATCACGTCCAGGTAGACGCGGCGGAGGAAGACCTCCTCGCTCGCCAGCTCCGAGGGCGGGATCCGGAGCGCCTTGAGGTTGGCGAGGACCAGCTCATCGACGCGGTTGTTGACGGGGACGTCGGGGAAGGCGAAGGGGAGGTCGGACGGGACGATCAGCCGCGCGACCGCCGGATGGCGCTGATATTCGGCGACGACGGCGGACGCTCCCACCCCGGCGACCTTCGCCTGGCCCGATCCATCGATCGTGATGACCTTCGGGTCGCTCGAGCGGAACGTGGCCAGCGCGGTCACGTCCCGGCGGCTGCCGTCGGCGAAGGTCGCGGTGACGACGAATCGCTGCGACTGGCCGCGGGCGAGCGTCCTCCGATCCGGTTCGACGGCGAGGCTCGCGACCTGGCCGGGCGGGCCGCCGCCGCGGGGGGAGCCCTCGCCGATCCAGGCCCGGATGATCGTCGCCTCGCGCGAGCCGGGTTCGAGCTTCTTGCCCCCCTTGTGAGGCGTCGTCGCCGTGAGCTTGGCCACCAGCAGCGCGTGGTCGGGGTCGGCCTTGTTGACGAACTTCCCCTTGGCGCCGGTCAGGGCGGCGAAGTCGGCGTCGGGATCCCCCGCGAACAGCGAGAGCTTCAGCTCGCCCTGGCCGGCCGCGGCCCCGTGGCAGGCCGCCGCGTTGCATCCCGCCCGGGCGAGGATCGGCACGACATCGGCGTTGAACTCGACGTGGGCCGCCTGGGCCCCCTTCACGACCACCGGGACCAGCTTGAGGTAACGATTGGCGCCCCGGATGGCCTGCACGGCGATCGCCGTCTCGCCGTCGCCCGCGGGCCGGACGGCGCCCGCCGCGTCCACCGTGGCGACGGCCGGGTTGGCCGACTGGAAGGCGACCTGGCCGGTCCAGTCCGAGGCGGAGCCGTCGAGGCCCCGGCGGGTGACGAGCAGCCGCTGCTCGGCCCACTTGCCCTGGAGCACGATCGACGAGGGCGCGACCTCGAAGCCGCCCGGCTCCGCGAGCTCGCGGGCCGCGGCGTCGGCCGGCACGCCGGGTGGGGGAGCCTCGGCGCCGGCCGCGGACCGGACGCCGGGGATCGCGGCCAGGCAGGCCGCCAGTGCCGCGATCTGCGATCGGAGGAGCCTGGCCCCCGATGTCGCGCGAATGGTCCTCATCGATCACGTCCTTCCCGGGAGAAGACGATCCCCTCGATCTCCACCAGGAGGTCGGGGCGGCAGACGTCCGCGATCGTGTAGGTGACGGGCGTCAGCCCCAGCCGGTCGCCGCACGCGGCGCGGACGGCCTCGCAGTCAGCGGGCCGCTTGATGTAGACCCGGGCCACGGCCAGGTCCTCGAGCGTCGCCCCCAGCCCGGGCAGCCCGTGGCGCGCCAGGTTGGCCCCGGCGACGAGGGCCTCGATGTTGTCCAGCGTCTCCCTCGTCTGCTCGGCCGCATCGTCGAGGTGTCGCGTCTCCGACCGGGTGATGCTGGCCGTCCCGGAGACGAGGATCATCGCATCGCCCCGGTGCTCCACGGCCATGGCGCGGCTGAACTTGGGGCTCTGCGGGCTGTAGCAGGCCGCGTAGTCGAAGGCCGGCGTCTGGCGCGGGTTCTCCAGCGGCACGACCCGCAGGTCGCCGGCCCGCGACGTCAACGCGAGGGCGCTCAGGACCAGGTCGTCCCCCTCGGCCCCGATGCCCGTGCTCGCGGGATAGGCCGGGCCGGGAGACTCCCCCGCGGCCGTCCGGGGGGACGGCAAGGGGCGCAAGGTGCAGGTCCGGAAGAACTCGGATCGCGCCCGGTTCAGCTCCTTGTAACGCTGGGTCTCGCCATCCGGCCCCGTGATGGCGCCCAGGTAGAGCCAGGTCCGGACCACGTGCGCGAAGTCCGTCCCGGCGCCCTCGAGCTTCGCCCGGAGGGCCTCGAAGCCCTCGATCCCCTGGTCGAAGGCCCGGACCTCGGCGCCGCCGCGGGCCACGCGGCTGCAATGGACGGCGGTCAGGTCGCCGCCGCGGACGGCGAGCGTGCCGCCGTCGAACCGCGCGATCTCGGGCCGGATCCGGTCCGGGGCGACGGCCCAGGCCTCGAGGGCGACCGCCGCGCCGTCCGCGGGGGGCTGCCGGACGACGTCGATCACCGGGGGCGAGCCGCCGTAGCAGGCCCGGACGGCCTCGCGACAGGCCGCGACGTCATCGGCCGCCGCCACGAAGGCCGCGATCCGGATCATCTCCGAGTCCAGCCCCGCACGCCCGAACGAGGTCTCGATGGCCCGGAGTGCGTCCACCGCGCCCTGACGGACGGACTCGCCGGGCCGGGACGACGCCGTAGCGAAGACATGCCGGATCCCCGCGTGGTGGGCCACGCGGGAGGCGGGACCGGCGGGCGGCGAGCCCTCGGGATGGGGCCCGTCCATGGGTCCTCGGCGCAGCGATCGGAAGAGCCCGGCCAGGCCGGTGCGTCGCTGATCCAGTAGCATCGTGCTTCCTCCGGTGCGTGACTTTTGAAAACAACCACAAGAAACAACATGAAAGGCGAGGAATTCTGCTGGCGATCTTTTGCTTTGATGTTCTGGCGCGTATCGGGGGGGCGGGGGGCGGGGCAACGCGGGACGGCCTGCAAGGCCGCCGGTCGGGGGTGGGGTCGCTTCTTGGGACGTTTCGGTGGGAGACGTTCGGGCCGACCCGGGGCCGGCCCGCTGTCGTCGAGGCGGGCCGGGGCTCGGGTTGTGTTCGGGCAGGATGTCGAGGCAGGAGGGATGGCGTCGGCAGGCTTGGTTGGCCATCGAAGCCTGCGATCGGCCCGGCAAGACCGGCGCCGGGTTCATAACCTTCTCTACCAGGCCAGCTTGTCCGCTGTCAACCCCACCGATCGGGATTCTCCTCCGCGTTCCCGCGTCGCGCGACGGCGAGGCCGTCCGCCGGATGGTCCGTGCCGACGGCCCGCGATCCCCGGTGCACGGCCGGTCTGATCCCTGGTAATCTGACATGATTGCCTCTCACAAGACATGCAACGCCGCATCCGCGTCGGCCGGCCGCCTTCAAGGCGACGGGCTCATCCCGGCCTGAAGAGGAGAGATGTCTCGTGCTCGAAGCACACAAGATGGTCCCGGTCCGGTTCGTCTACCGTCGCAGGGATCTCTTCCGTCGGATGTCGGCCGAACCGTCCCCTCCATTCCCCTGCGACATGCAGCCGCGTTTTCCCGCCGAGGGCGGCGCGGACTGCTGGATCCTCCAGACCTGGATCCACCTGAGGCGCCTCGGCATGCCGGTGGAGCTCGAACGGGAACCGCGTCGCGGTTGTATCAACGTCCTTTACTACGACGACCTCAACTGGAAGCGGATGCCGCCGTTGCACTTCCTGGTGGCGGTGCAGGCCGACCGGGGGCGGCCGGAGCTCTGCAACCTGCGCGTGGTCCAGAATCAGCTCTGCGTCAAGGACCCCCACGCGGATTTCTGGATCCCCCACTGGCCGCAGCCGGGCCTCCGTCCTCGCGACTCGTCGCGGGGCCTCCGCTTCGAGCATCTCGCGTATCTCGGCCTCGAACGCAACCTGGACAGGCGCCTGTGCACCCCGGAGTTCTTCCGCAGGCTGGCGGACCTGGGCGTCCGCATCTCTCTCCGGACGGCCCCGGAGGACTGGACGAGCTACGAGGATCTGGACGGGATCCTGGCGGTGCGCCGGGCCACGCCGTTCGACCTGACGATCAAGCCCCCCAGCAAGCTCATCAACTGCTGGAGGGCCGGCGTGATCCCCCTCATGGGCGTCGAGTCGGCGTATCAACAGGTCGGGACCCCGGGGCGCGACTACCTCGAAGTCGATACCGGGGACGAGGTGATCGCCGCGATCAGGCGGCTCAAGTCCTCCGCGGAGTTGCGGGGCGACCTGCTGGAGGCCGGCAGCCGGCGATCTCCCGAGTTCTCGGAACGAGCCATCGCGGAACGATGGATTCGCTTCCTTGAGGGGCCGGCCCGCAGGGCCTTCCTGCGGTGGCGAGAAGGCCCCGGCCTGGCCTCCAGGCTCTGGAGCTTTCCGACGATCCATCGGGCCCACGAGACGCAGAAGCGGTTCTGGCTATCCAGCACCCGGGGCGAGTCGGATGCCGGATGACGGGGCACTCCCGCAAGGAGGAACGATCGGCCCCCCGGGACGGCCGAGATTTCGCGGAGGCCTCGCGATCCGCCGCGGCAGGGCAGGATGCCTCGGTTCCGCCCGCCGTGCGACGGCGGGGGGCGAGCTGCCCCTCAATATTCCCCGCGGGATGGTTCATGCTCGACAACTGTGCGTTAGACTGTGAGGGTTGCCACCCGACCGGCCCGGCTCTCCCACCCACCCCGAGCCTCGCCGTGCCGGCGACCTTTCCCGCTGTCCGCCAGGAGCTGACGCCGATGCCCGAATCCTCCCTCCATCCGGCCCCATCCGGCCGAGCCCCGCGCGTCGCCTGCGCGGGGATGGTCGTCGTCGATCACGTCACGCCGCCCCTCCCGAGGATGCCGCGCTCCGGCGAATTGATCGCGGTGGACGGCCTGGTCCTGAACATCGGCGGCGGGGCCGCGAACACGGGCGTGGACCTCGCCAGGCTCGGGGTGCCGACCTCGATCTGCGCCCGGGTGGGGGAGGATGCCTTCGGCCAGTTCGCGGCCCAGACGCTCGCCGCCCACGGCGTGGACGTCCGGGACCTGATGATCGACCCGAAGCACGAGACGAGCCAGACCCTGATCGTCAACGTGAAGGGGGAGGATCGCCGATTTATCCACTCGCTGGGGGCCAATCGCGACTTCACGCCGGCCGACCTGGACCCGCTGATCGACCGTGCCCCGGGCGTCCTCTACATCGGCTACCTGCTCCTGATGCCGCGTCTCGACCCCCAGGGGCTGGCGGCGCGGTTCGCCCGGGCGCGTCAGGCCGGGACGATCACGTTCCTGGACGTGGCCACGCCGGGGCCGGGCGAGTATCTGGAGACGGTGAAGGCCGTCCTGCCGTACACCGACGTTTTCGTCCCCAACACCGACGAGGCCGCCCTGATCCTCGGCGAGACCGACCCCGTCCGGCAGGCCGTCGCCTTCCACGAGATGGGGGCCCGGCGGGTGCTCGTCACCTGCGGCGAGCACGGCTCCGTCTCCGTCTCCGCGGAGAACCGCCTGCGGGTGGGCGTCTACCCGACCGAGTTCGTGGACGGATCCGGCGGCGGCGACGCCTTCAATGCCGGCTACATCGCCGGCCTCCTCGACGACCTGAGCGAGCCGGACTGCCTCCGCCTCGGGAGCGCCGCCGGGGCGAGCTGCGTCCGGGCCGTCGGCACCACGGCCGGGGTCTTCACCCGCGCCGAGGCCGATGCCTTCATGGCGAAGCACAGGCTCCCGATCGAGAGCCTCTCCTGATGCGAGTCGCGGCCCGGTCAGATATCGAGGATCAGCTCCGCGAGGTATCCCGGGCCGACGCGGTCGAGCCGGGCGCCGTGGTAGGTGGCCGCCTTCACTTCGTGGTCGAGGACGTGGCGCGACGAGTCGAGGGGCTCGCCCCGGATCGTGGCTTCCAGGCTCCGGCCGTCCTCGGCCACGCGGACCTCGAACCCGCCGAAGATGCGGTGCTCCGCCTCGACCAGGTAGATCAGCTCGTTGAGCCAGTCGATCAGCAAGGACTCGGGCGTGTCCGAGGCCAGCGAGACACGCTCGGACTCGACCTGTCGCACGTCCTCGCGATTGGCGATCATGACGTCGAAGAGGGCCTCCGCCGCGGTCTGGAACAGGTCCGCGAGGTCCGTCGCTCGGAGCCGCAGTCCCAGGTCGGCCGTATGATCGAACGTCTCCGCCTGGCCCATTTTCACGCCCCAGTCCTGGAGAGCCTCGGATGGTGGAAGTCGGCAAGCCCGCACCGGAGTTCAGCCTGCTCGATCCGCAGGGCAAGACCGTGACCCTGGCCGGCCTCAAGGGCAGCCCGGTGGTCCTCTATTTCTACCCCAAGGATGACACGTCCGGATGCACCAAGGAGGCGTGTGCCTTCCGCGATGCCATCGGCGAATACAAGAAGGCCGGCGCGAAGGTGATCGGCATCAGCCCGGATCCCGTCGCGTCCCACGTCAAGTTCATCAAGAAGTACGAGCTCCCGTTCCCCCTCCTGGCCGACACCGAGAAGGCCGCCTGCGAGGCCTACGGCGTCTGGAAGGAGAAGAGCATGTATGGGCGCAAGTACATGGGCGTCGAGCGAACCACGTTCGTCATCGACGCCAGGGGGATCGTCCGGAAGATCTTCCCGAAGGTCAAGGTGGACGGCCACGCCGACGCCGTCCTCGAGGCCGTGAGGGCCGCCACGCTCTAGGAGCCGCCTCCGCTCCGCCTGGCGAGCGGATGAGCCGTGGCCCGCGCGACTACACGTTCGCGGGCCCGGGCGCATCAAGCCCGAGCTCCTCGCCGCGACCGCGGAGGTGTTGCTCCAGCTTGCGGAGGGCCTTGTATTTCTCGTCGCTGACGCGGTTGACCGGCATGGCGAGCTCGGTGCCGATCTCGGGGACGGACCAGCCACGCATCCAGAGCTCGACGATCCGGTCCTGGCGGGGGGAGAGCACGGCCCGGCGCGCGGCCTCGAGGATCTCGCCAAGTTCCAGCCGCTCTCGATGACTTTGATCCTGGTCGGGCCCGCCGACATCGAGCAGGTCGATCGGGGCATGACGTTTCGCCCGCTGGACCCGCTTGCGGACCATGTCGATGGCACGGACGAGCTCTCGGCGCTCGGGCGTGTCATCGGAGAGGACCAGGGCCAACTCGAGCTCCCCGGCCCGGGCCTTGGTCAGCAGGCGGCAGCAGACTTCCTGGGTGCAGTCGTCCCAGAGCGTGGGGTCGAGGCGGGCATTCCGCCAGCAGACCGTGCAATAGCGCTGGATGTCTCGGACGAGCTCCGTCTCCGACGCCTGCGCCGTCAAGGCGGCGAGCCCGACCACCAGGGCCATGGCGGCCGGCCCGGCCCGTCGGGTGCGGGCCAGCATCGAAGAGACGGCCGGCGACGACTCGCGGGCCGCGGTCTCCTCCGGCTTCGTGGGAGCGGCCATCCGGTCCATTTCCGTCTTCTCGGGATCCTTCATGGCTGGGACCATCTCGGGCTTCGTGCTCGCGACTCCTGGTGTTCCGTCGTTCGACCAACGTGGTATTGTCCGGTTCATGATGGCCGAAAATCAATCGGAGTTGAAGAGGAGACGCAAGTTTTTGACGCAAGTGTTAGGCCGATTGGAGTTTGAGTCAATGGTCGGGCTTCGGGCGGCCGCGCCGGGCAGGGCGCGATCCTTCGGCGGAGGCGGGCCGGACGACATCCCAGCCTCTCTCCCGGGCCAGCCGCAGGAGCCGGCCCTTGGGCCGCACGACCACGGCGCGGCCCACTCGCTCCAGGAGCGCCCGGTCGCTCCAGTTGTCCGCGTAGGCGACCGCGGTCTCCATCGAGATCCCGTGCTCGTCGGCCCATCGCTGCGCCCAGTAGAGTTTCCCTTCGCCGTAGCAGGGGGGGCCGCTGCCGATCCCCACCAACCGATTGCGCTCGATGATCACCGGCGTGGTCAGGGTCGCCGTGCAGCCGAGGTAGACGCTCAGGGGCTCGATCACCAGCCCCGGGGAAGAGGAGACCAGCAAGAGGGGCGTCCCGAGCTTCCGGAGGCCGTTGAAGTGATCCACCACTCCCTGATAGAGGCGCGGCTTCACGTGCTCCGCGAAGTTCTCGTAGGCGATCCGTTCCAGGTCGACGACCGGGATCCTCGCGATGTTCTGGAGCCCGTAGGCGATGAGACGGCCATAGTCGAGCCGCCCGAGGCGGTGCTGGAGCCCGTGGTAGAGGGCCCTCAGCAAGAACGAACGGCGGATCAGGCCGCGGCGATAGAGGATCCGCGCGAAGAGGAACGTGGTCGTCTCCGCGAGCAGCGTCCCGTCCACGTCGATGAAGGCCGCCGAAGGCGCGGGGTCGAAGGTGGGCCACGCGGACTTGCTCATCGCGGAGTATCCCGTCGGCCCGTGACGAGCCGGCCCACCTCGTCGGCCAGGCCCCGCGAGGCGGCCTCGTCCGGCCCCTCGGCGATGACCCGGACGATGGGCTCGGTGTTGCTGGCCCGGACGTGGACCCAGCGATCGGCCCACTCCAGCCGGAGGCCGTCCCGACGATCCGACCTGGCGTCTGGGAACCTCGTCGCGATTCGATCCCAGAGGGCGTCGATCGCGCCGGTCGCCCCCGCGTCGGCGGCGAGCGGATACGAGTCCTTCACCATGGCGAACCGGGGGAGTGAATCGACCCATCCGGAGAGTGGGCGGTCCGAGGTGGCCAGCAGGTCCAGGATCAGCGCCATGCCGGCCATGCTGTCGCGGACGAAGCCGACCCGTGGGTCGATGACGCCGCCGTTCCCCTCGCCGCCGAGCAGGGCCTCCTCGGCGAGCATCGCCTCGACGACGTTGATCTCGCCCACGGGCGTCCGGATGACCCGGCAGCCCGCCCGCCGCGCCAGCTCCTCGGTAACCATCGACGTCGACAGGTTCAGCACGATCGGCCCCTTCGACTGCCGGAGCCGACGGACGGCCGCCAGGGCCAGGGTCAGCTCCTCGCCGATGTAGCGGCCGGACTCGTCCACGACCGCCAGCCGATCCGCGTCCGGATCCTGCGCGAATCCGACGGCGGCGCCGACGCTCGCGACGACCGAGGAGAACGTCCGCAGGTTCGCCTCCGTCGGCTCCGGGGGATGCTCATACAGCCCGTCCGCCTGCCCGCCCAGCACGATCGACGTGCAGCCGAGCTCGCGGAGGAGCCGGCCGCCGAGCCGTCCCCCCGCCCCGTGGCAGGCATCCAGCGCGACCGTGAACCCCCTGGACCGGATCGCGTCCACGTCCACGATCTCGAGCACCCGCCGCAGGTGGATCTCGTCGGGTCCTTCGATCGTCCGGACCGAGCCCAGCGCGTTCCACGCGGCCCAGGCGAAGTCCTTCCGCGTCCAGCGGTCGAGGACGTCGCGGCCCTGGCCCGGGCTGAGGACCATGCCCCGCGGCTGGAAGAACTTGATCCCGTTGTACTGCGGCGGGTTGTGCGACGCCGAGATCTGGACCCCCCCGACGGCGTGGAGCTCCCGGACCAGGATCCCGACCGTGGGCGTGGCCGTGGCGCCGGCGACCAGGACGTCGTGCCCGGTCCCGGCGATCCCGGCGATCACGGCCGGCGTGAAGACCGGCGCCGAGACCCTGGCGTCATGGCTGACGACGATCGGCCCCGGCTCGCAGCCGCTCGCATAGGCCGCGGCGAACTCCGCCGCGACCACGGGATCGATCCCGTCGCCGACGACCCCGCGAAGCCCCGATATGCTGGCGATGCGCGTCCCGCTCATCGCGTCCTCCGTGAAACTGCCGCAGGACCATCTCCGGCCCGAATCGTCCCGGAACGTGGAACCGGGGTACGCCCCTCAGTTTGATGTCTCCCCCGCGCCGGAGCAAGCGGGGCTTGCCAACCGGGTCGCGGCTTGGCTTCGCTCGTCGCGGGGGCTGCTTCGAATGGCTCGCCGTAAAACCTTATGTGACAAGGTGTCGGACGCGGTTTTCAATCGGCTTCGC